>JAGAJM010000001.1 GCA_017626055.1 bacterium | reverse complement strand
CTTCGATACCTTCGTAAAGTACAGCCATGTTTTCAGCCATATCTTCATCGCCGCAAAGGAAACGGTTAAAATCAATAGTAGTAGCTCCACCGATAGATTTTGTATTTACAGAGAATACATCACTATCAAGACGGAAGCTTTCGTATACACCTGCAGGAGATGCGGCAGTAACGAATTTTTTACCACGAAGTTTACCTTTTTTAACTTTAAATTCAACTTTAGCACCATCTTTGAAAGTACGGATATCAGCAAATGCGCCCATAGCAGCAATTACTTTGTTAGGAAGATATTCGTCTGCAGCTTCTTGCATAATTTCAAAAATGTCATTTTTATTTCTGCGATAAGAATTATAATCGCCTGCGAGAGCGTTAAGTTCGTCGCGAAGAGTAGCTTCTACTTCTTCAACAGTACAGCTAAATTCAGCAGTAGGAGTAGGAGTAGTACCACGAATAGCACAAACAGCTAATTCTTTTAATGCTTTAATATCTTTCATTATGTTCTTCCTCCTTACGCCTTAATAATTGCAATTTTAATTGCAGCCTGTCCGTCAGGCATTGTAGCTTTATCGTCAGCAACTACGCCGATAGGTCCGTTAGCATTTTCAGTAACAGTCCATTCGCCAGTAGCTCCAGCATAAACTTTTGCACCTTTTGTAAATTCGTCTGTTTTTACAACAGTATTAGTGGTGAAACGGTCACCAATAGCAAAGAAGCCAATACGAGGAAGAACATCATATCCTTCAGGTCCTTGTGCTTTGCCACCAACAACTTCTACACCGAAATTTTTGAGACCAGGTTTACGAGTATCATAAAGTTCTTCAGAAGTGTAAACGATACCATAAAGGTCTCCTTCTTTAATTGCGCCCACCTTAACCACGTCAGTTTCTTTATCGAGAATAACTACCATGCCGTTTTCATACTTAGTACCTTCTACAGATACATCATAAGGCATTTGAGCTTCGACGCGGCCGTCGCGACGGAAGGCAACTGCGTTAAGTTCGAGTTGGCCGTAGCCTTTTCTTTCAATAGCCATTATTAATTACCTCCATTATTTCTACGGTTGCTAATTAATCTTGCTGCACCACTAAGCTCTGGGCTTTGAGTACCTGTTTTGGGTATGAAGTGATTTGCAGGCTGATTAACATTAGTAAAAATAGATTGTGCATTTGCATTAACATATGCAACTTTAAGTGCATCTTGTAAAGAAGCAAGTGTATAATTACCTTGTTCAACAGCTTCAGTAAACTGTTTAACAACTTCTTCTTCAAGCATGCTATATTTTGCAATTTCAGCAAGCTTTTCTGCTTTTTCAGCATCTGCTTTGAATTCTCTTAATGAGGTTACTTCTTCTTCAAGAGCCGTGAAAGCTTCTTGCTGTGTTGCGGCGGTAGCATTAAGTTCTTCAATTTTACTATTAAGACCAGAAATTGTATCTGCTCCAGAATTAATAGTTTCTTGAAGAGAACCTACCTGTTCAGTAAGAGTAGCAACAGAATTTTCTAAATCTGTTTTTTCTCCTTGTAAAGTAGAATTATTATCTACAAGACTCTGATATTTTGAGTCAATTTCAGTGAAAACTCCGCCATTTGCGCTTCTTAAAGCTTTAAGAGCGGTATATTCAGCCTCAGAAATATCCATTACAAAAGTCTTTTCAATATTACCAAGCTCTAATGAATCAGTTTCATCATTCTTTGTGTAATATTGTCTGAAATACTCTCCATTGTAAACAAGAGCATACTCATCATAAATTTCGCAAATTTCATAATTGATTTCCCAACCGCCTTCATCGTTAAAGTTAGGATTGAGTAAAGCAAAAATGGCATTGCGTTTTTCTCTATCTGATAGTTTAAAATTAAGTTCCATCTTAGTCTTACCTCCATTTAAACTATATTTTTCTAATATATTTATCATTTCTTTAAGGGACTCAGCATAGCTAAAGAATGCAGCACCCTCAAAACAAGGTTCTATATCATCTCCCAATACTTGGAGACCAATGAAACATCCGTCGCTATATTTAAAACATTTTACTCCGCCCTGAATTACCCATTCACCTTTAATAGATTTCTGCCATAATTCCATAGATTGTGATTTTCCAACAATCTTGGCGGCATCAGCATAACGAGTTGTAAATAATACTACATCACAGCAATAATATTCACGTTCAACTCCATCCTTATCAAGATGTTTTTCCCAAGCACCGTTTGGAAATTCGGGAACAAGACCGTAGATACGACCTTCTTCACGGCTTTTGCCATGGTCAGAAAAATCATTTTCATCCCAAATTCCAGATACTGGTGTATAGGGTAAAGATGCAATTAACTTTTCAGCAAATTCATCCGTAATAAAAGTACGATTTCTATTAAGTCCCTTATAAAAAATTCGTACCCTAGCGAGCGAAAGTAGAGGATTTTTTTCAAATGGGGTTAAATTTCCATAAATGGAAACTTCAAATACATTTGGTAACATTTAAACACCTCTAACTTTGAGATTCGAGATTTTCTATTGTTTTTTCTGTTTTTTGGTCATCTGGCAATTCGTTTACCTTTTTAGGATTTTCTTCTGGATTGGCGGTTGTTGGGTCGCCACTAGAAGTGGTAAACGAAGAAGCCAAAGGAATCATTATTTTGTTTAATTGTAGTGCGTTTATTTCTAAATTCTTTAAATCAACTAAATCGCTTTGTTCAAGGTCAAGAGTTAACATTGGAATTAAGAAAGAGTAGCCAGATTGTGCCAATGATAAAGAATCTTGTCTAACAGTAGATTCATTATACTGACTTATTGGTAAAGGCGCCACACGGAAAGAAATTTGGTTATCACCAAATTTACTTTCAATTAAAAACTTAACCCAGTTAGCAATTTTTTCTGCTAAAATCATCATTAATGACATATCATTAGTAATAGATTTTTCAAGTGCAGTGTTGCCTTCTGCGGCAAATAAACCTTTAGAAACTCCCGCTTCACTATAAATACTTTTTTCAATTTTCTCTAAATTGTTAGTAACCACTGAACGATTGCTTTCCATATCTTCGAGTTTAATT
>JAGAJM010000010.1 GCA_017626055.1 bacterium | reverse complement strand
GTGAGAATCTTCCCATATATGTTGCATCACCTGTGATAGATAGAGCGTATTTGTTTCTATCTCGCATTGATACACGTTCTAGATATGGAATATGCATATAGTCTGATGAATGTTGGAATGCATAGTTAAAGGCTTGGTTCATTGTTGCAGTTGCACCAACTGTTGCACTTGTTGATGAACCTAAAATTGCAGGGTTAAATGTATCAACTGATGGTGCTCCACCTGTTGAACCGCCACTACGAGCAAATACAAAGTAACCAGCATCTTCACGATTATCGTAACTTACATCATATTTGTAGATAGGTGTAAACAATGTTGTTTGGTATATGTCATCTGGTAATTGAGATGTAATACCATTTATTACATTATCTTTTAAACCTTGTTCTGCGAATAAAATCTCTGTTGTATCGTTCACAGCATCAGAAAGCAAATTCATGCCAGTAACATTCAAATTACCGCTATGACTGCCGTATTCTGATGCCGTGAACCTGTCCATTGTCTGATTTTTCAAATCTACATCAACCAATACATTTGTATCACCTGTCACAGTTAAACTATTTAAAGCTGACACTCCTGCTTGATTGTTAATCATTGATAATGTAGCCGAATTTAACGTTAAATTATTGTTATCAAGTACGTTATCTCTAGCTCCTAAATGCAATGTTGAACTATCTAGAGTGATATCCAAATTAATTACATCGTTGTTTAATTGAACTAAACCTGTTCCATCACCTGTGATGTTTAGTTTTTGAGTAAAGTAAATAGATTCAGGAGTTTCAATATCGTGGTAAGTTCCATCTTCGTTTAATTCTACATATTGTTTCTCACCATCTTTTTCATAAAACATCCCATCAGTAAATTCGAGTGCACCGCCAACAATTTGGTCATCAAAAATAAATTTACCATTAGTATTAGTTATAAGATTCAATATAACAGGATCTGTTTTTTTATTTTGGTAAATAGTAACCTTTGTATTTGTACCATTAATTTTTTTACTACCTAAAGAAGAATCCCAAACATAATTCGTCATATGGATTGCTTCTGGGCGTTTACCATTTATATCTTCAACATAGTTCCCGCTAAATAATGAAGTATAGCCATCTTTTGCAATAATATTTAGGTCATCTTCAGACATTACCGCACCACCTTTAGCTAAACTATTAGTTGACACTGCATAATTATTATAAAAACTTGAGTTAATAATTCCACCAACTAGATTACCTTCTTCATCTGTTGAACCAAGAAAGGCTTCATCATAATTGTAGATTGCTCCACCATAAACCTCATAAACCGCAGAATTTGATTTCGCATAGTTACCAACAAAATTACTGGTAACATCTCCCATTATCCAGAAATTATAAATCGCACCACCATAGGCTCCACCATCGTTCTTTAAAGTAACATCTTCAAGAATTGACACAGCAGAGTTTCCAATAAAATCTCCAGTTACATTACCGATTTCATTTTCGTTTGCAATAGCACCACCATATGCACATTTTGGACTATATAAAGAATTCTCGATAAAGTTACCTTTTATCTCTTCTATTGTACCCCAGTTATAAATAGCACCACCAAAATCTCCTGATTTATTTCCGATAAAGTCTCCAGTAAGTTTACCGATAACATCATTGTTATAAATTGCTCCACCAAACCAAGATGACTCATTATTTATAAAGTTACCAGTAATATTACCAATACTTCCATAATTATCAATAGCACCACCATCAGCATAAAGTCCAACAGTTTGATGAATCGCATGAGCATAGTTTCCTATAAAGTTCCCCGTAATATCACCTATTTCGGCACCTCTAGCATTATAAATCGCGCCACCATATGCTCCACCAGAAATTGTTGTATAGCTGTGATTACCAATAAAATCACCAGAGATGTTACCTATAATTGAATTATTGTATATCGCTCCACCATATCCATATCCAGATTCAGACATTGCATAGTTACCAACAAAATTACCTGTAATAGAATTTATTTTAATTTTGTCACTTGAACCACTTTCATATGCGTTGTAAATTGCGCCTCCATAAGCGTTACCTGTTGTTGATTTTGCATAGTTACCTACAAAATCACCTGTAATGTTTCCAATAGTACTACCCTTTTTATCATTTATCGCACCATTATAGATAGCACCACCTTTTGCATTCTTATTTGAAGCAGAAACAGAGTTGTAATTTTCAACAAAGTCACCTGTTATATTACCAATTTCAGCTGACATATTTTGAATAGCACCACCATATTGATTGAATTTGGATGAGGTTGTATAATTTCTTATAAAATTGCCATTGATATCTCCAATTGAAACATTAAAATCAGTATTATCAATTCCACTATTAAAAATAGCTCCGCCACCACCATGTTCCATAAAATCTCCGGTGGTATCGTTTACATAGTTACCTATGAAATCCGCATTTATATCCCCTATAATCGCATAGGCATCCTCCGGATTATATGTGTATTGTGCATAGTTATAAATTGCACCACCTGATGCTGTTGCGTGGTTGCCGATAAAAGTACCTGATATACCAGTATATTCTGACATACTAAAACCCCTTATCGCACCACCGTGGTTAGTTTGACCATTAACACCAGTTGCAGAACTTTCAATAAAGTAAGAATTTATAACGTTACTTTTGAATGGACTTGAAGTTGAACCCCAACCATCAAGAGTTGAACCGTTTTGATCAACATACCAATGACCATTTACAGTTTGGTTGTTTGGACGCCACATACAAGCACCACTGTTTGGGTTTTTCACAGTTATTTCAGGAGTTTCTAAAGGATTTCCGTTTGCCTCGGTTTCAATCCTTGTCATAACTCCATCAACCCATTTGTAATATCTTGTATTAGCACCTGAACCATATTCAGTTTTTGCTAAATCGTATCTATAATATTCCTTATTTAAACTTCCAGAAACCTCATCATAAACATAATTTGTAATAACATTTGAGGTAATAGAACTTGGTTCTGTTTCAAGTTTAGTTAAGGTATAAGCACTTGCTTCACCTAGAGTTTGTACAACAGGAGTTTCTACGGCTTGAGCGGAATTAACGCCCGCTCCGAACGAAGCTAAACCAGCCAAAGCTGCAATAGACAAATTTCTCAACTTGAAACCGTTTTTTATATCCAACACCTCATGTTTAAACACACACATTTATATCTGTGTGTACGGCTAGCACTTGGGGAAACTTTAGATTTTTATACTCCTTTTTTACAAATTGATACATTTTTGAGCAAGATTGACACCCGCCCCTTTATCCCCTCCCATCAAGGGTGGGGATAATTTAGTTATCCCTATAACAATATTATAACGTTGTTTTATTAATATTTCAAGTGTTTTAATTGTATTATGAAGCTATTAACAAAATCAAAAAAATATGATAATATACAACCAAAGAAAGAGGGATATAATCATGAAAAAAATCTTAGGAGCAATATTAGCAGTTATTATAATGGCACAAGTATCATTTGCTGCCCCATTTAACGCAAAAGCAAAAACAAAAAGAATTCCAGCTGGTACAAAACTTGAGTTGAAAATGCTAAACTCTTTAAATACTGGTATCAATAAACAAGGTAATGGTTTTTCTGCAATTCTACTGACAGACCAAACCGCAGATGATGATGTAATTCTTCCATCTGGCTCCATTATCAGGGGGGATATTCAAGGGGTATTAGAACCAAAAAGATTTTCAAAAGGTGCAGTTTTATACTTGAATTTTGACCACGTTGTAACTCCTAACGGCAGACAATTACCATTAACTCTAAATGTTGTTGGCAGAACTGATATGACTTTTGATGGCGGAATTACAACTACAAAAGGTTATGCTGACGCTTGGAAACAAACTTGTTCAAAATCTGGACAAATTACAAAAGATGCAATTTCTTGGGCTGAAGATGTCACTGACTCTGGTTGGAAATATGTTTTAGTTCCTGTAAGCGCTTTTGGCGGGGCTTTTGGCACTGCTGGTTATTTTGTGTATGGTTCTATTGCTGATATGATTAAAAAAGGCAAACACGTACAAATCAACAAAGATGAAGTTCTACACGTTATCCTTGTTGACCCAATCGATGTTCCTGTAATTTAAGAGAAAATATGTCAAAGCTAGATAAAATAGAAGAATTACAAAGACTATTAAAAAAAGATTCAAATAATTTCCAAGCAAGACGCGAATTAGCTGTCTTGCTTATGGATTGTGGTTTTAACGAAGAAGCTCTGCAACATTTGACTTATTTATCTTGGAATTTCAGCTATGATGAAGGTATTTTTTATAACCTCGGCATAGTTTATGAGAAAATGAAAAATTTTAAAAAGGCAAAAGAATCTTATCTAAAAGCAATCGAGCTCGAACCAAATTATTCTGATGCAATTTACAATATGGGACTTGTACATACAGAATTAAGAGAATACAACGATGCTATTGAATGTTTCAAAAAAATTATCGAAGAAGACCCAGAAGATTCTAACACTTATTTCAATCTAGGATTGGTGTATTTTAAGCAAAAAGATTACATTCAAGCTATTGAAAATTTTCAAAGAACAATCGATCTCAATGATGAGGATTTATACGCCCACTTTTATTTAGGTAACATCTTCAAAATTCTTGGAGATAAGGATTCAGCGAAAGAAAAATTTAACAAAGTTATTGAAATTTCTCCGAATTATAGTTGGGCATATTTCAATCTTGCTGCGATTTACAATGATGAAGGTGATACATCAAAAGCAATCGATAATTTAGATAAAACTATTGAAATGAACCCACTAGATGTTGAGGCATATAAAATCTTAACAAAACTTTTGATGAAAGAAAACAGATACAAAGCTGCAGTCGAAGTTATTAAAAGCGCACTATCTCAATGTGAAGAAACTGGGGATTTAGACTATTTGGCTTCTTTAGCTTATAGAGGAGCTGGCAATAAGGAAAAAGGAATTTCATATTTAGAACGTGCAATAAGAAATTATCAAACACTATCTTTATCAGTTCAAGCTGCAAAAAATGAATTAAGTAAACTTAAATAATTTTGTTTGTGTTAAAATATAATCATCAAAAAAGGATAGATGAGGATATTTAATTATGAAAATGTCAAAGTTATTTGTACAAACCCTAAGAGAGTTCCCTTCTGATGCAGAAGTTATTTCACACAAAATGCTAGCAAGAGCTGGTTACATCAGAAAACTTACTTCAGGGGTTTATAACTTTTTACCTCTAATGTGGAGAGTATTAAAAAAAGTTGAATATATTATCAGAGATGAAATGGACAAAGCTGGCGCTCAGGAATTATTGATGCCATTTGTTCAACCAAAAGAACTTTGGGAAGAATCTGGCAGATGGGGTGCTTATGGTGGTGAATTGATGAGATTGAAAGACCGCCATGGCAGAGAAATGTGTCTTGGACCAACTCACGAAGAAATTATTACTGCAATCGCTCGTGATGTTTTAAAATCTTACAAGCAATTACCAACAAACTTGTACCAAATTCAATCTAAATTCAGAGATGAAAGACGCCCTAGATTTGGTTTACTAAGAGGTCGTGAATTCATCATGAAAGATGCTTATTCATTTGCTACAAGCCAAGAAGACTTAGAAAAAGAATATCAAAATATGTGGCAAGCATATACAAATATTTTCAAACGTTGCGGACTTGATACAAAAGCAGTTCAATCTGATTCAGGTGCAATTGGCGGAAGCGTTTCTCACGAATTTATGGTAATTACTGATACTGATGCAGGCGAAAATGACGTATTCTATTGTGATGGTTGCGATTATGCTGCAAACTCAAACCACGCAATTTCAAAACTTCCTCAAGCAGTGGTTGATGGAGGTTTTGCTGAATCAAAAGTTGTTGACACTCCTGCAACTCATTCAATTGAAGAATTATGCACATTCCTAAATGTACCAGCTTCAGTTATTCTAAAAACTTTAGTTTATATAGTTGATAAAAAACCTGTCTTAGCGCTAATTAGAGGCGACAAAGCGGTTGAAGAAACAAAATTGCTAAATGCAGTAGGCGGTAACGAAATCAGAATCGCTACATCTGGCGAAATTGAAGAAATGATGGCTGAAAATGGTTTCAATGCTATCCCTGGTTTTATTGGACCTGTTGATGAAAACAAGAAACCTATTGCAAAATATGGCGAATTCAAAGTTACAGTTGTTGCTGATGAAACAGTAAAAGATCTTAAAAACTTTGTTGTTGGAGTAAATAAAAACGATGCACACAGAGTTGGTGCTAATTTCGGAACAGACTTAGATTTACCAGAAATTATAGCTGATATCAGACTTGTTGAAGCTGGTGAGCTTTGCCCTCAATGTGGTCAACCTCTAAAAGTAACAAGAGGTATTGAGGTTGGTAACATTTTCCAATTAGGAACAAAATATTCACAACCAATGAACGCAGTTTACCTAGATTCAGATGGAAAAACAAAACCATACATTATGGGTTGCTATGGCATTGGGGTTACAAGAACTGCAGCTGCAGCAGTTGAAGCACACCATGATGAATGGGGTATTAAATGGCCTTTAGCTATTGCTCCATATCATGTTGTAATCGTTCCTGTTAGCGTTAAAGATGAACTTCAAATGAGCGTTGCTAACAAAATGTATGAAGAGCTTTTAGCTAATGGTGTTGAAGCAGTAATCGACGATAGAGATGAAAGACCTGGTGTTAAATTCAAAGACGCAGATTTAATCGGCTTCCCATATAGAATTACAGTAGGTAAAACAATTTCTGAAGGTAATGTAGAATTTGTAACTCGCCAAACAGGTGAAAAAGAAGCTATAAAACCAGAAGAAGCTGTTAAAAATGTTATTGAAGCTGTAAAAAGCGTTAAATAAAGAGGAAAGACAATGCAATTAGAATTTTTATATTCAAAAATACATAGAGCAACAGTTACTGATGCAAACCTTAACTACGTTGGCTCAATTACAATAGATGAAACTTTACTTAAAGCTGCAAATATCAGAGAATGGCAAAAAGTTGAAATTCTAGATGTAAATAATGGCGAAAGATTTCAAACTTATGTAATCAAAGGGGAACCAAACTCTGGTAAAATCTGCTTAAATGGAGCAGCAGCAAGAAAAGTTCAACCAGGTGATAAAGTTATTATCGTAACTTATGGACTATTTGAAGAAAAAGAACTTGAGGGATTTAAACCAACAGTAATCATAGTTGATGATAATAACAAAATCATTGAACAAAGATAACTCAAAAGACTCGACAAAATGTCGGGTCTTTTTTTGTGCAAAATTAAAAGAAAACACTTGACGTTTTGCGAAAAAATCTATAAACTAGAGAAGTAAATATATTAAGAGAGGTTTGTATGACTGAGTTCAAATACACAAGGCTTGATGCCAAGAACTTTACTAGAGAAGAAGTAAAAGAGTTAATCAAAGAATACAACATTAAATTTATAAAATTGCAATTCGTTGACATCAATGGTCAAGTTAAGAATTTAACAATTCCATCTGAGCACATTGATAAGGCATTGAATAACGAAATAATGCTTGATGGTTCATCTATTAAAGGTTTCAGAAGTATTGAAACTTCAGATATGTTCTTCCATCCAGACATTAACACTTTCCAAATATTGCCTTGGAGAGAAACAGATGGGGTAAATTCAGCAAGATTAATTTGTGACATTTATAACGCCGACGGAACTCCATTTGAAGGCTGCCCAAGATGTAACTTAAAACGCTTAATGCAAGCTGCTGAAAAAATGGGATTTTCAATGAATATCGGACCAGAAGCTGAATTTTTCCTATTTGCAAAAGACAAAGACGGAAACGTTACAACAAAAACTTCAGATAATGCTGGTTATTATGATGTTGGACCTGAAGACTTAGGTGAAGATATCAGATCTGATATTGTTTTAACACTACAAGAAATGGGGTTTGATATTGAAGCATCACACCATGAAGGTGCAGTTGGGCAACACGAAATTGATTTCAGATATGCTGATATTTTAACTGCCGCAGACAACGTTGCAACATTTAGAATTGTAGTTAAAGCAGTTGCAGCAAAACACAACTTACACGCAACATTTATGCCAAAACCTATTTATGGAATTCAAGGTTCTGGTATGCACTGCAACATTTCACTATTTAAAGGTGGCAAAAATGCTTTCTATGATAAAAAAGGTGAATATGAGCTATCAGATGAAGCAAAATATGCTATTGGCGGTATGCTAAAACACGTTAGAAGCATTACTGCGGTAACAAACCCAACAGTAAACAGTTACAAACGTTTGGTACCTGGTTATGAAGCTCCAGTTTACTTAGCCTGGTCACTTGCTAACAGAAGTGCTTTATTAAGAGTTCCAGCAAAACGTGGAATTTCAACAAGAGTTGAATTACGTTCACCAGATCCTGCTTGTAACCCATATTTAGCTTTTGCAGCTATTTTAGAAGCTTGCTTGGATGGTATTAGAAATAAAATAGATCCACCAGCCCCAGTTGAAAGTAACATTTACAAACTAACATCAAAAGAACGTAAAAAACAAAGAATTGATGCTCTCCCTGGTAGCTTATCAGAAGCTTTAGAATGTATGGACAAATCTTTAGTAGCTCAAGCTGCACTTGGTGAACATATTTTCAAAGAATTTATGACATCTAAGAAAAAAGAATGGGATTCTTTTAGAACATATGTTTCGCAATGGGAACTAGATAAATATTTAGAAAGATACTAAAAATTAGAGGCTCTGATTAACTCAGAGCCTTTTTTAATTAATATTCCATAAAAGCAAAATTACTTATGGTATAATAAAAAAAGGAGAGAAGATTATGTTAGATAATATTTTATTACCACTCATAAATTGGATAGAAGGTGTTGTTACGGCTATGGGACCTGCTGGAGTAGCATTACTTATGGCAATTGAGTCATGTAATATCCCACTACCATCTGAAGCTATCTTACCTTTTGCTGGCTACTTAGTTTCAAAAGGCGAAATGGGATTTCATACTGCAGCTTTTGCAGGAGCAATTGGTTGTGTCTTAGGTTCTTTGCCATCTTATTACATCGGATATTTTGGTGGAAGAACTTTTGTAGAAAAATACGGAAAATATTTCCTTGTATCTAAAAAAGATTTAGAAGATGCTGACAAATGGGTTGACAAATATGGGGATTGGGCATTTTTTATATGCAGAATGTTACCAGTTGTAAGAACATTTATCTCACTTCCAGCAGGTATTTTAAAAGCCAGAAAAAGAACCTTTTTTACTTTCACATTCCTAGGCTCGCTAATTTGGAGCTATGTACTTGTTTATGTAGGGGTGAAGCTAGGTCAAAATTTAGACAAAATGAAAGATATTTGGCATAAATTTGATGTTGTAATTGTGTTGGCATGTATTATCCTATTTATTTGGTATATCTGGAAACACTTTAAACATCTGAAAGAAGACTAATTCAAAGTTTTCGAATGAAGATCAGTACCACCTGTTTTTAATAGGTGGTATTTTTCTGCTATCGCATCAACAGAATCTGGAGATGAAAATTTGATATATTTTCGCCATCTTGGATAAGGGTAATAGACCTCAATTCCATCTAATCCAATTTCAACCAAATCAGCTACAAATTTATCTAAACTCAACGCCCAACAACAACAAGGATGCGCTAAAACGGCAACACCACCTGCTTGATGAATTGCATCTATCAATCCTTTTATATTTCTTTTTGCACAGAATCTTAAAATATCTGATTCAGTTTCAGATTTTGTTTTGGCAAAAAAAGGGGTTAATGCAGGATGAGTTACATCAATACCATAAGCTAATAAATGCAAGAAAATATACTTATACCAAACATCAAATTCAACACCAGTCAACACTCCACAATTAGGGTTATCAATATGACCTTTAACAGTGTTGTGATCAGTAATAGAAATAAGTTTACAACCTTTTTCTTTAGATTGATTTACAACGTCTATAAACTCTACCTCACCATCAGAATATGTCGTATGAATATGTAAATTCACTCGTCCCGATAAAAAATCTTCCTTTGTAAACTGTTTAATTAAGTCTTTGTAATCATGCATTGTTTTTCTAAACCTATTTGTAATAAAATTATAATACAACGAAGGAGGGTATATGTCCAAATTTAAAGTAAAAAATAGCATATGGTTTGTATTAGCCGAAGGAATTAAAATATACTTCACAAATATCGACAAATTCCTAACATATATGCTTTTCCCAGTATTTGGACAATTGATAGGAATTCTACTATCTTTCGGACTATCTTTAGGCTTTGCAAACCAAATTGTAGCAAAAGTTAATAACCCATGGATTGCATTTCTTTTAGTTTTACTACTGGCCATCCCAGGTATTTTAGTTTTTGTTAAAGCCTTTTGGGATTATATGGTAGCTTATATCGCACTAAATTCTATGACTGAAGGGGCAATTTCAACAGGTAAAGTTTACGATTTCCAATCCCATAATGAAGTTGCGACCAGAAGAACTTGGGCTTTTGTATTATTGCTACTAGCTGTTGGAATTCTAAGTTCCATTGGATCAAGCATATTCTTCATAATTCCAGCATCAATAATTTGGATTTATTTTATTTTAGTCTTTCAAATATTCACATTTGAACCTGATTTAAAAATTCACGAACATTTCAAAAGAAGCTTTTTATTAATAAAAGGACACTGGTTCAGAACTTGTGCGCTGATGCTAATTTTAGCGTTCTTTTCAATATTCATCATCACTCAAGGGGTAAGCGTAGTCTTTGATTACCTAAACTTGAGCAACAAAATATGTATGCTATTTGACCCAATATCATCAGCATTACCAATAGCATTGACTAACGAATTATTAACCTTATTCAAGCAACCGATAATAACTACTGAAATGATATCAGAAATGTTTTACTACTCTATTTTAAGCGCAATTATTATGGGGTTAACATTACCAATCAGAAGTATTTGTTGGACATTATGGTATATGAATTTAACAGACCTAGAACTTAAAAAACAAAACTCTGGCAAAAAATCTAAAAAGCAAAAACAAGAAATAGAGGAAGAATAATCAATGTTTATCTGCAAAAATTGCAAATCAAAAGATAAATTTGAATTAATGTTTTCACCAGATTACACTGGCGATAGAAATTTCTCGCAAAGATATAACGACAAAAACGAAATTGAAATTACTGTTGATGGATACGTTTTTGTACCAGATTTACAATTTATGAACGAACATGCAGTATGTCGATACTGCGGACAAATTTACATCTGGGACTACGAAGGACAATAAATAATAGTGAATAAAAGGAGTTAAATATGAGAATTGAAAATCGAGCAAACAATGAAACAAGAGAAATAAAATTCACAAAAAATTATACAAAACACGCTTTAGGCTCAGTGTTAGTTGAATTTGGCGATACAAAAGTTATAACAACAGCATCAGTTGAAATTGGGAAACCAAAATGGATGGCTAAAGACGATCCACGAGGTTGGTTAACCGCTGAATATTCACTATTACCATCTTCAACTTCTACAAGATGCCAAAGAGAAAGAACAAAAATTTCAGGTAGAACACAAGAAATTCAAAGACTAATCGGAAGAAGTTTGAGAGCTTGTGTTGATTTAGAAAAAATGCCAGACTTAACAATTACAATAGACGCAGATGTCATACAAGCAGACGGCGGCACAAGAACTGCCAGTATTTGCGGTGGCTATGTAGCTTTAGCTGATGCAGTTGAAAAACTTATTGCAGATGGAACACTTAAAGAAAATCCTATCATTGAGCCTGTTGCTGCAATTTCGGCAGGAATTATTGATGGTGAAGTTCGATTAGACCTAAATTATGAGGAAGATTCACACGCACAGGTTGATTCAAACGTAGTTTTGACACAAAGCGGAAAAATTATCGAATTTCAAACAACCGCAGAAGGTGAACCTTATGAATTTGACCAGATGATAGAAATCTTTAATGTCGCACAAAAAGGTATTAACGAAATCATTGCAAAATATTAGGATTTGGACTAAGCTATAAATATGAAAAAATCGTTTTTGTGTTTATTAGTGTTATTTAGTTTTTGTACTTGCTCAATTTGCTATGCAAAAAATGAGGAGCCAATACAATCTACTCAAGGAGTTGAAATAGAACAAAATATTGACAAAACAAAAGAACCACAAGATGTAAAAAATGAACAAAAGCAAAAGAAAAATCGTTCTAAAATATATCTAAAGAAAAAGAAACAAATTGCAAAACAAGAACGAAAGAAAAGAATACAACAAAAAGAGTTAGAGTATTTAGAAAAAAGGTTGGAAAGTAAAAAACTTAAATTAGAAACAATTACATCTGACCAAGTGAAAGGAGAAAAGGAATGAAAAAATTATTAGTTTCACTTATGGCATTATCAGTACTAGCTATCGGCACTGCTGCTCAAGCTGGTCCACTATCTGATGCATTAAATAAAGCTTCTACAACTGTTACTAAACATGAAACTGCAGCAGCAAAAGCTCAAAAAGATGCTCAAGCTAGACAAAAAGCTAGAGAAGCTGAAATAACTAAACAAAAAAAAGAATGGGCTAAAAAACAAGAACAAGCTAAAAAAGACGCTGAAGCTAGAAAAAAAGCTAGAGAAGCTGAAATAGCTAAACAACAAAAAGAATGGGCTAAAAAACAAGAACAAGCTAAAAAAGATGCTGAAGCTAGAAAAAAAGCTAGAGAAGCTGAAATAGCTAAACAACAAAAAGTATGGCAAGATAAACAAAACCAAGCTAAAAAAGATGCTGAAGCTAGAAAAAAAGCTAGACAAGCTGAAGTTCAAAAAAGAAAAGATGCTTGGAACTCATTAATCGGTAAATAATAGATTTTCAGAAATAATTCGAGACGGGATTTTACAAATGTAAAGTTCCGTCTTTTTTATTGCCTAGATAAAATGTCTATGATAATATTAGAAAGTCAGACAAGGGATACATTTATTCATGCTAGTTGAAAACGAAATTAAAACAATGAAAGGTTCAAAAATTTTATTCGAAACACTTAAAAATTTAGGTGTTGATACTATTTTTGGTTATCCTGGAGGCATTGTTTTAGATGTATATAACGAACTTTTTGAACAGTCTGACATAAAACATATCCTTGTAAGACACGAACAATCAGCAGTACATGCGGCAGAAGGTTACGCGAGAGAAACTGGCAAATGTGGTATTGTTTTAGTAACATCTGGTCCTGGAGCAACTAACACTGTATCAGGCATTGTAAATGCATATCTTGATGGTTACCCACTAATTGTTTTAACTGGGCAGGTTTTTAAAAGTTTGCTTGGTAAAAACGCATTTCAAGAAGCAGACATTTGCGACATTACAAGATCTTGCACAAAAAAAGTATTCCAAATTACATCAGCCTCTGAAATACAATCCACACTAAAAGAAGCTATGAATATAGCCACAAGTGGGAAAAAAGGACCTGTGGTTGTTGATATTGTTAAAGATGTTTTTGCTGATACCTCAAATTTTGCATCATTTAAAATGGATGAAAAACCAGTAGAAAAATATTCAAAACCAACAATCTCTATTGAAAAAATTGTAAACAGAATAAAAAATTCAAGAAAACCTGTGATAGTTGCAGGTGGAGGCGTTTCACACGCAAAAGCTGAGAATGAATTGCTTTCATTTGCTACAAAATTCAAAATTCCAGTTGTTAGTACAATGATGGGATTAGGTTCATTTCCACAAGATAACAATAACTACTTTGGAATGATAGGGATTTTTGGGGATAAGGCCGCAAATGAGATAATCAAAAAATCAGATTTAATCATCTCGCTTGGCGCTAGATTTAACGACAGAATTACTTGCATGTTTAAAGACGTTGATTTATCAGAGAAATTTATTCAAATTGATATCAACGAAAAAGAAATTTCTCAATTTATACCTACATCTGACTTTTTCATTGGAGATATTAAAGATTTTTTATCATCAATAAGTAAGTTTGAATATAATAACTACAAATCTTGGAGCGAAGAAGCTCAAAACTTCAAATCTCTAAATATTAAAAGAGAAAGACAAACAAACCTTCTTCACTCATTTGAAGTTATAAGAAAAATTGAAGAATACACAAAAAACAAAGATGTAACTTTTACATCGGAAGTTGGTCAACATCAACTATGGGCTGTACAGAACCTAAATTTCAATAAAAATCGCAGAATTTTTGTATCTGGCGGTTCTGGAACAATGGGGTTTGGTTTCCCAGCAGCAATTGGTGCTGCGGTAGCTAATCCTAACAAAACTATCGTTTGCATAACTGGCGATGGTTCTTTCCAAATGGGATTGCATGAACTTGCAACTTGTATGGATAACAATTTAAACATTAAAATTATGATTTTAAACAACGGATATCTAGGAATGGTTCGCCAATTGCAAGAAAAACTTTGTGATGGAAATTATTCCCAAACAAAAATATCTAACCCCGACTTTTTGACCCTTGCAAAAAGTTACGGAGCAAATGCGTTTAGAGTAACTACACTAGATGAAATAGACTCTACCCTAGATGCAGCATTTTCAACTGAAGGCACATGTATTGTTGACTTTGCAGTTGAACCAATGGAAGTTCTATAAACTTACCATTTATAACGTATAGACTAGACTGATTACCCTTAATAGGAATTAAGAGACTTGAACAATAATATGAACGAAACAATAATCAAAGAGATAAAATCAATTTACTCAGCAAGACTAAAATCAAATAACCCAGCACATATTACACCTGAAATAAAGGCTATAAAGCCAGAACAAAAGGAAAATAAAACATTTTTCAATGGTGTAATTGATAAGCTAAATATTATCGTTGAAAAACACGATGATAATTAATGGCAACCGCCACAGCCACCACAATTACTCTTGCAAGATGAATTATTAAATAATACTCCAAAGTCAAAAACTTTATCATATAAAACTGACTCAATAACAACAGGATAAATTTTCTGAGCTATCTTAGAAAGCTCATCTGTTAATTCACCAATTGAAGTATCAACACCAATTAAAACAGGATACTGGGCTAAAATTTTGTCTAAAGATTCATTATAGACTGTTATACCACTAACCTTAACGCCAGCCAGATACGAAGCTAATATTGGATTTTCTTCACCTTGAAAAGCTGGCAACAAGGTCGGATAAATATTTAAGATATTTGGGTGTTTAATTTCATCAGAATTCACATAACCTGTTTGAACAACCAAATCAAATTCTGACATATCAAAATCAGCAGAAACGACTTTTACATCAGCATCTTTAGATACAAAATGTTTTTCAATAGCAAAAATAATATCTTTATTATCTGAATCAAC
Organism: bacterium; assembly: GCA_017626055.1. Taxonomy (GTDB): domain Bacteria; phylum Cyanobacteriota; class Vampirovibrionia; order Gastranaerophilales; family Gastranaerophilaceae; genus Zag111. Next base: position 42,739 of record JAGAJM010000010.1, on the reverse strand, counting down.
AATTCCTAAACTTTTAACCATAATTAGATTTTAACATAAAAAAGCCCCTCAAGTGAGGAGCTTTTTTGATTCATTTCAATATACTAACAAGTACCAGATTGATAGCATATTGCCCCGACCGACCAAGGATTAGTGACATAATGCTAACAATATACCTGCCGCAACAGCTGAACCGATAACACCTGCTACGTTAGGACCCATAGCGTGCATCAACAAGTAGTTTTGAGGGTTATACTCCAAACCAACTTTATTAGAAACACGAGCTGCCATTGGAACTGCTGATACACCAGCTGAACCAATCAATGGGTTAATAGGTCTGTGTTCTTTACCTGTCATTTTAGCGATGATACCTGTACATAGGTTCATCAATTTAGCCATCAATACACCTGCTGCAGTTGCAAATGAGAATGCGATGATACCTAAGAATAAAATGAATAATGTTTGAACAGTTAAGAATTGTTCTGCTGATAGTTTTGAACCAACTGATAAACCTAAGAAAATTGTAACAATGTTAATTAGAGCGTTTTGCATAGTATCAGAAAGTCTATCAACAACACCACATTCTTTACATAGGTTACCAAATGTCAAAGCACCAACTAATGGACAAGCATCAGGTAAGAAAATTACACATAAGAACAATACAACAAGAGGGAAAACAATTTTTTCTCTTTTTGAAACCGCTCTTAACTGATCCATTTGGATTTTACGTTCAGCATCAGTTGTAAGTAATTTCATAATAGGTGGTTGAATAACTGGAACCAAAGCCATATATGAATAAGCCGCAACGGCAATTGCACCTAATAAGTGAGGAGCTAGTTTTGAAGTTACGAAAATTGATGTAGGACCATCAGCACCACCAATGATACCGATAGAACCTGCTTCAGGTAATGTAAAGCCAAAACAACATAGAGCTAACAATAAAGCACCAAAGATACCAAATTGAGCTGCTCCACCTAAAAGTGCAGTTTTAGGGTTTGCAATCAACGGACCGAAGTCTGTCATTGCACCAACACCCATAAAAATAATTAGAGGGAATAAACCTTTATGAATACCAGCTTCATAAATAATTCCTAAGAACCCTGTTGGTTCAGCGATGCCTGCTAAAGGAATGTTTGATAACAAACCACCGAAAGCAATTGGAACTAACAATAATGGTTCATATTGTTTTTTAATACCTAGCCATAGCAAGAAACAGCAAATAACAAGCATAATCGGATGACCGAATTGGTGTAAAAACTGTTCAAAACCATTTGTAATAGAAGCATCAACTGGAGATACCATGTTCATGATACCTGTTGAGTTCCATAAGGCTAATAAACCTTCTTTTAAATCCATTTTAGACCTCCTACTAACCCACAGTTACCAATACTTGACCTGCTTGAACCTTGTTACCAACTTCGATTTCAACAGAGTTTACAGTACCAGAAACAGGAGATTTGATTTCTGTTTCCATTTTCATAGCTTCAACAACAGCAATTACATCACCTTCAGCAATAGTATCACCTTCTTCAACTAATACTTTTAATACGTTACCTGGTAAAGCGGCTTTGATTGGAGTTCCTTCGCCAGTAGCTGCAGCCTTAGCTTCGATACCTTCTTTAACGGAGAAGTCAAATAATTTGCCGTTAACAGTAGCTTTTTCACCTTCGAACGCAACTGCATATTTTTTACCATTAACAGTAACTGTGTATGCATTTGAACCTTCTGATGAACCAGCTGCAACAGGAGCTTCAGCTTGTTTTTCGTTTTTACGAACACCAACAGTTGCTTTACCTTGTAAGAACAAGATACCTTTTTCTTTACAAGCTCCAGCAATGAAGATGTTTTCATCATTAACTTCCAAACCTGCATCTTGAAGCATTTTTGTAGCTGCTGCAATACCTTTAGTTTCATCTTTATCGTTTAAGTCAACAACTGTTTCAGTTGTAGGTTGTAAACCAAGTTGTTCTGAAGCAATCTTAACGATTTCAGCATCTGGTTCACAAGGAGTTTTACCAAAGTAACCAAGAACCATTTTGCCATAACCTTCAGCGATTTTGTTCCATTTACCAAACATAACGTTGTTGAATGCTTGTTGGAAATAGAATTGAGAAACTGGAGTTACAGATGTACCGAAACCACCTTTTTCTACAACTTCTTTCATAGCTGCAACAACTTCAGGATATTTATCCATCAAGTTATTATCACGAAGCATTTGAGTATTAGCAGTCAAAGCACCACCAGGAAGTGGAGATTGGATAATCATTGGGTTAACTGCTAAAGCTTCTGGAGGTAAGAAGTAATCTTTCATACAATCTTTGAAGATTTCTTCTGTTTCTAAGATTTTTTCAATATCGATACCTAAATCGTATTCAGTACCTTTCAATGCGTGCCACATAGAAACGATATCAGGTTGAGCAGTACCACCTGAAACAGGTTTCATTGACAAGTCGATACCATCAGCACCACCATCAAGAGCAGCTAAGTATGCTGCTAATGCTGTACCGGCAGTTTCGTGAGAGTGGAATCTGATGTGTGCATCTGAACCCAAGATCTCACGAGCCATTTTAATTGTTTCGTAAACTTTTCTAGGATTTGAAGTACCAGAAGCATCTTTAAATGCTAATGAATCAAATGGTAAACCTGAATCTAAGATGTTTCTAAGAACTTTTTCATAGAAAGCTACATCGTGAGCACCTTCACAACCGATAGGTAATTCCATCATTGTAATAGTAACTTCGTGATTTAAGCCATTATCTTTAATACATTGACCAGAATAGATCAAGTTATTAACATCATTTAAAGCATCAAAGTTTCTAACAGTTGTAACGCCGTGTTTTTTGAACATTTTAGCGTGTAAGTTAATCATATCTCTTGGTTGAGAATCTAAACCTACAACGTTAACACCACGAGCCAAAGACTGTAAGTTAACATCTGGACCAACTGCAGCTCTGATTTTGTCCATAGTTTCAAATGCATTTTCGTTACAGTAGAAAATTGGTGATTGGAATCTAGCACCACCTGCAACTTCAAAGTGTCTGATACCAGCATCAACAGCTGATTTTAATGCAGGTAAGAAATCTTCTACAAAAACTCTTGCCCCATAAACTGACTGGAAACCATCTCTGAAAGATGTGTCCATAACTTTAATAAGTTTCTTTCCCATAATTTGTCCTTTCATTTATAAATACAAAAATAATTCGTTATAATAGAGGGCTTATCCTCTTTTTTTAGCAATAGCAGCTGCAATAGCTAAAGCAATAGCTTCATCAATACCAGCTGCCGCTTTTTTAGCAACTGTCTTAACTTCTTCAACTGCTTCTGGGAATACTTTGTTTAAAAATCCAACAACTTTTGACATTACAAACATTGCAAAAATCAAAATAACAAGGAACGATAATACAAAACCCATCCCCATACCTAGTAACGTTAAACCATTACTTAATGTTTCATTCATAAAATATCTCCTATTGTAAGTACTAATTCTTTATCTTCTTTCAATAAAACGAGCTCACCTCTGTCATTAATTGACTTGGCAAGCCCAGTTTCAACGTTATTAAAAATTTGAACATTTAATTCCTTGTTTAAGAAACAATTTCTATTAATATAATCATTTTTAATAAATTCAAAACCATTTCCTAAAAAGGCATCATAATTTTTGAAAAATTCTTCCGTTAATTCATTCATAAACACATCTAAGTCAACATCTTTGCCAATTTCTAAATTTAAAGATGTAGCGATTTTATCTGGAATGGAAGAAATATCATCATTGTTAGAATTCAAATTAACACCAATACCAACAACAATACCTTTCAAAACATTACCAGACATAACTGTTTCAGAAAGAATTCCTGCAATTTTCTTCCCAGAAATTAACACATCGTTTGGCCATTTGATTTCTGGTTTTAAACCATAAGATTCCAAAACCTTACACAGTGTAACTGATAGGTATTGTGTAATATTAGGATAAATTTCATTAAAACAATCCGAAGGTTTTAAGACAAAGGACATGAACAAGTTACCTTCCCCTAAATCAACCCAAGAACGATTTAAACGACCACGTCCTGAGGTTTGGGATAGGGCATGTATGATTGTTTTATCTGCAAAGTTTTCAATATTCAACTTCGCATAATTATTCGTAGAATCAACCTTTTCAAGTTTTATAACTTTCATGTTCTCCCCTAACGGATAATTTCCATATAGAACAATTATACTACAAACAAACTTATAAAATACAAAAATTTCACAAATTTTTTTTATTTGCGAAAAAACTTTTTCAATGTTAGAATAAAATAACAGAAGAGGGAGAAATATGGAACATTGGGTTTATACAACCACAATTTTAGGGCATGGGGTGTCTTTTAATTTAGATACACTTATTACCATGTGGATTACAATGTTACTATTAATAATACTAGCATTTATCACAACAAGAAAACTTGAAATGGTCCCAACAAAACTTCAGCTTGTTGGCGAAAGTGTTATCAAATATTTCAACGATATTGCAAAAGCTAGTATGGGTAACGATAATGCTCAAAAACATATTGCAATCTTATTAACCTTATTCTTATTTATTTTAACAGCGAACTTAGTTGGACAACTTCCTTGGAAGTTAATCCACTTACATACAGGAGAACTTGCTTCACCTAACAACGATATAAATATGACTGCAGCAATGGCTATTGTAGTTTCTATTTATTATATATTCTTCGGAATTCAAAAACATGGCTTCAAATTTTTCTTTAAAGGCTGGGGAATTAACGATATTGTAATTACTCTAGTTGATACATTGGAATTATTTGTAAGACCATTTTCTTTGGCGCTTCGACTTTTTGCAAATATTTTTGCAGGCGAAGTTCTGGTAGCGACAGTAGTAAGCCTTACTGGGCTAATATTCCCGCTACCATTTATGATGTTTGAATTATTTGTTGCACTAATACAAGCGTTAGTATTTACGCTACTTTCTACAACTTATATTTCAATGGCAATCGCTGATGAACATTAATTTATAACTTTAAATAAAAGGAGAAAATTATGACAGTTGAACAAACATTAGATTTAGGCAGACTAGCTGCAGGTATCGCAATTGGTTTCGGTACATTAGGTGCAGGTTTAGGTCTTGGTATCGCAACTAAAGCCGTTTTAGATGCAATTGCTCGCCAACCAGAAATCAAAGCTGAAGCATTCAAAAACTTTATTATCGGTGCTGGTCTAGCTGAAGCTACTGCAATTTATGCTTTGTTAATCGCTTTACTATTGATTTTCGTAAAATAATAAGGATAACAAATGTTTGAATTTAATGCCACATTTATAGTTGCAATATTGAGTTTTACAGTGTTCATTATGATAATGAATACAATATTCTATCGCCCAATTTTGAATATCATCAGAAAAAGAGAGAATTATATTAGCTCTAACTATGAAGATTCAAAAAGATTTGAGGCTGATGCTAATGAATATAAAACAACTCACGCAGCTAAAATTGAACAAACTCAAGAGAAATGCAGGCACGAATTTAAAAAAGCAGTAGAAAAAGCACAAAACAAAGCTACTGATAAAGTAAAAATGGCTAAAGAAAATTCAAAGTTTGAAATTCTTCAAAAGAAAGAAAAGATTTTGCAGGAAGAGTCTAAGCTTAAACAAGAAGTTAAACATACAGTTGTAAAAGATTTAGCGTCTTCAATTGCATCAAAAGTTCTTGGTATAGATACAAAAATTGAAAACACAGATTACGAACCAGTAAATAGGGTAATGGATTAATATGGAAAAATTTTCAGAAATACTACATTACATATTACATTCAAATATCATAAATTTTGCAATTATGATATGGATTTTGGCTATAATCGTGAAAAAATTAAATCTTGGCAAAAACTTTGAAAAATCAGTTGAAGATGTAGCTTTAGAAATCAAAAAATCTGACGATGAAAAAGCTAAATCTCAAAAACTTAGAGATGAGGCTCAAGAAATTTTAGATAATCTTCCACAAGATATCGAGACTATTGAAAAATCTTCAGCAGAAAAAACTAAAGCGTTTAAAGATTCAATTGAGGAAAACACACAAAAAGCAATCTTTAATATCGACCAAAACATCAAAAAATCTTTAGCTATTGAAGAAAAGAAAATTTCTAATCTTATGACAGAAAAAACATCAAAAGCATCTGTTGAACTTGCAAGAAAACATATTCAAGATTTACTAAACTCAAATCCTGAACTACACAACAAATACATTCTTGAAAGTTTGGATGAACTTGATAAGGTGAAATTATAATGACAAAAACACTAATTTCTACAATTTCAAAAAATTATGCAAAAGCTCTGATGGAAATTGCAACAGAGCAAAAAACTTTTGAAAAAATAGAACAACAATTAAATCAAATTGCTGAAGTTCTTGAAACTTCTAACGATTTAAAAATTGTTATGTCAAACTCTTCAATTTCATCTTCCACAAAAATTGAAATTCTAGACGAAGTATTCAGTAAAAAAATCGATGTGAAAATTTTGAATTTCTTAAAAGTTCTTGTTGAAAAAAATCGTTTTAATGAATTTTATCCAATTAAATCAGCTTTTGAAGAAATGATTGAGAAACATTCAAACAAAAAAACTGTCGAAGTTTATTCACCAATAGAATTAAATTTCGAAAACAAATCTAATGTATTGTTTAAACTTGAACACAAATTAGGATGTGAAATAACACCAATTTGGAAAGTTGATAAATCACTTATCGCTGGGCTTGCGTTCAAAATCGATGATTGCGTAATCGATACAAGCGTACGTGCTAAGTTAGCAAATTTAAGTAAAAGTATAAATAGGTAGGGGGAAAAGTATTATGGTACTAATACAACCTGATGAAATTAGTTCAATTATAAAAAACAAAATTGATAATTACGAACTTCAAACAGAAGTTTCAAACACAGGTACTGTTCTTGAAAACGGGGATGGTATTGCTCGTGTTTATGATTTGCGCAACGTTATGGCAAACGAACTTGTACAATTTGAAGATGGTAATAGCACCCTAGGGATTGCGATGAACCTTGATGAAGATAACGTTGGGGTTGTAATCTTGGGTGATTACACAAACATCAAAGAAGGTACAGTTGTAAAAACAACAGGAAGAATTGCATCTGTTCCAGTTGGCGAAGGTTTAATGGGTAGAATTGTTGACCCAACAGGCAAACCACTTGATGGTAAAGGTGAATTCGAATATTCAAAAACAAGACCTATTGAACGTGTTGCACCTGGGATTGTTACCAGAAAATCTGTACACGAACCATTACAAACAGGTTTAACTGCAATTGATGCACTAACGCCGATTGGACGTGGACAACGTGAACTTATCATTGGTGATAGACAAACTGGTAAAACTGCGATTGCAATCGATACAATTATCAACCAAAAAGGTAAAGACGTAATCTGTATTTATGTTGCAATTGGTCAAAAAGCATCAACTGTTGCACATTTAGCAAAAACATTAGAAGAACGTGGAGCTATGGAATATACAATTATCGTATCTTCAACGGCTAATGAATCAGCTCCATTACAGTATATCGCACCATTTGCAGGGGTTGCTATTGGTGAAGAATTTATGGAACAAGGTAAGTCTGTTTTAATTGTTTATGACGATTTATCAAAACACGCTCAAGCATATCGAGCAATGAGTTTATTATTGAAAAGACCACCAGGACGTGAAGCATACCCTGGGGATGTTTTCTATCTTCACTCAAGATTATTAGAGCGTGCAGTTAAGTTAAATGATGAACTTGGTGGCGGTAGTATCACTGCTCTACCTATCATTGAAACTCAAGCAGGTGACGTTTCAGCATACATTCCAACCAACGTAATTTCAATTACTGATGGTCAAATTTTCTTGGAATCAAATTCATTCAACGCAGGTATTAGACCAGCTATTAACGCAGGTATTTCTGTATCTCGTGTTGGTGGTGCGGCTCAGACAAAAGCTATCAAACAAGTTGCAGGTAAACTTCGCCTAGACTTAGCTCAATATAGAGAACTAGAAGCATTTGCTCAATTTGCTTCTGACTTAGATGCCTCAACTAAAAAACAATTATTAAGAGGACAAAAACTTACAGAAGTACTTAAACAACCTCAATACAATCCACTTAGTGTTGCAGAACAAGTTTCAATTCTATTTGCAGCTAACGAAGGAGTTTTAGATGATGTTGATAATTCAGACATAGCAAGATTTAAAAAAGAGTGGTTCGTTTACTTTAACGCAAATTATTCAGAACTTGTGGATCGTCTAAATTCTGGTTCAGCATTGTCTGACGAAGATAAGAATACTTTATCAGAGGGTTTAACAACTTTCAAAACATCATTTTAAGGATAAATAAAATCAAATGGCGAATTTAAAAGATATTAAAAATAGAATACAAAGTGTGGAGAGTACAAAGAAAATCACACGAGCAATGAAAATGGTTGCCGCAGCTAAGGTTAAAAAATCAGAAACTGCCGTGAAACTTGCTCGTCCTTACACTCGAGAACTTGTACATATGTTCCAAAAACTTCTAAATTCTGTTGATGAATACTCTAGCGAATCTTTAAAAATCAAGTACGCCATTGACGATTATCCAGAACTTTTACAAGTTAGAGAAACTAAAAACGTTGGCATTTTAGCCATCACGTCAAACAAAGGTTTGGCTGGTGCTTATAATGCTAATATTGTTCGTGCAACGTTAAAAAGAATTAAAGAATACCAAGAACAAGGAATTGGCGTTAGGCTTTTTGTGGCAGGACAAAAGGGTATCTCTGGATTACGCAAGAAATGTGAACAATTGGGATGCAAAATTGAACAGAAATACTATTCAGCAGTGGATGAACCATCACCAATCGAAGCTCGCGATATTGCAGAAGATATGGCAGAATTATTTGTAAAACACGAAATTGATAAAGTTGAAATTATCACAACTCGTTTTAAAAATATGATGAGTTATTTCGTTGAAGATTGGCAAATTCTTCCAGTTGTTGGGGTTACTGATCCAAAAGAGAGAATTCACGATGAAATCATCGATCCACTTATGGAATTTTTCCCAGATGTTCACCACATTTTACAAAAAGTTGTGCCAATGTATATGACAAACATCTTTTATCACGCATTACTTGAAGCTCAAGCAAGTGAATTAGCTTCTCGTATGACCGCAATGTCTGCGGCTACTACAAATGCTGAAAAGATGGTTAAAGAATTATCAATCGAATACAATAAGACAAGACAATTTGCCATTACTCAAGAAATCATTGAAGTTGTTAATGGCGCAAATTCTCTAGGCTAGTAAATAATATACCCTTAGCTAGCTAATAAATTATTCATACCTGTAAAATTCTTTTGATTTAAGAATTGAATATTTTCAGGTTTAAGCATTGCATCCTGTTGTTGAAGTTGAGCAGCATTTGCTTGTTGCGCAGCCATTGCCGCCTTTTTAGCTTCACGTTTATTTGTCAAATATCCATTTAATTTAGGAATACCAACACCTAAAACTAAACCAGAATATAAATAACCAGCACATTGAGCAATAGTTAACGCTCTTAATTGTTTTCTTGCTGGATGAGTTTTTGGTAATGCTTCAAGCATACCTTTTAAATCTAAACCTTTTCCATCTTTAAATACTTTTTGACCTAGGGCTGAATGTAGGATTTCTTCTCTAGTTTTTAATGATGAAGTTTTAATCCAATCAATAACACCAATACCATCACGTTTGATTAAAGATTTGTCTATGCTTTGAGCCACAAGTTTTTGCACAAAGTTACCTAAAATCAACCAGTTTGCAAAACCTAAAGTATCTTTAATTGTTGCCTCAGTTAACTCATTATCATTACGGGATGACAAGAATCTAGACATAATTGTAATACCATAGATAAATTTAAACTGATTTAATGTTGGTGTAAACCCTTTGAACTGAATGTCTTTTAGCAAGTTTTTAGGATTACCGATAGTAGCTAATACACCAGCTCCAAACAAACCTGCAACTCCAGTTTTTCTAAGTTTAAAGCCAACAGATTTATCTTCTTCACCACCACCAACAAATGCGTTGCTACCAGTTTTTCTTCTTGTTAAATACATATTCAATGGTTGAGCACAAATACCTAAAATAGTCGCAACACCCACACCAATTAAAGATCTGTTCAAGTTCATTGATTTCATAGCCTTTAAGAACTTGTTAGATGCAATATCTGGAGCTTGCATAAATGCTTCTTTTACTTTTTCACCAGAGAATGCTTTACCTAGCTTGTATGCATTGTCGATTAAAGCATCAACTGTGTAGCGTGAAGAATGTAATCTCTCACCTTCTGCGGCAATAATTCTTACATTATTTTCAACACCAAGTGCTTGAAGTAATGTATTTTTAATAGTAGCTTTGCCCTCTTTAGATAGTTTATTTGAATTTGTCTTGATTTCTTTTTCTAAAATTTCTGCAACAGAATCAATTACACTTTGGTCTTGAATTCTTACCCATTTACCATTCTCAGTTCCACTTAGAGCTTCATAACGTCTAAATGTTTCAGCTAAGTATTCTCTCAATGGATTAGCAGAAGGATTATTCACTGCAGCCTTTAACTTAGCCTCATAAATACCACCATGTAAGTCTAATGTTTCAGCATCTGCATAAATACTATTAGCTTTAACGTTGTAATCTCCACCAAGTTTGTACATTCTGTTGATACCTGCAGCAACTAAAGCTCCTGCACCTGCACCATACAAACAAACTGAAGCGTGGTTAACTGCTCCCATACCTTCACGTCGAGCAGTTTCAACACCAACTTCTGGACCTCTTGAGAAAAAGTCAGTTAATGTTCTTGGCAATACCATAAAACCAAAGTCAACTGCACAAGCACCCCAAGCAGGGCTTGTATCCAAGAAGTTTAAAAAAGGAACAAATCCAGCACCTGTGAACGTTTGTTGAGCTTGTTTTGGTTGAGAATACGTAACTGGTCTTTGCACAAGTCTGTTATCTTCGTTCTTTTGCTGAATTTGTTTTATATTTAATTGTCTCAGATTTTGTTCTACTTTCATTTTGTGAATCGCCTTATATTTATGTACTAACTAAAAAAAGATTGGAATGTGCCCGCATTACCCTTGATAAGGTTTTGGGTGAATGTCGTTGAGCCCGTTTGCGTCGTTTTTGGGTCCGAATTCAAAGCCGCTAATTTAGCTGCTTCCTGTCTTTGTTTTTTGTTAGTTTGGGTTCTTGTATATAGAGGAATAATTACACCTAAAGATAATAATGAGAAAGCCATATTACTTAATTGACATACCGCTCTTAAGTTTTTAGCTTTTGTTCTCTTTGCAACATCTGCAATAGCTTCAAGCTCGTCTGTTGACTTCATTTTTGTATGTTTTGCCCAAGTCCAGAATCTTTCTAGAACATTTGCACCTTCTTTAGGATTTTTCAATCTATTTATTAATTTTATACCATCTGAATTTTTATTTTCAATAGCAGTTGCAACACCTTTTGCAACATAATCACCCAAGAAATAGAAACTTGAGAATGTTGCAATATCTCTAATTGTATTTTCTGTTAATTCGTTACCATCTTCAGCTGCAGCTAATCGACTTGAGAATGTTGCCGCTGAAATAATTCTAGCTTGGTCCATAGTTGGGAAAATATTTTTGAATTGGAACATCTTTAATGATGGTCTATCCATTAACATTGAAAGCCCAGCTACCGCCCACATAGCAGGAACTGCTACGAATTTTTTACCTGTTAATTTTTTCTTTTCATCTTCATTTAATACGTGTTCTCTATCATCATTGTAAATAGGAGCACCTTTTTTACCCGCCATTTTATGTGTAATCCATCTGTTAATTGGCTGAGCCGCAATTGCTAAAGGAATAATTACACCTAGACCAGCGATACTTTTCGCATTTACAAGTTTTTTAGCTTTTCCTAAATATTGAGTTAAGTTTGATGGAGCTAATACTTTATCGCCTTCTTTATAAACACCATGAAGTATATCTCCAGCACTTTCGCATAAATGACCTAAACTACTTGAGAAGAATCCTTTATCTCCAACAAATCTAATATTTTCTGCAATACCACCTTTTTGTACCATATATTGATACATTTCAGCTGCATAACCTTTTGTTGGAGTATCACTTACAATATTTTGCGCCATTTTTCTGATAGCTTGCGTATATTGTTCATCATTTGCAAAAACATCTTTGAATTTTTTCAATCCACCTTTTGCAATATCACCATCAACACCTTCAATATCATCAAACATTGATTGTAATGTGTTGAACACCTTATCTTCTTTATTTGCACCAGATGCCGCTTTATAATATTTTCCAACTTGGTCAATAGTATCACTATTTGCCCAGCTATTAGCTAAACTAGAGTCTTTAAACATACCCATAACAGGCTTTTGTAAAACTTTAGCCAAGCCTAAAACAACAAAACTAGGAATAATACAGTTAATTAAAAGTCCAGAACCTTCACGTCGTAAAGCTTCAAAACCACCTAAAATGTTTAATTTTCTTTCGCCAGTATCATTACCGTTTTCATCTTTTTGTTTTGAACCAATAAATGTTTCAAAAATAGTTCTAGGGATAATAGCAGTTGCAAGGTCTAAAACAGCAACGTTAAGCATAGGTGATTCTTCGCATTTTTGAATCGCCTTAAGTGCCCAATTTGTGCCGCCTGTAAAACTTGGTTGCAAGTTACTTTTTGGGTTAATTGGGGCTAATTTATATTTGCTATTTACACTACCTAATTCAACTTTATTTATCATAACTACTATTATATTTTTTGCCGATGTTTGTTATTATAACCAAGACACAATACATTGAAAAGTGCTGAAGAAAAAAAATTGCCTAAAAACCTCTAAATGTAAAATAAATGTAAAGATAAAATTTACATTAATTTTATAAAAATACAAAATATTAGACAAATTTTAAGAAAATACGTAAATTTTACACTTAAAAACTAAAAATTAATGAAAAATAAGCAAAATTTACCGATTTTAAATTTTGTAAAATTTTGTTAAGAAATAGAGAAAACAACCGATTTTAAGCCATAATTAAGAAAGATTATTAACCCTATTAAACAATCAAAGCATGAAAAATTTTAATAATTCAAATTAAATACATTTTTTATAGTATATGATTGAAGACAATTTATATTACAATATAAATAGCAAATTTTGTGAAAGCAAACTTGAGTAATGTTAAAAATGAGCGATAGAAATTATAATTACCATAGAAGAGCAGCTAACGTACGAACCACAACAAGAAGACGTAAATATTCAACTGGTTCTGCGGATAATCCTTTTGAAAATTACGCATCAAACAGACGTAAAGATCGCTCATCTTTCAGAAAAACACTTACACTTATGACAATTATGTTTTTCACCGCTTTATTGGCAATATTGCTATTTGCAAACCAACACACACATTTAGACGAAAAATTAGGAAAAGATTCTTTCGCTTCAAAACTTTTAAATAAAATTTCAACAAGAAACGTTGCAAAAGAAAAACCAGAATTCACTCTACCATTTGGACCTAGAAGACAAAATATTTTATTATTAGGAGTAGATTCAAATGGAGCAGATTCAGATTTATGGGTTGGAACACGTACAGATACAATTATCTTGTTGAATATTGACCCTAGAACAAAAACAGTCAATGCAATTTCAATCCCTAGAGATAGTAAAGTTTACCTACCAAAAGGAATGGGAGTACAAAAAATTAATGCAGCTCACGCAATCGGCGGAGTTGAAATGACTATCAAAACAATCGAAAACACTTTAGGTGTTCACGTTGATAAATACTTAATGGTTCACGATGACGCAGTTAGAGCGATTGTTGATGCCATTGGTGGAGTTGACATTTTTGTTGAAAAAAATATGAAATACCACGATTATACTGGGAAACTACATATTAATTTCACAAAAGGTCACCACAAATTAACAGGAAATGATGTTGTTGAATATTTAAGATTTAGACACGATGCGCTAGGTGATATTGGCAGAACTCAAAGACAACAATGGTTTTTGAGGGGGTTATTAGCTAGCCTACAAAAGCCAGAAACAATTACAAAAATTCCTAAAATTATTTCAGTTACAAACAAATATATAAAAACTGATATGTCAGTATATGAAATGTCTCAATACGCATCACTTGCAAAAGGTTTTGATATGGATAACATAGAAATCGCAATGTTACCTGGAGCTCCAAATAAACAAGGTTATACAAGCTACTGGATTTTGGACCCAGAAAAAACCCAAGAAGTTGTTGATAGATTGATATATAGACAAAAAGAAAATGTTCAAAAAGAACATTACACTGCAAGTATTATGAGTGCTCCAGAAAATTCAGCAGAAGCAACAAGACTACAAGCTGCACTAGAGCACGCAGGAATCGAAGTTAGATGTAGCGGAACACTACGTTCAACTCATTCACAATTTATTGCTCATTCAAAATATGTTACTGTTGACTATTACGCACAATTAAAAAAACAAGTCCCAGAAGTAAAATCTAGACAGTTTGTATATGACCCAATATCTTATATGTGCGCAGCAACAGATTTTACAATTGTATTAGGTGGGGAAAACAAATAGGAGAAAATAAAATATGGTAATGAATGTAATCCTAAGTCGTAAAAGTGTTAGAAAATATACATCTCAAAGAATTGAAGATACAAAACTTGAAAAAATATTAGAAGCTGGACGACTTGCTCCATCTTGGGTAAACGTTCAGCCTTGGAAATTTATCGTTGTAAAAAATCAAGAAACTAAAAATGTTTTATGCGAAGCCGCAGGAGGTCAGCCTCAAGTTAGAAACGCAGATACAGTTATTTGTTGTATTGCAGATTTAGATTCTTGGAATAAAACAAACTTTGGCAAAGTTCTTGCACAAAAAGGGTTAGATGAAGCAACTTGTGAAAGCATTGTAACTTCTAACTTACTAAATCCTTCAACACTTGGAGAATACGAAACATTATTGAGAAGTGTTGAACAATTAACTTATGCAGTTTCTTATATGACATTAGCGGCTGAGGAACAAGGAATTGGTTGTTGTATAGTTGGTGCGATGGCAAACGAATTAACCAAAACAAGTGATGAAACTGCTCAAAACGTAAAATCATTATTGGGTCTAAATAATAGACAGGTTTTAGTCGAACTTTTAACTCTAGGTTATGAAGAAGATCCAAAACCTGCTAAAAAATACAGAAAAGATACTAACGAAGTAATATTTTACGAAAAAATAAACTAATAAATAGGTGAGAATATGACAATCCCAAGCCTCAAAGGTAATGGTAAAACTTTTACTCAAACCATAAAACAAAACTCTGAACAACAAATTCAACCACAAATCGAAAACAATTCAATCTCAAATGAAGTTCCAGAAGTTAATGAAAAAGAGTATTCTATACCTCAATTTCAAAAAGACTATGCGAACTTAGTTGAAACTAAAGTTGTCCCAATTTTAGCATCATATGAACAAGAAAGAAAAAAGAGATTAACTTGGGCAATATTGGCGGCTAGCTGCTTAAGCATATTAGCTATCATCATATTTCTATTTGTAGATGGAAGAGGTTCAGGGGATTTATTTTGGGCTTGTATTGCTGGCGCATTTGGGTCATGGCACTTAATAAAAAAATCCTTCGAAAAAAAAGTTAAGAAAATCATAATGCCAACACTTATGCACGCAATACCTGGATTCTATTGGCAACAAACCCCACCTGTAACTCAAGATGACATAAAAAATTGCATGATTATACCATTTGTTGATAAAGCTAGCAAAACTTTTGATGATTGTTTTGTTGGAGAGTATCGAAATGTCAAAATTGCTATATCTGAATGTGAATATTCGATAAAAGGTAACAATAGCAGTACCGAAATTCTTGAAGGTGTTGTTATTAAAATTGATATGAACAAAAACTTTGATGGGATTACAGTTATTCGACCTAGAAAACCAGGCTATAGAGATAAACAAGACGACTTAAAACGAGCTAAATTGAATGAAGTAAAACTTGAGGATCCTGAATTTGATAAAAAATTCATAGTATATTCAACAGACCAAATAGAAGCAAGATATTTAATTACAACATCTTTTATGGATAGATTTAAAGCAGTAGAAAACGCATTTAATGCTAAATTCGCATATTGTTCATTCCATGGTAAATCTGTCTATATCGCACCACATACTGGAAAAGATATGTTCAGCCTTTGCAGTTTGGTAAAACCAATATACAATAAAGAACAATTCGAAACGTTATTCAATGAATTTGCATCTATTCTAGCGCTAGTTGATCACTTTAAATTAGATAAAAAACTCGGCTTATAACCCATACAAAAAATATATTGTAAACCTTTAAAAAAAATGATATACTCGATCTATAAATAAGAAAAGACATCAACAAAAGAATCGTCAACATAGAATTACAATAAATAAAGGTTAATACATATATGGAAATCGAAAATATTGAAGATTTTAAAGAAAAATATGATAATCATATTCAAAACATAGTATTCCCAGAAGTTATGAAATTCGAAAAAGAACGAAAAATAAGATTAACACTAGTTAATTTAACTATACTGATTTGTTCTTTAATATTAATCAGTTCTCCAGTATTACTAAATTCAACAAGCCATGAGTGGTTACAATATATCATTGCAACTAGCTTTGTGGCATTAATTAGCGTAAAACAATTGACCAAAAAAAATTTTGAAGAAAAAGTTAAAACAATGGTTATGCCAATAATTATGAAATCAATACCAGGATTTCGCTGGCAAGAACCGCCAATTACACGCAAAGATATGATAAAGTGCAAAATCCTTCCTCCCGAAAAAATGAAAGATTATTCTTACGAGGATGGTTTTATAGGTAAATATAAAAATATTAACATCGCAATATCTGAATACTACACAAATAAAAACTCAACAAATAACTTTTCCCAAGGAGTAATCGTTAAATTTGACATGAATAAAAATTTTAACGGAAACACAGTAATTAGACCTCGAGACGCTTTTAATGTCTGTTCAGAAGTAGATTTAAAACTTAATAATATGGAAAAAATAGACCTTGAAGATCCAAATTTTAATGAAAAATTTTTTGTATATTCTACAGACCCAATCGAAGCCCGCTATTTATTGACTCCAGCATTTATGGAACGATTATACGCAACAAGTAATGCCTTTAATTCAAAAGCAGAATATTGTTCATTTTACGAAAATTCTATCTATATCGTACTCGACACTGGAGAAGATATGTTTGACCTTTGCGACTTAAATACACCTATGGACGATAAAGAACAATATAATGTTCTTTATAACGAACTAGCATCCATTTTAGATTTAATTGATTATTTTAAACTAGACCAAAAACTCGGCTTATAACCCATACAAAAAATGTATTGTAAACCTTAAAAAAAAATGATATACTCGACCTATAAATAAGAAAAGAGGTAAGTTTTATGACATATTTTAATGAAGGAGAATTCGGAATTATGTTATTAGTAGGAATTTTTACAATAGTTGGTGTTGCTATACTACTAGCCCTATATGGTATTTATGTAGGGTTAATCAAAAAACGCAACAAAGTTAAAGAAGCAATGAGCGGAATTGATGTTCAATTAAATAAAAGATATAGCTTAATTCCAAACATCTTGACTATCGCAAACAAATTTATGGAACACGAAAGAGGCTTAATGGAAGAAATTACAGCTCTTAGAGCAAAAGCTTCTGGTATAAAAGCTGACGCTAACACAATTAGCGAAAAAATCAATTTGGATAATCAAATCGCATCAAAAATGGGTCAATTGATGGTTAATGTTGAAAATTACCCACAATTAAAATCTGACCAAACAATGATGCAAGCTATGCAAACTTATGCTGAAGTGGAAGAACACATCGCAGCAGCAAGAAGATTTTACAATAGTGCAGTTAATGAACTTAACAACGCAGTAGAAATCTTCCCAAGCTCTGTAATTGCTGGTATGTGCGGAATTTCTTCTTACCCATTCTTCGAAGCTGCAGAAGCTGCAAGACAAGAAGTTAATGCATCTGCATATTTCAATTAATAAAAAACAGAAAAAAATGACGGATACAAGTTATCCGTCATTTTTTATGCGGTTGTAGCTCAGTCGAATAGAGCGTGAGTTTCCGAAACTCAAGGTCGGGGGTTTGATTCCCCCCAATCGCAAATTAAGCTTTTAATGTTACCTTATGACCCGATGTCCACTCATATAATCTAACAGGGCTTTTGTGATGAGAGTTTTATAGAGAAAGTGCCAAGTTTGGGGCGAATGAGGCAGATTAATAGTGTTGATATTTGAGGGACTATTTTTGCACTTTTATCCCTTTTCTTGCACTATTTTGCACTAAAAACTTGTCACCCTGAACTTGTTTCAGGGTCTAATAAGCATGGAATTTGACTTTAAGCCTAGTGCAAAATAATGTAACATAGTGCAAAAATAAATTATCTTTTAGTTTGATATGTGTCGAAATGTCTCTGAGATTGAGATTTAGGACTTGATGTTTCTGCGAAACAGAGCAATTAATGTGTATGCAAAGGGAACATACACATGGCAGAATTTACACCTGAAAAATCAAAACAAATAGCATTAGCAAGATTAGATGTAATTCACAAATGGCTTGAGTTTAGGAAGAAAGCTCAAAATAAACTTCAAGCTGATTATGATTTTGTAAAATTGCATAATACTTCCAATTCACATCTATTTGAGAACTTAGGCAAAATTTCTCGTGGGAGTTTACATCGTTGGTACTCAATGCTCAACGGAACAGAAGATTATACAAAACTTTTACCTCAATACAAATATGCAACTGTACGAGAATATCGTACAGTTCTAAATGATGAAGAAATAAAAATCTTTATGGGTTTACTTCTGCATCCAAATAGAGTATCAATCGGAAAAGCAATCGCACTCACTAAATACAAATTGCATGAGCAAGGGCAAGGTTTTATCCCCGCTGATATTACATTTCGTCGTTATGCCAAATGGTTTAAAGATAATAATTATGACAAATGGATTTTAGCACGTGACGGAGAAAAAGCACTCTCGGATAAAGTCGAACCATATATAAAACGTGATGCTTCGCTTTTAGAAGTCGGAGATATTCTTGTGGCAGACGGGCATAAATTAGCGTTTCAAGTAATAAATCCATTTACTGGAAAACCTTGTAGGGCAACCTTGGTTGGATTCTTGGATTGGAAATCAACTGCATTGGTCGGCTATGAAATTATGCTTGAAGAGAATACTCAATGTATAGCTTCGGCTCTCAGGAACGCAATAATAAATCTCGATATGATTCCGAAAGTTGTTTATCAAGATAATGGTCGAGCATTCAGGGCAAAATATTTTACTGATGATAAAGGCTTTACTGAACTTGGTTTTCAGGGATTGTATTCAAAGCTCAGAATAGAAACAGTTTTTGCAAGACCATATAATGCTAGAGCAAAAGTTATTGAAAGATTTTTCAAAGAATTTCAAGAAGGTTTTGAAAAACTTTTGCCAAGTTATATCGGAAGCAGTATTCAAAATAAACCTGCTTATATGATGCGAAATGAAAAATTGCACAAAAGTTGGCACAATGAATATATTCCAACAATTGAAGAAACAATAAAGATGATTGATATGTGGCTGAGTTTTAAGAATTCTCAACCCTGTCCTAATGCTCCGGATAAAACAATTGCGGAAGTTTTATCCGAAAGAAAAAGACAAAATATTGATATAAATACTCTCGACGATTTGATGCTTGCAACTGAAGTCAAAACAATTCAGCGAAATGGAATTAGGTTTTTAAATTGTGACTATTTTGATGAAAGATTATATGGTTTCAAGAGCAAAGTATTGATTAAATACAATCTTTTTGACCTGACGAGTATAAAAGTATTTACCCCAAAAGGCGAATATTTATGCACCGCAGAACGTGTAACTGAAACTCATCCAATGGCAAAATTATTGGGTGATGTTAAAGACTTTGAGGATTACAAACAAAAAATTGTACGCCAGCGAAAGTTAAAAAAGAAAACTATTGAATCGGTTAAAAAATATTTGGAAACGGAAGATATAAAATTACTGGAAACTTCAGAAGAAAAACTTGCCACTGTTCAACCTGTGTTTAATACCCGTTTAAAAGATGTTTACAAGAGTTTTAAAAATAATGCTGATAAATATGAGTATTTAATAGTTCATAATCCACAAGACAAGTGGATAAAAGAATTTAAGCAAACAAAGGAGTACCAACTATTGTATGAATAAGATTTTTGTAAAAACTACTAATGTAAAGAATTTCATCGGACTTGTTGAAAATCTAATTAACAAACCAAAGAATATTCCGAAAATGGGATTGATTTATGGCGAGCCAGGGCTTGGAAAATCACAAACTGCTTTATGGTTAGCGTGTAAATATGATGGAATATATTTAAGAGCATCAAACCTTATGACAGGCAGATGGTTATTGGAAGAAATAGTCAAAGAGCTTGATGAAATCCCAAGGTTTTTAAGTTCAGATAATTATAATCTTGTAGTTAAAAAACTAAAACAAAATCCTCAAATAATTTTTATTGATGAGATTGATTATCTAATGAATAATTACAAATCAATTGAAACATTAAGGGATATTCACGATGAAACAGGCTGCCCGATAATTTTTATCGGAATGGGATTGGCTCACAGAAAACTTGAAAGATATAAGCACCTTTATGACAGGTTTTCAGAAATTTTAAAGTTTGAATCCTTTAGGGTAAATGACTTATCGCAAATAATCGGACAACTTTCAGAGCTTCCATTTACTCCTGATTCAATTGAATATATCCACACAAAATACAACAGATTTCGACAAATTGTTCAGCTTATTAATCAAATGGAAACATTTGCTAAAGACAATAACCTAACAGAAATTACAAAAGAAATTATGGAGCAAATTTTATGAACATTGAAAAACTCGTGCGACATTTAAAAGAATTTACCCTTGATGAAATCGAAATGATTGCAGAGTGTGATTGTAAAACAGCACTTGAACACCTTTTGAACGAGGGTAAAATTGCCTTTGAACAAGGTTTGTATAAATATGTTGAAAAAATTGAGAAAACTTTTAGTTTATTTGAAAAACCTGAGTTAAAAAATGAAAAAATCTTGTTTAAAGATATGGCAGAATATTATATTACTAATCGGAGTTTAAGCAAAAATACATTGAAAGGTTATAAATCGTTGCTAAAATATAATCTATTGCCAAATTTTGGCGAAAAATATCTAGATGAAATTACTTATGCAATGATTGTTGATTTTATGCAAAGAATGAAAGAACGATATCGGCCCAAAACAGCAAGTAATGCGGTGACATTGCTTGGAAGTATTCTTAAATCAGCCTTCCAAGAAGGGTATTTAAAGACAAATCCGTATTATGGTGTAAAGAACTCAAAATGCAAATAAGGAAAATAATATGACTAAATACAACCAACTGCCACAAGCTGAAAATATGTATATTTATGAGAAAAAATCTTTGGCTGAAATTGGCGCGCAACTTGGGCTTTCCAGAAGAATTTTGTTTTATTGGAAAAAGAAATACAACTGGGATAAAAAACGATTTAAGCTTGAATATGAAAAAGAAAATTTCAGTAAGGAATTACTTGATTTTGCTAGAAAAATTATGAATAAAATCTCTAATGATATTGACAACAATCAAAAAACTCCACCACCAGAAATTTATTCTTTGATAAATATTCTAAAAAACATTCCACTTGTAAAACAATATACAGATTCTCTGCAGCCTGGACAAAAACAGGAAAAGAAAGGCTTAACTCCGGATATTGTTAGACAAATTGAAAGAGAGATTTTGGGAATGGAGTAACAAACAAATTATTAACATTAAGAAACGTAAAGAAGCTATAAAAATTGCAGAAATTTCATAAATATTTGTCAAAATTTTCAAAATATATAAAAAAGACTAAAAATTTATCAAAAACAAATTAAATAAATTATATTATTCAAAAATTTTTATTAATTTTATAAAACTTTACAATTCCGTGTAATACACAGTTTTTTGACATACGAAAACGGCTCAATATATAATTTACAACATAAACAGAAAATGGGAGAAAATGAAATATGGCAACACGAAGCATTATTGACTACAATAAAATTTTGACTAAAGATGAAATTATTAAAATAGTCGAAGAAAACAACATTGAATTTATAAAACTTGAATTTTGCGACATAAACGGAACAATGAAAAACTTATCAATTCCATCCGAGCAATTGGAAAGTGCAATGAATAATGAAATAATGCTTGATGGCTCTTCTATTAAAGGTTTTAGAAGTATTGAAACATCTGATATGTATTTTTATCCCGACCTTAAAACGTTTGCGATTATCCCTTGGAGAAGTGATGATGACACAAAGGTTGCAAGATTTATTTGTGATATTCATAACGCAGACGGTACTCCATTTGTTGGGTGTCCGAGATGCAACCTTAAAAAGATGATAGCTCGTGCTGAAAAATTAGGCTACACAATGAACGTAGGGCCGGAGGCAGAATTTTTTATTTTTAAACAAGATGAAAACGGTTTTGCAACAACGGATACTTTTGATAAAGCCGGTTATTACAGTGCAGCTCCAGTCGATAAAGGCGAAAACCTAAGAAGAATAATGGTAAAAACTTTAAAAGAAATGGGATTTGAAGTTGAAGCAAGCCACCATGAGGTAGCACGAGGTCAGCATGAAATTGATTTTAAATATGCAGACGCTTTAACTACTGCCGATAATATTATGACTTTTAAATACGCAGTAACTGCAATTGCTGAACAAAATGGCGCAGTTGCTTCGTTTATGCCAAAACCGATATTTGGTATAAACGGTTCAGGCATGCATTGCAACATTTCCCTATTTAAAGACGGTAAAAATTTATTCTTTGATTCTGAAAAAACTTATCAATTATCAAAAGAGGCATTGCATTCAATAGGAGGATTACTAAAACACGTTAAATCTTTTACGGCTATAACAAATCCAATTATAAACAGTTACAAAAGACTAGTTCCCGGATATGAAGCTCCTGTGTATTTAGCATGGAGTTTGGCAAATAGGTCTGCTCTAATCAGAGTTCCTGCTAAACGAGGCAATTCAACTCGTGTTGAGCTTCGCTCACCAGACCCGAGTTGTAATCCTTATTTAGCTTTAGCTGTCATATTGGGTGCAATTTTAGACGGTGTTGAAAATAAAATTGAACCACCATTACAAGTTGAAGAAAATATTTATCAAATGACAAGAAAAGAAAGAAAAAGAGCTAAAATTGATTCACTACCTGCAAGTTTAGTTGAAGCATTGGATTTATTAGACGATGATGAAATTATAAAAGATGCTTTAGGTAATCATATTTACAATGAATTTATTTCAGCCAAAGAAAAAGAATGTGATAAATTTAGAACTTATGTAACACCGCTTGAAGTTGATATGTACTTGAATATGCAATAATCCCGAGCCAAATGAGCTTAGAACTTCGTTCTTGGCGAATGCAAAGTAATAGTTACAAAATAAAGGTGCGAAAATGCACCTTTATTAATAATGCAAGAAAATGGAGAAAATAAATTATGTCAGAAATAACGGTTGTTGATTATTTAATTAAAAGACTAGAAGAATTGGGAATAACAGATATATTTGGTTTGCCCGGAGATTTTAATTTTAATATTATTGAAGGAATTGAAAGAAATAAAAATACAAATTGGATAGGTTGCACTAATGAACTTAACGCAGGCTACGTTGCCGATGGTTACGCAAGAGTTAAAGGATATGGAGCATTAGTTACAACTTTTGGGGTCGGTGAATTATCGGCAATTAATGCTATTGCGGGAAGTTTTGCCGAATATATTCCTGTTATCAAAATAGTTGGAACTCCCTCAACAAAAAATATTTCTCAAAAAACTCTGCTGCATCATAACTTTGCAAATCCCGATTATTACGCATTTAAAAATACCTATTCAAATGTTGTTCAAACAACTGCTTATCTAAATGAAAAAAATGCTAAAACAGAAATAGATAGAGTTCTATCAATATTCATTAATGAAAAGAAACCTGTATATATAGCAATTCCTGAGGATATTTGCTCTGTAAAAATAAATGATATCCCATGTATTCAAAAAATGACAAGTAATCCCGATATGCTGGATAGAGTCATTGAGCATATTATAAAAATGCTATCAAAAGCAAAAAAACCTATTGTAATAGCAGATATTTTAGCTGAAAGATTTGAAGCACATGATAATCTTATAAATTTTCTTAAGAAATCTCAATATCCTGCAGTTAATTTATTAATGGGAAAAGGGTTATTAAATTGGGACTATAAAGGTTATTTAGGAACATATTTGGGTAAATACGGTAATAAAATTGCATACAATACGGTTAATAATTCTGATTGTGTTATAACTATAGGCGCAATTTATAGCGACTTAAATACTTTCGGTTTTGATTATAATTTTGAACCAACGTCAATGATTGATATAGAAGGCACTTATACAACGGTTGAATATATAAGATATGATAATGTTTTAATGAAAGATGTATTATCAAAACTTTCAAAAATCGTGCCCGCATATAAAAATGAATATCCTGAGGTTTTGCCTCAAAATTTAATTAAAAAAACGGAAGAAAATAAACCGTTAGAATCTAAGTTTATATATTCAAAGATACAAGATTTTATAAAAGAAGATGATATAATATTTTCTGAAACAGGTCTTGTTGAATTTGGCTTTGCTACGTTGGAATTACCCAAAGGTGCCCATTTATATAATCAAGTTTTATGGGGTTCTATCGGTTGGGCAACTCCTGCCGCTTTTGGTGCAACCATAGCAGAAAGGAATAAAAGGGTTATATTAGTAACAGGGGACGGATCTCATCAACTAACAGCTCAGGAAGTAAGCTCTATGATGCGATATGGTGTTAAACCTATTATTATCGTTATAAATAATTCAGGATATACAATTGAAAGAGCATTATGCAAAAATCCTATGGACTTATTCAATAATATTGCTTCTTGGAATTATTCAAAACTCCCCGATGTATTTAACGGCAAATCATGGAGCATTAAGGTTGAAACAGAACAAGAACTGCATGAAGCATTAATTAATGCAGAACAAGAACAAAAAGATAAATTATGCTATATAGAAATTTGTACGGATAAAATGGATATGCCAAAATTAGCGCAGGATTTAATTTCTAAATCTTTAGCAAAAGTTTAGAAGTAAAAAAGATAGAATTATTTATTTTCTTCCATTTCCCAAATACCGCAAGGGCATAGACCTGCACAAATTCCACAACCTATACATTTGTTTGGGTCTGAAACGTATTCAAATTTGTTATCTTCATGTTCAACTCTCGATATTGCGTTTTGAGGGCAACTTTGTTTGCATAATCCGCAATCTCTGCAGTATCCACAAGACATGCAGCGATTTTGCTCATTGTCGCAATTTGATGAATAACATTCGTAATACTCTGATTTAATTCTTTTAGCAGGAATCAAATCTTTTTCCTTAATTGGAGTTAATTCTTCATTGTTTAGAAATTTAACTATATTTTCAGCTGCATGTTTTCCGTCTGCTATCGCATTTGTAAATAATCCGGGTTTTATGGCATCACCAATAGCGAAAACTTTAGGGTTCGGCGTTTGCATAAATTCGTTTATTTGAATTCTTGATTTTTCATCTAAATAATCTTTTGGTACAAAATCAAAGATGGGTCTATCTCCAACAGATATAATGACACTGTCAGCTTCTAAGAATCTTCCGTCTTTTAATAATACACCTTTGTCGGTTATTTTCTGCGTAAAACAGGGGTACATTATTTTTGCGCCAAGTTTCTCTGCCGCTTTGATTTCTTTATCAAAAGCACTTGGCTCTTGAATGTCTATTGCTGTAACACTTTCGATACTATCTTGTTTATAGACTTCTGTTATAACATCCATTGCTGCATTTCCTGCACCAATTACAACAACTTTCTTGCCTAAATTATATTTTTTGCCGTTTTTACAATCTTTTAAAAAGTTTAGACCTTTGATTAATCTTTCATACCCTTCAAACGGTATTACAACGGGGTTATGTCCGCCTATTGCAAGTACAATGGCATCAAAATCTTTTTCCAATTGATTAAACAGGTCGGGCGTTACTTTTGTTGAAGTATGAATTGTTACACCTGTACTTTTAAATCTTTCAAGCTCTGTTCCCAATATTTCTTTATGCAGTCTTTCTTCCGGTATTACTTGAGAAAGTTTTCCGCCGATTTTTTTATCTGCTTCAAATATTTCTACAACATATCCTTTTCTTAGTAACTGCCAAGCTGCTGAAATACCTGCAACACCCGAACCAATTATTGCAATACGCTCTTTATGTGTTATTTCTGCAGACTTTATTTTTATGTCCTTAGATAAACTACCGAGCATTTTAACATCCAACGGTTCATCAAAACTCCCTCTGGAACAGTTATTTAAACATAAATTCGGACAAACCTGACCGCAAACAGAAGCAGGGAAAGGACTGTAATCTAAAACCAATTCAAGTGCTTCTTTAACACGTCCTGAGCGAAGAAGCGAAAATCTTTTTTGTGTCGGGATTTTAATGGGGCAATTGTATTCACAAGGTGCGCTATACGCATAATTTTTCCAGTTCGGCTTACGCAATCTTGAAATATCAGTTTGAACCAAATCATACGATTTAAAATCATCCTGAATTAAATCCGAAAATATTGAACCGCCAATTTCTTCAAACCATTTGTTTACTCTATATGTTTTTAAAGAAATATCATTGCGTTTTTGCCTTTCTTCATAAGTTTTAGCAACTATCTTATGCCATATGGCAGGGGCAGATGTATCGGATTCTTGGTCAAAACTACATAGCTTGTCGCAGAATTCTTCTTTGTGAATTTCTGACAAAAATGTTTTTAAACCTGTTCTTAAAAATTCCTTGTCATTTTCATCTAAATCAAGCAAATATACATCATCTGATAAATTTTTAATATTTCCTCTGACGTAAATAATTCCGCCAACCATACCGACACAGGCTCTATCGCCCAAAACTGATGACAAATTTTCACAATTTAAACCACAAACAACGGCAATTCCGCCGCCCATAAATTCAAATGAAAAAGAACCTGTTGAACCCAATACCCAAAGTTCAGGAGCATTAAATTTAGGGTCTTTTTTCATTAAAGCACCCGACCTTGTACCTACATTTCCGCCTATATAAATTTTCCCGGATGCTGCACAATGACCTGTTGTATCACCACTATCGCCGTTTACAACAATTTTAGCACCGCTGTTTAACCAACCTGTATCAGCAGGAGCAGAGCCTTCCACATAAATATTTGTGCCACTTGCTCCCATTGCACCAACTCGCTGACCTGGGTTTGTAACGTGAAAGTTTAAATTTTCACTATTTTTAGACCAAACTGAACCTCCGATGTTATGTTGCCCGCAAGCACTTATCTCAAAATCGGTAATACCCTCGTCAATTGCATTCCAAATATCTTGCATTAAATTCTGCGTAGAAGTTCTTTTATCATTTTCAACGGTATTTATTATTTTTTTAGCACACATATTGAATATTTAACCTTTCCGCAACATTTTTATCAACACAAACAAGAGCATCGGATCTCCCTGTCGGCAAAGTTGAATTACCTACAGGTGCAAGGAGTTTTTTAAGTTCAATATCTGTTGCACAAATATAATTAACTATATTTTCAGCAACCCTATCAACATCGAGTCGTTGCATAAGTTTAGGATTTTGAGTTGTAATTCCTATTGGGCATTTGCCTGTATTACAACCGTTACACTTACCGAAATCATTTCCTACACACCCTGCAATTTGAAGTATCAATTTACCTATAAACACTCCGCTTGCACCTAAACATATCATTTTAAAAGTATCTGCCGCGAGGTTTCCGTTCATTCCTATTCCACCACCTGCAAAAATAGGGATTTGACCTTGTTTTCCCTGATGAACTGCTGCCAAGTAGCAATCTCTCAGTTTTGAAACAATCGGATGACCAGTATGGTTTAAAGAAATCTCGTGAGCTGCTCCCGTTCCGCCTGCGATACCGTCTATAAAGAATCCGCCAACGATATTATAGGGGTCTCGAAGAAGATTATTATATACGCTTACACTTGTTGATGATGCCGCAACCTTAATTGCAACAGGAACTTTAAATTTAAAAGCACAATTCATAGATAAAAACATCTTCTGAACACTTTCTTCTATCGAATAAAGTCCTTGATGGTTAGGAGGCGAAAGCAAATCCGCTTTAGGTACACCTCTGATTTCCTGAATAAGTTTTACATTCTTTTCTGCCATTAAAAGTCCGCCATCCCCCGGTTTTGCCCCTTGGCCGATTTTAATTAAAATTCCTGCAGGATCTTCCTGCATATATGGCATAGAATTAATTATTCTGTTCCAGCCAAAGTGTCCTGATGCAATTTGTAATATCATATATTTTAAATATTTTGAACGTAAAAGTTTATCCGGAATACCGCCTTCACCTGTTGCCATTCTTATCGGGATTCCTTTAACTTCATTTAAGTAAGCAGTAGCTATTGCTATTGCCTCCCACATTCTTGGAGATAAAGCTCCTATTGACATATCAGAAAACATAATTGGGTATATAGATTTATTAACCGGTAGTTTTTCGCTTTTCTTTTCCTGTAATTCTCCGTTTACTACATCAAAATCAAGATTATCCGCACTTACGACTCTGCCTAAATTGGTCCTTAAATCAAAAGTGTGCCTTAAAGCATCAAGCGATGGGTCAGTCATTTGAGAAATTCTTCCGACTTTAATTTTGTCTAATGTTCGCCCTTCTGTGTGCAAATTGCTTCTTCCGCCACGTTTTACGCTATTTGAAGTTTTTGCTCTGTATCTTGTTCCAAAGATTTCGGTTTGATTTCTAACTACTTTAATTGCGCCGTTTGGGCAAACTTTTGTGCAAATTCCACACCCTCTGCAAAAATTATTGGCGTCAATTACTTGTTTTATTACAGGGATTGCTTTTTGGTCCTCGTCTATTTGAAAACCTTCTTCGTTTGAGATAGCTCTAACTTTTTTTCTTTTTTGTACATCAACTTTAATGGCACCGAATGAACACGCTGCAACACAATGTCCGCAGAGCATACATCTATCACTATCGTATTCAATAATCCATGGCAAGTCATCTTTTGAAATACTGTTTATATTAATTTCTTCTGTCATTGAGCAATCCTTTGAATATTTAAATCATTATCCACAACGACAAGTTCTCTTTCGTTTGTGTAAATGTCTTTAGCAATATCTCTATCGGGTAATATTTCATTAGCCCCTGTTACTTCGCTTGTCATAATGACAATATCTTTGTCTTTGCAGATAACGGTAGGTCTTAATTTTTTTGAATCTATTACATTAAACATTGTTCCGTCAGGTAAAACTCCAATAGTTGTATTAGGCCCGTTGATTTCTAAATTTTGCAAAGATGATTTTATTCTTTCCAGTACATTTTTGTTGTCACGTTTTTCCATTTCATCAAACGGAAGCGGTGTTAAAACGTGCTTATAATATTTTAGTGGCCACTTTAAAATTTTATGAATATAATGAAGTGTGTATAAAAAGCATTGTGAATCACTTTCAAAACCAATGTAACCTTTATGAAGTTTTTCCTGCATAAGTTTATTTTTTTCATAAAAAGTATTTTCACCATTTGTTAAAGTGGTATAACCCTGCAAGAAAAATGGGTGTGCCGCGTATCTGACAATGTCATAATTTGTATTTTGCCTGCATTGTGCCGTTATAATCTTTGCTTTTAGATTAACTTCCTCACTCCAGAGATTAAAATATGTACCAATATCATTTGGATCTCCTATTTCTTTTAGGGAAATGACATCAGGATAAAAAGAATATACAAAACCTTCTTCATTTTTTTCTAAATATGCTCTTAATTTTAATCTTGTATCAAGAAGTAACTCCTCTTTTTCTTCTTGAGTTGCATTTTTATAAGTTTTCGGATATTGAAACACCTCAAAAACATAGTTTGGCATTGTTTCTATTCTTAATGATTTATTCGGATAAACTTCCGGATTGTATTGAAAAATACGAACAAAACCAGTTTTGTGAAGCAAGTCTTCAGCGTACTTCATGCCTTCATCTGTAACTGCCATAGATAAAATCGGCAAATCCTTATAATTTTCAAAAATACCGCCCAAATCCTGCATAATAAACGCAAAACCTGAATTATCGTGTCCTTTTTGCTGAGAACGCATCAATTTTAAAGCAAGAGATGGATGTATATAATGTTTTGACTTGATTGAACCTATTCTGCACATAGTACAATTATCTCTCAGGTACTATATGCCGTCAATTTTAAGGGTTTATTAAGTTTTCTAAAGTTTTTTATTTTTAGATAATTTTTGGCAATTTTTCATCAAATTTCTGATATTTTAATTAAAATTTTAGAAATTTTTGAAAATTTTAGTTAAAAATAACCTTAACTTCTACAAAATTTTCCAATAAATTACAGTATTTACAGTTGTTAATATTTTAATAAAAGAACCAATTTCTTAAAATCAAATAATTATTACATATAATTTTCTTATGACAGAATTATTTGCAGATAAATTTAAAAATAAAATATTATCACAAAAAAGAGGTTTAATAGGCATTGCTCAAATTAATCCGATTGCAGGAAATATTGAATATAATGCAAAAAAGGTCGTTAAATACATAAATCTTGCTCAGAGTATCGAATCAGATTTAGTTGTATTTCCTGAGTTAACGCTAATGGGATATCCTATTGAAGATACAATAGACAGATATCCGATAATTGTCGAAGATAACATAAAATGGCTAAAAGAAATTGCAAAAATCACAACAAAAACCTGTGCAATTATCGGTTTTGTTGAGCCAAGAGAAGATATTAATGTTGGCAAAAAATATTATAATTCACTTGCTGTTATTCAAAATGGAGCAATAAAAAGCATTGTAAGAAAGTCACTCTTGCCGACATATTGTGAGTTTAACGATTACAGATATTTTGAACCGTCACCTGTTGTAGGGTGTCAAAGTGCCGATACACTTTGTAATTTTGATGAAAGTAAAATTGAGAACTGCCCTAAAACCATAATAATTAATGGGATTAAATACGGAATCTCTATTTGCGAGGACTGCTGGAATAACAAAGAATTTTTTAATGACAATGTTCTTTATTCAAAAGATCCTGTTGAAGAGCTATCAAAAGAAAATCCCGATGTTTTTATAAATTGTTCAGCTTCCCCTACACGTGCCAAAAAAGAACAATTAAAACACAATATGCTTTCATTCATTTCTAAAAAATATAAGACTCCTTTTGTATATGTTAATCAAGTTGGAGCAATAGACAACAGCTCTTTCGACGGTTCAAGCAGAGTATTTAATAAAGAAGGTAAATTAATAGCAAGAGCAAAATCCTTTGAAGAGCAGTTTTTGATAGTTAATCCAATTAAAAATATTGGAGAGATTTATCCTTTAACTAATGGTTCTGAAAAAACCTTAGCAGAAGTAAAAGAATATACTCTTGAATATGAACCTGATTTAGAAAGAACCTATAAAACAATCCTTCAGGGAATAAGAGATTATTTCAATAAGACAGGATTTGAAAAAGCAGTAATAGGCCTGTCAGGTGGACTTGATTCAAGTGTTTGTGCGGTATTACTTGCAGATGCTCTTGGCAAAGATAATGTTTTGGGTATAAGTATGCCATCTGTTATCACATCAAGTGAAAGTAAAAATGATGCACAGAATTTAGCACAGAATTTAGGAATAAATTTCCTTGAAGCACCAATTAAAAATGTAGTTGATAATATTGACAAAACTTTAAAAGAAATATTTAAGAAGGTTGAAACCAAATGGAATAACCGATTTGAAGACTCTTTTACAATGGATAACATTCAGGCAAGGTCAAGAGCAATATTTTTATGGGGAATAAGTAATGAATTTTCCAAAACTTTGCCTATTGCAACATCTGATAAATCTGAATTATATATGGGATATGCAACAATAAACGGTGATATGTCAGGTGGCTTTGCACCTATCGCTGATGTTCCGAAAACAAAACTGTTCGCTCTTGCAAAATGGTTAAATGAAAACAGAGCACAGAAAAATACAATCCCACAAAGTGTTATTAATAAAAAACCGGGGGCAGAACTTGCAATAAACAGTGAAACAGGAGAACCGTTAACAGCTGAAGATGCATTGATGCCTTACGAATTTTTAGATGAAATAATTTGGCGAATTGAAAACAAAAAAGAAAATTATTATGATATGTTAAACGCGAAATTTTTATATGAGAAACACAAAAACCTGCCAAAAGAACAAAAAATCGAATGGCTTGATAAATTTTATCGCAGAATGTCAAATGCACTTTATAAATGGTCTATAATGCCACCTTCCATAATTGTTGATTCACGTTCTATTAATAAGCATGATTATAAGCAACCGATTACATCATCAAAAATTAATTATAAAGGAATAAGTGAGAAAGAAATTTCTGAAAAATTAAAGGAGTTTTTATTATGCCAAACATAAAATTTACGAAAATGAACGGTCTTGGAAATGACTTTGTTATTCTTGATTATTCAGAATTTCAAAAAACAAAATTATCACCTGGCAAATTAGCACAAAAACTATGCAACAGAAACTTTTCTATCGGTGCAGACGGACTTATTATAGTTAATCCGGATACTAATAAAGCAGATATTTCGTGGATATTCTATAATTCTGACGGTTCTGTTGCCCAAATGTGCGGAAATGGTATGAGGTGTTTTAGTCGATATGTTTACGATAAGAAAATAATTGATAAAAAAGAATTTTCCGTTGAAACAAAAGCAGGAATTATAGTTCCAAAAATAATTTCTGAAAACGAAGTTTGTGTAAATATGGGAATACCGATTTTAGAGCCAAATAAAATTCCTTGTAAAACCAAAGCAAACTTAAACATCCCTTATACCCTTAATAATAAAGATTTTTTATTAAATACGGTAAGCATGGGAAACCCTCATTGTGTTATTTTTGTAGAAAAAGACAGCAAAGAGCTTGCTTATAAATACGGTTCAATAATCGAAAATGATAAACTATTCCCTGAAAAAACCAATGTTGAATTTGTTGAAATTTTATCAAAAGATGAAGTTATTATTCATGTTTGGGAAAGAGGATGCGGAATAACGTCTGCTTGTGGAACTGGAGCTTGCGCAACAGTTGTTGCAGGAATTTTAAACGGTTATTTGAATAATAGTATAAAAGTAAATTTACCCGGTGGTACATTAAAAATCGAATGGAACGGAAATTCTACTGACATAAAACATTCTGTTTTTATGACAGGCAGGGCGGATTATTCTTTCTTTGGAGAAACTGTTATTTAAAAAAATTATAAAATTTTTCCATAGCTTTGGTTGTATTTTCAATTGTATTAAAAGAGGTTAATCTGAACCAATTTTCGCCATTCTTTCCAAAACCGCTCCCTGGAGTTCCAACAATACCGATTTTAGTTAATAATAGATCAAAGAAATCCCAAGAATTCATATTATTTGGACATTTTAACCATATATAGGGTGAATTTTTACCGCCTGTATATTTGATATTCAATTTATCAAGAGTATCGCTTATAATTTTAGCGTTGCGCTTGTAATAATTTAGATTTTCTTGAATTTGTTTTTGCCCTTCATCTGTAAATACTGCAGCAGCAGCTTTTTGGATAATATATGGAACACCATTGAATTTTGTTGTTTGTCTGCGAAGCCACATTTTATTGAGATTCATATTGTTATAATTTAAATTATCGGGAACAATTGTATAACCGCATCTTGTGCCGGTAAAACCTGCTGTTTTAGATAGAGAACAAAATTCTATTGCACAAGAAACTGCACCCTCAATTTCATAAATACTTCTTGGAAATTCATCTCCTGATATAAAACTTTCATAGGCAGAATCAAAAAGAATAATAGCATTGTTTGAAATTGCATAATCTACCCATTTTTTAAGTTGTTCTCTATTATATACAGCTCCTGTAGGATTATTGGGAGAACAAATATAGATTATATCGCATTTTATCGATTCATCAGGCAAAGGTAGAAAATTATTTTCTTCATTAGCATCTATATAAATTATTTTTCTTCCTGCCATAAGGTTTGTATCAACATAAACAGGATAAACAGGGTCAGGTATTAAACAAATATTATTTTTGGAGAATAAATCCAAAATGTTCCCCAAATCACTTTTAGCGCCATCCGATATAAAGATTTCATTGAGCTTAAGTGAAACATTAAAATTTTTATAATAATTTTGAATTGAAGTTTTTAAAAAATCATAACCCTGCTCCCGGCCATAACCTTTAAAAGTTTCTTTGAAGCTCATTTCATTAACCGCATTATGTAATTCTTCAATTACAATAGAACAAAGAGGCAGTGTAACATCTCCAATACCTAATTTTATTATTTCCATATTCGGGTTTTTTGAAGAAAAATCACTAACTTTCTTAGCAATAGTTGAAAAAAGATAACTCTCGTTTAAATTTTTATAATTTTCATTAATGTTCATATTTACCTCGCTTAAATCTAACTTAATTTGTGCAGAATAAGCTCATTTAAGTTTGGTTATTTTAATTCTAGCATAAACATTTAAAATATAATATATAGTTGTGCCTTTATTCATAAATATAAAAATTACATTCTATCTATGTACCAGTTTGACATTCCGAAATGATTGAAGTTCCAATGTAATTCAAAATAAAAATTAAACTCCAAAGAATTGTCGTCTTTGAAGTTCCAAGAGTATTTATTTAGTTGTGTTTTGCGATAACTTTCAAACGCATCATTAATTTCTTTGGCAAACTTTTTTCTAAATTCAGAATACGGAATGTCCAATTTTTCTTTTGTTAGTTTATTTCGTAAAATCATCTTCAAACCCTCTTATGTTATCAAGTTCAATATTGTAGCGCTTGCCGGTCTTATCCACACAGGTGGCGAAATCTACTGTTTTATCGGCAAACTTGTTCTCCCATAAACAAATTAGCAGTCCGATTTCTTGTGTTTTTAAGTTCAAAATCTTTGTTCCGTATAACTTGTAATCTTTTTCAACCATAATTTATCCTTTCGTTATTGTAATATCTGCGTATATCTCATCCGGCTTATCAGGATCAATCAAAAAATCTTTATCAAATACATATCTTTCACCATCTGGTGTAACGCAGCCGACAATATTGGGTTCACCAAAACATAAAACCGTAAACTCTTCGCTATCTTTTTCAAACCATCCTTTAAGTTTTTTCAATCTATATTTTTTACCGATTTCAATCATAGTATGCTCCTTTCAAGCTACACCATTCATCACTCTTTCAATAAAAAACATCAAGTGTATGTCCCTAAAATCGTATCATTTGGACATAATAATTTTTGAACGCTATTTAAACAGCTTTTAAACACCTTTTAAACGGTATTTAAATTTCGACATCTTTTTCATGGTCTATGAAGAATGCATTCAATACGTCTGCATCATTCCGCAGATGCTTAATTACCGGTGCCAAATTATAGCACTCTTCAATCTCCGGTTGATTTGCAACAAAATAATCAATAACAACTGCTGTAATATAAATATTCTCCGACCACTTGCTTAACTGTTTGAATTCTTTTGGAGTAATATTCAATCCGACTTTTTCCATACGACCTCCTTTAACGTGTCGTATTCATCACTCAAAG
This sequence comes from bacterium, assembly GCA_017626055.1. Taxonomy (GTDB): domain Bacteria; phylum Cyanobacteriota; class Vampirovibrionia; order Gastranaerophilales; family Gastranaerophilaceae; genus Zag111. Next base: position 7,057 of record JAGAJM010000010.1, on the reverse strand, counting down.
TCAAATTTAAATCAAGTTATTGTTTTACATGCTACTTATTTTTAGGCTAGAAGTTTGGATATTATAAAACAAAAATTATCAATGCGTTAACAATCTCCATCTCATAGTTAATTTAATCTTGTTGTGTATGTTAAATTACAACTCATTCATTTTCACAAAGCCATCAAAGGTTTCTGATACATGATTTTGCGACTTATAATGGATTTTTTCAACCTTATCATTATTTGAATTTCCTTCTATTACATCAAAAGAACCATCTGGATACACTTTTGATACAATTCCAATATGACCTTTCCACCCGCCTCTTTTCCACATAGCTAAATCACCTACCCTTGGAGTATAACCTGTATTTTTTTTAGCATAACAACCTGCCTCAATTGCATACATTCTAATAGTCTGGGTACTTGCACAATAGCCAAAGGTACTTGAATTTGAAGAATTTTGTCCATTACCATAGAGCCAAGAAACAAATGATGCACACCAAGCATCAGTATTTTTTCTATCGTTTTTATACATAGCAATCCGCTCACTATGATTTTTAGACACTTCTCTGATGCCTAAACTACATTCATGCTCAGCTAACAAAACAGCTTTCATACAAGGTAAAGAATAAGCAGATGTATCGCGTTGAAATTCATTTACAAAACACAAAGGATCATTATAATGTGAGTTAAATCTAACATCAAAAGCCGCACCTGATAGATTAGCTATTGGCGCATACCTTCCTGGATCATTAATCTTTACCATATAAACCTCACATTCATACAATTTACGGATTATATATATAAAGTATATACTCGCAAGAAAATTGCAAAATTCTTAATAAAGTTTAAAAAATGTAAAGTCTATAAAATAAAAATCTAAAATTACCGATTTAAAAGTTTAGCAAAATCAAAAACTACGCTGTCCATTCATTCATTTTAACAAAACCATTAAATGTACTTCCAACAGAACTTTGAGATTTATAATGATGTTTTGCAACTTTATTACCTGAGTTACCCTCGATTACATCGAAAGAACCATCACTATAAACTTTAGTTACAATACCAACGTGACCTGTTGATGCGGATTTAGTCCACATAGCTAAATCCCCTACTTTTGGAGTATAGCCAGAGTTTTTATAAGCATAACAACCTGCATTAATAGCTCTATTTTTAATAGCTTGAGAGCTACCAGTAAAACCGAATGTACTATTATTATCTGTTCCCTGACCTGAGCCATATAACCAAGATGTGAAGTAACCACACCATTGATGATTGTTTCTAGCTCCATTTTTATATTTTCTAATATCAACACTATCGTTTGATGAACCAATTTCTCTTACACCTTTTTGGTATTCAGCTTCAGCTAATCTTACAGCAGTTAGACAAGAAGGCGTTGTGCTACCTGAATATAAATTTCCTAACATTTGATCATGTAAAGAACCAGATGGTGATGATGATGAACCCAATGTTAATCTTGAAGATGAGCCTACTGGGATTGGTATAATTTTTAAATTAGAAACATTGTTAAATGGTCCAAACGGATTTGCTGAACTAGAGTTGAAACCTCTTGCAGCATTTAACGCAGGATACAATGACGAAAAATAACTATTTGCGTTATTTATTAAGTTAATAAATTGTGATGAATCATACAGTGTCATAATATTCCCCGAATTATCCCCTTGTAAATATATAAAGTATATAAACTTTATAAAATTGACTTATAAAAAAGAAATATTACGAATTTGTAACATTAGAAAAAAAACGCTACACCCCAGTTTTTTCATCTAATTTAAAGTAATCTATCAAATCAAAAATCGCAGAGATTTCAGATAGGAAAGTATTTATTTGTTTTGGGTTAGTTAAAGGTGTAAACAGATCACCAATTTCAAACAAATTTTTTCTTGTTGAAATTGCAAACATAACTCTATCGCCATAGAAAGAACATTTAGCTTTATTTGTACCAAACGATGTGTGCAAAGTTCTAAAACGCTCCATAAATGTCGGAGTAATCAAATATCGACCCTCAATTTCATCTGATGAATAAGCTTTATAACGTTTTTCAAATTCTGGGTCTTCAAGTTTGATTTCGTTTAAAACTTCAGAATTTCTAGACTTAGTTGCATTGAAAACAAAAGCTACAACCACAATTATTAAAAGATAAGGCCAAACTGAAACAATCAAATCCAGTAAAGAGGAAATTGAAGTAAGAAAAGGGAGCATCTGAATAGCAAACCCAATCAAAAGCAACCAAACAAACGGATGAGCATTGCGAACATTAACATCACCTTTTGTAGTAATAATAGTTTTATTTTTTACAAGTTTATTTGAATCAAAAGAAATCACAACGCCATCAAATACTGGCCAAACCATTTTGCGTCTTCCGCTACCAGATTCAAAAAACATATTAGTTTCTGAAACCTCATATATAACACCTTTGTATGTTCCAATAAAAGAATCATCATTTGCACGTCTGTTATATGTACTAAATAATTCACTTTGCTGAAGATCAACATCAGATATCATATCAGAATCGTGATACCAAGTGATATCACCAAATGCGTCAAGTAATAATGGCATACATCTTCGTTTAATACGTTTTCTAAAATTATGATAAATAAAAATTGTCGAAATACCTGCAAGTATTCCAACGATAACCATAAATGGAGCTAAATCAGTAAATGAAAGAATCGTTATTAACACAATTGATAGAAGAATAATAAAAATAAACAAACCTAATTGACCTTTCCTATAATATTCTTCTTCTTTTAAAATAGGAGCAACAATATTTGCATAATTTTTATAAAATTCAAATACCGCTTGAGATTTATCAAATTCTTTATATTTTTTAGCACGTATATACATAAATCCAACCTAAAAATTACTATTAAAAACATGGCCCCGCCGCGATAGTCTTGGCTCGTTCGCACTAAACGGGTCTACGCATTTTACCTTCATGGCTTTTACCATAGGCAAAATTGGCTTCGCCCTCTGCTCTCTCGCCGCTCGAACTGCGACAAGGCTTCTCGCCTTGTGCGTTCTCCTCGCTTAAGACTCTATTTTCTTTCCGGAGAAACATGGCCCCGACGCGATTCGAACGCGTGCAAGACGCGGTTTAGGAAACCGCCGCTCTATCCTACTGAGCTACGAAGCCATACTTAAATTATACACCTAGATACATATCTTCGCAATTATGTTAAAAATAAAATTACTATATACTTTTCCCCCTGTTTGATGTATAATTAAGAGCGTAAATGGAAGTGTATAACTAAAAGGCGTAAGAGAATACGCAGAAAGAAAAGGTAATTTTATGAAACCTGAAACAAAAAGCTTTCAATTAGAAATCGGTGGAAAAACCGTTACTATTGAAACAGGAAAGTATGCACAATCAACTAATGGTTCCGTTACAGTAAGATGTGGTGATACAATGTTATTCGTTCACTGTGTTGTATCTAAAGAACCAAGAGTGGGTATCGACTTTTTCCCATTGTTGATTGATTATGAAGAAAGAATGTCATCAATCGGTAGAATCCCTGGTGGTTACAATCGTTCAGAAGGTAAATCTAGTGATAAAGCTATCCTAGTTTCACGTTTGATTGATAGACCTATCAGACCTTTATTCCCTAAAGGTTATAGAAACGACATTCAAATTGTTGCCCAATTATTCAGCTATGACCAAGAAAACCAACCTGATACATTAGCTATGTTAGGTGCTTCTTGTGCTTTAATGCTTACTGGAGCTCCATTTGAAGGTCCTATCGGTGCTGTTAGAGTTTCTCGTGATGAAAACGGAAATCTAATCGCTAACCCAACTCACAGACAAGCTAAAGATTCTGATTTAGATATCGTAGTTTCTGGTACACACGATTCTGTAATCATGGTTGAAGCTGGTTGTAAATTCGTTTCAGAAGACGATATTATGGCAGCTGTTGAATTCGCTCAAGTTGAAATCGCAAAACAATGTGAAGCTCAAGTTGAATTTGCTAAACTTTGCGGCGTTGAAAAAGAAGAATTCGTTAACCCATACGATACAACAGAACTTAAAAATATCATCAATGAAACAGCTCACGACTTAATCTTTGATGCTTACCACAATTTTGACAGAGCTTATCGCCAAGAAAAATTAGAAGAAGCTAAAAAATTAGTTAAAGAAAAAGTTGACGCTTTAGCTGATGACCATTATATTAAACAAATTATCGAAGAAACTGGAATCGACTTTGTGGCAGAAGAATTCAAAGCAGCAGAAAAGAAAATTATGCGTGCAATGATTCTTGACGAAGGCGTTCGTGCTGATGGAAGAAAACCAACTGAAGTTCGTCCTATCTGGTGCGAAGTTGGCGTTATCCCAAGAGCTCACGGTTCAGCAGTATTTACAAGAGGTCAAACTCAAGTATTATCAGTTGCAACTTTAGCTGGTCCAGCTATGAAACAAGAGCTTGATGGTGTTGATCCAGAAACTGAAAAAACTTATATGCACAAATACATCTTCCCAGGTTTCTCAGTTGGTGAAGTTAAACCTCTAAGAGGACCTGGCAGACGTGAAGTTGGTCACGGAAACTTAGCTGAAAGAGCTAACGTTCCAGCTCTTCCAACTCAAGAAGAATTCGGTTACACAATCAGAGTAACTTCTGATGTATTAGAATCAAATGGTTCTACATCAATGGCTTCAACTTGCGGTTCTTCAATGGCGTTGATGAACGCAGGTGTTCCTGTTAAATGTATGATTGGTGGTGTTGCAATGGGAATGATTACTGAAGAAGGTAAAGAACCTGTTGTATTAACAGACATCCAAGGTATTGAAGACTTCTTAGGAGATATGGACTTCAAAGTTACAGGTAATGACTCAGGTATCACAGCTTTACAAATGGATATGAAAGCTAAAGGTATCGCTAACGATACATTACGTCGTGCTTTAGGTCAAGCTAAAGAAGGCAGATTACACATCTTATCAAAAATGAGAGAAGCAATCACTGAACCTGGACCAATGTCACCATTTGCACCAAGCATCACTACAATGACTATTCCAACTGAAGATATCGGAACAGTTATCGGACCTGGCGGAAAACAAATCCGTGCAATCATCGATGCTTCTGGTGCTGAAATCGACATCCAAGATTCTGGTGTTGTAACTATTACTTCAAATGATCAAGAAGGTGCTAAAATCGCTATGAAAATGATTAGAGACCTTACTTTCAAACCTGAAGTTGGGATGGTAATCAAAGGTAAAGTTGTAAGAATTATTCCTATCGGAGCTTTCGTTGAATTAGGCGGTGGCAAAGATGGTATGGTTCACATTTCTCAAGTTTGCCAAGAAAGAATCGATGCTATCGAACCACACTTAACTATCGGTCAAGAAGTAATCGTTAAGGTTATCAAAATCGATGAAAAAGGTCGTGTAAACCTAACTATCAAAGGTGTTACAGACGAAGATAAAGCTAACGTTCAATAAGATTTTTGAACATAAGAGAAGAGGTAGGAAATAAATCCTACCTCTTTTTTTATCAATTACCTCTGTTTATTTTCTCTTATAAATCTCATCCATATCTTTTAATTCTTTAGTTGAATACTCAAATAAACGTCTATAATTTGGATGAGTAAATTTATCAACCATCGCCATAATTTTTTCATAAGTTTCAGCAGACAAATTATTCTTATGATTTTCAATAGTTTCACGATTTAAAATAGTAAGCAGAACAGGAACATCATTACTATAATTCATAAAATCGTTCACGAACATTCCCATAAAATACTCGAACTTAGCCATTCTTTGTTCAGGAGTAAGCGATTTATCTAATAAACTTCTTGTCATTCTGTAATTTGGAATCATAACAGTCAGAGCATCGCCTAAAACTTTTCGGCGGAACTTAACATTATTTGTCATCTCTTTAAGCATTAGAATAATTTCTTGAGAATCTTCAGGTAACAATTGCTCCGCTGGATAATATTTAGAAAGCAGATCCAACATAGTGATACGAATTTTGTTCATTTCTGTTGGTGTAATATCTTTAGTATAATTATTGTACAAAGAATCTAATTCTCGTCTATGCTCCGACGTAATTCTTTTGAATTCATTATTTAATTCAGGACTTTTGACAGCTATTGTATTAAATTCATCGGCATACATTCTATACATCATCATAGGCAAATCCAACTTTGAATATTTCATAAAAATATCTGCCATAGCGGTACCCGCAGCTAATGTCATATGTGGATAGTGCATATAATAAGTGTAATAAATAGATTTTGTTTCATCTTCAAATTCTTCATCAGTCATTATTTTATCATCGTCGAGCATATCCTTAACTTGACGAGTAGCAACACTTAATTTATATCTGTCAGTAATTTCATCATAAGTTTTCATAAATTTAATAAAATGATTTGCAAAAGTTGTAGGATATAATTTTGCTTCATTTTTTATAATATCTTCATAAACTTCTTCAATATTGCCTGTTATATGAACATCTTCACCATCTTTACTTTTTAATGTAATTACGTCAGCGCCATACTTAGCAGCTTCTTTTTCTAAGACTTCTAACTCATTCAAATCCTGTTCAACAATAGCTTTCAATTCTTCAACAGCTTGAAGAACCTCATCTAACTGAGCTTCAGCATCACCATAACGTTCCTTAAAATGTGCTTCCCACAACGCTTGTTCTTCATCGTGCTTTGCATATCTTGCGTTACGTTTTGGCTCTATTGTTTTTGTATAATCTAGTAGTTCCAAAAATTCTGGAGTTACATAATCTATCGCTTTTTGGTTCGCAGATTTTTTTGTTATTTCTTCAAATTCCTTGTTCATTGGAACCATTCCACCTGCACCATAAACATCCTCAAACATCTCTATTGTGTCGGTGATTGCTTGAGAATATTCTTTTAATAAAAATGGATTTGCTTTCCAGAAGCGTTCAAACATTGTTGCTCCCTTTACTGTCTTTCCATTCTCTTTTTCTTCTTCTGTAAAATATCTCATTTCCTCAGATAAATGTACTTTATCTGCGGCTACTGTCATTATTGGACTTAAATATTTCACAATAAATGATGCTTCTGGATCATCTTTTTTGAAGCGTTTTATTACT
>JAGAJM010000009.1 GCA_017626055.1 bacterium | reverse complement strand
TTGTGTAATTTACTGATGATCCATTAGCATTACGTTTTAGGTTGCTAGCTGCACCAACATAAGTTTGACCTGTTAATGTACCATTCAAAATAGCACAGAATGTCATTGTAACTTCTGGGTGTTCTTTTGCAGCTGCTGCTGTATCAGTGGCACAAGCTGCTGAAGTACCAGCATAGTCAAAGTCGTATTGTGCTTGAGACATCAAACCAGCTTGGTTTAATGTAGAAATAGATTTTTTAAATTGTGATCTAAATTTAGCACCGTTAGTGTTTGCAATCAAGTTTGGAATAGTCATAGCAGCAACTACACCAATAATACCTAAAGTAATCAATACTTCTGCCAAAGTAAAACCGGATCTTCTTGTCATAATCTTTTCACCTTTCTTTTAAATAAATAAACTATAACATACGCTTTACATTACGATTATATTACTATTTTTTCTAAAATCTGTCAACCATTCGGATGATTTTTGCAGTTGGGTTGCCGTTTTTCACCTTTTTGTTTTCTCCCTCTCCTTTTGGAGAGGGAAACGTCGAGGTTGCTATATAAACCCTTACCTGCGTTGATTTTAGCCAACATTAGGTAGAATAATCCTCATGTATTTTAACTATATTTTTAATAAACCCAAAATGTTTAGTTGGGTAACATTAATCTTTGGAAATTAATCCTAAAGGATTAGATGTAGAATTTAATATCTTTCAAAACTTGTTCGTAGTGCGGGTTTAAATGATTGTAAATTATTGTAAATGTTTAATAAGTTTGCATTTCTTCTGTTACGATTTCTTCATATTTCTAATTCTTAAGGATTAATTTTAGTCGCTTTTTTAGCTTGTCTTTGTAATAAAAAACAAAGAAGGCTTTTGACCTTCTTTGTTTGATTTTATTTTCTCATTAATTCGTATATTCTAAATTCGCTTGGCTCAAGTTTATCAAAATGCAGATTGTCTGTATTGTCGATTTGTTGAGCAACAAAGTCTTTTTCTTTCATTACGTATTCGTTTTTAAGGTTATAATCGCTTGGGATATAGATGTTTTTATCAAATACTGCGTAACCTTCCACAATTTCTCTATAATTTTCACCAGTAGCAGCCGTTTTTGTAACTTTTTCTGTTGGATATTTGTGGTTTGATACAATTAAGTACGCAGTTTTCATTGGCTCTTTTGTGATTAACCAAGCGCTAAAACCATCTTCATCGTCAATGATAATCTGAGCTTCACCTTGGTTGATTATGTTATTGTTTTTAACAAATCTATCGATAGCATCGAATTTAAGGTAAAAATTCTCATTATCAGAACGTTTCATTGCAACTTCTTCACCAATTGTGTATTCCACACCACCTTGAGTGAAACTTTCATCTCCGTCAACGTACATTACAGGGCGTTGAGCGTATCTTCCACCAGGAAGGAATTTGTATTTGAACCATTTGTATAAAGCACCTTGTTCTCCAAGTTGTGCTGGATATTGGTCAATACAGTGGAATTCACCATCTTGGTTGTTGTATGTTTTCAGGATAGATAACATGCTACCTTTTTTGAATTTACTATTATAAACCGCAAGGTTTTGGTTATCTTCGCAAATCCTTTCTGGAGTTTTATCAAATTGTGAAATAATGTCATTACCCCATAAAAGGTCGAACTTCATATCTTGGTGATATTCTTTTAGGAAATTATCCCATAACATGTATTCTGCTAATGTTGCAAAATATGGGAATTTCTTTTTCATTGTTGAATTTAATTTATTTAGAACGTATCTTGGCGCTCTATAACTGATAGGTACACCATTGCGTTCAGATACTTCATCAACAACGTGGTCGATGTGGTCAATTCTAAAACCATCAAAGTTATAGTCTTTTTGAAGTTGTTTCATACTATCAATGAACAAGTCGATTACATCTTCGTTAAATTTGCCATTTTCAAGGTTTACGAAATAGTATGGTGTTTGGCAATCAAGGTTTGCAAATGGTGTAACGTCATCGCCTTTGTAGTCAAAGTGTTTAAACATAGGATATCCACCGCAATCACTCATTCCATCATACACTGGAACGCCAGCAGAACACCAAGCTCCACCTGGAGCAGGCCATAGTCCATCATTCATTAATAACTGGATTGTTTCGATTTGTTTTGTAATATCACTTTCTTCAAGTTTTTTCTTGTCGTTTTTAAATTCGTGAACTTTAGCTACCAAATCTTTTACTCGTTTGTGGATTTTTGTTTGGTAGGCTCTTTCTAACATTGTGTTTGAGTATTTTTTCTTATGCTCAATCATAATGCCTTCAAATGTATTGTATAGTTCTTGGAATACTGGGCTTAAATCGCCAGAGCTTCCTTGTAATCTTTGAATGTAGATGTCTTTTACTATTTGGATATCGTCTTGGTCATTATCCTTTGATAAAAATTCTGCAACTTCATCAACTTTTGCTAGAAGTTGTTTTTGCAATTCTGTAATATCGTACCAACGTGCAACTTGTGGATTTGCTAGTACAAATTTTGAAAATCTTCCAGTTTGAGGAAGGATATCATATATTACTGGGTGTCCTGCAAGTTGTGCCATTTGAATAAATGTTTGTACTTGTTGTTTTGCATTTAATCCAGTGATTTGCTCAATATGTTCATCTTTTAATTTGCTACTAACTTCGCTACTTTTTGGAAGATATGCACAGCCAAATTCTCTAGGATGGAATGGAATTAAATAAATTGTTGTATTATAAATCCCATTGTCTAAATTACCAGTAGGTAAGATTAATAACTGTTTTAACCAATCAAAAAATTTACCAGGTTCTTTTGATTCGTTGCCGTTACCTAGGGCTGCTAAGTTTATTAATTTGATATTGTGTCCTTCTTTTTTGAACCAGTCAGAATGTTTTTCTTGGTTCCTTGAAAGTGGACTAATTTGACTATTTTTGAATGAAAATTTATCATTTTTAAAAACGTGATTTTGTTTCCATTTTTCTTCTAATGCGTAAAGTGTTTCTTCGTTGGTTAGTTCTTCTAACGCTTTTTGGAAAGAGTATGTCAAATATCCATATTTTTGAATATGCATAGATAAATATTTTTTTCTAAGTTCTGGAATATTATCGTATGGATATTCTTCCTTTAAGGCTTCGAAAACTCTATTTAATTCAACGTCTTTTGCAGTGTCCTGCTCTCTTTTCTTAAATAATAAATTCAACATATATATAAATATCTCCCTATGTATAAAAAATTATAGCATAAGAAAATTTTTATTTTGCAACATGTTAAGATTACCTAACAGGGTAATGGAAACAATGTGTTTTAGACGTAAATTTGTAGGTACTAAAAGAGCGTTAGCCGATTTTTATTTTTTATGGAGAGTTATTAACATGATTACAGAAGAGAAACAAATTTCGATTATTATTGTTGAAGATTTTAAGTTAACAAGAGTAGGGCTTAGGTGTGCGCTTAATGCTAATGAAGACTTGAACGTAATTGCTGAATATGAGGATGCCGTTGAAGCAATAAAGCAAATTGAAAAGTTTAATCCAGATGTTGTTTTAATGGATTTAGGGTTACCAAAGATGAATGGCATAGAAGCAATGGTTAAAATTAGAGAATTTTCATCTTCAATTAAAATCATTGCACTAACATCTCATGACAGGGAGGAAGAAGTTGTTGCAGCATTAAGTTCTGGAGCAAATGCATATTGTTTAAAAGATATTGATCCTACTAAATTGGCGGATGTAATCAGAGATGTTGCTCAAGGTGTTTGTTGGATTGATTCAGTTGTCGCAAATTTAGTATTAAAGTCAATTCCAAAAGTTGAAAGTGTTGGGCTTCTAACGAGTCAATTGTCTGACCAAGCAAGAATACCTTTAACTGAACGAGAATTTGAAGTTCTAAAACACTTAGTTGCAGGTAAAAGTAATACTGAAATTGCAAAAGAATTAATAGTTAGCGTTCACACTGCAAAAGCTCATGTTTGTTCTATTTTACAGAAAATGTGTGTAAATGATAGAGTACAAGCTGCGGTAAAAGCAGTTAAAGAGGGTATGGTTTAGAATTTTTCTGTATCTAGTACATATTTTGCTGCACCGGATGCGGGTTCTATTGAAGCTCCGTTGAATACAATCGGATATACATCTAGTAGTCTGTTTGCGTTGTTTTCAACGATACAGTCAGAGCCTGCTTCAACTTTGTTTAGTCCTCTAGAACAATTTACCTCTCTGTTAGGTAATGAAGTTCCGTTTACGTCAATAAAACCTACGCAATTAGATAAATCTGCGTTATCAACTGGTCCAGAAAATACTGCTTGAACAGGACGTCTTCCCATTGGTAGCTCACACATTTTTGCTTGTGGATGGAATGCGATAATTACACCATCATTCAAAGCGTAAGCCAAATATTCTGTGTAATTGTCTGGGATAGTATCTCTTGTTTCAAGTTTATATTCAACTTCCCCATTACGTCCTTGGCGTTTGATATTGGTAACTTTTCCATAGAAAGTTTTACCAGATAATGTTCCATTTAAGATTGAACAAAATGTTTGATGTTCTTCTGGGTGTTGAGCTTCAGCTTCAGCTGGATTAGTAGGACAAACTTCTTGAGTTGCAGCAAAATCGTATCCATAATTAGCTTTAGCTAGTAATGCGGCTTGATTTAGAGTTGATACAGTTTTTTTAAACTGACTCCTAAATTTGGCTCCATTTGTGTTTGAAATTAGTACAGGAATGGTCATTGCTGCGACAATACCAATAATTCCTAGTGTAATCAATACTTCAGCAATTGAAAATCCAAATTTCTTACTCATAAATCTTCCTATAAATTAATAATCTACCTTTTATCATTATTTAGGTATTTTTTAAATTTGTCAATGATGTTTAGTTTTATGAGTAATCTTGTTTTAAAAGTTCTAATAGAGTGTCGGATGGTAGCCCGATAACATTATCAAAACTTCCGTCAAAACTTTTTACATAACCTTCTGGAAGTTCTTGTATTCCATATGCTCCAGCTTTATCAAATGGTTTGTAATTTTCAATATAATATTCTATTTGTGCTGGTGTTAATTCTTCAAATGTTACGTAAGTTGTTGTTGATTTAACTTTATATTTTAGATTTTTTGAATTTATAACCGCAATACTTGTAACCACAAAATGAGTTTTCCCAGACATGTTTTGCCACATATTATATGCATCTTGTTTGTCTTTAGGTTTTCCTAGTATTTTGTTATCAAGAACTACAATTGTATCCGCTCCAATTACAAGAGCTTCTTTGTCTGTGTTTTTTGCAACGTCAAGTGCTTTATTGTAGGCTAAATCTTCAACATAAGCATAAGAGAAATCCGTCTGGTCATGTGGTTCCACATAAGAAGACGGAATGATTTCAAAATCCAATTTTAGTTTTTCTAGAATATCTGCTCTTCTGGGAGATGAAGAGCCTAGGATGATTTTTCCCATTGTGTGTCTCCTTGTTTACCTCATTTTACTCGAAAATGGGCACAATTCAACACGAAACTTTTCTAACGATTACCTAAAGATTTTTGATATCTTGCGGTTCTCGCATTAATTGCATAACAAGCAATGTTCAATCTTTGTCTTAGTTCCATCATATTACGCAAAGTAGATGCGTAATCATTCATAGCTTCCAACATTTTGTTTGGATCAACCATTGATTCCATATTGTCGTGATTGTCAACTTTTTCTTCTTGATACTTTTGTACTAACATCTTATCGATGTAATCTTCTGCGCCAACGCCCATGCGAAGTCCTCCCTATTGATTTGTAGTAATCATCCTGTTCCTGTAAAATCGAAATCCTAGATATTCCTTATATAATAATAAAGTATTTTTCTTTTTGAGAATTGCCTTTTTTGATAAATTTATATTTACAAAACTTAATATTTAGGCAATTTTTGATATTCACGTTCATTACAACAATAACCATGGAAATTTTAAGTAATTATAAAAACTATAAACAATATCTTCCAGAATATTCATTTTGGGCTGAAAAGCAAGATTTAGAGAGTGCTAAACGTATCGAATATTTAAAACGAAATCCTGACAAAATGAATGAGGATGATATTCAAAGAGGGAAAAATTTATTACATGCAATTGATGTAATGGACGAATATTCTCAATCAAATGCTGAAGATACAGAAGTTGCAACTCAAATGGCGACTGGTCAAGTTGTAGGGTTAGCTACTATGGCAGGTATGGCTCTTGTAAGTCCACTTATGTTTATGAAATCTTTCCAAAAGTTACTTGATAGAGTTGCTTTAAAAAACAGAGGCCTAAGTATGTTCTTAGGTGCTGCCCCAACTGTTGCGGGTTTAATTTTAGGTACTATTGCTAGTTTTCCTGCTATCGTTCTATCGACAAAAGCAAAAGTAAGTGCTTCACGTCGTGGTAGATTTGAGGCAATGAGCAAAGATTTGAGTAATCCTGCGATGTTTGCGGTACTCACCCCTGAGCAACAAAAGAAAGTTGAAGAATTAGCAAAAGATGTTCAAATAGAAGATAAAGAGAAAAAACGTTTAGAAAAGAAAAAAGGAATGAATTTTAATCCTGTTGAATCTTTTAAAACTTTAAAAAACCTTTATTCTGGTAATGAAGAATACAAAAAGGCAAAAGCGGATTTTGATGCAAAATTAAAAGCCGACGAGTCTAAATTTGATATGGAATTATTAGAAAAGCAAATCAAAGATGCAAAACGTGACCAACAAATTTTAGCTAATATGGTTAGAAAAATTGATATTGCATCTCAAGATTATGCCGAAAATGCAGAATTAGCTACTAATACTGTTACCACGCTAGCTCTTGGTACAGGTGGTTTAGTTGGTTGGGCTTCTAACAAAATAATGAAAGCATGCAAGGTTACTGGCGGTAAATTAGGTAAATTTATTCCTTGGGCAGTTGGTTTAGTTATTCCTCTTACTATGGGGGTTTATGCTGCAAAAGTTCAAAAACAAGCTTCTAGAATTGCTAGATATAAAACAAAACAAGAAATGTTGAACAATCCATCTGAGCTTGTTTATGTTGATAAAAACGAAACCGAAAAAATGACTGATGTTAAGGCGCCTGAAAAAGCTAAAAAACCTAATATTTTTAGATTCTTTATTCAATTGATGAAAGATAATAAAGAGTACCAAAATTACATTAAAACAGAAGGTGTTGAGCAGTTAAAACGTCACAAAGTTTTAGATCAAATAGAATTATCAGAAGAACAACTACAACAAGCAAAAACATTACAGAAAAACGTTTTTAAAACTTTTAACAAAGTAGATGAAAAATCTCAAAGTTATTCTGAAAGTGTTGAGGCTATGGGACAACTTGTAATGCAAGGTGCTTCAACAGTTGGTTCTTTGGGGGCGATGGGTGTTTCTTACGCAATGTTGGCAAAAATGCTTTCAAATCCTAGTTTTGGAAAATCTTCTTTGGTGAAAATTCTAACAAAAACAATGGCTCCTTTTGTATTCTGTATGTTACCACTTATTTTAATTGATATTTACACTACAAAAGCTCAGAAAAAGGCTTCAAGAGTTGCTGATATGTTAGCTTTAAAAGAGTTAGAGGATTATAGACATTATGCGGATTATTCTCAAAAAGTCGAAACTAAAAAATTTGAATTGCCAAAAGCTGAAAATAATGAAACAAATTTAATAAAACGTTTTCAGGCATAGTTTCTTATGATATAATCTTCTTATGAAAGAGATTAGAATTATTTCTCCGGTTAAAAAGCCAGAAGATATCCTAAGGTTTGCAAAGTGTACTCGTTGTAGGGATTATTATGTTTACTACACAAAGTTTTTGGATGGAAATTTTGATTATATCTCTGAATTTGTAGAGGCTGCAAAAAAATCAGATTCTCGTATTTTTGTAAATTTCAAACATGATATTGTTGAAGAAGATTTGCCAGAAATTAAAAGATTTTTGAAACATCTTAAAACATCTGAAATTGATGGTATTTTTATCAATAGCTTTGCTATCTTAGAAGCTATTAAGGTTTTCAAATTGCCGTTTAAAGTTATTGCAGATTCTTATTTTGATATTCATAACTTATCTGGTATAGATTTTATTAATAGTTTCCATAAAGTTAATGGGATTATTATTACAGAAGAAATATATTTGAAAAATATTGCAAAGATTAAGAAGTTTACCAAGTTACCATTGGCTATTGATTCAGATAATTTGCCTTGGTGTGCAGAAGATATTATTAAGTTAAAAGCAATTGATAGTGTTGTTATTAAGGGGAAATTCCAAACTTCTGATGATATACTTGAGGGAATTGAGCTTATTGAAAATATTTTGGATAAACCAAAATTGTTTAAAAAACAGAAACTCCCATTTAAACATGTGAGAAAAAGTTTCTATATGACAAATCACTTTTCTGGAGAAATGGTTAGTGCCGAAGGAAAAGATTTCAAATTTAGTCGTAATATTTCTCGATTTGACTGGGGGGTGAATGAGGTAGAAAAAGTTTCGCCTCAAGCGGGTACCCCAGATTATAAATATCGTATAAATTTGCGCTTGACATCTTTAGCGCAGATAAAAGAACTGGAAAAATATATTAAAAAGCTAGGTTTTAGTCCAATTTATTCTATTGAATATGGTGAAATTGTTTCGACTGGTGATTTGGCGACAAGTAGTTTTTCTGAAGTTATAACTAAAGTTAAAAAGTTTTGTAATAAGTATGGTATAAAATTCCAACTTTCAACCCCAAGTATATTAATTGAACGTGATTTTGACAGGGTTTATGAGTATGAAAAGAATCTTTTGTTATCAAATCCTATGCCTGATTCTTTGATTATCAATAATATTGGATTTTTCTGGGCGTTTATCAATGATTCTGATATAAATCATATCCCGTTTGAAATTGGGCAAGGGATTAATCTTTTAAATAGTATGTCTATCAAGTGTTTAAATGGCTTGGCAAATATTGATACTATCGATTTTACTTCATTTAAGGATTATGCATCTTCCTTGAAAACTTTGAAGAAGATAAAAAATGATATCCCGAATAAAAAATATACAATAGCTGGGAATATAAGGGTTTCTTCTATGGGGTTATGCCCATTAAATAATGATAGTGCAATAGTTTCGAGATTATCTTGTGCAGCTCCTTGTTATAATGGACAGTACGCATTAAAAGATCCGTCGTTGAAGAAAATGCTTCCATTTGTTTGTGATGGTTTTTGTCGTATGCACTTGTTTGAGGACTCTATCATGGAAGATTTTTCTAATATAGAGGAGTTGTATGAAGCTGGTATAAATGAATTTGTATTTGATTTTAGTACGTTAGATGCGAAGTATATTCCAATCCTTTTAAATAAGTTCTTTTTATACATTCAAAATGTAAAATAAAATTTTTTACGCTATCAAAAAATATTTTTTTGGGCTATTATATGTATAGTAATAATTATTAGGGATGAATGTCATGACACAAGCGAAATGTGAAGAAAAAGTTATTGGTATTCCAAGAGCAATGTCTTTTTATAACAATTACCCGTTCTATTATGGATTTTTTACAGATCTTGGAATTAAAATTATTTTGTCTGATGTTACTACAAAGCAAACTATGTCAGAGGGGGCTGGTTTGGTTGTTACCGAAACTTGTTTGCCGATTAAAGTTTATATAGGTCATATTTTAAACCTATTGTCAAAAGGTGTGGACAAGATTTTTGTTCCATCTTTACAATCTATTGATCATAAGATTTATAACTGCTCAAAAATTAGAGGGTTGCCAGATTTGGTTAGAAACGTAATCAAACAACCATTTACTATGATTGAGGCTACTCTTGATAAGTCTGAAAAAAATCAAGGTTTATATGAATTTTTAGCAGAATGTGTAAAACCATATGGTATTACAGATATGAATTTAATTAAAAGAGCATCAAAAGCAGGCTGGAGATGTTATAACAATTTCCATGTAATGTCAAAATCTGGTATGCCTTATTCAAAAGCTCTAAGTTATGCATTACAAGGTAAAGTTGTTATTGGTAATAAAACAAAAGAATATCCAATTTCAATTGCTTTAGTAGGGCACGGATACAATATTTATGACGAGCGTGTTTGTATGAAAGTAATTGATAAACTTGAGAAAATGGATGTTCAAGTTTATACATCATTACAGTTGTCTGATGAGCAGTTAGACGAAGGTATTGCAAGTTTAGGTAACGAAAAATACTGGGCTAACGAAGATGAAATGACTGGTACTGCTGGACATTATTTAAAAGATTCAAAAGTTGATGGTGTTATTACTATTACTGCTTTTGGTTGTGGTCCAGACTCATTGATGGTTGAACGTATTACACGTCGTGCTAAGCAATTTAACAAGCCATTGTTGAATTTAACTATTGATGAACAAACTGGTGAAGCTGGGTTTGTTACTCGTATTGAGGCGTTTGTTGATATGCTATTCCGTAAAAAACGTGCAAGTATTGTAAGTAAGTTAAATTTGCAAGAAGGAAATTCTCAATATTCACCAAATGTTGAATATATCGAAACAAAATAGTTAAATTGTTATAAAATCTAAACAGGCTGAGCATTCGCTCAGCCTGATCTTTATATATGGAATTTAATTGTGTTATCTTACAACTTGATGCAATGCATTTACTACATCTTTATCCCATTTTGTATCAACTTCAGATGATAGGATTTCTAATGCCTTCTCGTTTTCCATAGCTTTTCTGTATGGTCTATCTGAAGTCATTGCGCAAAATGCGTCAGCAACTGCGATAATCCTAGAACCAAAAGGAATGGATTGTCCTTTTAGCCCTTCTGGAGTTCCAGAACCATCGATTCTTTCTGTTTGATACGTAATATATGGAACAACTTCTGATAAGAAGTTAATGTTCATAAGTAAGTTTACACCAACGTTTGTGTGGTTTTTGATTTTTTGTAATTCTTCTGGTGAAAGTTTTCCATTGTTAGCGAAAATCTTTTCCGGAAGAGTGATTTTACCAATATTTTGTAGTAATCCTGCATAGTAAATTAAGTCAGTTGTTTTTTCATTTAATCCTAATTGTTTACAAATGCTTCTTGCAAGTTTTGCAGTGTTTCTAGAGTGAGAAACTGTATATTGACCTTTTCTGTCAACTGCATTTGCTAATGCTTCTACAAAGTTTTGTTGATAATCACACAAATCACCAATTAAAGCTGTCAATTCAGCTCTAGCTTGTTTTAATTCGATTTCAGAAGTTTCTGGTGTTTCGATTAATTGATTTGTATGTTCAACTTCATTTTGTAAAGTTATTGTTGTGCCTAGTAAGTTTGCAATATTCATAACAAGTTCTGAAAAATCTTCTTCTAATTTTTCTTCACTTTTTACTTCAATCATACCGACAGGCATTGTTGAACTTCGCATTGGAATATATGTGAAGTTATCTTTTTCAATAACTTCTTGGTGTAATAATTCTTGTATTGTTACATCGTTGATTGTTTCACTGTCAGAAGATAGTCCAACTGGAACAATTTTATCATCTTTTATTAAGTGAATTTTGCATTCTTCAACTTCTAACATCTGAACGATAGATTTAGCGATAGATGTATATATAGCTTGTTCTTCACCTGAAGTGAAGTTCAATACGCACAATGTGTTTTTAGAAGAGTAAATGTCTGTCAATTCTCTTAATTGGTTTTGAAGACGTTCTTTTTTATTTGCGCTAACACTAATTTTCTTAGCTAAATCTTCTGAAATTAATGTTTCAGAAATAAAATCACCTAGGTTTAGTGCAAACATTTCTTCTAATGGATCATCTCCAACTAAAAACTCTGATTGACCAAAAAGTGAGACACCTACTTGTTTTTTCTCTTCTTTATCCATAATTTTTCCTTTTAAAAAACATGCCTTCTATCTGTATGACGGCATAAATTTTTAAAACTTTAATTATTTTTCAAAATTCATACTAAAGTATGAGTATATTTCTTAATAATTGCGCAAAAAACGAC
The DNA here is from genome assembly GCA_017626055.1 of bacterium. Taxonomy (GTDB): domain Bacteria; phylum Cyanobacteriota; class Vampirovibrionia; order Gastranaerophilales; family Gastranaerophilaceae; genus Zag111. The sequence continues at coordinate 6,794 of JAGAJM010000009.1, read as the reverse complement.
CTAACTAGGTTAGGTGATTTAAGTAAAAACACTCGATTAGTAGCCAATAGCCCAATCAAAATTATTAGATGCTGTACGAACAGTATCTTCAACTTCTTTAGATGCAGCGTTAAGTGCAGTTACTTCTATAACTTTATCTGCTTTTTGGAGTAAATTAAACTCGCCGATTTTATTATCAACGTTGTTGAATGATTTGTATCGGTCTAATTCAGATTGTAAATCTTGGTTTTCAGTGTTAAGTCTAACAATTTCGTTATCTAAACTGTTCAATTTTGCTTCGTAGTTCATTGCGATATAATAGCTGATGAATGTAACAACAATTGCTATAACAAGGCAGAAGCAAAGTGATTTGTTAATTCTGCGAGTAAGAACTTCTCTTACAGTCACAGGTTTTTCTTGGTAGAATGAACCTTCAATAACAGAACTGGTTTCTTTTATTGGGGATGAAACGTAACTGCTTTGATTATAAAGTAGTTCTCGCTCTTCTATTCTTGCTCTTGATGAATTTAAATTCATTCCCTAAACTACCTGCCAATAAACTAACTCTACTACTCAATTTACCTCTTGATGTACCTAGCAATTCTTAGCTTAGCACTTCTTGATGGTGGGTTTTCATTTAACTCTTTTTCTGATGCCATTATTGGTTTTTTATTTATCAGTTCTAACGCTGGGGGTGGACAATTACAAATCATTTGTGTCTTGTCACAGTGGCAACGTGTAGAGTGGTATTTAAAAACCTGTTTGACAACTCTGTCTTCAAGAGAATGAAAACTTATTACACTAATTATAGCACCAAAGTCCAACAATTCCAATACATCGTTCAATGTGTTTTTAACATTTTGTAACTCAGAATTAACTTCAATTCTAATGGCCTGAAATACTCTGGTTGCAGGGTGTATAGATGATTTTATCTTTGGTGTAGAGTTTACAATTATATCAGCTAATTCAGTTGTTGTTTGAATAGGTTTTTGTTTTCTTTTTTCTACAATTGCTTTTGCGATTCGTTTAGAAAATCTTTCTTCGCCGTATTCAGAAAAGATTTTTACTAAGTCGTTTTCACTATAATCGTTGACAACGTCATAAGCTGAAAAATCAGAATCCATATTAAATCTCATATCTAGAGGAGCTTCTTTTGAAAAAGAGAAACCACGTTCTTGTTTTGTTAGTTGGTGGTATGATGCGCCTAAGTCAAATAAAATTCCGCCTGTAATTTTTTCTATACCAAGATCTTTTAATACTTGTTTAATGTTTGTATAAGAGTTTTTAACGATAGTAAGATTTTTATAGTCTTTTAATCTTTCAGAAGCAGCGTCAATTGCATCTTGGTCTATATCAAATGAGATAAGTTTTCCATTTGGAGAAATTCGTTTCAGAATAAGTTCACTATGACCGCCACCACCTAGCGTGCAATCTACGTAAATGAGTCCGTCTTTACACTCTAGAGCATCAACGGCTTCGTATTTCATAACTGTATAGTGTTTAAAATCTGCCATAAGTAAATATTATCACAAAAAAAGACGAGGAATAAACCTCGTCTTTTCATACTTAAAGCTATTTAGTTTTTAGATAATAAAGCCTGTTAAGCCCTCCTGGTCAAAAATTTCGACAAATTTGTCTGATGTGTAATTAACTTCAATACCAGTTTCGTCAATAATTTGAATTACGTTCTCCATCTCTGCTTTTTTAACTGCTTCATTAGTTGACAAAATTAGGTATGAATTAATTTCGTTAAAAGCATTTGTTTCGTGCTCAATTAATGTTGTGTCTTCAAACTTAAATTCCATATCTAGACCTCTTTCGTTTGTTGTTTCGTAACTTGTTATTTTGTATTTCGGCATATTTAGATTAAAACTTTAGGAATTTGAATAATATATTTACAATTGTTTACAAAATAAAAAGACCCCTCAGAATGAGAGGTCTTTTTTTATATCCAAAGTGTGTTTATTTAGCTACTTTACAACTTTTTTGAGCTCTGTGGATTGTTCTTTCTTTACCAAGAACTTCTAATAAACCAACCATATCAGCGCCACGAGTTCTACCAGAAACCGCTGCTCTAATAGCCCACATAGTAGCTTTTGGTTTAATACCTTGTTCTTTCCAAGTTCCACGGAATTCTTCAAGTTTGTTATGAAGATTTTCTTCTGTCCATTCCCAAGTTTGAGCTTTTTCTACGAAATCGTTCAATACTTTTTGAGATTCTTCGAGGTCTAGAACTTCAGTTTGAACTTCTGGATCAATTTCAACATCTTGACCGAAGAAATATGGAACGGCTTCAGTGATATCAGACAGTAATGTTAATGGTTCTCTTGTAATTTCAACCATTTTTGTAAATTGTTCATCTGATAATTCTGTTAAGTCATATCGAGTTAAGTATGGTTTTAACATTTCTTTTAATGTGTCCATAGGTAACATTTTTATATAGTGGCTATTCATCCATCTAAGTTTATCGTATTCGAAAATTGAGTTAGAAGATGAGATTTCGCCAATTCTAAAGTCTGCAGCGATAGCATCAACAGGTTTAACTTCTTCGCCATCAGATGGAGCCCAACCTAGTAATGCTACAAAGTTTACAAGAGCTTCAGTCAAGTAACCTTGTTCAACGAAATCAGAAACTGCAGTAGCTCCGTGACGTTTTGAAAGTTTACTTCTATCTGGAGCTAAGATCATACCTAAGTGACCAAATCTTGGAACTTCAAAACCTAGAGCTTCAAAGATAAGAATTTGTTTGTAAGTATTTGAAATATGGTCTTCCCCACGAATAACGTGAGTAATTTTCATAAGAGCATCATCGATTACAACTGCGTAGTTATATGTTGGTGCTCCATTAGATTTCATAATTACAAAGTCACCGATTAGGTTTGTATCCATTTGCAATTCACCTTTAACAAGGTCGTCAAATTTTAAAATTGAAGATTCGTGAAAAGCTTTTTGAGCCTTTGCAACGTTAAATCTAATTGCAGGTTTTCTTCCCTCCGCTCTTAATTTTGCTTTTTCTTCATCAGTTAGGTTTTCACATTTTTTAGAATAAACATAAGCTTTTTTATTAGCTGTTGCTTCTTCTTTTTCTGCTTCAAGTTCCTCTGGCGTACAGAAACATTCGTATGCAAAACCTTTGTCTAATAATTCTTGAATGTATTTAGGATAAATATCAAATCTTTCAGATTGTGTGTATGGACCATAATTACCACCAACATCTGGACCTTCATCCCAGTTTAAGCCTAATGCTTTAAGTGAATCAAAGATATTATCAACATATTCTTGAGATGTTCTTTCAGCGTCAGTATCTTCAATTCTTAAAACGAATTTACCATTATTTTTTTTAGCAAATAAATAATTGAATAATGCAGTTCTCGCAGTACCAACGTGAAGGTTGCCACTTGGAGATGGTGCAATTCTTACTCTAACTTCTGACATATTTCCGCCTTCTTTCTTTATATTTTGCAAGTTAAGAGTATCACAAGGATAAAGTGTTTTCAAGCCTTGAGCTTTCTTATTAATAAAATATTATCCTAAACACTTGAATTATTAATTAAAAAGTATTATAATATATACACAGGGATATCCAGTATTTAGATTTGTAAAATTTGCTCCTAAAGCCCTAAAGTTAGCCTACCGATTGGTCGATAAAATTGACATAAGGTAGAAACATGAGGAATATGATATGGTGATGAAGTCTAATTATAGAGTATTATCTATTGCCGCATTAGCAGGCTTAGCTTCGTTGGGGGTTACAAATTCTGTTCAAGCGCAAGGGTATGATGTACTTACTGAACCTCAATCAATAAATGTGCAAATGCCGACCCCTACATTAGGTGATAATGCGGGTTATGTGTTATCTGAAGAATTAACAAAAGCGACTGAAATTTCGCTTACATATTATTCTGTTGAAAACGGAGTAATTGTTCCTCATTACTATGAATATTCTATAAAGTCTGGGGCTGGTGTTGATACAAACTTAGTTATTGATAATAAGAATTATACTCAGTATTATACTATTGAGCGTGATTTTATAAATGCAATGAAAGTAACTGTTGATTCAAATGGTAATGAATCAGCAACATCACCTTTATATAATGATATAGCATCTCCATCAGGGATGTCTGGTGGTTATAATGTCGATGAAGAATACTTACCTGATTTTAAGGGTGATTTTATAAACAATATCGGTGATAAAAAAGGCAATACACCATTGTTACGTGGCAGTTTTAATTCTGTTGAAACAACTCTTATTGGTAACCAAGCTTCATTATTCTCTGAATCTGAAATTAAATCATTAAAAGTAAATGCGTTTAATAACCATGCACCAATGTCTGCTATTGGTACAGATATGATTGGGATGTTGTTGGGTGGCAGTTCTATTTCGGAAATTCACGATAGCGTATTTATTAACAACTCTAACAAAGGTTTAGTTGAGTCTTTATCATCTGAATCTGGTGGTTTGACTCCAGATGCAGATGCACTATTCCATGGCGATAGGTTAATAGATAATTTCGAGTATTCGTTAGGAAATAAGAGTGGAGCAGATTTTGATGGTCTAATGTCTGTTTTACCTCCAGTAATGCAACCTGTTATCCCTGGTGGTGTTCTTACTATTGGTAATTCGAAAGTTTCAAACAGTTTATTTGTTGGTAATTCTTCAGAATTCAATGCAGGGGCATTAAATGTCTCTGGGGGATTACTTTCTATGGCTGATGCTATGAAGATTCAACCAGTAAAAATCACAGTTACAGATGATAATGGAAATGTTTTAGATACTGGATATGCGTTTAAACAAGTTGCAGATGGACTTTTATCTGCTAATGATTTATATGCAACTTCTTCAGATGAGATATTTGTGGATTCAATTGATATGGTTTCAATGATTGGAGTCTCAAAAGATTGTATAAAATATGAACTTATAGAAGAAACTTTGACATTGAGTGAATTAAATGAAGCTTTTCAACTTAAGAATAATGATAAGCTGACAGAAGAAACAGTAAAAGACTATTTGCTTGATGATTACAAAACAGAACTAAACGAAATAGAAAATCATTTAAAGGATCCTGAAGATGCTATACCAACTGTAACAAATTCAAGTTTTTTAAATAATACTGCAGGTACTGTTGTAAATGGTAATGGTGGTGCTATTTATGCATCAACAGATTTAAAAGTAGTTGCAAATAATTCTAAAGATGTTGTGTTTAAAGGAAACGTAGCTATCAGAGATGGTAAAAAAGTTTCAAATGCAATTTTTATGGATTCTAGGAATGATGATACTCTTCAGGTTTTATTTCTTGCTATAAATGGTGATGGTCAAATTCCTGAAGGCGTTGATAAAATGCTATTAGCCAGCCCAACAACACTATCTTTAGTTGCAGAAAATGGTGGTCGTATTTTTATGTACGACAAAATTTCTGGTCGAAATGGTGCTCTATATGTCAAAAATAAAGATAGTGAAAATCAAGCAAACTCTATTCAACCTTATGAATCAACCGAACCACCTAAATTGGTTACATCATTAGATTCGTCAGTTCACTATAATATTGACTTTAAAGGTGATGAAACTGGTCATATTTACTTACTAAATGATGTAGAAAATGAGCCAAATGTAGGCTTATTCAGAACAAATCTACACTTAGGTCGTGAAAACGTTTTAGATGGCTCAAGATTGAGTTTGAATAGTGGTAATTTATACACAATAAATAACCAAATCGGCACAATGAATTTGGGAAGTTTATCAGTTGTTGGAGATACAAATTTATTAGTTGATGTAGATTTAAAAAATCAGACAATGGACAGGTTCACAGCATCAGAATACGGCAGTCATAGCGGTAATTTGAATGTTACTGGCATGAATTTGCTATCTGATGCCGTGAGCGATAAAACATCTATTCTTTTTGCAGAAAAAGGATTAAAAGATAATGTTACCTATGGCGGAACAGAACTACCAGATGGAAAATATCAAACAACTGCATATACACCAATTTATAAATATAATGTAGCATATGATAACCGAGATGCAGCAGGCTACTTTGTGTTTACAAAAGGTGGAAAAGTTGGAGGTTCAGATAGCTTTAACCCAGCAGTACTGGGTTCATCTACATCTGCAACAGTTGGTGCAACTGCAACAATGAACCAAACAATGAACTATGCATTCCAGCATTCATCAGACCATATGAATATTCCATATTTAGAACGTATTTCAATGCGTGATAGAAATAAATACGCTCTATCATTAACTGGTGATGCTACTGATGTTGGTAGATATTCTCCATTGTTCCAACCAGCAGCAGAACAAGGTGGCGTTTGGGTAAAACCATACGCAACATTTGAAACAGTAGGACTTAAAAACGGTCCAAAAGTACACAACAATACCTATGGTACTTTAATCGGTTTCGATACAGAAATGCAATCAATTAAACGTGGTTGGGATAGAGTATTTACTGGTTATATTGGATATAATGGTGCATCTCAAAGATATAGTGGCATTGATTCTACACAAAACGGCGGTTTGTTAGGTGGGACAATGACCTTATACAAAGGCAACTTCTTCAATGCAACAACAGTGAGTGTTGGTGCTAGTGTAGCAAACAACCAAACAATGTATGGCAATGAAGACTTTGCAATGTTACTAAGTGGTATTGGTAACAAAACTGGTTATAACTTTGAATTCTAAGAGGGTAAATTAATCCTTCAACCTAGTATGCTAATGTCATACACATTCGTTAATACATTCGATTATACAAACGCAGCAGGCGTAAGAATAGATAACAAACCACTACACGCCCTACAATTAGTCCCTGGGGTAAAAGTTA
>JAGAJM010000008.1 GCA_017626055.1 bacterium | reverse complement strand
GTTCTTGAGCACCGAAACCAAGTTCAGCCATATCTTCTGCAGACACCTGTAAATCATCTAAAAATAAAGATGTTCCACCCTTTTGGTAAAGCAATCTTTGAATTTCATCTTTAGAAATTTCCTTTACTTCACCAGGAGCAAAGCGTCTGGTAATATTTAAATCTGCAATAGTATAAATTACTACGCACGCACTTCTGTTTTTAACTTTCATAATTAATTCTCCTTTTTCTCCATTATAGGCGAGGAAGAAGATTACTTCTTCCTCGCTATATATTATTAAAATTAGTCAATATTGTAAGGATTGTTGTTTGTTAAGTCTACACTAAGGCTCTTGTTCTGATATACACAGATATCGCTTGTGAACATAGCAGCCACACCAACCTTTTTATATACCTGAATTTCAGTAGACCAGTCATCATTCTTGCGGTCATCGGTAAGAGTACCACCTTCGAAAGCGATGCGAATCGGTTTACCAGTTCCAGGAATAATCCAAGCATGGCTAGGATCGATAGCTAACTCATTGTTGTTAGCATCTTTTAAGCCATTAGGAAGAATAACAACATTGTGTCCTTTGTAGATATTGAAATATCCTTTATCCCAAAGAGTATTTTTCATGCTGTCGCTATAACGCTCAATGTTCTTAGGCATTAAAGTAGCAGCAAACATGAAATCGCAGTAAATAGTAGCTTTACCATTACCATAAGCATCAGCGATTGTTAAAAGACGATCGAATTCTTCTTCAACAAAATCATTAGCGCTTACACGGTTAGCAGCAGGTAATTGAGAAATACCAGCAACCATAGCTTTTGCTGTTTCTTCCTGGATTCTATCTTCAATACCTTCCATTACGATTTCGATAAGCTCAGCGAAATCAACGCGTCCATCAAGGAGCTCTTCAAGACCAATCTGAGCAGCTCCACCAACAGCTGTTGTAGGAACTTCAAATGTCTCTAATCCGCCAAGTTTAAATACTTCATAAACGCCTTCAAGTCCAACTTTAGTGATGAACTGTTTAGCACGAATACGAGAATTAGCATTTTTTCTCTTAAATACGGGTTTTTCGCCCTGGCCAAAAGTCTTTACTTCAGCAAGGTCTTCATAGAGAGCTGCAGCTTTAGCAGGAACTTTTTCACCAATTGTTTCTTCAACAAGTTTAAAGAAAACGTTTTTGTTTTCACGATATAATGCAGGGGAACCAACGAGTTCGTTAAGCTCTGCACAAAGAGTATCGTTTACTTGATCGTAAGAAAAATTCTTACCTTCATAGCTATAAGCAACAGGAGCTGTTTTATCAGCGCTAATTGCTGCTTTAGCTAATGCAACTAAATTAACAAAATCTAACATTATATTTTACGCTCCTTTCCTTACGCAATACGCATAATTTTTACGCCACGTTGACCATCGGGCATGGTATATACTTTAACAATTTGCCAAGCCATATCGCTTGTGCCAGCTGTAGAGAGACATCCCTCAGCATCAAGTTTAAGAACTCCACCGAGTTCAATACCTTCTGCTTCTTTAACAGCATTTGTTGTAAAGATATCACCGATATCTGTTTTGAAAAGACGTGGAACTGCATCTGTAGAAACTCCAATAACAGGACCTTTGTTAGCAGTAGCTTTAATCATAGCATAATCTGCATCTGTTTCATCATCGCGATAAATTTTTACAGCGTTAAAAACGAGCATCCATTCACTATCGCCATCAAAGTTTACTTCATTAGCAGCATAGTTGTATTTTGCGAACTGTCCATTCTCGAGCATATCAACGCCCATAGGAAGCTGCGCATAAATTTTACCATTACGTTGTGCAGAAAGGTGATTGGGCTCTACCTGGCCGAATCCATGTTCTACATAACCAAATTTAGTATTAGCCATTATTATATTTCCTCCTTATAATATTGTTTATTAATTAGTTTTCCGCAACATGGTTCTGAATTGCTTTTATCCATTCAGGAGCATTGTCGCTTAAAGAACCACTATCATTTAAATTATATGAAATTGGTTCTATTTCTGTATCATTCTCAAGGTCAAAGCTTACCTTGTTGCGAACGCATAAGATTGAAAGCTTAGCTTCAATATCTTCTAAAGAATAATTATCGATATTGTCAACTACATCTTTCTTTAATTCGTCAGAAAGCATATAGAAACTTGCAATTAAAGCTTCTTTTTCTTTCTTGTCTACACTTGCTTTAAATACAACAAGTGCATCGTAATCAACTTTAAGAGCATCGTAAGAGCTTACAAGTTCATTGTGTGTAGCTTCTAAACTAGAGTAGTTTTGCTGAAGTTCAATATATTCTGGAATTTCATCAAGAACATATTCTGGCTTTTTGTTGCAATCACATTCAGAAAGAGGTTTTCCGCATTCGGGACATTTTTCCTCTTCGACAAAATCTACTACAGGTTCTGCGGCAGCGGGTTCAACGGACTCAATAACAGGCTCTGTATCTACTACAGGTTCCTCTGCTACGGGCTCGATAACGATTTCCGCAGTTTCTTCCACTACAACAGGCTCTTCGATTACTGGAGTGTTTTCATTATCTACCATTTTTGCTCCTCCTTCATTTAGCATATTTGTAAGTTCAGTCATCATTGAGAGAAGCTGCTCCTTAAAGCTATCTTCCAATGAAAATTCAATTTTAGGAGCTTCAATACTACCACCCTAAAAGCAGGGCTCAAATTCTTCTCCTAAAATACAAAGTTTTGAGATAATTGCCTCGTTTATAATGAAAAATTCTTTATTTCCATTTCCATCTTTTGTCCAATAAGCATCTAAATATTTTGGATTTTCTGAAAGTTCCATTGAATGGTTATTACCTTGAGTAATTACTCTTGCGCATTCGGGAAACTGTCCAGTCCACAACCAACCTTCAGTTACCAAATATTCACGAGTAACTCCATCATGATCTTGGAACCACTAAAACCAAACTTTAGCATTTAAATCAACAAAACCATAAGGCACTGTATCAGGTTTTAATTTAACTTTGCCACCACTGATTTGAATAAGTTTATTATGTTCTTCAAAATCTCCAGTAGCCTCGTTATAGTGTCCTACAATTGGACTACCGGGAAGACTATTCGCCATTTCTTTTGCAACATCTTTAGTAATAATACTTCTGTTGCGGTTAGGCTAATAGCCAACCCAGCAAACCTTTATCTAACACTTTGATATTAAAGGATTAAAGGGAACTATGTTAATTAGCTCAATAGGAGCATGATTTTCAAAACCATTCATATTCTCTAATCTCCTTAATTCACAGATTCTTTATTAGCGAGAGTTTTATCTGACTTTTCGGCATCGCTTTTTTCAGGTCTGCCGCCAGTATTTTCTCCGCTTTCTATAGCTTTCTAAGTTTTACTCTTATCACTCTGGTCTAATCTGCCCAAAACATCTGCACTACTCATGGTAGAAGACATTAAAGGAGGAATCATAATCTCATGTAACTCTAATACTTCATTTTCAAATCTACAAGAATTGATAATAAAGCTTTGAGATTGTCCAAGAGCAATTTGAGGAAGCATTTTGGAATATCCAAGTTGTGTCTGCTCTTTGTACATTTTAGAAAGCTCTTTATAATTATATTGAGTTGTTTCCAACATATATAATCTAAATTTCCATTTTTTAGGATTGCTACTCATCATTTGAGTAATCTAATCATAAAAAGCACTGAATTGTAATAGCAATGTTCTGCACATTGCTTCATCATTTAAAATAGAATTTGATGTTGCTAAATTTCCATCAGCATTAAATATATTTTGAGAAGTTCCAAATGCATTGTATAAACTACGCTCAACTTTTTCTAAATCATCATTAGAAGTAGTTGTGGCTTTGTCTGAAATATCAATTGCTTCAATATCCGCAAAAGTTGTTAATACATCAACACCAATAGCATTACATAACATAGCTACAGCATTTTTATGTATATCTTTTGCTTCATCAATATCAAAAATTAAATCGCCATTTTTATCCACTGGTAATTTTTGAACAAGTATTTTTAATAATTTTTGCATTTGTTTACGTCGATCTAAATCTTGTGCCGCATCCAAATCTAATAATGCTGGAATGGCGCTAGCAAAAATCGGTATATCACCATTTCCAAAATTAAATTTAATAGCCGAACCTTTTTCTAAAGCATACCAAGCACCATTTGTGTCTCCCTAAAAGTCGGGTACAAGTTTTTTCTATTTATACAATGCATAACCTTTTTGTATATCTTCTGGGAACATTTTTAATACTCTCATGCGATATGCGATATCTGGAAATTTATCATCAAAAAATTTCATATTTAATTCAATAATTGGTGTATGACCTACACTATATCTTGAACGGCAATAATTTACTGGTAGTTCTTGGAACAT
>JAGAJM010000007.1 GCA_017626055.1 bacterium | reverse complement strand
TATTCATGGTCAAGATAAAGATTTAGAATTACGCTTGAAACAACTAGATACAGAAGAATCAGCAATCTCAACAGAGATGGAAGCAGTTAAAAAAGTAATTTCTAAAAACGTTGATTCATCATTCAAGACATTCAACGCATAGGGGTAAATGATGCCACCAGAGGCAAGAGAAACTTGAATGAGGGTTGTCTATTCTGAACTTGATTCAGAAACTCAAACAAGACAAGATTAAACATATCCGAAACGGATAAAAAATAAATTTCCTTTCCCTTTTTCCTATTGATTTTCCAACGACTGACTTCAAACCAGTCGTTTTTCTTTTGCGAAAATTAATCATTAAGTATTAGTGCCTTTTCAAATGGTTTATTATATAATTTTTATATAGTAAGAGAAGGGATTTATATGTCAACAATTGATGATGCAATAGTTATGATTTTAGCAGGTGGTGAAGGTAAAAGATTATTTCCTTTAACTAAAGATAGAGCAAAACCTGCAGTTCCGTTTGGTGGACGTTACAGAATTATTGATTTTGTTATCAATAATTTTATCAATTCTGGTTTTTACAAAATTAAAGTTTTAACTCAATACAAGTCAGATTCTTTGAATAAACACATAACAAGAGGATGGCAATTATCACCATTCTTAAATCAATACGTTGACCTAGCTCCAGCTCAAATGAGAACTGGTAATGATTGGTATCGTGGTACTGCTGATGCTATCTATCAAAATATTTTTCATATTTTAGATGAAGACCCTAGATATGTTTGTATTTTTGGTGGTGACCATATTTACAAAATGCAGGTTAACCAAATGTTAGACTTCCACAAAGATAATAAAGCGGATTTATCGATTGCTGGTATCCCTATTCCAATTGAAGAAGCTTCTGAATTTGGAATTATGGAAGTTGATGATAATTGGAAGTTAATCAACTTTGTAGAAAAACCTCAAACACCTCCAAAATCTATCCCTGGTCGTCCTGGTTGGTGTTTGGCTTCTATGGGTAACTATATTTTTGACAAAGAAATTCTTTTGACTGCATTAGAAAAAGATTTCCAAGATCAAAATTCTAAACACGATTTTGGTAAAAATGTTATCCCAACATTACTTGCTGAAGGTAAAAATATTTTCGTTTATAACTTTGCAGATAATTCTTTCTCTGGTATGACGGATAGTGAAAGAGGTTACTGGAAAGACGTAGGAAGTATCGATGCTTATTGGCAAGCTAATATGGACTTGTTAGCTCATACGCCAGAATTGAATTTATATTCAAAAGAATGGCCATTGAGAACATTTAATTACAACTACCCACCTGCGAAATTCGTTTGGGAAGAAGGTGATAGGGTTGGTATGGCTACAAATTCTATGGTTTCAGAAGGCTGTATTATCTCTGGTGGTGGTCTTTCTCACTGCGTATTATCACCAAAAGTTCGTATCAACAGTTATTCAAGTGTTACAGACAGTATCTTGATGGAAAATGTTGAAGTTGGTAGATATTCGCAAATTAGAAAAGCTATTATCGATAAGAATGTTGTAATTCCTCCTCATACAAAAATTGGTTTTGATAGAGAAGAAGATATTAAACGAGGATTCCATGTTTCTTCTGGTGGAGTTACAGTTGTTCCAAAAGGTGCAATTTTGTAAAATAATAGATTATTTTTCTAAAATGGGGTATGATTCATATTATACCTCATTTTTTGTGTAAATTTTTGTGAATTTACTAGCAAAATTTGTCAATTAATATGTTTTATAACCATTACAAATTTGGGTAGGAAATTTTTATGACTAGTCTTAATGTAAATAGAATAACTACTGCTGCACGCAATGTAACTGCTACTGTTGCGGGTGCTATTCCTACTGTTACAATCAATGGAGAAAGAGCAAATAAAATTATTACTTGGATTGGTAAAAATATTTCTTCCCCAGAAAATCGTCTAATCCTAGGTGTTACAGCCTTGATGAGTCAACCTTTTATTGATTTACACAATAGAAAAGTTGATGAAGAAACTCGTAAAGTTTCTGCGGCAAGAACAGTTGCAAAAATTATTGCAGGTACATTAACAGGTGTTCTTGTTAGAAAAGGTTGTATCAAGGCTATTGATGCATTTTCTATGCTTCCTTCCCAAATTACGTCAAAAACAAAATGGCCTTGGCTTAGAACTTTATTCACTCCAGATTCTGCAATTTCTGGTGTGTTAACTGATTTAACTCATCATAAAAATGCGTTGGGTACTATTATTTCATTATTTGTGATGACTATTACAAATTTTGCAATTGATGCTCCGCTAACAAAATTCCTAACCAATAAATTCGTTGATAAGATTAAAGAGAAAGATGCAATTAAAGCTGAAGAGGCTAAGTTAAAACAAACTACTCAGCAAATAATTGCTCAACAGAAACCTCAAGAGGTAAAGGAGGTAGCACGTGGCTAATTTCCTTAAACCTTTTGTAAATTGGGTTGCTAAAAATTATGGTGATAATATTGGTAAAATGCTTATCCATACTGGCGTAATTGGTTGGATACTATCATCTGCTGCACAAGTTGTAGCTATTATGATAAATGATAAAATCCCTAAGAAGCAAAAAATGTATATGATTCCTCAAGAGATAGCTGATGCAGGTGTGAATATTATCTCATTTTATTTGATTACTCAAACTTTCAAAGGTTTGGGCTCAAAGTTGGTTGATACAGGACGCTGGCTTTCTGGTCCTGTTCGTAAATTCTTATTAGATAACAATATTCAAAATGTTGGTAAAAAAGGTTTTGATGTCCTTACTCAAGGTCACCTAACTCCAGAAATGATGACTAAATTTAAAGATTTTAGAAGTGGTATGGATGTTATTTTTACAACTATTGGTACTGTGTTATCTTGTAATATTGTTACTCCAATTGTTCGTAATGAAATCGCTGCAAATCGTCAGAAAAAATCGATTAAAACTATGGAAGAACCATATAACGTTGTTTCTAATCAAAGTATTTTTACACAAAATCCTTATATGAAACGCCCAACTATGGATAGTTTTACAGGTAATTCATATGCTAGAACTTCAGTTTATCCAAATTCATCTTCTTTAAAAATATAAGTAGATGAAGCCTCCGATAATCGCAGTTATTAACAAAACAAATATTGCAGAAATTTTATAAAAATAATCTGTTGTATAGTCTGTTGTATCTTGCATTTTTGAGATTATATTTTTTGAATAATCAAATCTGTTGTCGTTTTTAGTTTTCTCATAAGCAGAATGAATTACTTGTCTGAATTTATACATTGTTTCAAGTTCTTTTCTTGCATTAGGATTTGAGATTGTCATTTTTTTGATTTTGATATTTTCATTTTGATTTAATTCATTGTCTATGTACGCTGATAATCTATGACGAGATTCTTCTGGTAAGTTGTTTGATATTTCATTATTAATAACTTTTAAATTTGAATTATCTTTTTTATATTTAGATAAAATTTTTCGTAGTTCTTCAATTTTCTTTCTACATTTTGGGCATTTTTCAAGATGTAAGTTTATGTATTCTTTTAATCTTGGATTTAATTTATTTTCAATATAGAAATTTAATAGTGCAGAAACTTGTTGACATGTTAGATCTTTATTCATTTGTGAACTCCTTAGATATAATTTTTTAGGGCTTCTTGTAGTTTTATTCTTGCTCTTGATATTCTGGATTTAACGGTGCCGATACTTGATTGGGTTGTCTTGGCTATTTCTTCATAGCTTAATCCTTGAAACTCCCTTAATATAATTGCAATACGAAAGGCTTCAGGTAGTTCTCTGATTGCGTTTTTTATAAGTTTTTCACATTCGGCAGTGATGCATTTTTCTATCGGTTTGGTTTTTAAGTCTGGGATTTCTAGTTTTAATTCGAAGTTTGTATGTTCGCAATTGTAATCTATTGGAACTGTTGTAAAATCATTTTTCTTTTTGCGGATAAAATCGTAGTAAGTATTTGTAATGATTTGATTTAACCAACTTTTAAAACATTTTGGATTCTTTAAACTTTGGATATTTTTTGCAATTTTCAATAATATTTCTTGGGTTAAATCAGATAAACTCTCGTTGTTTTTTAATAAATAGCTTAGAGTTGCATATACATCGGATTGAATTTTTCTTATTAGTTCTTCTAATGCTTTATAATCCTCTTTTTGAGATAGAACAACAAGTTCCTCTAATGTCATTTTTTTGTAGAGTAACTTGCTTTCAGACATAAATATTCCTCCTTAATTGCAATATTAAGAAGAAATATTTATTATTAGTATCAACTTGTTATTAATTTTTAGGATAATATTTTTTTATCCAATATAATAATTGATATTATTATCTTTTTAATTTATATCTGATGACAGAATTGCTACCTTGAGATGAAATAAACAGTAATCCGTCTGTAATGTACATACAGTATGGATTTTGGATATTGCCAATAAGTTCTGAAATCGCTCCATTTTTATCTACTTTTAATATATTATGTTTGTTGTAGTTTGCGATATAAATGTTTTCTTCAGAATCAATAGCTAAACCAATTGGTCCATCAATTTTTTCGCTTTTAATATAAACGATTTTTTTATTATCTGGTCCAATTTTATAAATTGTGTTATCAGAAAAACCTGCAACATAAAGGTTTCCATTTTTATCTGTAACAAGTCCTGTTGGGCTTGAAATATTGCTATACATTCCATCAGAATCGTTTTTAGGGTTAGCTTGAACATAATTTTCAGGTTCAATTTGTTTTGCTTTTTCAGTTGGAATATCAGTTTCCATTGTTGAGGCAAGTTGCTTTGCTCTATTTCCAATTAGTGTATCTGTTGGAATTAGCGTTAAATACATTTTAGCCTTTTCAACTTCACCAACTTTTTTACTTAAAACTGCAGCTTTGTAAACAGATTCGTAATCATCAGGTTTTCTTAAAATGATTTGTTTGAATACTGCTAAAGCGGCTTCATCTTGTTTTAAGTATTCCAAAATTGAACCAAGGTTGTAATAAGCATCAATATAATTTGGGTCAAGTTCAATAGCCTTTTTGAAACAGTTTGCAGACTCTTCAAATTGACCTAATTGATAATAGTCGATACCTTTATTATATTGTAACTTTGCTTCAGTTGCGATAGTTCCATATGAAATATTTGATGTTGTTAAAAGTATTGCAACTGTAAGTATAGCTTTGAAAATCTTATTGAATTTCATCTAATTCTCCAATAATTTCTTTATTTGCATTAGCAAATTCACTACCTCTAGCAATAATAGCTTTTTTCAATAGACGTGGCAAGTTGATTGTTTCCATATCTTCAAAATTTTCTGGTAGTCTTAAGCTCCAGTTTTTATCGCCAGATGTGCCAGGAGTGTTGTATGTTTGGCTCATTTGGAAGAAATCGGTGAAGAAAATCTGCATGTTTTCAGCTTCACAAGCAAATAACTCAACCAACTTAGTTTCTCTTAAGAATTCTTTATCGTTTGTCATTCTTACAATGATAGAGTCTTTGTCTTGTTCTTCTTTGAATAAATCTTCTACAAGGTTCTTAACGTGTAGGTAACCTTCGTGAGTATTTACTAAGTCTTTAGCCCACAATGTTACAGGTCTGTTATCGTGAGTACCTACCATAGCCCAGCATCTTTTTGTGATGTTTTTGCATCTGTATGGATCTTCTTCTTCAGTTGGTACTGTGAATTGAGTTAATCTCATACCTAATAAGTCGTATTGTTTCATAACTGCTGCAACAGGGTTAGTTAAGGTTCCCAAATCTTCGCAAACGATAGCATCTTTTGTAAGTCCTTCTTCTTCAGCTGCTGCGATAACGATTTTTTCGATTAATCTTCCGTAAAGTTTAACTTGTTCGTCTGATAGGTTTTTAACACGTTTTTCGTTATCAGCTGTTAATGTGTAGTCTAAATCACCTTCTTTGATGATGGCATATTTTTTAAGTTCTGGGTGTTCTGGTGATGAGTATAATCTGCCAGCACCTTGTTCTGGTAATGGTTTTTTGCCAGATTTATATACCCAAGGATCGATTAAACCAACGATGTGGTCGATTCTTACACCCCCTGGGTTTTCACGGAACATCTTTTTGAATAAGTTTTTCATTAAGATTCCGCCTTCACCTAGAGATCCGTCTTCATTGTATAGTTTTTCTGGATCCATTACAGGGAAACCCCAAGCTTGACCATCTTTTGAGAAATAGTCTGGTGGGCAACCTAAACACCAACCTTCCAAAAATAGTGATTGATAAGCCCAAGTATCTCTATCCGAGAATGCAACTTGTCTATCAGCAATCATTTTTATTCCTTTAGAATCAGCATAGTTTTTAGTATCTAAGTTTTGTTTATACAATACGTATTGAATAAATTTGTATTCATCGATTTCTTTTTCGTATTTTTTAGAAATTTCATCGATACGTTTGCTATATTCGATTTTTTCTTCAATTGATTTTGGGTTAAATAAAGATTTGTCCATTGCATTTTTCCAGCTTGGCCAGAAATCTGTACCATGTTCTAGAGATAATGCTTCATACAAACTATCTTTGTCTAGCCAAGAATCGTTTTCAATTTTGTAACTGTCAAATTCTGCCATAAGTTTTTTATCATTTAGCTTGATAAAATTGTTGTAAGCCTCAGATAATGCAATAGCATATTGTTTAGTTGCATAAGAATAGCTTGTTTTGTTAGTATCTTTGTTTGGATTGTTTTCAACAATTTCGTTAAAAGTTGCAACGGATAAAATTTTATTCCATTTTTCTGTTGTTAGTTGTTTCAAGTCAACAAATAATGGGTTGTTTGAAAAAATTGTACCAGTGTATGGTGAAGAATCAGAAGTTTTAGTCTTACCAGCTGGTCCCATTTGGATAGCATCAAACAAACCTGCTGCATAGTCGATAAATTTTTTACCTGCAGTAGAGTTTACTGAACCAAAACCTGTATTTTCACCTGCAACAGATGGGAAACTTCCGTTGTGCATAATGAATACAAAATTCTTTTTACCTAAGGCTTTGAATGCTTTTCTGATTGTTGTAACTTTATTTTTGTCTAATGTACAAACCATTTTTACCCCTTCTTTTATCTTATTTAAACTAAAACACATTACATAATTATATTAAACTTGGGTGCGGAGGGACTCGAACCCTCGACCAATTGATTAAGAGTCAACTGCTCTACCGACTGAGCTACACACCCTTACGCCTTTATACAATAATCCTATCACGTAAATTATTAAAAGCAATAAATCTCTATTAAATTTATTTAACTTTAGTTTTTATGTTTGTGATATAATTTTATTGCGAAATTATGTATTAAAAAGAAGGATTTTAAAGATGACTCAACAAATTGAAAAAACTCAAGAATCAACTTCTTCTCAAAATCAAATCCGTAATGTTCGTATTCAAAAAATGAACAATTTGAGAGAAAGAGGTTTGAACCCTTATCCGTATGGTTATGACAAAGATATTATGGCTCAAGACCTACAAGATAAGTATAAAGACTTGGCAGTTGGTGAAGAAACTGAAGATTATTACCACGTTGCTGGTCGTGTCATGGCTAATAGAAATACTGGTATGTTTATCGACTTAGTTGATGCTTCAGGTAAAATTCAAATCTTTTCTCACAAAGAAAATCTGTCTGAAGAAGATTTAGCAACTTTAAAAACTATCGATATCGGTGATATCGTTGGTTTCTATGGTTCAGTTAGAAGAACTCCTCGTGGTGAATTGACAATTAAAGCAAAATCTTTAGAAATTTTATCTAAATCTTTATTACCATTGCCAGAAAAATTCCATGGGTTAACAGATGTTGAAACTAAATATCGCCAACGTTATGTTGATATGATTGTGAATGATGATGTTAAAAAGACTTTCCAACAAAGAAGTTTAATTATTCAAAAAGTTAGAGAATATTTAATTAACAAAGGCTTTATGGAAGTTGAAACTCCAATGCTTCATCCACAAGCTGGTGGGGCTAACGCAAGACCATTCATTACTCACCACAATACTCTAGATATGGATATGTTCTTGAGAATTGCTCCAGAACTTTATCTAAAACGTTTAATGGTTGGTGGTGTTTCTGAGGCTATTTTCGAAATCAATCGTTCTTTCAGAAATGAAGGTATCGATACTCGTCATAACCCAGAATTTACAATGATGGAACTTTACCAAGCTTATGTTGATTACAACGATATGATGGAATTAACAGAAAATCTTGTTGCTTTCGTTGCTCAAGAAGTTCTTGGCACAACAAAAATTCAATATGGTGAAAATGAAATCGATTTAACTCCACCTTGGGATAGAAAAACTATGTTAGGTGCAGTTGAAGAAGCTACTGGTATTGATTTCAATACTATTGAAACAGTTGAAGCTGCAAAAGAAGCTGCAAAATCAGTTCACGTTGACGCTGATGATTGTGATAACTGGGGACAAGTTGTTGAAAGAGTATTCGAAGAAAAAATTGAAGGCTCATTAATTCAACCTATCCACATTTACGATTACCCAAGAGATATTTCACCTCTTGCCAAAGTTCATAGAAACAATCCAAGATTAACTGAACGTTTTGAAACTAGAGTTAATGGTTGGGAAATTTCTAATGCTTTCTCAGAACTTACAGACCCAATTGACCAAAGAGCTAGATTTGAAGCTCAAATGGAAGCAAAAGCTGCTGGTGATGATGAAGCAATGCCTATCGATGAAGACTATATCTGTGCTTTAGAACATGGCGTTCCTCCAATGGGTGGTTTAGGTCTTGGTATTGATAGACTTATTATGTTATTGACTAATTCACCTTCAATTCGTGACGTTATTGCGTTCCCTACATTGAAAAAACGTGATTAGTTTTAATTATAAATATTAGAAAAGACCGATATAATTATCGGTCTTTTTTATTTTAGGCTATGTCACAACAAACAGTTGATAAATAGCCATTTTTATAGGGGAGTATCAGAACTCCCCTACAAACTGTTATTTGCAGTTATCTATACTCATTTGGAATTTCGATATGAAGTGTCTCACACAATAACTTCACATCATGTGCATCATTTTCATCAAACTCGTATCCCAGATGGAACATTACTTGACTATATGGTTCAATACAGGAAACCTCTATTTCCTCAATTCTTCCTTTACCCGAAAAAGTTTCTACCGGAAAACAATCCCCATCATAAAGAATTTCACCTTCGTCCGTATATTCAAAACAATGCAAATCAATAATTCTGTTTTTCAAATCTTCCCATACAGTATGGTTCAATGTTGTATATTCCATCTTAATCTCATAAAAGCCATTAGCTTTCATTATTTCTATAAAGTTCTGATAATCGTTCTTTTCTACAAAAATGTCAATATCATTATGGGCTCTTGACTGATATCCAAGAAGAGCATCTACACCCCAGCCACCATCAAGAAAGACTTTAATCTCCGCATCTATTGCAAATTGAAGAATCTGTTTTACATCTGTTATATTGACCATCTTATCATCTCCACAAATTCTAATTAGGCGACCAGAGGAACTGCTGGTCTGTTTGATAAATCTCTGCATTTAGCAGTTTTCAATGTTGCCAAAACGAAAGTTAAGAAGATGTTCCTTTTCTCCATGTCGCTTTCTTTGGCGTAATTTACAAGGTTATTCCACACAAGATAGTTGTTCAGATACTTGGTAGAAACACCGTTAAAGCCACGCATAAACCTCTTTAGCTGGCTATGGTAGCTATTGATATGTTGGATATTATAAATGCCTTTCTTGGCTTTGCCAGTCTTTAACTGCACAAGGTCAATGCCATTGGCATTTGTAAATCTCACATAGGAGTTCATCTTGTCCGTAACAAGAGTGGAATTGGTCTTAATCCTACCATCATAAATATGATGTAAATCTCTTGTAGAAACTCTACCAGTATTCGTAATCTTGGAGATAGACAAGCCATTCCTATTAACCGCACAAGGAACACATACCTTTTCTTGGGACAAGCCTCTGATATGTGTAGAATGACCACGCTTATGAGCCTTGCGTGGCATAGCAAATGTCTTACTCTTGCTATGATTGCCCTTGTACGAGATGGCGAAAAAAGTTTCGTCAGCCTCAATAATGCCGTCAAGGGTAACATCGTCTGCCATATTCTGAAGTGCATCCAAAATCTTGTGTCTCCAAAGGAATGCGGTGTTTCTGTGAATCCCACAAGCAACAGCAGTCTTACGAATGGATAAGCCATTCATCATACAATCAATGTACTGCTCCCACACGGACAAGTCTTTTCTTGTACCAGACACAATGGAGTTCGTAGCAATCACGAAGGACTTGCCACAATCCTTACATACATATCGCTGTGTGCCATCTTTACGATGACCATTGCGAACCACATGGATACAGCCACAAAGAGGGCATACACGACCATTTGCAAAGCGTTCCTTTGCTACGAAATCTTCAATATTCAAAGACTTTACAAAGGCAGGACTTAAAAGCATTGTTTTAAGGCTTTCCTGCTCTGCGACAGTCAACTTACCGATAATATCTAATGCGTCTTTGATAGTAGGCATATCCAATTACCTCCTTCGGTGGTACTGTTTCTTACTATTATTATACGCTATTTCTCGTCAAAAATCAACCATTTGTTGTGACAGAGCCTTATTTTAAAAATCCTAATTTTATCATTCTGGACTTGATTTAGAACTTTATATTTACCCCTAGTAGATTTTTTTGTTTAATTCAGCTTTTCTAAGTCTGATATTTTCTGGAGTAATTTCTACTAGTTCTTCATCTCCAATGTATTCTAAAGCTTCCTCTAATGAAAGAATTTTTGGAGCTTGTAGGGTAACCATAACATCTGCTGTTGAACTTCTCATGTTTGTAAGTCTTTTTGTCTTACAGATGTTCACAACGATATCTTGAGGTCTGTTACATTCACCAATAATCATACCTCTATAAACTTTAGTTTTAGGGGTGATGAAAAATACTCCACGATCTTCGTATTGTGCTAAAGCGTATGGAATAGCTTCACCAAGTTCGTGAGCGATAATTGAACCACTTCTTTGACGAGGGATATCGCCAGCAAAAGGTCTGTAATGTAAGAATGTATGATACATTATACCTTCACCTCTTGTCATTCTGATAAATTCACTTCTAAATCCGATTAAGCCACGAGCTGGGATATGGAATGTTAAAGTAGTTCTACCTTTTGCGGTTTGCATATCTTTCATTTCAGCTTTTCTGCCAGAAAGTCTTTCGATAGCTGAACCAGCATATTCTTCTGGAACGTCAATGATTAAGTTTTCATATGGCTCGCATAGTTCATCGTTGATAGTTTTGTAAATAACTTCAGGTTTTGATACTGCAAATTCAAATCCTTCACGACGCATTGTTTCGATAAGAATACTTAAATGTAGTTCACCACGTCCAGAAACTTTAAATCTATCTGTTGAATCTGTATCTTCAACTCTTAAACTTACGTTCTTTTCTAATTCGTCATAAAGTCTTTTTCTGATTTGACGAGATGTTACAAATTTACCTTCTGTGCCTGCAAATGGGCTGTCATTTACTGAAAAATTCATTTGAAGTGTAGGTTCGTCAACTTTAATTAGAGGTAGTGCTTCTGGATTGTTTGGATCACAAATTGTTTCACCGATTTGAATATCGGAAAATCCTGCAATACCTACAATATCACCAGCAGATGCTGATTCGATTTCAACTCTGCCTAAATCTTTAAATCCGAATAATTTAACGATTTTTCCTCTCTCTTGAGAACCATCAGCATGAATTACACAAACCTGTTCTTGAGATTTGATTGTGCCGTTTACGATACGACCAATGACAATTCTTCCAACGTACTCGTTGTAATCAAGAGTTGTTGCTCTGAATTGGAAAGGTTTTGTTTCATCCCCTGTTGGAGGTTGAATGTTTTTAATGATGCTGTCTAAAAGAGGTACCATATCTTTTCTTTCGTCATCCAAATCATTAATTGCAAATCCATTTAAGCTGCTTGAGAAAATGAATGGGAAATCGATTAAATCTTCTCGGTCAGTTAATTCTGTGAATAAGTCAAAAACTTTATCAAGTGCAGTTAAAGGTTCAGCTGCAGGTTTATCAATTTTGTTGATTACAACAATAATTTTTAAACCTAATTCTAGAGCTTTTGATAGTACAAATCTAGTTTGAGGCATTGGACCTTCAGCAGCGTCAACGATAAGAAGCGCCCCATCAACCATGCCTAATACACGTTCAACCTCACCACCAAAGTCTGCGTGACCTGGGGTATCTACAACGTTGATTTTTGTTCCATTATAATCAATAGAAATGTTTTTAGAAAGAATTGTAATACCTCTTTCTCTTTCTAAATCATTACTATCTAATACACGTTCTTCAACGTGTTGGTTGTTACGGAAAGCTCCAGCTTGTTTTAATAGACAGTCAACAAGAGTCGTTTTTCCGTGGTCAACGTGTGCAATAATTGCTATATTTCTGATTTTTTCATTGCTTGTCATAAATCCGCCAATCATAATTTTGTTTAGTGTAATTGTTACACTTTAATTTTAAAACGCTGATACTAAATTTTCAATAGTGAAAATTTTAACCTTCTAATTTCTTTAAAATCGCAATAATTTTTTTAGCATTATGTCCTTCTTCAAATTGATCATAAAAGGTTTTTGCCGCTAATAGTTCCTCTTTTGCCAGAGGTAATTCTTCACCACGTTTAATTAAAACTTCTGCGATTTCTAATCTGATAGCTGCCAGCATTTCTTGGTATTTTTCAACAGGGCGCATTTGTCTTGTGATTGTTTCGAATCTTTTCTTTGCGCTTTTATAATTTGTGCAAATATCATTTAGTGCACGTTTTTCTTCTTTAAGAATTTTTAGGTGTCTATCACTACCATATTCGCTTATTTTATAAATTTCTTTAAGATCATTAGCTCTTGCTGCGATATGTACAATATCATGTTTTCTGCGTGCAATTGCCAGAGCTTTTGTTGCAATGTCTTCTACGAATTTTGCATCAGCTCCTCGGTTTAATTTTATTAGTGTGCTATAAATAATCCCAGCAAGTCTATCATTGTCTAGTCCCACCAAGGTTTCTGCTAGTTTCTGTGCAGCTTTATTAAACTTTGGTAGCGCTTTTGCTGAAACAAATTGATCCCCAAATTCTTGGATATTGTATTTGAATTCAGCTTCTTCTATTCTTTTATTTTTTCTTACGTGTTTAGTTATAATAGATGTAAAATTATCAAATTTTCTGTAAATATCTTGTGGTTTATTCTCAATTTTCATTTAAGTTTCCTCTTTTATATGTAGAGTAAAACTTGTGATAATATTTTTTTGCTAAATTATTTTCGAGAAGGGGCATATGCAATTGATGCACACGTTAGACATATTATACCGAATATTATACCAAAGCCCATAGTCCAATGATAAGAAGTTAAAAAGGCTTCCTGGTATTTTGTACCAACCTCTAGTAAGCTATTTTTAAAACTATCAAATAGGGTAATTGTGATTGCAACTCCTAAAATATTTCCTAAGTTTCTTGCAAGTCCCAATATTCCACTAGCAATACCTAATTCGTCTTTTTTTACGCTAGTCATAATTGCATTATTGGATGGTGATTGGAAACATCCATTTCCTATCCCCATAATTACTGAGGCTAAAATGATTTCCCACATAGGTGTTGATGTATTAAATGTTGTAAAAATTATAAGTGCGATTATATAAATTGCTGGTCCAATCATTGTCAAAATTCGACTTCCTTTTTTACCAGAATAACTTCCTGCAAATGGAGCAACTGCTGAGGAAGCAACCGAATATGGCAGAATTAAAAGACCGCTTATAAAAGCGTTGTATTTTGCGATTTCTTGTAGGAAAAATGGTAACAATACTGCGTTTGTAAACATACACATATAAGATGTCATAACTGCAATATTTCCAAAGGTAAAAGTTCTTATTTTAAACATCTTAAAGTCAATTAGTGGATAATTTATTTTTTTATCTCTTAAATAAAATAAACTTCCAAAAATTAGTGTAATAATGCCTAAAGAGATGATGTTGACAGACTTCCAACCCCAAGTGTGCCCTTGGGATATTGCAAGAAGCAGTGCAAATAATGCAACTGTAAAATAAATAAACCCTTTGTAGTCAAATTTGAACACTTTTCTTTCTGAGGTAAAGCTAGGAAGCATTTTGTAGGCTAAAATCCCTCCAATTAGTGCGATTGGAACAGGTGGGAAAAATATTGTATGCCAACTAAAAGAATTGATTAAAAAGCCTCCAATTGCTGGTCCACTTATTCCGCCAATAGCAACAAGACTTGCGTTTAAGCCTAAAGCTTGCCCTCTTTCTTTTCCTTTGAAGATTGTGGCGATTGCCGCCATGCTATTTGAAGCCATTATTGATGCTCCGATAGCTTCGATACATCTGTATAAAATCAGTAACTCAAAGTTGTTTGCAGTTGTGTTTAAGAAGGCTCCAAGTGCAAAGATGAAAAATCCAGCGCTGTACACTTTATTTCTTGGAAATAAGTCTCCAATTTTCCCGAAAAATGGCAAAAATACTGTTAATACTAGCATGTATGAAATTACGACCCATTGAACTTTTGATAATGAAATGTTTAGGTCGCTTGCGATTGGAAACAATGCAAGGTTTACTGATGTAGAATCTAGCATCCCTAAAAAGTTTCCAGTAATAATTAGAATACAAATTATCCATTTGATATTTTTTGTTGCCATATTCAAATATTATCACGTCAATAGAATGGTAATGTAAAGTTTTGTAATTACTTATTTTTGTTGATTATTACTCATTTATTACTTTTTCTTTATATATGAAAACTTTTGTTGAAAACCTTGTCTGAGTGTGTTATAATGATTAATATAACGTTATAGTATTTGGAGTTTGATGAGGATGAAATTTAATATACTCAAGAGAGCATTTTCGCTTACTGAACTATTGATTGTATTAGTTGTTGTAGCAGTTTTGTTTGCTGCAATGGCACCGATTATGACAAAACGTGGTCGTGGGCAAACTACTGCAAATGAACCTGTATGGATGTATGTAAAAGATGATGCACAAAAAAGTGCGTTTTATGACCCAGGTTCATCTGGTATTACTGCCACTGCATATGTTGGTTTAGACCCTAAGACTTTAACAGGCAATCATAAACCATATTCAAAAATGGTTTTGAGAGCGGGGCATGATTGGCAAAATTTAATCCAATTTAGAACTGGTAATGATGGTGAT
>JAGAJM010000006.1 GCA_017626055.1 bacterium | reverse complement strand
TTGACAGTTTATTTAAGAATACCTTGCCGCATATTTATTAACTCCTTGTATAATACTGAATCTAATTATATTCCTTAACCCTTTATTTGTCAAGCTGACAAACTAAAGCAGAAAAAGCGGCAGGATTTCCCCCTGAATATAAAAAGTTTGAGAATTCTCTCAAAGTTCCGGGGGTACTTTTCTCAATCTCTCTGATAATTTACGGTCGGACAAATAATTTTAAAAATATATTTTAAATTTTTAATTTGTCTGACATTTAGTTTTAAAAATTTTTCCTTAAATTAAATGCAAATTTGAAATTTTTAATTTTAAGTGTCAGACATTTTAATTTTAAGTGTCTAGTTATAATAAAATACATTCGCCCTCTGCTCACTCCTCGCTCGAACCAGACCAAGCTCCCGCTTGGTTGGGTCTAATCCACCCAACAAAAAAGACTCCTTACGGAATCTTTTAAAGTGGTGGGCAGGGGTGGATTCGAACCACCGTACTCTCTCGAGAACAGATTTACAGTCTGTCGCCTTTAGCCACTCGGCCACCTACCCATATTTAGTTTTCAAATTTGAGGTTGTCTTGAGTTAAACTTGCCCTTGACGAGACTTGAACTCGTGACCTCTCCCTTACCAAGGGAGTGCTCTACCTCTGAGCCACAAGGGCTTGAGTGATTTACTGAGAGTCATTGGCAAGTACCTTTTGGGTTTTAGTTTTCTTTTATAAAGTCCACTATACTTTCGAAGAAAGACTTGCATGAGCTCATTTTTTCAGTAAAAAAGCCGGTAATGGGACTCGAACCTACAACCTACGGTTTACAAAACCGTTGCTCTGCCAATTGAGCTATACCGGCGTGTGCTTGTGTAATTGATTATATGCAAAAAAAAATTTAGTGTCAAGCATTTTTATTTGTCATATAATAAAAGCGTTAAAAGTATTGATAATATGAGGTTTTAAAAACTATGATAAGAGCAGTTATGCCAATAATTTTATTATTAATTTCAAATGTATTTATGACATTTGCATGGTATGGACATTTAAAATTCAAAAGTTCAGCTTTATGGCTTGTAATCTTAGTTAGCTGGGGGATAGCATTATTTGAATACTGTTTCCAAGTTCCCGCAAATCGCATGGGTTATGAAGTTTATAACGCAGCACAATTAAAAACAATCCAAGAAGTAATCACATTAATTGTTTTTAGCGTATTTTCTATAACATATCTAAAAGAACAGTTTAAATGGAATTATTTAGTAGGTTTTTGCTTTATAATTTTAGCCGTATTTTTCATATTTAAAAAGTGGTAAAACTAGAATTTGTAAAGATTTATAACCCTGTTAGCAAAAATATTTTTGTTTGCGTTATTATACGAAAGCATCCAAAATTTAATAGATAAGGAGTAAAAAATGTTAGTTCACGCTATCCGAGGTGTGCAGCCAAATTTCGAAGCTGCACAGGTCAATATCCTCGCAACATCGGATAACCATGGTAACGTACACAGTTTACCACTGTTATCACAAACAATCGAAAACAATAAAAAGGATATCTTCATCAAAGCAGAAGATCCAAGCACATTAAACATTTTCGCCATTTCTGGTGACTGGTTTATTAACCCTTCAAAACGTGGATACTTAACGAAACCAAACATGACAAACGGAGATATACAGCTTCAATTCTTAACCAAATTTATTGGTTATGTACACAATCAAGCTGGTAGAAATTCAAACTTTGACACAGTGTTCACAATGGGTAACCACGACTTAGATGCTGGCGACAGATTCATGTACAAAGTTATGAACAAAGCAAAAATGAAAACTCTCATTACTAACGTAGATGTAGAGAATTCACCAGGCATACAAAAAATGATGGCAGCAAACGAAAACATCGTAAAATCTGTTGTTTATGAAGTACAAGACGACAAAGATCCAAACTTACAACACAAAGTGTTATTCCTAGGGGTAACTATCCCAAGTATGAAGTTCTACAATCCTGGATTATTGAAAAAAATGTCATTCTTTGATGACTGCAACAAGAAAGACGCAAACTTAACACCAGCAGACTTGCAAGGAACTTTTGCAGCAGTAAGAAAAGAAGTTGAAGCATTCAAGGAAAAATATCCAAAAGGCGCAGTTGTACTTCTTTCACACACTGGTGCTCCAATTTCAAAAATGATTAGAGATGAAGTTCCACAAATCAATGTTGTTCTAAATGGTCACGATCACAAAAACTTAACTTCATTAAAAGGTAAAACCAATATTAATTCATTGGGTAAAGATAATGAAATCGTTAAATCCTTAAACTTACACTTTGACGATAATGGCGACTTAGAAACAACAGATATGAATACATTCTTCAGTAAAACCACTGTTAAAGATAAACTAGCCACAAACGTTTTACAAAAAGCTCTTGAAGAAAGTTTCGCTAAAGACGTTGAACCATTAGTAAGTTTAACAAGTATCGCAGGAAAACCTGTAACACTGGATTACGGCGAATCAATCCGTTTCCAAAACAGCTATCTTGCAAACTGGTTAACAAGTGCAGTTAAACGTAGCGTTCGTACAATCACAGGTGACCCAAATGTAATTGTGGGTATCCAATCTTCAATTATTCGTGGTGGACTTAAAGATGGTTCTAACAACTTAGACATTATGAAAATCTTCGATGGTGTTTCTGAAGACTTATCAAACATTCAAGTTGGTAAAATCAGAGGGGATGAACTTGTTGGATTGATTGTTGAAAACATCAAGGGTAATTTAAAAGCACCAAAACGTAACACAATCATCCAATGGTCAGATATTCAAGTTAACAGAACAATGATTTCAAAAATCCTTGAAGGCAAACTTGATAAACCATTTGAAGAGGCTATCAAAATCAGAAACGAAGAAACTAACGAATTTGAACCAATTGTATTACACAATCAATACAAAATTGCTATCGGTGAAAAATTCTTGGTAAAAGACGATATCGAATGGCCAAAGAAAATCCGCGGAAGATTTGTTTCAATGCACAGAACATACGACCAATTGCTAAGAAGTTATATTGCATCAGACGATATCAACTTCCAATTGAAAGTAACTCAAAAAACTCAAGAACAACGTATTCTGTAATATTTGAACTAAAAAAGAAAAGAGTCGGTTTAACTCCTAGAAACCGACTCTTTTTGATTTGTTAAAAATTTTTAGATAATTTCTGTACTTACACAATGAATACCCCCAAGATTGCTCAACAACCTCGGAACAGCATAATCTTCGCCTTTTATATAATGAATATTTTCTTTCTTAATATATGGTGCAACACTATCTTCAAACATTTTTTTAAAACTAAACCCAATTTTTTGCTCAAATTCTCGATCTAAGCCAAAATGAATATCATTTGTAGATTCATTTGTAATTAAAACAGTATCTCCAGCTCTATTTTTATGAAGAATTGCATTTGCAAAATTAGTACCATATTGGTGTTGAGTTTGTCCATTGGTTTGTATAAATTGATAAACTCTACCAGGAATACGTACAGGCTCGTAACCCGCTTTTTCTAAAGCAACAATAGCATCACGGGTCTTTGCATAAGGCGACCCCTCTGACACTCGATGAAATGCAAGTAATATTTTAAACAACTCATCCCTTAAACTGAACATCCTACGAGCCTCATTATCTGGGATTTTGAAAAAATTATTTTTCACATATTGTTCAATTTTTTGAATACCTTCAGCGATACCTCTTAATGTCATATCATCATCGCATACAAATGCTCGTTTAGCATCATCGACAAACATAAAAGCATCTAAATGTGCTGCAACTTGAGGAATTGAATGAACTTTATCAACTTGAAATCTATCTTTTATTTCTTCAGGAGCCAATCTATGTTTTAATTCATAACTTCCAACCAAAATTTCTTTTTGACCTTGTGCTTCAACATTGATGAAGTTTCCACCTTGTAGATGATAAGCCTTTGGTGAATACTTTTTACCAAAATGAGATTCTATCTTTGCCCCAATTTCTTTAATTAGTGGAACTGCAGGATTATACTCAGTTTCTAGAAATAAATTTTTCTCAGTAAAACTAAATAAATCTTGAGCCCACATCACATACATTGGAATTGAACCTTCTGGAGCAAAATTTTCAGAGACAATATTTCCATTTTTACCCAAAGTAAAAACATCTAAGCCTGTTTTTGCTCGCAAAGAAGAAATTTCACTTGCAATCCCACCTATGTCAGACGTCATAAAAATACCTTTTAAAGGTCGAGCATTCACCCCTTTGAAAGATAAATTGTTATAAGATTGATTATGCTTGATATCCATAATAATATCAAACCGCAACAAAAATAATTTTGCTAAATTTTACCCAACCCTTGATTATTTCTTTTTTCTTTAGAACGCTGCATAAAAAACTTCATAGCCTGAGTATCAACGGGGCATTTTTCTTCAAACATCCCCATTCTAGAAATAATTTGGTCTTCTATATGCTGTCTTTCTGCTTCTTCTTTTATTGAATCATACGAAGAATAAAGGACTTTTAACCTTCTGCAATCAGGAGTTTGAACATTAGTAAAATAATTCAAACAAGCATGAGAAGTTTTTGGTTTGTAATTTTCAAAAGATTTTCGAGTGGCTTCAAATTGTGCTTGATTTCCACCTTTTAGTGCATAATTCTTAGCTTTATTTGCGTAATTTCTAAGATAATTTGTGTATTCTTCAGGAGTTGGACAGTAACTTGATGCCATCACTGACGAACCAATAAAATACAAACATAATATCGTAATAATCTTTTTCATTACTCACACCTTATTTAATCAAATCTTTAATAACTTCACTTGCAATAATTAACCCAACAACAGGCGGAACAAAAGAAATACTACCAGGAATTGATTTTCCTGTTTTTTCATCAATCAAATCAGACTTTTGAGGAATTTCCTTTGAATAAACAACTTTTACACCTGATATATTTCTTTTTTTGAGTTCTGTTCTCATAACCCTTGCTAACGGACAAACCGAAGTTTGTGAAATATCAGCAACTTCAAACATAGTAGGATCTAATTTGTTTCCCGCACCCATAGCACAAATTATCGGTGTCGCTGCTGATTTTGATTTTTCTACAAGCGACAATTTACCCACAACAGTATCGATTGCATCAACAACATAATCATATTGAGAAAAATCAAATTGACCTGAGGTTTCTGAGGTATAAAACATCTGATATGTATTAATTTTCACATTTGGATTAATTTCCAACGCACGTTCTTTTGCTACATCAACTTTTGAACGACCAACAGTTTTAGTAGTAGCGATAATTTGACGATTAATATTAGAGATTGAAACATCATCATTATCGATTAAATCAAGAGTTCCAACTCCACTTCTCACAAGTGCTTCGACAACATAACCTCCAACACCGCCAACACCAAAAACAGCAACACGTGAATTAGCAAGTTTTTCGACTGCTTTTGAACCTATCAATAATTCTGTTCTTGAAAACATTTCCAACACAAAACCTCAATTGCCTACAATATAATTAAATTATACATTAAAGCAAAGGTCAATCTTTTAAATTTACTTTAAAGAAATTGTATTTTTTAAATCCTCGATAAATTCATGCCTGTACAGAAATCCAAGATGGGCACCATTATCCAACAACACCAACTTGTCATTTGCATATTCTTTCAATTTTTTAAGTTGATGAGAATTGACCAAGTAATCATTCATTGAGTGGTAAATTTTGTAATTATCATTATTTTGCAAATAGCTCGCTATTGAATGTAAACTTGTTTCATAAGACAAATCATCACAACTATCATCATCTGCGGACAAAAGATAATATTTTGTATAGTCTTCATATCCCATATCATTAATTCGGGGGTAAATCTCTGACGATTTACGCTCTTTTGACTTTTCCATTGTATAAACCAAATCAGAAAGTTTTTGATGCATTATAAAACCTGTTATAAGTTTACCTTCTTCCTCAGAAAAAGGTAAATTGTTTATCTCAGTATCAACTTCATCTTTCACATCAAACAAACGTAAAACTTTAGCCGCAGTTTGTGCAACTTTTTGCTTAAAATCTTCAGGCGAATTTTTCCATTCTTCAGAATTTTTATCAATCTGACGCATGGCATATATAAGCTCGATTGGCGGGCATATTGAAATATATCGAACATCACCCATTGTGTTATTTTTCGATTCTTGAGAAGCTACAAATAACGACATCATAGCACCAAACGATGTTCCGATAAAAACTTTATTACTAAAATCACATTCATATTTTTCTGAGAGTTTATCTATAATTTTATTAGTTACAAGCCTCAGATTTTCAGCATCACGAATTGGTAACCCTGGACGATAAGTTGCAGGCATACTTTTTACGAATTCCCACTGAAAATGACTGCCTTGAATTACAACAGAATACCCAGCATCATAAAATAATTTTGCAAGCATAACAGAATGACTTGAGCCAATCCCCTCTCCAATTGATGGGTAAATTATAGCAAGGGGTAAATCTTTTTTATTATCTTTTTTATTTAGAATATACCTAAATTCATAATCTTCTCTATCTTCAAACAGACTTACAGATGAGGTTTTTATACGTTGTGCAAAACTTCTATTCCAAATAGACAATTCATTCCACATAGACTTATCTATATCTGGGATATTAAACAAAGATGTTCGCATCGAATCTACAACTGGATTTTGCGGATTATATCCTTTTAACTTTATATCAGGAACAAGTTTAAATTCTTCGGCAGTATAATCCGTTGTTACAACATCATCAATATTTGCACCCCCATAGAGCAAATCTGGAATAATTTCAGAGGACACTTCAATCTTTACAATCTTTTCTTCATTGGGAAGTTTTTCTTCTTTTTTAACTTTTACTTGATTTGCGGTTTTAACTTGCTCATCATTTTTAACAAACTCATCTTCTTTCACATCTACAAAAAGATTTGATACTACATCAATCCTATCTAAATTTGCACATTTAATAAAAGTTTCAACCCCAAACATTTTCTTGGCAATATCATACGAATCAGCATAAGTTGATTCGAGCATTGATATAAATGGTTGCATAAATGAACTCTTATTTAACATTAACCCCGCTTTTATAATTGCCAAAACTGGAGTTGCAATATAAGAACCAGGGTTAAGAGCTGTATCTAAAATTTTACCAAGAATCCCCCTGGCATTAACAAAAGATAAAACTGGTAAAACAAAATACGGACCAGATTTCATTTTACAACCTGATAAAGCTTGTTCCATATTCTCTTTTGATTGTTCCAATTTAAAAATATGCTTAGCAGGATCAAACATTCCACCTAAGCCTAAAATTGTATTAGTAAAAAATCTAACTGTTTCAGCCTTTGATGTTTCAAAATCTTTCTGCAAAAGACTACTAACAAGCCTAATCGGATATTCTATATTTTGAGTTGCCGAATAAATTCTATCCATACCATACTGCGGAATTAAAGATGCCCATAATATATGAATAGGACGGATTAAATACTTATTTAAACCCAAATTAAAATTATATATTTTGCGATTTATATTCTCATATTTATCTTCACCTAGAAATTCTTGAGTATAATCTGGATATTTTGTTTCTGTTGCAAAAACAAAACACCCAGAATTCATAAATAAACTCAACAAAATAAGAAAGACTACAAGTCCTTTTTTAAACATAAAATCCCCTTTTAATACAAATTTATCTAAGTAATATTGATTGTATTAAAAGCAAAAATCTGAAATATTAGACAATAGAATAAGACAATAGGACTAAACTAATCTTTGTTCAAAATTAGCATTAACTAATGTGTAAGATTTCTTCTTACCCTTTGTTGTTTCTTCAAAAAACGCACTGAATACTGTATTTTTTGGATCACTTTTTGCCGCAGGGCTACGTAAAAGCTCCATTACTGTTTCATGATAAGCCGCTTTTGCTGCCATCAATTCTGGTTCAAATTCAGATGTTGCTTTCGCTTTTGCATCAGCATATTTATGACCATAAAAGTATTGTAAATCTTCGGTTAATCTCTTAATTTGAGATTGAACTTGTTTAATTCTTTCAGCACAAGAATCTAAAACAGAAACTGAACGACCTGTAAAAATATAAGGTCTAACTAATCCTGTTGTCATATCAGTATTAAAATATGATGCAGCTCTATCCTGTCCTTTTGTTCTATAATCTTCATCACGATTTATAAAAAATCTTGTAAGTCTTTCTCTTAGAGCTTTAGTAGCAGGAGTTTCAGGTCTTGCTTTCACACTAGAACCTTGAGCAGCTTTCATTCTTTTATTGTAATTATGATTCAACCAAGTAATAATTTTCTTTTGCAAAGTGTTTTTAATCAAATCACCATCCGTAACCATTTTATAAGAACCATCTCCAACTTTTACATAATACAAACAAGGGTGAATAGCTCCGAATGTTGGAGTTGATTTGTTTTGATAATTATATGGGGTAGCACTAATTGATTGAATATTCATATTTACCTCAGACCATTTTGCAAAATTGTATTCTGATTAAACCTCATAAATAAAATTTTTGCTACCTTAATAGTAAAACTATCAAAAATCCTGTTACAGAAATTTACATTTATAATAGATAGACTATAATTATGGTAAATTTAAATTGAGGTTATGTTATAGGAGGAATATATGAAAAATATATTAAAAGCACTATTATCTTTAGCAGTTGTAGCTTTTGGGATTATGCCAGCAATTGCTTTTCCTGATGTAAACAGTGATCATTGGGCGGCTGCAGAAATCAAATTATTATCAGAACAAGGTGTTATTGTTGGTTATCCTGATGGCACATTCAAACCTGACGATAATGTTACAAGAGCTGAATTTGCGGCTATGGCAATCCGAGCTTTAAACCAACACCATACAAAAGTAGTTCAACCTGTCAACTTTACTGACGTTACAGTTGACCACTGGGCATATGAAGATATCCAAAAAGCACTATATTTTGATTTAATTTCATACGAAAAAGAGGGCGAATTATTCAGACCAGATGATTCTGTTTCAAGAGCTGAGTCAATGGCAGTAGCAGTAAACGCACTAACAACAGAAACTATCAGCTTAGAAAAAGCTAAAAGTGTACTTGCAAAAAGATACATTGACACTCACACTGTTCCAGAATGGTTCTTAATCCCTGCTGGTAAAGCTGAAATTTTAGGAATGATTGTTGTAATTCCATCAGCTAAAGACGCAGCACTAGAAGCTGAAAGACCTGCTACAAGAGCTGAAGTTGCAGCTATTCTATTCAAAATGATGGAACAAGCAAAACTTAACCCTAACGCTAAGTTAGCAGAAGCTATGAGAAAGAAAACTGGCGAAGGTTATGTAGTACCTGAAGCAACTGTTCAAGGTAGCATTGGCACACTTCCTGCAGGTTCAATTGTACCTATTAAATTAACAACATACATCAGTTCTCAAACGTCAGAAGGTGGTTCAATGTACACCGCAACAGCACCTCAAAACTACGTGACAAAAGATAAGTACATCTTAGTTAGACAAGGCGCAAATTTAAAAGGTCAATTACTTGACGTTAGACCTGGTCAATACTTTGTAAGAAATGGTGTTCTTGTTCTTAAAAACGCACTCATCACAACTGAAAACGACCAAACTACAAACTTTAACGCAGTTGGAGAAGTTGTAAAAAGCAGAAATTGGTGGATGAAGTTCGTTAGATGGGCATTCAAAGGCGAAAAGCTAGAAGTTCCAGCAGACGATGTTGTTAATGTTAAATTATTAGAAGACCTAAAAATTGACTTAACAAATGGTTGGATTTACGAATAGAAGGTAAATATAATTTAGAATAAAAAGGACTGGCTATTTTAGTTGGTCCTTTTATTATGTTTTACTTGCTTAACGTGGATTTTTTTGATAAAATCAAAACCATAGGGATTAGAGAAAATAAAGAGGTAAAAATGTCAGGACATTCAAAGTGGTCAACAATTAAACATAAAAAGGCCAAAACAGACTCTCAAAGAGCTGCAGTATTCCAAAAATACTCAAGAGAACTTATTGTATCAGCAAGACTAGGCGGACCTGATCCAGCTGGAAACTTCCGCTTAAGAACTGCTATTGAAAAAGCAAAAGCTGCAGGACTTCCAAACGATAACATTAAAAGAGCTATTGAAAAAGGCTCAGGAGCAGGTGGAGCTGACAATTACGAAGAATTAACATATGAAGGATACGCAGCAGGTGGTGTTGCAGTTGTTTTAGAAGCAATGACTGACAATAGAAATAGAACTGCTGGGGACGTTAGAAGTATTTTCACAAAATTCAACGGCAACCTTGGTGAATCAAACTGCGTAAGCTGGATGTTTGATAAAAAAGGTAGCATTGAATTTGAAAAATCAATCGATTTTGATGCATTATTTGAAGCTGCAATCAATCTTGATGCTGATGATGTTCAAGAAGAAGACGAATGTTATAGAGTCCTAACTTCTGTTGAAAACTTCCAAGCTGTTGTTGAAGGTTTAGAGGCAGAAGGATTCAAAAGCTCAACTGCAGAATTCACAAGAATTCCACAAAACAATGTTGAAGTTACAGACATAAAAGTTGCAACATCTATTATGAGATTAATCGATAGGTTAGAAGAATTAGATGATGTTCAAAATGTTTATGCAAACTTCGATATTCCAGATGAAATTTTGCAACAACTTGAGGTATAAATTTGATACACAAGATAGAAAAACTTTCAAAAGTTCTTAGTGAAAGTTATAGTGAAAAGTCACTTATAGCTTCATTGGGAACTTTTTTTGAAAAAAACTTCGATACAGAAGATTTTTCTATCGATATCAATAACAAAACTTATCTAGAATTTCCAATAATCGAATCCGATGGAATAAAATATCCAATCTTTAAACACAAAAAAAGTATTGGGTATCTTTGCATAAAAGGTGGCAACAATGAACTGAAATCATTCATAAAAATTGCTGCACCCTTCATTTCACTAAAAGTTCAAAATATTATCCTAAGTGAAAAAATGCAAAAGAATATCAATTTCCACGAAACAATGAAAAACATAGCAAAAATCATTGAAACACAATACGAATTGAACTATGTTATTCCAATCATTGGTGAAATGATAGACAAATTCTTTGAAGACTATTTGGTTTATATCTTTATTACTGACGAAGCTACTGGCGTAAATGCACTAGCCTGGCCAATGGCATGCAAAGACGTAAAAATTTTAGAAATTGTTGAAAACTTTAAAGAAAAAGAATTTACAGACAACAAAATGACACTTGCCCTACCTTTAAAAAGCGAAGGTAAAGAAGTTGGTATTCTTGTTGCAAAAAGTACAAACGAACCGATTACAGAAAAAGACGATGATTACTTAACACAATTATCATCACAAATCGCAACAACAATTAACAGGGCAAATGTTTACGCAGAAATTCTAAAACACGCAACTCTAGACGCATTAACAGGATTCTATAACAGACGCCAACTTGAAGAACGTATCAAGCAAGAAGTATCTAACGCAAAACGTCAAAAAGCCCCACTCTGCGGAATTATGACAGACGTTGACTTCTTCAAAGGAGTAAACGATACCTATGGACATGCCGTCGGAGATTTAGTTTTAAAAACAATTGCAAAAGTCATTCGTGGTCAACTTCGTGAATACGATATTGCAGGACGTTACGGCGGTGAGGAATTTTCTATTCTATTACCATTTACTAAAATCGAAGAAGCTAAAATGGTTGCAGAACGTCTTAGAAAAACTATCGAAGCTAAAACTATTGATATTTCGAAGGTTAACCCAGATGCTGATGTTAAAGAAATTTCCGTAACATTGAGTTTAGGAATTTATGAAATCAAAGATACCGATAAAGACGAAGACTTATTAATAAAAGCAGACAAAGCTCTTTATCAAGCAAAAAATACAGGAAGAAACAAGGTAGTTGTACAACATGAGTAAATTTGAAAAAATATGTAAAAACTTAGACCAGACAAAAGAATTAGCTTATAAATTTGCAAAATTAATAGAAAAAGATGGTTGTTTTATAAATTTGTATGGCGAGATTGGTGCAGGAAAAACTGCGTTCGTTAAACTTGTTGCCCAAGCAATAGGTATTACCGAAAAAGTTACCAGTCCAAGCTTTGTAATTTTAAACGAATACCATAGTGCAAACATCCCAGTTTATCATTTTGATTTGTATAGACTTGAAAACGAGGGTGTAAAAACAATTACCGATGAACTTCGAGAATACTCAGAAGGTCGTCAAATCACATTTGTTGAATGGGCAGAATTTTCACAGAATGAAATCCCATTTAACCATATCAAAATTAACGTAACCTACGATGATGAGGATAACAGAAAATACTCATTTGAGGGGTTTGGACAAGATTGTATTGAAATTGTAAAAGGATTAGAATAGTGAAAATATTAGTATTTGATACCTGCCTAGACAAAATGTATGTTACTTTAGCAGAGGATGACAAAATTCTCACATCAAAAATAGTAACTAACCAAGATAATAAATACCATTCAGCCTTTTTAATTTCAACAATTAGAGAAATTTTAAAAGAAAATAATCTTGAGCCAAAAGACTTATCCGTAATTGGCACAAACATTGGTCCTGGAAGTTTTACAGGAATTAGAGCCTGCACAACAGTTGCTAGAATGATGGCTCAACAACTCAATATTCAAGCTTGTGGAATATCGTCACTAGAAATTCTTTCACACATAAATAAAACAGAAAAACCAACGATGGTTGCACTTGATGCAAGGAAAAACAGTGCCTATCTTCGCTACGAAGATGATATCAAAGGTGCTATTCAATTAGAAGAAATCAAAGAACTTTTAGAGAAAAATGAATACTATCTAATTACAGATGATAGGCTACAAAAAGAATTAGGTGGAATATCTTATCAACAAAAAGAATATCCTCTTGGTGATATTTTGGCAAAATTGGTGTATGAAAAGGTTCAAAAAGAATCTTGCAAATGGCAAGAATTAAAACCTCTTTATATCCAACCACCACCAGTTTATTAACGAAAAGTCGAGTTTTGTGCTCGCCTTTTTTGCTAAGTAAAAATATATTAAGGAAGTGACAAATTAATTATTTAGGAGTTTTATAGGGATATGAGAATTACAGGGGTTCACTTTAGGGAAAATACAAACAATACAGAAAAAGTATCAAGGGTACAAACAAACCCAATAGTGGCGTTTGCACAAACTCTTGGCAACATTAAATTAAATACATTAGAAAGAGATGTTTTTGTAAAAGAACCCCTGCCAGCAACTGATGACATTGCTTTTACTGGGCAAATAAAATTCACCACAAACGAATTTAAGAAAAAATTTAATAAAACATTTTTCAAAAAACTTATGAGAGAAGGAATACCTGATGCTTATACAGGAAAAGAAATGATTTCTCAAGAAGATATAGATTCCTTAAAAACCCTTGGAGCATTTAAAAAGAAAAGTACTATTGCTATGAAATTCTTAAAGCAATATGAAGACTGTATGCCTCCGATTGAAAGAGAAGTTTACTTTATACTTAAAAACTTAGCTAAGAAACACCCTGATATGAACTTGCAAGAACTTATGCAAATGAAACACAAAAGGGCAGAAGAAATCCTTATTCAACAACAAACAAAAATTCTTGATAAAATCAACATGATGATAAGAGTTTTACCTCGTGGAGAATACTTACAAGCTCGTAAATTCATTAACGGAGCATTTGATAAAATCTTAGATCCACATCCAACACCAGAAATACGTTTTTCAAGAAAAGTATTTTTACATGGATTGGACGAATTAAAAATTTCCGACCCTAAAACAAAAGAAAAAATAATGGCGGTAGCATCAAGATTACCACAATCATCAGATTCTATTAACGCTTTTATTGTTAAATATTCTCACGACACGAAAGTTATTGATAAAAACCCATTCGGTAAACAAGAAATTGTAGTCGTACCACGTTCACCTGAAGAAATTGCATTCAGATTACTTGATCCTGCAGTTCAATCTGATGAACATATTTGGCCTCAAGCAGAATTTAGAAAACTTGAAGAAGCAATTCAAAAAGGTGAAATAAAACGAGAAGATGCGGAAACTCTAAGAGTAAGTATATTAACTTCTAAATACATAAACAATCTAAAATCTGATACCCTTATCGATGATTTTATCGAACAAACAAAAGAATACGATATTCCTAAAAACATACAAGCACATATGGACAGATTATTGAAAGTTATGGACAAATGGGCTAGAGCTGGCAAATTTGAGGATGCCGCATTACTTGGAGAATATATAAAAGTATTAGAAAAAGAATTCCAATTACGATCTAATATCGTAAAAGTTGATGTTGGTGATTTAGAACCAAGAATTGCAGAATTACAACAAAAAGCTGAAGAAGCATTACAAAAAAGAATAGAGAAAAAACAACGTCGTGCAGCAAACGCTGCAAACAACCACGGGGAAGCAAGTTATGACAAATTTGGGAATGCATTAGAAAATAGAAAAATTTTGATGCATACACCTAAATTTAACCCTTAACAAAATACTTGCAAAATCTAAAAAATAGTGTATTATGATAAGATAAACCAATGGTTTCTCAAAACAATACAACAATTAGGAGAACAAAACAATGTACCAAGATGAAAAATTAGTCTGTGAAGATTGTGGAAAAGAATTTGACTTCACTGCAGGCGAACAAGAGTTTTACGCAGAAAAAGGACTTGTAAACAAACCAAAAAGATGTCCAGAATGTCGCCTTGCTCGCAGAAAAAACAACAAAAAGAAAAGAAGAATGTTTGATGCTGTATGTTCAAAATGTGGCGCTCAAACTCAGGTTCCATTCAAACCAATCCCTGGCAGAGAAATTTTCTGCAAAGATTGTTTCCAAAAAACAGAAGAGTAAGATTTCTAAGTATAAATATATTTAGCAAAAGGGAAGTGAAATCCACTTCCCTTTTTATATGCTATCATATAGTGATGCAGTTATTTAGATATTCTATGGTGCTGACTTTTTCATCATAAAGATATTTGATAAAATTCAAAAACGCACTTTCTCGAGAGGAAATCACAATATTTATTTCAAACCCCTCAGTACAAAAAGGTTCATAATCATATACGACATAACTATTATATTTACTTTTCCATTCTTTACGCTCAATTCTAGCATTATTTTCATCAATAATGTCTTCTAACCAAGGTAAAAGATTTTGATCAATATTTTTCATTTCCAAACGATTGTATCTATTGCAATCATTACAACTATTTCCAATAAACATATTTTTACTCCAATAAAACTTATATTTGAATTGTACTAATTGCCTTAAACAAAATAATCGCCAAAATGTATAAAAAATTATTGTCAGATTTACTAATCTTAAAAGTATATACTTAATATATCGTTACAATATACAAAATATACGCAATTAATAAAAACATAAATACTTTATATTTATAGTTAGTAATAACGAGGATGATTATGGGTTTTGCCGAAACAATGAGAATAATGAGCAATATTAACTGCGGACTTGCATCCACTGTAAGTTACCTTGAGCAACGAACAAGTGGTGTCCCAGCTGGTTATGCAGGCATAAATCTTTTTGGCAATTTAGCAAACGGGATTGCTCGAAACCAAGTTGCTTATGAAATGCAACTTTATGGCAACCCTGTTGGTAATACAATAAATATGTACTCTGGATATGGTAATCCAGTTTCAAATACAATCGGTACGTTAGGATTGATGAGTGCTTGCACTTTTAATCCTTGGATGTATTTTAATTCTTGCAACTACTTTTACAGTCCAATGCCAATGATGGGCGGAGGCTACTATGCTGGAATGGGTATGGGATTTAACCCGATAATGGGTGGTTGTTGCAGAGGATTCTGGTGTTAAACATAAGTGTCAAACAAAGAACCGACTAATTATAGTCGGTTCTTTTAGTTTAGTACCTCTTTTTTATCGTTCACAAGTGTTGAAATTACTGCAACAAATGTCCAAAACATAAACTGAATTTGTGGTCTGAAAAATACAGTATCTACAAACCCGTGAAACATAACTGCCAAAACTGATATCAGAGAAACTGCAACAAATATAATTTGTTCATTATCAATTGATTTTAATATGAATTTGATTGCATCTTTTACTAACTCTACTAAGAAACCTAAAAACGCAATTAGTGCAAAAATTCCACTTTCTACCGCTATTTCTAAGAAAACATTATATGCACTTAATGCATCAAATCCAGTTTTCATGTACAATCCATAAATTTCTCTAAAATTTTTGTTTCCAACACCAATTCCTAGTAACCAATTATCCTTAAACATATCTAAAGATGAATGATAAACATTAAATCGGAACGAATTTGAAGAATCATTTCTCATAGCAAAAATAGATAAAAATCTATGCCTTAATGCTCCTACAAAAGTTACCGCCATAAAAAAGAATATTGTAATCGCTGAAATTAATGATATATATAACTTTTTGTATGTATTCCAGAAAAATTTAGCAGAAATTAAGAACGCACTTGCTAAAATTAGCATTAGTGCTAAATAAGCGCCACGACAACCTGTTTGGAAGATTGCATAAATCCCTAATACTGAAAAAGCAGAAGCAATTAGAGTACATTTTAAATGCTTACGATTAGCAAAATAAAATACTGTACCTAATACCACTGGGAAACCAGAAACTAAATACCCGCCAAAAAGGTTCGGATTAAATGGTTTTAATGTGCCATAAACCCTTGATAAAATATCTTCTGGGTTAAGTCTTGAGGTATCTTGCCAAGTCGAAATAGCTTCTAAATGTAAGAAACTTTGTAAAAATGCAATAACAGATTCGCCAGCTACACATATTGCTATTGTTCCCAATAACCAAGCAATGTAATTTCTATGAGTCTTTAAATACTGAACAACAGAAAAATAAAACCCAATATAAATCAAAGTTTTCAAAAAACCTTTCAAACTCAACACAAACAATGATGAACCAAACAAACTAACCACAACAATCATAAAGTATGCAATTAGCCAAATTTCAAAACGTTTAAAATCAACCATTTCATTTGGTTTTGTCATCATTTTCACAAAAGTTAGAAACATAACAATCAACGCAAAA
Source organism: bacterium (assembly GCA_017626055.1). Lineage (GTDB taxonomy): Bacteria > Cyanobacteriota > Vampirovibrionia > Gastranaerophilales > Gastranaerophilaceae > Zag111. Next base: position 393,880 of record JAGAJM010000006.1, on the reverse strand, counting down.
AATCCGATTGAATCTGAATTCATAAACGTTGAACCAATAAAGGTTAGCAAAATAAATGGTAAAATAAACCAGTCTATATTTTGCAAAAATAAACTATTGTCATATAAATAATTTAATTTATCCTGTGAAAATTTAAAAAACTTATTGAACATCATCAGTGGTATTTATATCTTTATCTAAAGCTACTTCATCAACGGCATCTACAACTTTGATATCTGAAACAGAACCAGTAAATCTATATTCTGCACCCTCTAACGTAATAGGTAAGCCCATTTTAACTTTATTACCACCAACAACAGCACCATCTTTAGTAATTTTAGCTTTATCAGTCAATGTTACAACAACATCATATAAATCAGGTTGTCCAACATCTTCTACCACAATTACAACTGTTTTTGAGTTCAAAGTTGGAAGAACAATTTTTCTTCTATCAGCTTTTACATCAAGAATTTCTAATTCTGAATATGGAACATTTCTAATACTGATAAAAGTCTTGTCACCTTTTTTGATAGGAATTTCTTTACCTGAGAAAGTTACCCCTCTCATATATACTTTAAAAACAATATTTGAAGTTGCTTCAATTTGTCTATCAGCAGTCTGACGAACACCCTTAAAGGTTACAAAACCAACCAATAGTGCCAAAAGCACGCAACCTACAATAATCAAATCAACTACTCTGATTTTCTTTACAAGTTCTTTTAACTTAGCAAGTTTTTCTGAATTTAAAAGTTCTTTTAACTTATCCATTATAAAAGTCTCCTTAAATTAAATCTTCAAATCTTTCACTGCTGCAAGTAGTTCTTCAACTGTTGTTGTAGCACAACCGAATTGTCTAACAACAATACTTGCTGCAATATTACCAATAATTGCTGAATATACAGGATCAACACCAGCAGCCAATGCCAATGAATAAACCGCAGTAACAGTATCTCCAGCGCCAGTAACATCAAACACTTCAGATTTGTTGAATACTGGAATTTTTGTATAAACTTCATTTGGTTCAGCAACAAACATACCATCTGCCCCACAAGTAATTAAAATTGCTTGCGCATTGGTTTCTTCTAGCAATTTTTTACCCGCACGTTTCAAATCATCTTCATTATGGATTTCAAAACCAACAGATTTTTCTGTATCTGGATGGTTTGGAGTCATAGAAGTTACATTTTTGTATGAACCTAAATCTCTTTGAGCATCTACAATAACTTTTTTCCCTAATTTATTAGCTAAATCAATTGTAAATTTAATAATTTTATCTGTTAAAGTCCCGATATGGTAGTTAGAAATAATAACCGCATCATAAGTAGGTAAAACTTTTTCAATATTTTTAATAATTTTGTCTTCTGTTATTTCAGAAACAGGACCTTTAGTTTGTCTATCAACTCGAACAATTTGTTGAGTAATTGATGTTGTAATAGAACCCGAAACTCTAGTTTTCACAATAGTTTTGCGACTTCTATCTTCTACAATTTCAGAACAATCAATATTTGCTTTTTCAAAAGTTTCATAAAGCAAATCTGAATAATAATCCATACCAGCAACCCCAATAACACCAACTTTGCCATCATTTAAAGTTGCTACGTTGTGTGCAGCATTAGACGCACCACCCAAAATCAATTTTGTTTTAGTGTGCTGTAAAATCAAGACTGGTGCTTCACGTGAAATACGTTCAGCATCACCATAAATCATTTCATCCAATGCCAAATCCCCAACAACCAAAACTTTTGGTTTTGTGATTTTTTTAATACTTGAAATAAGTTTATCTTTATCTATGTTCATAACACCAACTCTTTTTAAACTTTACAAGTACATTTTAACACAAACAGGGGGTAAATAAAGGGGGTCTAAAAAAGCATACTATTATTGAGTTTCATCCTCTTGTAAAGATATGTAAATTTGTTATTACAAATTTAGCAATTTTTCCAATTGAGAATACTTTATATTAATATATAAAGCTCTCTCTTCTTATTTAAACGGATAGGCCTTGATATTAACAAGGTCTTTTTTTTTGCTAAAAATTAAAGTTTTAAACTTTTTTTGAATAATTACATTGTTAAAAAATTAGAGGATATTATTTATTTCCGATAGAAAAATAATTGTCGAAAAAGGGGGCAATTATGAAATCAAAAATTCTGTTTTTAAGTGGCATCTTAGTATTATGTTTCGCATTTTGTCCAATATCAATGGGTTATGCTCCCGATGAAAAAATAAACATTGAAGTATATGAAAAAATAAGCCCTGCAATTGTTGCAATTGATGCACAATTAAAAGATGGATTATCTGCAGGAACTGGTTGTATAGTAACTCCAGACGGACTAATTTTAACTGGTTCACACGTAGTTGAAAATTACAAAACAATTGATGTTACAACCTATAATGGACAAACTTACAAGGCACGATTTATTGCTCAAATGGGTAAAAACAGGGACTTAGCACTAATAAAAATCGAGCCTAAAAAGCCATTAAAAACTGTATCATTCGGAGATTCCGAGAACGTAAAAGTAGGACAAAGAGTTTTATCTATCGGAAATCCATTTGGATTTTCAAACACATTAACTCAAGGAATAATTTCCAGAATTGATTACGTGAAAAATAGATTTCAAACAGACGCAGCAATTAATCCAGGATGTTCAGGTGGACCATTATTAAACTCAGATGGAGAAGTTATTGGAATTAGTCAATCAATTTATAACCCCGATCAAAATATCTCAAATATTGGAATAGGTTTTGCAATTCCGTCAAACGATGCAGTAAAATTTATCGCAACAGTTGATAAACGTAAAATATATTCACAACTTAAAAATAATTAAGATATAAAATTAACCTCGTTTTTGTTTTTGTGTTATATTCAAAACAGAAAAGGGGCTAGAAACTTGATTAGATTTTTAGGATTATGTATGCAAAACCTTTGGGAATGTATCAAATACATTTTCGGTGGTAACTTGAAATTCAAAACAGTAATCTCTCAAGCTGCAGCAATCAGCTATGATTCATTACCTATATCTTTGGTAATTTCATTCATCTCAGCAGCAGTAATTGCTATTCAAGTTTCTAAAGAATTTTTGATGACAGGTGCAGAATCCTATATTGGAGGATCTATTGCAATTGTTATGATTAGAGAAATTGCCCCAGGCTTTGTAGCTCTAGCAATTGGAGCAAGAGCAGGAACTGCAATATCAGCTGAAATTGCAAATATGCAAGTAACTTCTCAGGTTGATGCTATTAAAACTCTAAAAGTAAACCCTATCGGATATTATTTTGCACCAAGGATTTTAGCATCTGCAATCACTGTTCCTATGGTAGTTTTAATTGCAGAATTTATCGGAATTTTGAGCGGAATGTTTGTTTCTATGGGTACAATTGACTTGCACCCAGCAAGATATATGGCTTCCGTTTGGGCTTGGATTGCAACAAAGGACATCTACATAAGTCTATTAAAAGCGTGTATTTTTGGAGCTTTAATTGCGCTTGTTTGCGCAACAAAAGGATATGAAACTAGAGGTGGAGCTAAAGAAGTTGGATACTCCACTACTCAAGCCGCTATTCTATCTACAATCTATATGTTAGTAGCCGATTTTTTAATCAATTTGTTATTCTATATTGCATAATTTAACAAAAAGTTAGGAATACTAACGCCCTTTGCTTTTTGTTATATAATTACAACAGGATATGAAAGGACTGTTTTATGAAAGAAATTATTGTCTCAGGGATGAGATCTACTGGAAAATTACACTTAGGACACTATCTTGGGGTTATCCAGAACTGGGTTCAACTACAAGATAAATACGATTGTTATTTTTTCGTAGCAGACTGGCATGCCTTGACTACAAAATATGATAAAACAGACGACTTAAGACAAAATATTTTAGAAGTTGTAATGGATTGGTTGGCTTGTGGTATCGACCCTGAAAAATCAACAATCTATGTTCAGTCTTTAGTTCCAGAAATTGCAGAATTGAATATCTATTTAGGTATGATTACCCCTCAGAACTGGGTTGAACGTGATCCGACCTTAAAAGATATGGCTAAAATTTTAAAAACCAAAGAAGGTCAAAACTCACAAATTAACTATGGTTTAATGGGTTATCCTGTTTTAATGAGCTCTGATATTATGATGTTCAATGCTCATTGCGTACCAGTTGGTATCGACCAAGTTGCACATATTGAAATTACAAGAGATATCGCAAGAAGATTTAATAACCTTTATGGAGAATTCTTCAACGAAGCTAAACCTATCTTAAACCACTGCTCACTAATTTGCGGTTTAGATGGTAATAAAATGGGTAAATCATTTAATAATGATATTAAAATTTCGGATACAGCTGAAGACACTTCTAAAAAAGTTATGAGCGCAATTACAGATCGTTCAAGACTAAGAAAAGATGACCCTGGGCATCCAGATGATTGTGAGGTTGCATTCAAATATTGGTCAATTTTTGGCTCAGAAGATGAAATTGAAACAGTAAAATGTGAATGTGAAAAAGGGTTAAGAGGATGTGCTCAATGTAAACGTCAATTGGGTGACAAAATTAACTCAACAATGGCTGAATTCAGACAACGTCGTAAGTATTACGAAGAACACCCTGAAGAAGTTGAACGTATCATTGAAGAGGGTTCAGCAAAAGCTAGAGCACGTGCTCAAGAAGTTTTAAAAGAAGTTCGCAAATTGGTTAGAATGTATTAATTTGACGAACAAGACAAGTTTTGTAATAATGTTGGAAATCGAAAAGAGGTATTTATGAATACAGTTACAGTAGTAGGTAGAGTAGGCAGAGATGCATCAGAAGGCTTTAGAGCATTTGACTCTGGCAAAATGAAAGCTAATTTTTCTGTTGCAGTAAACAGATGGGATACAAAAACAAAATCAGAAGTTACAGACTGGTTCAACGTTGAAATCTGGGATAAACAAGCTGAATTTGCTGCAGAATATGTTAAAAAAGGAAGATTAGTAGCGGTTGATGGTGCTATTGCTAACAATCGCTGGACTGATAAGACTACAAATTCTGAAAAAGAATCATTCTTTATTAGAGCAAACACTATCAGATTATTAGGTTCTAAAAAAGACGCTGAAGAAGTTTTATAAGAAGATAAATTATGATTATTAGTTCTAATACAGTAGGTATAATTGCAGATGATTTGACAGGTGCAAACGATACCGCATTACAATTCAAACTAAATGGTGCAGATACAAATATCTTACTTCACACAGATATTGAACCGACTTCTGCTGATTGCCAACAGGCTTGGGCAATTGCAACAGAATCAAGAAACATCTCACCACAAGAAGCATTTGATAAAGTTAAAGTTGCAACTCAACTTTTCGTTGACAAAATTAACCCTGACTTCTTCTACAAAAAAATAGATTCAACAGTTAGGGGAAACATTGCAGTTGAAGTATTATCAATGCTTGAAGTTTTAGAATGGGATGCAGCAATTATCATGCCAGCATTTCCACAAGAGGGAAGAATTACTGTTGGCGGATACCATCTTTTAAAAGGTGTGCCTATTGAAAGAACTGAAATGGCTCGTGATCCACATTCACCAATTTCTGAATCTCACTTACCAACATTATTAAAACAACAACTTGGCGAAAACCTCGAAGATTTAGTGGCTTCATTGAAATTAAAAACCATTATGGATGGCGCAGGTCCAATCTTGAAAAAGATTAACCAACTTATCGAAAAAGGAGCAAAAATTATCGTTGCTGATGCAGTTTCAACGACTGATTTAGAACAAATTGTGCTTGCAATGGGTAAATCTAACTATAAGATTTTACCAGTAGGCACCGCTGCAGCCGCAAAGATTTTAAGTAACGAATGGTTCCAAAAACCAGAAGAAGGCGAAGTTCTAGGGGTAAAATTACCACAACTTCCAAAGTTTATTGTATCTGGTAGTGCAACTCAAATTACGGCAACTCAAATTGATAAATTTGAACAAAGTGCAGAATTTGAAGAAAACAGTTTAATTATTGAACTTGATATGAACACTGTATTAGGTGAAGTGACAGAAGAATTAGTTGAAAGAATTTGCTCACGCCTTGTGAATAACAATATAGTAATGGTTCATACTTCAAAACTTTTAAAAAACTTTGACGGATTTTCAGAAGACACAATTAAAGCTGACCTAACAAAATCAGGCTTAGCTAACGTTATTACAGACTTTTTGGCAACATTAACAAAACGAGTATTAGGAAGAAAAAGAGCAGTGCTTATCACATTAGGCGGAGAAACATCTTACAAATGTTGTAATGCAATCGATGCAAATCAACTACAATTGATTGATGAAGTGTTACCTGCAATTGCTCTAAGTAAAAATGCAAATTCCGACCAATGGATTGTTACTAAATCTGGTAACCTCGGTGGAGTAAATACTCTACTAGAAATCCTAAATTACTTTACTAAACACGAAGAATAAGTTATGGATAAAATTGCAATTACAACAGGAGATCCAAATGGCATTGGAGCAGAAATAACAATAAAAGCCCTTAATCAGCTTGACTTACCAGAAGATAAAGTTGTAATTATTTCTAATCGCAAAATTTTAAATTATTATGGCAAACTTGATAAAAATTATGAGATTATAGAAATTCCATATGAAGCTGAAATCGAAGCAGGCAAAGTTACAAAAGAAGCTGGCGAATTTTCGTTTCAATCACTAAAAAAAGTTTGTGAAATTAAACCAAAAGCTATTGTTACTGCACCAGTTGCTAAAAATGCACTCCATTTAGCAGGACACATCTATAATGGTCAAACTGAAGTAATAGAAAAACACTTAGCTCATGATAATCAATTAGCAGAAATGTTATTTGTTGCAAATGGTTTTAGAGTTTTACTTTTGACTCGTCATTGTGCATTAAAAGAGGTAAATATTACAAAAGAATTACTTATTACAAAAGTAAAAAACTTAGTAAAAACTTTTGAAACTCAATTTAACATCAGAAATCCAAAATTTGCATTATGCGGATTTAATCCTCACTCTGGCGAAGATGGAATTTTAGGAACAGAAGAAATTGATATTTTAATTCCTGCTATTAAAGAATTACAAGCTCAAGGGATAAATATAACGCTCCCATTACCTGCTGATACTTTATTTGTAAAAGCTGCTCAACATTATTACAACAACACAAAAGACGAATACGACTGTTATTTGGCAAACTACCACGACCAAGGCTTAATCCCGATTAAAACAGTAGCTGGAGATAAAACAGTTAATATGACAATTGGCTTAGATATTGTAAGAACATCCCCAGGACATGGTACAGCATTTGATATCGCAGGCAGAAACATCGCTTCTCCAGACGGAATGATTGCAGCAATCAAAGAAGTACTATAACTATTGAGCACAGATTTTGTTATATTCACAACGACTGCAAGAATTTGCATTAATTTGATACATTGTATCATTGCTTATTTGAGAACAAATATCAATTATTCGTTTTTCATATTCTGATTTTAGTTGAGGAGTAAATTGAATTACGTGATTTTTCTTCTCTTTTAAATTGATATAAACAAAAGACAATGAAGAATAATTACCTTTCAAAAATCTATCTAGAGCAGGTAAATACACCATTGTTTGATAATCATATTCTGGATTTTTCGGAATCGAACCAGTTTTGTAATCAAGGATAAAATATTCATCCCCTGTTGTTACAACAGCATCAATTCTACCACCAACCCAATATTCACCAATTTTACAAGACAATTGATATTCCGATTTAAAATAATCTTTTTGGAAGAATGGATTGGCTAACAGAGTTTGCCAAACTTCTTGTTCAACATCAGTTAAAGCCGTTTCAATCCTTGAAATATTTACTCCTTGCAAGAAATAATTAGCAAGTGCGTGAATTTTCTTACCTTTTTCAAATGGAGTAACAGACACAGGAACATTTACCCCCTCAATATAACGATAATAGAACTTTTTCGGACAAGTTTGATAAGTTTTTAGCATATTTGGAGAATAGTTATTTAGCAATTGGCACCTCCATTCCTAAAAGCTCACTAAAAATCACACTTATTTCTTGGTTTTGCATTTTACCAAAGCGTGTTTTTGCTTTATTTGAAACAGTCATATATAACTTGTTCTTAGCCCTTGTAATTGCAACATACAAAAGCCTCAAAGTTTCAGATAGAATTTCTTGTTTCAATTCATACTCAGATTTAACTTTGTAATCAGGGTTCAATTTTCTAACTGATTCAATAAAATCAGATGATCTTAAACTAATCGATTTTAATGTTAACGGCAAGTTTTTCTCTGTTAGTTCAGGAATAAACACCAAATTAAATTCATCACCTTTTGACTTGTGCATAGTCATAATTTGTACTTTACCAGCCAAGAATTTTTTATCATCCTCATCTTCTTCAGAGAAAAACTTAAACCCACTCAAATTAGGTTTTTTAGATAATTCATCAAGTCTTGAAATTGCATACTCTAATGAATTATTTTTTATACAAATTCGCTTAATCAAAGTTGAGATTAGATAAATATTAGATTTTTCAATCTCGCTTTTAAAAAACTGCATACCAATTTTTACAGCAAGCTCGTTTGGTGTCAAATAACACAATGAAATCCAATAATTTAAGTCCCAATAAAATTGTTCTAAAACAATATTACCTAAATTATCAGAATTTAGTTGAACAAAAGGATTTTCGTATCGTCTAATTTCTTCTGACAATCCACGCTTATAAAAACCTAACTCAGTTAAAACATTATACCCATCAGCTATTACATCATTATCAAAAGGTTTTAAAACCATTTTCATAACGGCAAAAATCACTTTAAAAATAGCTTTTTGTTCTAAACACTGATTTCTTGTAATAACTTTTAAACCACTATTTTCAATCAAATTCTGCCAAGCCGCAACCTGATAATTATTTCGCACAAGTATTCCGACAGTATAATCTGGATGCTTCATCAAGGTTTCTTTTATAACTCGCAAAACATAGTTTTTTTCATCTACACCACTATCAAAAATCTCACCCACAACTGCTGGACCAACACCACTTGGCTCAGGATTTTTACCTCCAACTGGGTGCATAAACATTTTAAAAAACGAATTTTTGCTTTCTTCTTTTTCACAAGAAACTTCAACTAGCTTATTTGCAAGTTCCCAAACATCTTTTGTACAACGCTGGGAACAATCCATAGAAACATTATAATTTTCTGTAATAAATTTTCTAAATCCTTCAACATCAGCATTCGAAAATGTTGCAGTAATTGATTGGTTGACATCACCACAACGGATAACATTTTTGTGCTTTCCTGATAAAAGAGTTATTAATTCTTGCTGAACACCTGAAGAGTCTTGTGCTTCATCTTCTATAACGTATTCACAAATTTCTTGATAGTGAGCCAATACATCTGGATTTTCTTTTAGAATTCTGACTGAACCCACCAACATATCATCATAATCAATTAGATTAGATTCTCTTAAGTTTTGCTCATAAGCATTATAGAATAACAAAAACTTCTTCAATTTTGCATCAGAAACTGCATCAATATATTTACCCCTACCCCCGCCTGACATTTTGTGAACAGAAACTGCCCTATCAAATTCTTCTGCCAACTTTTGTTCAATTTTTAATTTTGAAGCAATTTCTCTTAAAATTCTACCACGTTGAGAATCATCACAAATTTCAAAATCAGATGCTAAACCTAACTTTTCATAGTTCCCATTTTCTTTTAAAATCCTTAATGCAAGACCATGAATTGTACTTATATTTGGAAGTTTTGATGAATTTTTACGAACATTTTTAATACGTTCTCTAAAATTTCGAGCTGCAGAATCCATATAAGTAAGAACAAAAATATTTTCTGGATTTATACCACGCTCTAAAAGTTTAATAATTAGAGCTAAAAGAATTGTAGTTTTCCCAGCTCCAGGAACCGCAGAAATGCCCATATAACCTTTTTCATAATCCAAAACAGGTTTTTGGTCATCTCTTGGAACAATTTTAAAAACTGGAGTGTTATCACAAACTTCCGCAACATCCTCAACAATTATCCAAGGTTCGATTGCTCCATAATTTTCAACCCCATTTGAATCAAATAAACTTGAATAACAATAAACCTTTCCACTAGCACAAAGTGCCAATTTCCTTAGTACTCGTGCATTTTTATCTTTAGATAACTGTACATTATCTTCAATTGTATATTCTTTTTTATCCCAATCTTTCTGGAAAACCCAAGCATTATAAAGAGGTCCAGTATCGGATTTTACCCACTCAGAATTTGATATATCAAGCCAAATTTGATACTTAGTTTTTACATGATTGTCAATAATTTTTTGCGGTGTCGCAATCACTAAATCGTTTTTCTTAATCTCTAATATCGAGTAAGGATTTTCTGCAATGATAGAATTTTCAACCTGCAAGATAATTTCCAATTTGCGATGATTAAAATTTTCCCCAAAAATATTCTCAAAGTCTGTAATTTGCTTCAAAAAGAAATTAAATTTATTAATTTCTTCAAACTGCAACGGAGCTTTCGTAAATAATTCATTATAAACTTCAACAATTTGTTCAGAAATTTTATTCTCTGAAACAGATAGTCTATCAACTAAAAACCTAAAATTATTATATTTCTCAGTATAATCAGCATCCGCAAAATTATATTCAATTAAAGTCTTATCCTTTTGAAAACTTTCTAGAATATTTTCGCAGTATTTTAATGGAATTTGAAGAAATTCTGATAAAATTACACGCAAATCAAATTCTTCTAAAGAATATCTTAATTCAGTATTCATCTTTAGAATTAAAATTGCGGCACGCACAAGACGATTTTGGATAAGTTTTTCACTACCAGAAAGGTATAACTGATTTACATTTGGCTTCAAATTTTCTTTCAAGCCAAACTTCAACATTTCATCAATCACAGGAGAAATTATTGATATTTCGCATGGCAGAACTTTTTGTTCTAAAAGATAATTAACCTTTTTTATAGCATCTTCAATCATGCTCGAACGCTTTGAAAAAGAGTCATGGTAAAAGCATGGTAGCAAATTTGATTTATCATTTAGAACGTTATCAAAAAGCTTATTACATGACAAAAGCATGGTTGAATTTTCATTCAACGTAGTTTCTTCTGGATTATTGAAAATATACTTTAATTTCTCATAATTATTTTTATCTGCACTCAAATACCCACAACGACTTGACCCCATTTTATCTATTGAAATATAAAATCCAGAAAGTTGTTTTGACAAATATTCCACAAAATCCAGACAAATTGGAGTACATTCATCAGCATCATCAATGATTAAATATTTAATATCCTTAAAATAATCCGTATTTTTGTAAATAAAATTAAACATCAAACTCTGACGCAGATAATCAAAATCCCTAAGTTCTAAGGTTTTTCGCATGAATTTTTTAATCACTAACGCCGCATCATCAGAAAAACCTTCTTTTAAAATTGCAGCACGCTGGTCAACTTCTTGTTGAGATAAATTATTTTGCACAATCAAAGAATATCTTCTAAAAATCTGGTGCAATAAAGATTGGCGGGAATTATAACCTCGAAATTTCACCTCATTTAGAATATCTTTTAGGATAAATTGAGAAACTTCTAGCCCTGCTAAATTCGGTAAAATCACAGGATTATCGAAAATATTTCTATCCTCTAAAAACGCCCAATTATCAGAAACTGCATTATAAACAAGTGAAAAAAAAGAATGAACATTAAGACGTTCTAAACTATCGATTTCTAGTTTTTTAAGTGTCTTTTCAATAAAGGAATTTTTGAGAGTAGAATTTTGAACAAGCACCAAAATTTCTGAAGATTTTACCCCACAATTCAACAGTTGAGCGTACTTATCCACAAGAATTTCAGTCTTATTTGACGCTATACTTCCCTCAAGTAACAAATCAATACTCCTTACAGTGTATATTTTAGCATAAACCCCTTAAAAAACTACATCTGCAAAATGATTTAAAAATGTATAAAATACACTAATATAAAAACATCGAAAGAGTGCTTTAGACAGTAATTTAATGGAGGAAAAATCATGGCAAAAAAAGTAACTTTATCACAACAAGAACAAATCGGTTTCGCAGCTGGTGAAATCTATAACTACTTACACGAAAATGGAACAACTTCATTTGCAAAAATGAAAAAAGAATTAGACCTTAAAGGTAACTTTGCTGACTTAGGTCTTGGCTGGTTAGCTAGAGAAGACAAGGTTGAAATTTCTCAAAAAGGACCTGCAGTAAAAATTAGCTTGAGATAGTTTTGAGATAATTTTGAGATAGTTTGAAAATTAAAAACAAGTAAAAAGTAACCAGTTTACATTATATATATAGAAAAAGGTATTGCATCCGGAGCAATACCTTTTTCACATGATTAAAAAATAATTAAAAAAACTAAAATATCTTCCAATTTGTATTATTATAAAATTAGGAGATACTTATGAAATATAAAGATTATTATGAAACCCTAGGGGTAAAAAGAGAAGCAACAGATGCTGAAATTAAATCAGCATACAGAAAACTTGCTCGCAAATATCACCCAGACGTAAACAAAACAAAAGAAGCAGAAGATAAATTCAAAGAAATAAATGAAGCCTATGAAGTTTTAGGTGACAAACAAAAACGCCAAAGATACGACAGTTTAGGTGCAAACTGGCAAGGTGGTGCTGATTACACCCCACCTCCAGGATTTGAACACTTCAACTTTGGTGGAGGACAAGGCTATCAACAATTTAACTTCAACGGTCAAGATATGGGCGGATTTTCCGACTTTTTCAGCTCATTATTTGGCGATATGATGGGTGGAGCTGGAGCTGGTGCTCGTGGTGGATTTTCTGGATTTGACTTTGGTGATATGGGACAAGCTAGTCAAGGTTACTCTAGACGTTCATCTGGTTGTAACTGCTCTTCAAAAAAATCTGAGGACTTAGATGTTACAAAAACTCTAAATGTTACAGCGAAAGATCTATTTTCATCTGACCCAATAACAGTAAAATTTAACGATATGAGAAAATGTACACAATGCCCAGGGGGTGGGGCTTTTTGTTCTGCTTGTGGTGGCACTGGAATTATCAATGAAAACAAATCTATAAAAGTTAAACTTCCTAAAGAAATCAAAGAAGGTCAAAAAATTAGACTAAAAGGAGAAGGTAAAACTGATGCTTATGGTCAAAAGGGTGATTTATACTTAGTTATCACACCTAAAGATTCTGAATATGAAATTTCTGGCTCAGATTTAACAAAAGAAGTTGAAATCACACCACCAGAAGCGGTTTTAGGTTGTAAAAAGGAAATCCAAACTCTTCATGGCAATATCGGAATAAAGATTCCAGAAATGACATCAAGTGGTAAAATGCTAAGACTAAAAAACTTAGGCTTGCCTAAAAAATCTGGAGGATTTGGAAACTTAAACGCTAAAATAAAAATCGTCCTTCCTGAAAAACTTTCTCAAAAAGAAATCGATTTATACAAACAACTTAGCAAATAAAAAAGAGGCAATTAAGCCTCTTTTTTTATGCACTATAATCGAGAAAAGGATCTCTGATTTGCCTGTCATCATTCATTTTCTTTGTCACAATATTTATATAATCTCTTAAAGTAATATCTTCAGGTTTTTTGTTTTTAGGGCCGAAAGTTTCAAGAAACTGTTTTATACACCTTTTAGCATAGGGAGTTAATTTTTCTGTTTCTTTATCAAATGCCTGATAATCAATCAAATCAGTTTTCATAACAAAATTAGGAGTAACATTCCCTCTTAATTCACCGTAATAAACAAGCTCTTCTGCAAAGTTTTTGCTTCTTATTGCAATTTTATTCCAAGCACTTGAAATATCTTTTGCTCTTGCTTGTAACAACGGCATATCTAAAGGTTTTACATACATACCATAACCTCCTAAACTAAAATAACCACACAAGTATAAAACCATAAAATTACAATCATAGCATTACATTATTAAGATATATTTAGGCATACTCAAACAATATAAATATATTCTTGACATGCCCGCCATTTACGTGAAAAAATAGTATTATATTTGAGGGGGATACTATGGTTAAAGAAACACACTTACACGACAAACACGTAGCACTAGGTGCAAAGATGATTGATTTTGGAGGATGGCACATGCCAGTTCAATATTCATCTATTATTGACGAACACAAAACAGTAAGAGAAAACGTTGGTTTGTTCGATGTTTCGCATATGGGAGAAGTTTTTGTATCAGGAAAAGATGCAACAGACTTTTTAAACAAAATCGTACCTCAAGATATAACAAAACTTGATTACGAAAAGGCGGTTTATTGCCAATTACCAAAAGAAAATGGCGGTTTAATTGATGATTTAATCATCTACAAATTAGGTATCGAAAGCTACCTTGTAATTTGTAACGCATCAAGAGTTGATGAAGATATCAATTGGATTTCAAGAAATCAAAGAGGGTTTGATGTTGTTGTAGATAACCAATCTCACAATTACTCATTACTTGCAATTCAAGGTCCAAAGGCAATCGATGTTGTTAGAAAAATGGGTTATGATATTGAAGATCAAAAATCTTTCACAATTAAACCTGCAACAATTGAAGGTATTAAACTTTTAGCTTCTCGTACAGGCTACACTGGAGAAGATGGCTTTGAACTTCTTGTTGAAAACAAATACGCAGAATTCTTATGGGATAAAGTTTTAGAAAAAGGTGCAGAATTTGGCATCAAACCTATCGGCCTAGGCGCTAGAGATACTCTAAGACTTGAAGCTGCACTTCACTTATACGGAAACGACCTCGACGAAGATACAACTTCAATTGAAGCTGGTTTATCTTGGTCAATTCCAAAAGACAAAGTTGCTGATTACAACGGCAAAGAAGTGATAATGAACCAAGTTGCAAATGGTGGAAACAAAAAACTTATCGGACTTGTAATGCTAGATAGAAATATCGCAAGACATGGCTATGAAGTTTACTTCAATGGTGAAAAAACAGGCGTTATCACAAGTGGTTGTGTTTCTCCAAGCACTGGCAAAAACATTGCACTTGCATATGTAAAAAATGACAAAGAAATTTGCACAGGAGCAACTGTTCAAGTTATGATTAGAGAAAAATTACACGATGCGGAAGTTGTAAAACGTCCATTCGTTCAAAAAAGAAATAAAGTATAGAAGGGCTCTTATCCCCTCGCCCGCACGCGGGAGAGGGTTAGGGTGAGGGTTATAGAAAAGGAGAATAAAATGAGTTTTACAGAAAATATTTTATGTACTAAATCTCACGAATTTGTTTTAAAAGGCGAACCAGCTATTGTTGGTTTAACTGATTATGCTATCGAACAATTAGGCGATATCGTATTCTTAGAATTACCAGAAGTTGGTGATGAATTTGCTAAAGGCGATACTTTTGCAAACATCGAATCAGTAAAAGCTGCTTCTGAAATCTATATGCCAGTTAGTGGTAAAATTGTAGAAGTAAACACTGCGTTAATTGATGCTCCAGAAGCATTAAACGAAGATTGCTACGAAAACAGCTGGTTAGTAAAAATCGAAGCTACCGATGAAGCTGAATACGAAGATTTAATGACATACGCAGATTATAAAGAAGAATTGGAATAAGATGAAGAACTTTTTAGTACACAACGAAGAAACAACACAACAAATGTGCAAAGAAATTGGGATTAGCACAGTAGAAGACTTATTCTCTCAAATCCCTCAATCAGCAAGAATGGCAGAACTAAAATTACCTGAAGGATTATCAGAAATGGAAACTCAAAAGGTAGTTAAAGCTCTTGCTAACGCTAACAAAACAGATTACGCAATCTTTGCGGGGGGTGGAATTTATAACAAATTCGTACCTGCTTGTATTGGACAAGTTGCAAGTCGTTTTGAATTTAATACCGCTTACACCCCATACCAACCAGAAATTTCCCAAGGTACATTGCAAGTTATGTATGAATTTCAAACAATGATTTGCAGATTAACTGGAATGGATGTTGCAAACGCAACTGTATATGATGGCGGTACTGCTTGCGCAGAAAGTATTTTAATGGCTTGCCGAGTTGCTAAAAAATACAAAGTTTGTGTACTAAATTCACTAAACCCAGAGTACAAAAAAATCATCGAAACCTACACAACTTCTCAAGGTATCGAAATAGATTGGGTTGATGAAGTTCCATCTACAACAAGTGATTACGCTTGCGTTCTAGTTCAAACTCCAAACTATTATGGTGAAATTTTAGAACCAAAAGCTGTTGAGTGTTTACTTGTTGTATGTAGTGATATTTCAACAATGTCAATTCTAAAACCTCCATCAGAATATGGTGCAGATATTGTTGTTGGGGATATCCAAACTCTTGGTATCCCAATGAACTTTGGCGGTCCATCTGCGGGTTATATGGCTTGCCGTGAAAAACTTATGCGTCAAATGCCAGGAAGACTAGCAGGAAGAACACTTGATAAAGATGGTAAACAAGCTTTTTGCTTAACTATCCAAACTCGTGAACAACACATCAAACGTGAAAAAGCAACAAGTAACATTTGTTCAAACCAAGCTCTAATCGGTTTATGTGCAACACTTTACTTGTCAGTAATGGGTGAAAAAGGATTTAAACAAGCTGGCTACTTATCTGCTAAAAACGCACATACTTTATCTGAAAAACTTTCAGCAAAAGGGATTAAAACATTAAACAAAAACTTCTTTAATGAATTCACTATTGAAGTTGAAAATGCTGATAAATTCCTAGCTAAGCTAAAAGAAAACAAAATTATCGGTGGTATTAAAATCGATGATAATAAAATTCTTGTTGCTACAACTGAAATGAATTCAGATGATGAAATCGCAAAATATGTGGAAGTAGCATAAATCTATTTAGCAGTATTTAAAACATATCTACCCGCATTTGTCGCTGGCGATACTGTATCGTTATAAAAGACAATAGGGTAGATATCTTTTATGTCGCGAGAATTAACAACACATTCTACATCTATATCTCTACTGTGAGTACCTTTTGAACATTTAGTTTCTTCATTAGGCAAACTCAAACCATTTACATCTATATAACCTGTACACCACCATAAAGTTTCATCTTCTAATGCTGCACCTAAACGCATACCAACAGGCAACTCACAACCCCCGGCAGTTGAAATAGATCTTACTCCAATCATAGTACCATCATTTAAATGATAAATTGTAAATTGCCCAGAGCCACCTGTGAATTTTTTCGTATAAGTTTTCATATTATATTTAAATTTTTGAGTTAATTCTTGGTTTCTATAAACACCTTGAATACCTGAAAGGTTACTATTTAAAATCGCACAAATAGACAATTTATTATCTGAAGTATGCTTCATAAAATCAGAACCACTACATTGCTCACTGATATCAGAAAAAGTCCAATCATATTTAGCTTGATTTAATCTACCAGCTTGGATTAATGTTGATATCGTTTTTTTTAATTGAACTCTGTATTTATTACCATTAGTATTTGAAATTAAAGTTGGAATTGTCATTGCTGCAACAACGCCAATAATACCTAAAGTAATTAACACTTCAGCTAAAGTGAATGCTGATTTTAAATAAAACTTTTTTAAACTCGTTAATCTATCCATACTTTAATATACTTACTTAACCACATATTATAATTATAAATTATATTAAAAACATTTACAATACTATAAAAATACTACTCTTTATTTTTCGGCTTTTTAGGGTATAATTTATATACGAGAGTTTAATATATTTGAAAGGTTATTTTACATGAACAAAAGTCAATCAATGGGGATGTACGTAATTTTAGCTATTGTTGTACTGGTCTTTATTTCAACAATTTTTATGTCTGGGCCAACTACAAACACTTCTGAAATTTCATACACAAATTTCTTACAAAAACTTGAAAATAAAGAATTTTCAAAAATCGAAAAGTATGAAGATATGATTATTGCAGTTCCAACGAAGCAGCCTGCTCAAGAGAAAGCTGCAAAAGAAAGCAACACAGAAAAAAATACAGTATCACCATTTTTGACTCCAGATAACAAGAATGTCCAAGCTCCACTTCATCAATATAAAGTTCAAATTCCATCAAAAGATGAATCATTATTAACTAAATTGAACGAATCAGGTGCAGATATTACAGTAAAAAAAGCTCCAGAATCAAACCAATTAGCTGGTAATATCGGAACATTTATAATAATTTTATTTGCAGTAATTTCTCTAGGATTAATGATAAAAGCAATTCAAGCTGGCGGTTCTCAAGCAATGTCTTTTGGCAAAAGCAAAGCTAAAATGCTTTTAGATTCAAAAGTAAAAACAACATTTAACGATGTTGCAGGTATTGACGAAGAGAAAAAAGAACTTGAAGAAATTGTTGACTTCTTGAAAAACGGCGAAAAATATATGAAACTTGGAGCAAAAATTCCAAAAGGTGTTCTACTTGTTGGCCCTCCAGGGACAGGTAAAACATTGATGGCAAAAGCTGTTGCAGGTGAAGCTAGCGTTCCATTTTTCTCAATTTCAGGTTCAGATTTCGTTGAAATGTTTGTTGGTGTTGGGGCTAGCCGTGTTAGAGATTTATTTGAACAAGCTAAAAAACATCAACCTTGTATAATCTTCATCGACGAAATCGATGCAGTTGGTCGTCAACGTGGTGCAGGTTTAGGTGGTGGACACGACGAAAGAGAACAAACACTTAACCAATTATTGGTTGAAATGGATGGTTTTGATGTAAATACAAATATTATTGTTATTGCTGCAACAAACCGCCCAGACATCTTGGATAACGCTCTTTTAAGACCTGGCAGATTTGACAGACAAATTTATATCAACGCCCCAGATGTTAAAGGTAGAGAACAAATCTTAGAAGTTCACGCTAAGAATAAAAAATTAGACAAAGATGTTGATTTGAAAATTCTTGCAAAACGTACCCCAGGATTTACTGGTGCAGACTTGCAAAACTTATTAAACGAATCAGCTCTTTTAGCAGCTCGTAATAACGAATCTAAAATAACAATGGAAGACGTTGACAAATCAATAGACAGAGTTGTTGCAGGTGTTGAAAAACGCAGTAAAGTTATGACTGATGCAGATAAAGAATTAACTTCATACCACGAAGTTGGTCACGCATTAATTGATAAATTATTACCAGATGCAAATGAGTTACACAAAGTTTCAATTATCCCACGAGGAATGGCACTTGGTGTAACTTGGACAAGACCAAAAGACGAAACAGTTCACGTAAGTAAAGCTAAATTATTAGCAAAAATTGCAGTATCTTTAGGTGGTCGTGCAGCTGAAGAAATCGTTTATGGTAAAGATAACGTAAGCACAGGTGCTTCTCAAGATCTTAAAAATGTTACTGATATGGCTCGTAAAATGGTTACAGCTTGGGGTATGTCAGAAAAATTAGGTAATATGGCATATGGCAAAAACCAAGAAAACGTATTTATGGGTAGAGATTTCGGACACCAAAGAGATTATTCTGAACAAGTTGCCTACGAAATCGATCAAGAAATCAAACGCATTGTTGATGAAAGATACGAACTAGCTAAACGTTTACTTTCTGAAAACAGAGATATGTTAGAAAGAATTTCAAAAGAACTTCTTGAAAAAGAAACAATCGATGAAAAAGAATTCGAACAAATTATGGAAACAGTGAAAAGTGAAAGAGCTTAATATCACAAAAAATTCAAAACTTTTTGCATTAGGGGTAGGGATTAATTCTACCCCTGATGTTTTAACTACTGCTCAAAACACTGAGTGTGACATTATTGCACTAAAGTTTGAAAAATCTAACGATGTTACACTATTACAAAATATACTTCCATTAATCACTAAACCTCTAATGGTTTGTGGCACTGGAGATGATGAAGTCGATAAGATTTTATTACCCAAAATTATGCAAACCCTCGACAGAGAATGCATAATTTCTGATGCAAACGAACAAACTTATAAAAAAATTATGCCAGATGTAATCAAAGGTAATCATTATATTATTCTAAAAAGCCCAATTGATATAAATTTAGCTAAAGAGTTAAATATCTTATCAGTTGATATGGGTCTAGACAAATCAAAAATCATTATGAATACTGATATTGGTGGTTTAGGATATGGTTATGAATACGGTTTTAGTATAATGGAAAAAGTTATCCAAGAAGGTTCCAAAGGGGATGAATTCTTAGAGTTTCCACTATTTTCAGACGCCTCAACTGAAGCTTTAAAAACGAAAGAAGCCCGCTCAAATGACTTTCCAAAAAGTTATGGTGAATTAGAAAACAGCACTCGTATGATTGAACTTTCGGCTTGTGCTGGTATTATCGCTGCTGGTGCAAATATAATTATGGTAAATATTCCCGAAAATATTTCTATATTGAAAGGTATGGTGTAGCAATGGAAATGACTGGATTACAAATCTTCAAATATTTACCAGCAGCTAAAAAAGAAGACCACTCCAACTGTAAAGAGTGTGGTTGTCCAACTTGTATGGCATTTGCCCTAAAACTTGCAAAACAAAATATAGAAATCGAAAAATGCCCATACGTAAAAGGAGAATTGAAAGAATTATATTCACATAGTATAAAACATCCTCAAAAAACCATTGAAATAAAAGGATTGAGAATTGGTGGCGAAAATGTCTTATACAGACACGAAAAAACATTCATAAACCCAACAATACTTGCCATTGTTGTTGATTGTAATAATTCCGCCTATCAAAAACAATTAGAACGAATTAATAATTTTGAAATAAAAGGAATAAATCAAATGTACACAGTTGATTTGATTATTCTTAAAAACTACTCAAATCAAGAACTTGGAGAACTAAAAGTTAATACAATTACCCTTGAAGAATATGAAAAACTTGAAATTTTAAATATTAAAAACTCAGATTTTAAAACTACAAAAGAAACATTAATTTCAACAAGAGAAAAAGCTATTCTTGAAAAAGATGACAACTACTCAAGCCCAGTTGCAGTCTGGATGGGGACAAATGATAAATTTACAACAACGGCTCAGGCAAGTTATTATATTTGCAAATACGCAAATATGTTAATCTTCGAAAATTTTGACGAAGCAATGTTTTCAACATTAATCTCACTTCGCCAAAACATCTTCACAGACCCTCAAAAACCTCTACAAGTAGAATCTAAATTATATGAATTTAAAGACCCCAAAAAAGATTCTATTGTATTTTTAACTACAAACTTTGCACTAACATTTTTTGCAGTTGCAAACGAACTAGAAAATATAGATGTTCCGTCATATTTGATTGTAATTCCTGCAGATGGCATGAGCGTTTTAACTGCTTGGTCTGCTGAAAAATTTACTGCAAATATTGTTTCAAAAACTATTGATAAACTTCAAATCCGAGAAAATTTAACTACAAGAAAGATTATAATCCCTGGACTTTTAGCTCATATGACAGAAGAATTAAAAGAAGCGGTTCCCGACTTTGAATTTATTGTAGGAACACACGAAGCCTCTGCGATTCGAGAATTTGTAAAAAAACTAACCGCCACATTATAATAGTTCATGAATAATGATTACAACAATCTCGCCAGGTTGTAAATTCAGATGAACTTTACCTTTTTTGGCATCAGGCATTTTTGAAATTTTTATTGGTAAGAGATTTTGCTTATTTGGATTAAATTTAGGAACTTTTACTGTTACTTTTGCATAATTTTCAAAATCCAAGTTACCAATCGTAATAACCTTTTTTATATTATTCGCAAACATATAAGAAAAGATTTTTTTCTGATTATTATTTTTTAACGGGGTAAAATTTCCGTCATTCAAGGCAGAAAGAACACTTTGTTTTACATTATTACCAAGCAAAAATTCCCCACGTAATTCATCGTATTTTCCCTCAGGCTTTCTTGAAAGATTAAAAATATCAAATTTTCCACGATGAGTAAAATAAGTATCATCATCAGTATTTGACTCATCTGCAAGGCGATTACCTTTACGATACATATAATCATCACCCGTTTGAAAACCATCAACAAAATAAGAATTTACAGGAAGGGTTGCATTTAACCAAATCATCATTTCACTAAACTGAGGACCTTTTAAAATAATCGGACTAACCTCATCATGAGTCGTAAAACTACCTATTACACTCTTTTTTTCCTTAAACTTTTTAGTTTCACCTAAAGTAAATGTAATTTGTTTATATAAATCCTTTGGAGTTTTCCAATCTTTCAAATCAAAAAATGAACCATAATATCCGTCAAAACCAGCTTCTAAAAGTTTATTGTAAGGAGTAAAAACTGCTTGTGGCGAAATCGCATCATGCCAAGACTCAGAAGATTCTGCCAACCACACAAATTCTGGATCTTTTTCTCTAGAATAAGCAATTAATTCTTTCCAAAATAAAGCCGTCTTTGCGTGCGCTACATCAGCCCTAATACCATCAACACCGAGAGCTAAAGCCATTTTTACAAAATCTTTGTACAAGCTATATACATTAACGTCAATTTTTTCTTCTGTACCAGTTGCTAAAAGTCTAACATCAGTCCAATCAGCAGGAATTACAGGTTCTCCAGATTGGGCAGTTACAAACAAATCTGGACGTTCTAAATACAAATCATATGAAGCACACGCAGGAACATCAAGAATAACCCTTAATCCTCTTTTATGGGCCTCTTCAACAAATTTTTTCGCTTGATCTTCTAATGACAAATCTGAATTTTTATCATATAAATCTGAACTTAAAGAATCAAAATCTGATATAGCATAAAGACTACCTGCAGTTCCTAAGGCTTTTAACTTACCCGTTGGCGTAATCGGCAAAACGTGTAATGTATTTACACCAAGCGACTTTAATTCATCTAATCGCTCAATAGCATTGAGAAAAGTCCCTCGAACTTCACCCATATTTTCTTGAATAAATCCGTCTTCATTATAGTCTTTAGAATTAAACGAACGAATATTTATTTCCATAATTACTGTTTCGTTATTTAAAAACTTAGTTCTTGCATCATTTTCCCAGACAAAATCATCTGCCAAAGCACTACCAACAACAAATGGAAACATCATAGCTAAAGCTAATATTCGTTTTAGAAACATTTATTTTCTCCAAACTAAGGAAGGTATAAGACTTGATCTATTTGAAGTCTATCAAGGTTTTTCAAATTATTAACCTTGATAATAGCGTTCATTTTTTCTTCAGACCAAACACCATAATGACGTTTTATGATAGCTTCACCAGTATCGCCATTTTTAACAACATATTTTGTCATAGAAGAAGTATCATTTGAACTAGCAACTGGAGTAGATTCCTCAACCTTTGAAACCTGTTCAACTGGTTGAACTGTATCATCTTCACCAGGTACTGAAACTCTATTGTTTAGTTCTTTTTGAGCTTCTTCAGCTTGCTCATTTAATGTCTGTTCAACAACTGGTGTTGAATGTGAAACTGATGGAGCTTTAGAAAACACACCAAAACAAGCTAATAAAATCAAAGTGGTTAAAACTCCCGCTACAAAACCAATTACAATATTTACAAATGGAGAATTTGTATTAAATTGAGTTGTTTTAAAGTTCTGCCATAATAAATCTATTTCTTTAGATTTGTTAGAAGCATCATAGTCATCTTGAGAGACTTCATCTGGTCTATAATATTCACCCAATGAAGAACCCTCATATTGTTGCTCTCTAGCTAAATTCTCAATAACATCCATAGACTCTCTTGATAGAGTTGCTCTTCTAATAGTAGAACTTTTCATATCCTTTACCTCACTACCCTAATACATATGAGTACATATTACCACGAAAAACGGCTATCTTCAATAAAATTGTAACATTTTGCATAAAAAAGACCGATAACCTTTCGATTATCGGTCTTGAACTTTTTATCAAGTATCTAGAATTACTTAACTTGTTCTTTGAATTTTTTACCAGCTGAGAAAGCAGGAACTGTTTTAGCAGCGATTTTTAAAGCTGCACCAGTTTGTGGGTTTCTACCAGTTCTAGCAGCTCTTTTGCGAGCTTCGAAAGTACCGAAACCAACTAAAGTAACTTTTTTACCTTTAGCAACTGTTTTTTGAATTGTGTCTAAAGTAGCTGCTAAAATATCAGCTGTTGCTTTTTGTGAAACTTTTGCTTTTTTAGATACCTCTTTTACTAATTCTTCTTTGTTCATTATGAACCTCCTTCTTCCTTAAACCTACGGATAAAATAACCATATTCCGCAGTATTTGTGTAATCGACAAATTTATTATAGCACTTTTTTTAAGACTGTCAAGGGTTTTAGAGATTAATTTTCTTTACAAACCAATTATAGTGTATATCTAAAGGTATATCATACCTAAAAACACTATTATTACTGAGTTACGACTCACTATCCAATTTCGCAAATTTGATATTTTGATAGAAATATTGCAAAATTTGGTAAGCATTATACCCTTGTTTTGCTAAATTATTAGCACCATGCTGCGACATTCCAACGCCATGCCCATTCTTTTTCACTTCATCATCAAAAGATGGAACCGCTCTTAAATATGGCAAATCAGAACCCCAGATAGAAGTTCTAGTCATTCCGCCAGCTGATGCAAAATAATATGCTGAAATAATTTTCATATCATAAGTCAAAACTAATCCATCAGTTTCCTCAACGGCTCTTGTAGTGATTTTTGTTTCAGAAGACGCACCACCATACGCTTGATCTTCTGTGTTATCTTTTAAATCATAGCCATTTCTTGACTGCTTACCAAGGTTTGCAAGAGCAAAACTTCTTGCCGCAATTGCCTGAGCTTTTAACGCTTCATATTCCCAACTAGGAGACATTTCAACAGGCACAACACCTTTTATATAACTTTCTAAATCAATATCATTGATTACTGTAAGTTTGCCATCGATATTTTTTATCATTAACAAACCACGATACCACTTACCTTTTGTACTCACAAAGCCTTCTGAATCAGGTTTTAATACAATTGAATCTGTTTCCAAGGTGTAAAAATGTGACCCACTTTTAATTGCAATTTCTTTTTTATACGGAACAAGCATATAGCCTTTCATAGCATCAACTTCGCAAACAGTCTTGTTCGTATGGGTATCAATCATTCTTCCAGCTACGTTCGTACCAATTCCAACTTCCTCAACTTGAGTAAGTAACCCAATCTTAATCGCATAGCTTGGATTAGCCAAAATTAAATTTATTATTAATGTCACAAATAGTATTAAAATCTTTTTCATAGTTCTATCTTATCATTTATTGAACAAAAGTAATAAGCCAAATGTAGTATTTTTAATACATTCGTAGCTATCCCTTTTGGTAAATCCTTGTGTAATTCCAGTAACTTCTAAATACCTTAATTACATAATTTCTTGTTTCATCATATGGAATTTGTTCTACAAATTCATCAGGATCATCGTATTTTAAATTAGATTTCCAGCGAGTTACAGAGCCAATACCACCATTGTAAGCAGCAATAGCTGAAACATCTTTACCTTCTAACATTTTATTAATTGAAGAGTAATATAAATTACCCAATCTCAAATTCAATTCTGGATTAAACAAGTAACTATTATTAAAAGTAATACCATGTTTTTGACCAATTTCACGAGCAGTAGTTGGCATCAACTGCATTAAACCAATAGCCCCAACCCCGCTTTGCGCTTGGGAATTAAATGAACTTTCTTCTCTAACAATTCCCATCATAAGTGCATCATTATTCTTGGCTTCATCGGCAAATTTTTTAACTTGTTTGTAATAATTTTGAGGGTAAACCAAACGCCATCTCAAGTCTGATTTTACAGGTTTTACATCTAATTTATCCATAGCGTCTCGTGCAATAATCATAGAAGCTGCGTAATTACCTTTTTCATACTCAACCCAACTTGCAATAAAATCATCATTAATATACTTAACCATCATATCGTAATCCTGAACTTGCATAAGCTTATTCAAAATATCCTTATCTCCAGGTTGCTTATATGGATAAACGACTGGTTTATAATTTAGTTCAGTAGGGATTGTAGCAGATTGAACACCTTTCATTAACCAATACGCACGATATGCATAATATGAATCTGGATAATTATTGATAATACTTTGGAAATAATTACCCATCGCATTAAAGTTATTATATTTTTGTTCAATTTTGCCTGCCCAGAACAATATTTCTGGAGCTTTTTTAGATTTTGGATACTTAGATAAAAAGTCTTTAACTAATGTTCTAGCTTTCTTATAATCCTTAGCTTTAACATTCAACATTATTACTTGATATAAAGCGTTTTCAGAATATTTGCTGTTTGAAAAGTTTTTGTATAAGTCTTCATAACAAGATAATTTCCCTTTATCATTAATTCCTTGACACTTCAAATCCCACAAATAAACCTTCTTATCACCTTTTGCACTTGATAACAACTTAGATGCATAATGAAATTGTTGTTTTGCATCAAACATACTTAAATAATTATCAACAGCCCTGTTATAATCTTCTTCTGTAACGTTATCAGAATACTTTTCAACACCAGTTTCTGTTAGATTATAAACAGTTGCAAAATCTTTTGTTGAATAAGCCGTTGAAACTTTCAAAGCCCAAACATTCTCATCTTTAACAGATTCCATCAATTCTTTTGCTTCTTTATACATACCAGCAAGATAATACGCTCTAATCACAAGAATAATATCTGATTTTTGCATATTTGTATTGAACTTTTTCCAAGTAGTTGCAACACTTGGAGCTAATCTACCATTCGGATATTTTTCTAAATAATCACGAAAAGCGACTTCAATTTCAGACATCTTTTTCTTTGAGAAAATCTTTCTTGAATATTTCATTTTAGAGGCTGAAATTCTTGCAATATAATACTCTGATGCAACTTTATAATCTTCTGAAATATTTGATTTTACAACATCATTAAAATACTTCAATGCTAACGCTGGTTCATCTTCTAGTAATAATTGAGCTGCGCTATATTTTGCTTCTGCGCTTAGTTTATTACTAGGATAACGCTTAAATAATTGCTGATATCTATGAAGTTCTGATTCCTTATCGCCTAAAATTTTTGCACACATTGCCTGACGATACACTGCAAAAGGTTTCAAATCAGATAAGTGACTAATTTTTGAGAATAAGAAATAAGCATTTGAATAATTACCATTATCATAATCCTTCAACGCTTGTTTATAAATTTTAATCGTTTTTGCCTCTGGTTGGTAAATCTTGGCAAAGTAAAAACCACCAATCAAACACAACAACAGGACAAAACCTGCTATTATACCCTTATCTCTATCCCTTAAATTCAGCATAACCATGACATGATAGCAGACATGGAATAAAAGTAAAAATTTTTATAAAATATTTACATAGACTTTTTTCTTAAGGTTTATATTTTATAATTAAGAAAAACACAGGAGAATTGAGAATGGAAACTTGGCAAAAACTTTTAATTGAAGCTGGCATAAACCTTATCATAATTTATGTAATTTTTAAGATTTTAGACTTCATCAATAACAAAATCAAAAATAAACTAGAAAAGAACGATACTCACACTGCTCTGCTAAGATTTTTACCAATTATTGTAAAACTTTTAAAAGCTTTAATCATATTCTTTGCGGTAACAAGTTTCTTACAAAGCCAAGGTTATTCAGTATCATCAATTATCGCAGGTTTTGGTATCGGTGGTATTGCAATCAGTATGGCCGCACAAGGAGCATTAGCTAATATCTTTGGTAGTGTTGAAGTTATATCAGATAAAGTTTATAAAGTCGGCGATTATATCAAAGTTTCAGGAATTGAAGGAACTGTTGAAGAAATAAATATTCGTTCTACAAAAATACGTGATTTGGATAATTTCTTAATAAATATCCCAAATAGTGTTACTGCAAAATCAGTTGTAACAAATGTTTCTAACGCTAAGAAACGATTTATAAATGAAGTTTTTGGAGTTACATATTCGACAAGCGATGAAAAGATTCAAGAAGCAATTAATATCTTAAAAGAAGTTGCAGAAGAACATAAAGACTTACACAAAGATTGCAAAGTTTATGTTGACACTCTTGCAAGTAGCTCAATAAATATTAAATTCAGAGGGTATGTAAAACATGGTGCTTTTGATAAATTCACACTGGTTCGTGGCGAATTTATTCAAGAAGTTGTGAAACGTTTCAGACAAGCAGGAATTAATTTTGCATTCCCATCACAATCAATTTATATAGAAAGTGATAACACTAAAATTGAAAATTAAAATTATTGCATTAGGAAAAATTAAAGAAAAATTTTTAAAAGAGGGTATAGACGAATTTTTAAAACGTCTTACCCCTTATGCTTCTGTATCAATTCTGGAACTAAATCCAATTGAAATCAAAGACGAAAATCTAATAGATAAAATCCTTTTAGAAGAAGGGGAAAAAATCTTATCAAATATCAAACCGCTTGATTTTGTAATCACAATGGAAATCAACGGAAAGCAATTTTCAAGTGAAGAATTTGCTCAAAAAATCGAAACCCTTACCCACGATGGGGTTCAAGAAATCGTTTTTGTAATCGGTTCATCTTGCGGTATCGGAAAAAATGTTTCTGAAAGAGCAAATTTAAAAATGAGTATGTCAAAAATGACATTCCTACATCAATTTGCCAGACTTATCTTAGTTGAACAAATCTATCGAGCCTTCAAAATTATTAAAAACGAAACTTACCATAAATAGCAAAAAATTTTCCGCTTGGAGTTAATATTTATATGAAAATTTTAAAAATAAACACTCAAAATCAAATTTACACAAACACAAACATACCAACAAAAACTGTTTCTGCGCCAAAAGCTGAACAAAATTCAGAACTATTACTTACACAACTGAATAATCTAGCTGTTGTAAATCATATTGCATTTACTGGGCAAAACAATGGTTATGAAATAGGTTTATCAGGTAGAGAATTATTAAAAAGAACAAAGCCAGAAAGATTTGGACATATCAATCTACTTAGTGCAGACGCTCCAGAATATCAACGTTTAGCCGCTGGTGATAAAAAAGCACTTGCTCACTTGGTACATGCAGCAAATCTTATCGGCGAAATCAATATGAAATTAGACGATGAAAACAACATACCTTTTAGAACATATCTAGAATCTGAAATTAAAAAAGGGAATCTAAGAGCTGAACTTACGTATGAACTTTTCAAAGGTCAAAAAGGCGCATTTTCCCAAGATATGGAATTTAACCATATTTCACTAATCAAAGGTATGAAACAATCTTTAGGAAAAGGGGTTTACCCAAGAGATTTAAGTGTTGAAGAATTCCATAATATACTAGAGAGAATGATTTACGATGGGGAAATAGAAGCTGTCAAAAAAATGCTAACTCAACGCAGCGTTGTTGTAAGAGATGGTGATAAGTTAAAAGGTATTGATTATATTGATTATTACAAGAAAGAATTTACCCAAGTTGCACATCACCTAGAACAAGCTGCAAAACATTCTACAAACGAAGATTTTAATGAATTTTTAAGATATCAAGCTGAAGCATTAAAAACTGCAGACCCATTGCTTGATGCTTATGCTGATAAAAAATGGGCAACTTTACAAGACACGCCGTTAGAATTCACAATCACTCGTGAAAACTATGATGATAAAATGACTGAAACCATTTTTGACAATGAAAAACTACTAAAACTTCTTCAAAAAAATGGTATCCAGCCAATTGCAAAAGACTTTATAGGAGGCAGAGTTGGTATCGTGAATAAAGAAGGAACTGATTTTATTACGAGTTCAAAAGATTTATTACCGAAACTAGCTGAGCTAATGCCATACAGAAACGAATACACACAAACCATAAACAAAGATAATAAACAAACAATGGTTGACGTTGATTTGGTAACTGTAACAGGCAACGTTGGTGAACATAGAGGGAAAATAACATTAGCAGAAAATTTACCAAATATTGATAAACTTTCACTAACAATTGGTGGAGGCAGACGCAATGTTTATCATAGACAAATGAGAGTAAACAAAGATAATCTATTTGAACCATATAAAAAGCTTTTAGTACCTGAACAATTAGCAAAATTAAGTCCAAATAGTTATCATTATTTCACTATTTTCCACGAAAACGCTCACTCACTTGGACCAAATAAAGGGCACGAAAAATTAGGTAAATATAGAAATATTATTGAAGAAAATAAAGCCGATATTGCGGCAATAGCTTTCACTGATAAACTAACTGAACTTGGAGTTTACAGTGAATTTGAACGAGAAGCACTATTGATAAATTTTGTACTTCAGAATTATTTAAAAGCTAAACCTGATGCACATGTTGCGCATAGAGTCCGACAAGTTATGCAAGCAAAATATTTTGAAGATAACGATGTTGTACGTTTAACAAAAGATGGTAAGATTTTTGTTGACGTAGAAAAAGTTGTTCCAACTGCACAAAAAATGTTAAAAGAAATTATCAGAATTCAAATTGATGGAGATTATAAAGCTGCAGGTGAATACGTTGACAGAAACTTCGTTTGGACTCCAAAAATGGAATACATTGCAAAAGAGCTTCGTAAGAATTCTAAAATGTTAAATGCTAAAGTAAACACCCCACTTGCTGATGCATTATCAAACAATTAATCTCTATTGTATCTGGGATATAATGTGATATAATCTTTATATAACAACAGTTAAATAAGGAGAGCTTTATAATGGAAACTTTTGAATTGAATTTATCAATGAAAGAATTAGAAAAAAGAACCCATAAAGATTATTTAGTTACTAAAAAATTCTTAAAAGCAGATGCACCAGAATATTTGGCACTGGCTGAGGGTGATAAAAAAGCTCTTAAACATTTATGTAAAGCTGCTGAAATTATTGAAAAAATCAATATGCAACTAGATTGTCATCACAATTTAGCAGTAAAAGAATACTTAGAAGAAGCATCTAAGAAAAACAAACAAGCAAAACTTACAAAAATTTTATTTGATGCTCAAAAAGGGGTGAATGCAGTTGATACAATGTCTAATCCTATTAGACTTATTAAAGGAATTGACGAAAAACCTGGTAAAGGTGTTTACCCAGAAAACCTTTCAAAAGAAGAATTTCACAATGTCTTAATCAGAATGTTAAAAGAAGGCAAAATTGATGATGTAAAAAGCATCCTAACTCAACGTTCAGTAGGAATCAGAGTAGCTGAAGACTTAGTTGGGGTGGATTATGTTGAATATTTTAAAGACGATTTTTCAAAAGTTGCATATGAACTAAATAGAGCAGCTGAATACTCAACAAACAAAGATTTTAACGAATATCTATCACTACAAGCAAAAGCACTAAGAACACCAGATCCTATGCTTGATGCTTACGCTGATAAAAAATGGGCAGAACTACAAGACACCCCATTAGAATTCACAATCACTCGTGAAAATTATGAAGATGAAATGACAGGTACAATTGTTGAAAACGAAGAACTCTCAGCACTTTTAGAAGAACACGGAATATCACCTATTCCAAAAGATTTCTTAGGGGGTAGAGTTGGTATCGTAAACAAACAAGGCACACAAGATTTGATGAAAATAAAAAAATATCTTCAAGTTTTAGCAGATAATATGCCATTTAACGATGAATATACTCAGACAATTTCAGCAGAAAATGATGCTCAACAAACAATGGTTGACGTTGATATGGTAATGGCTGCAGGTGATGTTGGAGAATACAGAGGCGGAATTACCCTTGCTGAGAACCTACCAAACTCAGATAAATTATCATTAACAATTGGCGGTGGCAGAAGAAACGTTTACCACAGACAAATCAGATTTATTAGTGATAAATCTAAACTTCAAGAAAGACTTGATGCAATTTTAGATAAATCACAACACAAATATTATCTTGATGAAGCAGATCACTGGTTCACAATTGGTCACGAAAACGCACACTCCCTTGGGCCAAAAGAAAGCAGTGAAAAATTAGGCAAATACAGAAATATTATAGAAGAAAACAAAGCAGATATGGGAGCTTTAGCATTTGTTGACTTGTTGACAGAACTTGGTATGTACACACAAGAACAAAGACTTCAAATCATTGTAACAACAATGGCTGATAATTTCTTAAAATCAAAACCAACAATGTCACAAGCGCACAGAGTTCGTACAGTAATGCAAAATAAATACTTCGCAGAACGAGGCGGATACGAACTTACCAAAGATGGTAAAATCTTAGTTAATATTGATAAAGTTGTCCCAATTGCGAAAGAAATGTTATCTGAAATTGTTAGAATTCAAATTGACGGAGATTTCAACAAGGCTGAACAATACGTAAATGAAAACTTTGTTTGGACAGACAATATGGAAATTATTGCTAAAAAACTTCAAAAGGTAAATAAAGCCCTAAACGGAACATTGGAAACCGAATTAGCTGACAAATTATTAGCGGAGGGGTAAGACAAAATACCTAAGAATAAATAACCAAAAGAAAGAAGTTACAAAACGTAACTTCTTTCTTTTTTATTGGCAAAAAATCCCCCAAAAATTACTTTATATATACATAGGGGATAACTATGGAGTTTTTATGCCTGGGGACTTAAAAATAAATACAAAAGTATCAGCTGCAACTTATCAAGATATAGCAGGACCAAACTTTACAACTGTTGGGGTTGATAATAGTGTTAATATTGGAAATGGAAGTCTTGGACTATACACTGGTGCTGGAACATCTTTTAATGGCAAGCCAATATGTGCCGTAATCGATTTTAAAGGCTCAATGCCTTATGGTGATACTTGCTTATCTGGTGGTTTTAGAGTTAGAAACAAACTAAACCAAGATTCACAAACTGTACAACTAAGAGTTCAGCCTTTGACAGTTACAGTTCCTGTTGCAAAAAATACAAACATTTACACAACACCTTATGTTGCAACAAATATAAACTATAAAACAGGTAACCCAAAAACTTCATTCGGCAACTACACTGGAGTTTCAACAAAAGTTGGTAAAGCTAGCGTTTTTGTCGAAGGTCAACTATATGACCTTACTCACGTAAATAAAAACACAATCGGCGTAAACGCTGGAGTATCAATTCCTATCGGGAACTAGAAATGAAAGTACCAGATATAAAACAAATTATAAACGCAGCTCAAGAATTGGCCCAAAAGCGAGCAAGAATTCTACAAACAAACCCTGAAATTCACGGAATAAACCCAAAAGGAATAATCGAAGAAACAGGAGAAGTTGTAGAATTACCTCGTTTTAGCTCAATTGAAATGCAAACTGCTCAAAAGATGAACAGAATTGCACTTAGACAAGCAAAAACTGGTATCCAAAGAACATTCACAAAAGCAACTCCAGAAGATTATGCAAGGTTAACTTCAACAAGAATTAAAGACACCTATGCTAGAGCCGAATGGACAAACCCAAAAGATGGCAAAGTTTATCACCTTTTAAAACAAGGTGAAACTGAAGATGGCAAAGTTATAGTAAGAATTTTGGATGCTGACGGAGTGTTTGTAAAAGAAGCAGAATTGACACCAAAAGTTATTGCAATTCCTGACTTTTTTGAAGATTTTAATAAAGGTTGCTTTGGATTAAGTCATGGAGATGTTGTAATGACATTTGCAAGACGACATAACCCTTTTGCAAGATATGTCCCATTCAAAATAAACTATAATAATTTATACACTAATACTGAATTACGTGAAGTTATAGATTACATAAACAAAGGTAATCACGTCGATTATCTCTCTGGTTCATTTTCAACTCTCAGCAGTGATATAACTCGAAAAACACCACTTATGTTACCTGATAGATATAGAAAATTTTCACCAGAGTTATTTGACTATCAAGATTTATCTGATAAAGGAGTAAGAGTTATTTTATCAGGAGGAAACGCCAAACCTGAAGAATTTGCAGACATTGCAAATATCGGAAGTACTAATCTAGCTTCGCACGCACACGTTGAAGGAGTTGGATCTCTTAGTTCAAAAACAGGTAAAGTTTCTGAGTTTTCTGCTTCAAGGAATTCTGAATTAACTCAGCACTATGAAGTTGGAGAAGTTACACCAACTCTAACTGAATATGGCATAAATATTACAGGACTACCAGGAACAGATATACCATACTCAAGTAATAGATTAAAAGAGCTATCTCAAAATCCTCTTATCGGAAAACCTGTCGATAAAGTAAAAGCATTACAAGCAAAAATCGAAGCCAGAATAAAAGAACTTGAACGAGAAAAAATGGATTTATACACCAAAAGATTATCCTTTACTGAATTAACAGCTAAAACTCAAAAGCTCAATCAAGCTATACATATCAATATGCAAAGAAAGAAAAAATTACTCGATTTTAGTTATCAATTAATACAAAAAGACGGGAAATACGCAGTTGCACTGCAAGAAATCACAGGTACCTCAATTTCCGCACCAACAAGAGTTGCAAAACTTGCACTGAATGACATGATGGAAGGCATCATATAGGATAATTATTTTACTTCAGATTGATAAGCCCAAGCAGAATGATTATGGATACTTTCAAACGCTTCGCAATCAACTTCAAATTCTTTGATTGTAGAATTCTCACGTAATTTCACGACCGTATCACGCAACACATCTTCTACAAACTTAGGGTTTTCCCAAGCCTTTTCAGTTACGTATTTTTCATCTTGACGTTTTAATAATGGGTGAACAGGGCAAGATGCACAAGATTCAATAAGTTCGATTAAATCTTCCAACCATATATGTTCAGTTTCATCATAAGAAACTTTTACACTAATAATTGCTCTTTGGTTATGAGCACCATATTCTGAGATTTCTTTTGAACAAGGACAAAGTGTTGTTACAGGAACTTTCACGCCTAGAACAAATTTATACTGACCATTGTCAATTCTGCCCTCAAAAGAACAATCATAACACATTGGAGCTGACAAATTAGAAACTGGAGCTTGCTTATCAACAAAATATTTAAAATCGAATTCTAATTCACCACTTTGTGCATCAAGTCTTTTTACTACTTCTTCAAGACATCCACGAATATCAACCCCCAAAAGTTTTTTACTACGCCATTCGTTCAAAACTTCAACAAAACGACTCATATGAGTACCTTTATAATCTCTTGGTAAAGATACACACACTCTAGCTTTGGCATAAACAACTTTATCTGATTTATTTTTTCGTTGAACAACAAGAGGCAATTCAACATGTTTTATACCAACTTTTTGAATATCAACATTTCTATTATCTTGTGAATTTTGTACGTCTTTCATTTTGCACCTATTCTTCGACTAACGCCTTTTTTGCATGTTTCCACAACGCATCATATTCTTCAAAGGAATATTCTGTTAATGGTTTTGTTGCTAGTTCTTCCATTTTGCGGAAACGTTTTTCAAACTTTTTATTAGCTTTTAACAAAGCCTGTTCAGCATCAATTTTATTCCAGCGAGCCAAATTTACTGTCGCAAATAAAATATCACCAAACTCTTCTTCCATATGTTCTCTGTCAGCCTCTTGAGTTGCCTCTTTAAACTCCCTAAATTCTGACATTATACACTCATATAAAGATTCTTCATTAGGCCACTCAAATCCAACTTTAACAGCTTTTTTAGAAATTTTTTGAGCAGAAATTAAAGCTGCTTGAGCTCTTGAAATTCCATCCATAGCAGACTTTCTATGAGCTTTTTCTTCAGCTTTAAGTTTTTCCCAAGCATCAACAACACCATCTGGCGAATCAATTTTTGCATCTCCAAACACATGCGGATGACGATGTATAAGTTTATCTTTTAATTCTTTAGCAACATCTTCTATTGTAAAATCGCCGTTTTCAGAAGCAATTTGAGAATGTAATAGAACTTGTAAAAGGACATCCCCTAATTCTTCTCTCAAGTGTTTCATATCGTTATCATCAATAGCATCAACCGCTTCATACGCCTCCTCAATCATATTAGGACGTAGAGAAGCATGAGTTTGCTCTTTATCCCAAGGACAACCCTCTGGTGAGCGTAATTTTGCAATAACAGCTATTAATTCTTCCAAATTTTTGTAATTCATAGTTATATTTTAACACAAATCATACAAAAGGTTGATTTAAAATTTAGACACTATGATAGACTTAATACGTGGATAATTATAGAAAGAGGTTTAATTTATATGACAGCAATTGAAAGAATCAATCAGTTAAGCCATCGTATCTTCAATACTAGCAAGAGCGAAGCGCAAACTACAAGAACAAGTAACCCTTTTGCAGCTTCTAATTTCCAAAAAAATATCTTAACAGAAGATGTTTTTGAATCAAGCAAAGCAAAAGAAGCTAGCAAAGTAAGTTTCACTGGAAACTTAACTGCAAGTTCAAAAAGAATATATTCAACATTCGTAGGATCATTAGGAGATTTTGGTAACAAATTCTACGAAGGTATCGAATCAATCATGGCATTTGGTACTAGAATGAAAGATAGTATCGTAAATACTTGCAAACATGGTTGGAATAAATTACAAGAAATTGGTAACACAGAAATTTCACTAGACGGAACAAAAGAAATTTTAAAAAGAGATATTACATCATTCTTTATTAATGGTAGAGAAAGAGAAATCTCAAAATTATCAAAAATGGACCCTCATTCAGAGGTTAAACCAATGTTAGTAGAAGCTCTTTCAGCTTTAGAAGCTGATATGGCTGTGGTTGCAGCATAGGGAGGATAAGTTAAATGGATAACAATATGAGAAACAACAAAAACTTTTCGAAAGTAAGTAATATTATTGAATCATTAACAATCAATCCTAGCCCAGATTCAATTGCTGTTTTAGAAGAAATTGGTACAAATTCTTCAATCGATGATGTAAGAGAATTAACATCACGCGCATTAGTAAAAAGAAATGAACACGACTCATTAGCAGTTGTTATCTCTAACAGAGGTAAAGGTATCAACGATATGTCAACTGTTGTTGCTATGAGTACAATCAACGAACTTCTTTCTCTTGAAAATAAAGAAGAAGCAATGAAAGTTCTTGAAAACACTATTTCTTCAGAAAGTTTTGATGAAGAAGTAAAAGAAAACGCTCGTTCAGTAAAAGCACTAATGGCATTAAGCTAATTATAAATTAGACAATATATATAAAAAAAGACCACTTAATAAGTGGTCTTTTTTGTATTTAATTTATTGAGTTAAACGCAACCAACAAGACTGTCTTAATTTTCTAAACTCTTTTTACGAGCTTCTTCATCTTTTATAAACTTACAAACTTCTTCAAGTCTAGAATCTTCCATTGCATCAATCAAACTTTGAATATCGGTAAATTTACCCAATGCAAATCCTGTTTCAGCTAAAAGAACACAGTCATTACACAATCTGTAATTCCCATAACCAATTGAGCCCGCCATACAACTATTTTTACCACAACAATCGCAATCAAAATATTCATTAGCACAATCTGGATTATCTTCTAAATCATCAATAACCATTTGAGCTACAACTTGTTGCATTTCTTCAATTATTTCTTCTTTTGATTTTCCCATAATTATATCCTTATTTTGATAGGTCAGCCATATCTCTAACTGCTTGAGCAAGACCTGTAAATACCGCTTTTGAAATTATACTATGACCAATATTTAATTCATACAAGCCATCTATTTCGTGCATCCTAGATACGTTTTCATAGTTCAAACCATGCCCAGCATTAACCTTCAAACCAAGCTCTTGAGCTAAACTAGCTGAGTTTTTAAGTTTTTCAAATTCAAATTTTTCCTGCTCAGTACCAAAAGCTAAAGAATATTGACCTGTATGCATTTCGATAAATTGCGCACCCGTTTTTGCAGCCGCTTTAATTTGGTCTAAATCAGGATCAATAAACAAACTAACTTGAATACCTGCATCAACTAAAGGTTTAACAAATTTTGTAACCCTTTCTAATTGAGCAGCAACATCCAAACCACCTTCGGTTGTTACTTCTTGTCTTTTTTCAGGAACAAGACAAACAGAATGAGGCAACACTTCTAAAGCAATAGCTTGCATCTCATCAGTTACTGCCATTTCCAGATTTAAGTTAACCTTCAAAACTTTCTTTAATGTTCGAACATCTTGATCTTTAATATGACGTCTATCCTCACGTAAGTGAGCGGTGATAGAAGTTGCTCCATTTTCTTCGCAAGTATGCGCTGCTTGAATTGGATCTGGTTCAAATCCACCTCTAGCATTTCGCAAAGTAGCAACGTGATCAATGTTTACACCTAAAAGCATTTTATATCCTTTCTAAAATTTCATTCTACTTAATTTCATTAAAACTGTATATGATGGTAAAATAGTAACTTTAGCCTCCTTATTATTTGGATTTGCAACTAATTCTACCGCTTTTTCAACATCTTCTTCAATAATAATTTTATCTTCTGAAATTCCAGCATCAACAAGACGTTTAGCCATATCCTTAGCCTTAATACCAGATGTTACAAGTAATCCTTTTGCATCTTTTAACCTTGAAAAATCTGTATCCCATAACCAAGAAATATCAGTTCCATCAGCTATATTATTATTTATACCAATTAAAATATTAGAATTCAAATCAACTGTTTTCAACACTTCCCCTGCACCAGCTGGGTTTTTAATAAGCTGAATTAGCGCCTCGTGCCCATTTATAACAGTTTTTTCAGAACGACCAAATGCTGTCTTATAAGATGCCAACGCATCAACGATCACTGCATAATCAACCCCAAGCAATATTGCGTGAGAAACCGCAGCCAGAGCATTATAAGCATTATATAATCCAATTAAATTTACACTGAAATCATATTCTTTACCTTGATAAACAACTTTAATTTCAGAATAATCAGCATAAACTTTTGCGTATCCTTTAAAATCTAGTTCTGGACGTTTATACCCACAAGATTCACAAGAATAGTGACCTTCTTGAGCTAAAAATTGTTTTTGATAACTTAAAACAT
Organism: bacterium; assembly: GCA_017626055.1. Taxonomy (GTDB): domain Bacteria; phylum Cyanobacteriota; class Vampirovibrionia; order Gastranaerophilales; family Gastranaerophilaceae; genus Zag111. Next base: position 355,116 of record JAGAJM010000006.1, on the reverse strand, counting down.
TACCACAAACGCATTTATATTCACCCAAATCCTTATTATCAGATTGATAATCTTCTGAACAATATTGGACATCTTCAAAACCAAAATATAGCGCTTGCTTATCTTTTCCAAAATTACTTACAACTGGATCATCTGCATTTAATAACAAATGAACTTCAGGATTTTTATCAATAGCTTTTTGAATATACGCAGCAGTTTCAAAAACATTTGCATATCTATCAACTTGATCATTAAACAAATTTGTCACTAATAAATAATCAGCTTTGAAATCATCATAAACCTTATTCAAATATGCTTCATCAGATTCAATAACCGCATAATCAAAATTCTTAAATGGAATACCACATAATGCAAACATATTAGCAACACCTGTTAGCATATTTGCACCTTTTAAATTATGCACAACACTAGCACTATTAACATCTAGAATATGTGCCAAAATTCCAGAAGTCGTAGATTTACCATTTGTTCCAGTAATTGTTATTGCTTGTTTCACATATTCTCTACAACAAGCTAAAAAACCAGGACAAATTTTCAGAGTAACCATGCCAACAAAAGACGTTCCCGACGATTTGTTCAAAATTTTTATTGCTAAATAAATCATACGGGCAATTACTAATGTTAAATAAAAACGAATACTCTTCATAAAATACTCCTCCTAGACGTATTCAAAAAAACATGATAATATATTACAAGTAAAATATAATACAAAGTAAGAAAAGAGAAAAGATGTTATATTTATTTTTTACAATAATATTTTTGGCAGAACTAATTGTTGCAGGTTGGATTATTGCACAAATCACAAAAGCAAGAAAACTTGTTTGCGAAGTCAATCAGCAAGTTACAGACATTCAGCCACTAATCAAAACAAACATCGAAAAAGCTCACGAAATGCTATCAAAAACATTAGTATCTCTTGAAACTTTTATGAAGTTCCTGGCTGAAAAGCAAGGTGAACTTGGAACACTAATGAATCGAAACATCTTTTCAACTGCAGTAGCAGTAGTTTTAAAACTTCCATTTAGAGAAATTCTTTCTCTACTAGAAATTGTAATTAAAGTTAAAAAAATTCTTAGAAAATAAACGTAAAAAAAGGAAGTTTTTAAAAACTTCCTTTTTTGTTTTTAGTGATATTTCACTGTCCAATTTACACCATCTTTGTAAATTGTTGATTGTCCATTTTCAAATACCATAGAACTTTTTGTTGGCTTTATACCCGAGCCAGATTGATGCTGACAAGATTTACCAGAATTTTTATTTGTAATTTTAAATTCATATGTACCAGAAGTTTTTTCTAAAGCTTGTTTTAATTGACCCGGAACCATATTCCCAACTTTAACACCCCCACAATACAAATCTACACGAGGTGGAGCTGATGGTAATTTTGTCAATGGAGAACCAGTATTATTTAATTTAGCATTTGTTCCGCTACCCTTTAACGTTGGCCTACAAGTAGATGAAGTTAACACACAAGACGCAGTTGAATCACCACTAGAATAGAAATTCAAATCTATTGTTATGTTACTTGCGCACTGAGGGATACTAGCTGATACTGCAGGGTTGCTACAACAACCATGAGAAGAATTTGTAATTCTTCCCATAGATTGGAAATAATTACAACAAGCTGTTGTATAATTCCCTTCTTCACAAGGCTCTGGTTTATCTGGGTTCAAATTAGGATTATCTGTCGTATAAACATCTGTTGATACATCATCAGAAACCTTTGTCGAATAATTAGAAAAAGTAACTTGGTTTAATACTATACTACGCATATCTCTACCAATAATATTTGGTCCTTTTGGACCATTCAAATCCATAACGCCTTGAATATTATTTGTAGTACCAATTTGCGGAGCCAAGCATAAACTTGCACCATTTTTCAACTTTGCACAAGCCCCAAAAAGCATCGTATCGATATCTAATTCTTTCTTTTCTCCACCAGAATATTCATAATATTTTTGTGCAAAACATTCTTTTTTTATCGCATCTTTATTGATAACAGCATCACCAAAATACTTAGAAACCCTCAAATAGCGTTTTATAAACTTACCAGATGATTCTTCTGCAGTTTTTGAACCATCAGAATACATAGATGTTTCACCGAAATTTGTAGCATTTTCTTTGATTGGTAGAACATCTATCGCAGTTTGAATTGCCTGTTCTTGACGTTTAAAACCATTTTCCAAAATTGATGAATCAAATTTTGATATTGTTGATGGCAAAACTAAAGCCGCAATAATCCCAACAACTGCAACTGCTAAAAGAACTTCCGTTAGAGTAAATCCTTTTGCTTTTTTATTATGAAATAACACTATTCAAAACTCCTTTATCCTCGTAAAACTTATAATATTATTATAACAATATTTCATACAATTTGCAATAAAATTAGAAGTTTTTTATATAGATTATTGTAATTCGCAAAAAAATATGTTACAATTATGAAGAAATTTGAAAGACGAGGTTTACAACTATGAGTAAAAAAGCATTTATGTTTTCTATGGGCGTGATTGCAGGTGTTGTCGGCGGCATTGTTGCAGGTGTATTATATGCCCCAAAACCAGGCGAAGAATCACGCAAAGAGCTTAAAGATGCTATCTGTGATGCTTACGACAAACACGCACCACAAATCGAAGATGCAAAACGCCAAGCATTAGAGTCTATTGATCTTATGAAATATAAGTTAGAAAGACAAATCAGAAAAATCAACAATTCCGCAAAATCTAAAAAAATGCAAAAAGCTAAAGCTTTAGAAGATTTTGAAAACGGAAACGAAAACGAATTCGACTATTAATTTAAATAAAAAAGGATACAACTATGAATATTGAATTATCACAAATCGTACTTAATAACGGATTAACATTTTTGGTTGTTGTAACAGCTATTGTTATCGGTGTTGTTGGCTACTTCCTAGTTAGATTGTTAATGGATTTATCTGTTCTTTCTAAAAATGTTAATGAAACATCACTAATTTTAAATACTGAACTAAAACCAACATTAAAAGAATTGAATGACACTATGCGCTCTATCAATTCTATCATCCAAAGTACTGACCAAGGTGTAGAAAGTGTAAAAAACAGTTTAGAATCTGCTATTACAAAAACTAAAGCTTTCTCTGAAAGTATCCTTGGTGGATTTTTCAAAGGTTTTATGACTGTATTTTCATTATTAAAAAGAAAATAAAACTTTTAGGTAATGTTTTACAGAATAATCAGATTTATAATATGTAAGAATATTTAAAGGAGAATAAAATTATGTCAGTATCAAGATTTTTAGCAGGTTTCATCGTTGGTGGTGCTATCGGTGCCGTTGCAGGTGTTTTATTAGCTCCAAGATCAGGTGAAGAAACAAGAAAAATGTTAAAAGATACAGCTGATGATATGGCAAGACGTGCTGATGAAACAGCTAAACAAATCAAAGTTAAAGCAGACGATGCAGTTTCTGACCTTCAAAAAAAAGGTGATGAAATCAAAGAAAAACTTCAAGATTTAATCGCTAAACAAAAAGAAGGTAAAGCAGAAAATACAGAAGAAAACAAAGAAGAATCTGCTGAATAACTTCAAATAAAGATGTATCTAAGGAGAGGTCGCATTTGCGGCCTCTTTTTTGTATTGCAACTGAATATGTTTTGTACTAGAATATAGCTTATAGTATTGAAGTAAAAATAGGATACTTATAAATATGAAAAAAATTGAATATTTTGAGAAGATGAGAGAACTTTTAACATCATCAAGAGCTGTTAAAATACTTTATTTAGTAACGTTTACACTTTTAATCACAGCAATCATCGCATCACAAAACTTCTTTTTCCAAAGTATTATTGACAATGGAATAAGCAAAAAAGATGTCGTTGCACAAAAAACAATTACTGTTGAAGATGTAAAACGTACAGAACAACACAGACGAGAAGTTACACAAAAAATCGAACCAATTCTTGTCCCTGCTGAAGATGACTTTATTAAAACTAACCTAGAAACACTTCAAAAATCAATTATTCAGATAAGAAGAAAAGATAAATCAGAACAAGAAAAAATCACCGAATTGAATATTTTATTTGATTTTTCTGATAATACAAAAAGAGATTTTGTCATAGACTTTTTCTTACACGCAGATGAACCAAGCCTAAAAGAAGCATTTGACAAAGCCTCTCTATCTTTAGTAAACATCTTAAGAAAAGGTATTACAGAAGATGATTACCAAAAGAATAAGATTAAAACGTTAATCCAGAACAATTTAGTATCTAACGTTTCAAAAAGACAAATTTCAGTAATTACAGCACTATTAGAACAAGTTATTGTTCCAAACCTTGTTGTAGATGAAGCCGCAACAGAAAGTGCTAAAATTAAAGCTCAAGAATCAGTAAAGCCATATATAGTAACTTTCCAAAAAGGTGAAAAAATCTTATTTGAAGGCGAACCTGTATCTAGATTAAAAAGGGATGCACTAAGAGCAGCTGGTTTCAACGTTTACGAACTAAATTGGCAAGGCATTTTATCTGTATATATGCTTGTTTTATTAGTTACAATCATATTCTTAGGATATTTAAAATTCTTTGAAAAAACATACTTTGAACCAAGATTTATGTCACTTTCTGGTATGCTTGTTGCCCTAACCTGTTTGACTGCAGTTATTCTACCAACAGGTTCATCACCATATATCTTACCAATTCCAGCGGTAATCATGATTGCTGCAATCTTTCTAAGCCCAAGAATTGCGTTCTTATTATCAACTTTATTATTAATAATTTTAACAGTTGGCATGCAATATAACGCTCAATTTATGATAATTTTTATAATTCTTTCTTTAATCGGAATGATTACAATTTCAAAAATCCGTTATACAAGACGTTTCGACCTTATTAAAGTTGGTTTCAACCTTGGTCTTGCTGGCGTTCTAATTATGCTAAGTTTGTACTTCATAGATAAATGCTTAATCGATGTGAGTAACATATTCATCGTTAGAAACTGTATTTATATCTTTGTAAGTGGTGTTCTTAACTCAATTCTTGTACTTGGAGCATCTCCATTACTTGAAAACGCTTTCCAAATCATTACTCCATATGGTTTAGCAGAGCTAGGTGACCACAACCAACCATTATTAAAACGTTTACAAATGGAAGCTCCTGGCACATATCACCATAGCTTAATGGTTTCAACTTTATGTGAAGCTGCAGCTGAAGCAGTTGGCGCAAACCCAATTCTAGCAAGAGTTGGTGCTTTCTACCACGATATCGGAAAATTAAAAAGACCATTATTCTTCGTTGAAAACCAATCTTATTTCGGTATTGAAAACCCACACAACAAACTTAATCCAAGATTAAGTAAAATGGTTATCACTGCCCACCCTAAAGATGGTTTAGAAATCGCAAGAAAAAATGGATTACCAAGCGTTATATGTGATTTTATTTTACAACACCACGGCGAAGGTATTGCTAAATACTTCTACAACCAAGCAGTTCAAGAAGAAGGCGCTGAAAACGTAAAAGAAGAACAATTTAGATACACTGGACCAAAACCAAACTCTAAAGAAACAGCTATCTTAATGATTGCTGACGCCGTAGAATCTGCAGTTAGAGCAATGAAAGGTGCAACTGCCGACGAAATCGAAAATATTATCGATAAAATTATTGTTGAAAGACTTAACGATGGTCAGTTAGCAGATAGCCCTCTTACTTTGAATGATTTGAAAATTATTTCTATAACTTTCAGCAGAATTCTAAGAGGTATGCAACACAATAGAATTAAATACCAAGAAGATATTGCTGAAGAATTTGGCAAAAATAAAATCGAAATGCCAAACAAAATCTTAGATGAAGATTTTGAAAAGAAAATCAAAGAATTAGAGGAATCAAAACTTCCAAAATCGCTTGACCCTGACAATAACGAGAAATAAAATCAATGATTAACTTCAATATTTATACCGAAAATGAATACCAAAACTGGGAAATCGATAATGAAAAAATAGCAAAAACGGCAGAAGAAATTTGTAATTTCTACTTAAAAACTCCAGAAATTGCTAATCACTGTTGTTTGAAATCCTATGAATTTGATACAATTTCTTTTGATTTTTTATTCTGTGACAGTAAAAAAACTCACGAAATAAATAAAGAATACAGAGAAAAAGATTATCCTGCGGATATTATAACTTTTGCAGTATTTGCAGACTCACCTAAAGATGAAAGATTTGTTCTTGATATGGAAATTAATTTAGGAGAGATTATAATAGGATTAGACAAGATTATCGAAGAAGCTCAGAAAAAAGAAATCTCAAAAGAGATGGAACTGGTATTCTTAATAAGCCATGGTATAATGCACTTGTTAGGATTTGACCACCAAAGCGAAGACGAATTTAATTTTGTCGTTAAACATCAAAAATTAGCCTTGGAAAGTATGGGAATTAAATATGACAAAATATAAAAAAGGTTCATTTACAAACACTTTCAGAAATGCCAGAAAAGGTATGAGATTGTCTATAAAAAGCGAACGCAATATTAGAATTCATCTTTTTATCGCTGCGCTAGTTGTTGTTACTGCATTTTGCCTAAACTTTTCAATCAACAAATTCTGCATATTATTTTTAACAATTGCAGCGGTAATTTCCGCTGAAATGTTTAACTCAGCAATAGAATTTTCACTTGATGCAATTTTTCACAACCGCTATTCAAGGATGGTTGGAATGGCAAAAGACATCGCCGCAGGTGCAGTTATGGTGGTATCAATAAGCGCAATTATGGTAGGCGTTTTACTTTTCGCACCACCAATAATATCGCTTTTCTCAAAATAATCACTATAAAGCCCTCGCTAACTAGCAAGGGCTTTTTCAAACTTTATATACAGAATCAAGAATTAATTGTTACTTAATACCAAGCGTAATGCTGCAAGGTTTTTAATTGATAACATAGTATGTTTGTTGTGTTGTTCTTCAGCAATATTAAAAATTCTAATAATACGTTGAATTTCTGCCAAATCTTGATATGAGTCAATTCTATACACATTTTCAATTGGATCAGTCACAACAGACATTAATGTGTTTAATTCTTGTTCTTTCATTACCTGAGTATCCTCTTTCCTATATACATTTATATAAAGTATTTTTTTTTACGAGAATTGCCTTTTTTGAAAAGTTTATGTTAATAATTCTTAATATTAAAAAAATAAACCAGTCTTAGGCAAGGTAATCAACATTTTGAGCTACAAGTTCAGTTGTATTATTTGGATGCTCTAAACTATATGGACCATCACCATAAAAAGCTCCTGCAAAATCGTGAGAAGCCTCTGGTAAATGACGGGTACCAAAATCTTCTGGGGTAATTGCCTTGAGTTTTCCAACACCAGATGAGTGGCTTGCATTAGGATCTAAGCCAAGATTGACAGGCAAATTCAAGCTAGTGTTAAAATCGACCATAAACTCCAAATATCCCTATTAATATTATAACGTATGTTCAAATAAAATATAACCCCCTAGATAATTTTCCTAGAGGGTTTTTAATACTAATACCAATCACATGAACCTTTTTCACAAAGTATATGATTCAAATCATCTAAAGTTTCAGTTCGAGTCATTTCATAGGTTACTGGCGTAACTGAAATCATATTATTTCTAACAGCTGCAATATCTGTTTTTGCATCATCAGGCTCATTGATAAGTTCACCTGCCATCCAGTAATAAACCTTACCTCTAGGGTCAACTCTACGTTCATAATCATCTGTAAACATCCTACGACCAAGTTCAGTAATTGCAACACCTGTAATATCTTCTGGATCTAAATTGGGAAGATTAACATTTAAAATACTTTTCTTAGGAAAATGAAAATCTTTAATTTTGTCCAGCAAAGATACAACAAAATTTGCACCAAACAAAAAGTCCTCATACTCAGCTTTCATTGATGCTAAAGAAACTGCAATACTTGGAATACCAAGCATAGCACCTTCCATTGCACAACTAACTGTTCCTGAATAAAGAATATCCGCACCCAAATTTGGACCATGATTTATACCTGAAATTACAAAATCTGGTTTTTCATCTTCTGCTAAAAGAGCACTTACACCCATTTTTACACAATCACCAGGAGTCCCTGTTGTAACCCAAGTTTTACGAGCCCCATGTTTTTCTTCATCAAGCTCCTCAACCCTCAAAGGAGTGTGTAAAGTCAAAGAATGACCTGCGGCACTTCGTTCTCTATCAGGAGCAACAACATATACGTTATGTTTCTTAGATAATGCTTCAGTTAAAGCTCTTATACCATTTGCAGCAATTCCATCATCATTAGATATTAAAATATTCATAATTTTCTCCCTAAAATCATATCCCTACTTAACTCTAGTATAATGCACGAAAATAAAAATTCTAAAATGTTAAAAAGTATTAAGACAGTGATATAAAATATAGCAATTTTATATACTAAAAAAACTTTATTAATATGTAAACACGAGGCGTGCTTATTGAGGAATCACAAACAGACTTAAGCACACACTTCACACTTCACTATTACGAGGAATGAAATCAAATTTACATTCCAAAAGCCTTTCCTTCGAAAGGCTTTTTCTTTTTGGTATGAAAAGGTTAACAACCGAACTACCCTCCCGTCCACCTCACAAAACAACACATGGTTGTTTTGTGAGAGATCAAATGTAGGTAGTTATTGGTAAGGGTTGTTAACCTTTGTTAGTTTCTGGAACTAAAACTTCGGCAACTTTTCCGCCGCCATTACTTTTGAACCTAATCTCACGTTTTAAAGGTTCTTTTGGTTTAAAGTCATCTTTTTGATAACTATACAAAAATTTCATAAACTCTTTGCTAAACATACAACACCTTTTCCACACAATAATTAACCTTCACATATATATAAAAACATATTTTTTAGAAATTTTGCGAACTTTACAAAAATTGTTACAAACTTAGTAATTCAAATATTACCCACCCGAATAAGAAGTTTTACTAATGTTTAAAACCTCCTAAAAAGTACATAATCACTGTATAAGTTTGGTGATAAATAAAACTTGCATTTATTTAAACAAAACTCATACAAACAAGGAGGTAAAAATGTCAATTAAAAAACTTACTGTGGCAGCTGCGATTGCCGTTGGAATAGCAACGTGTTCCTTGACTCCAGTAATGGCAGCTTGTCCGTGCAATACTCCAGCTCCAGCAGAAGCCTTACCAGTAGTAACTGGTCCAGCATGTCCAATTGAAAATGTAATGCCAAACCCAACATGCAACAAATGTAAAAAGGCTTTACCAGACTGTGATTGCAGAAAACCAGACCCATGTCCAGTACAAAAAACAGATTGTGGTTGCCCAGATGAAATTAGTTGTGACCAACCAGCGGTTCCATCAACTGCACTATGCCCACAAACTGGCAAACCTAATCGTTCAGAAATGAAACAAGTTTATGGTTACCCACAAGCTGTATATGGAACAAACAATTATGTAGGCGAACCTGCAAACTCAATTTTCTCAACAGAAACAGCTCTAAAAGGTTGTCCTGCAGATAGATTAACTCGAGGAATTTCAGGAGCAACAGTTGCCACTGATGGACAAATCACAGGTGCGGCAACACAAATGCCTTGCCTAAACGAATGTCCAAATATGTACAATGGAATTCCTGTAAACAGAGATGACTGCAGAATGAATGGGAATAATTGCCCCATAGATATCCAATCAGCAAACTCAATTAATGCAGTTAAGAAAACATTAATTCCATACGAAATTCCACAACAAATTCAAAACAATATTACAGGGGCAGCAGCGCCATATAACGGAGCTTGTCAATTCCCAGACGTACCAAATAGCCACTGGGCAGCTTGTGATATTGATAAATTAGCCATAAACGATGTTGTTGTAGGTTATCCAGATGGTTATTTCAAACCTAACCAAAAGATTTCACGTGCAGAATTTGCAACAATGTTAGTTAAAGGTTTTAATCTAAACTGTGACTTAAATAGACAAGCAATGTTTAAAGATGTCCCAAGAGATAACTGGGCAAATGCAGCCATTGCAAAAGCAGTAGATGAAGACTTACTTGCAGGTTATCCAAATAGAACATTCAAACCAAATGCAAATGTAACTCGTGTTGAAGCATTAACTTCAATTGCAAAAGGTATGACTTGTGATATGGATAGCTGCAAAGCTGATGAAATTTTAAGCCAATACGCCGACGGAAACAAAGTTCCTGATTGGGCAAAAGTTCCAGTTGCAAAATCTCTTCAAAATGGAGCATTAAAAGATTCTCCAACACCAAATATGATTTTACCACATAGAGATGCATCACGTGCAGATGTAGCATCTATGATGCAAACAGTACGTGTCGCACTAGGTTACGACACTAATCCAAGAACAGCACACAATATTTGTCCAGCCTGTCCTATCGAGAAAAATGCGTTGATTGAACAAGAAGAAATCGTAAAAATCCCTACATTGAAATTATCAATGATAGACCAATTGACAGCTAAATCTTCTCACGTTGGTCAATACTTCAGAGCAAACACCCTTGAAGACATTACAATTAACGGCAGAACATATCCTTGTGGTTCAACTGTAACAGGTCAAGTTGTTGAAGTTATCAGACCATCAGGCTGCGACAAAGGTGCGTTAAAATTAGCATTTACAGAAATCAAGAATGGTGATTGTAAAACAAAATTACCAAAACAAATCTTACAAGCACAAGTAAACAAATCTAAAAACGTAAACCCAGTAGCAAGACTTGTTGAAATGCCATTCACTTGGGCAGGTTCATTAGTCGGGGTAGTAGGCAGAACTGCAGGTGGTATTGTTACTAACCTTGGTAACGCCGTAGAAAACGTATCTAATGATGCAGGTTACATGTTAGGACACGTTTTCCAAGGTCAATTCGGTGCGGCTGCTAGAAACTTAGGCGATGGTATCTTCGAAACAGTTAAAGCTCCAATTGATGTAACTAGAACGGCTCTATCTGGTGCTATGGGCTTATTCCAAACAACTGGTGATGAATTTGCTTACCTTGTTGATCCTCGTGGATATAAAATATCCGCAGTTAATCCTAGGGAACACGTTACTATCGCATTCGGATGTAATGAATAACGTAAATTCGAATTACAGTTGATAATTCATCACCAAAAAGGCGGTAAGAAAATATTCTTACCGCCTTTTCATATTTAAAAATGCAACTTATAAATATTTAATTGCTAAATATGCAGTACTTATTGCAAGTGAAATCATTGTAACCAAAGCACCATATTTCATAAATCTCATAAATGAAATCTTATGACCTTGTGATGCTGCAGTTTCTGAAACAATAACATTTGCAGCTGCACCAATAATAGTCAAGTTTCCACCCAAGCAAGCACCTAATGATAATGCCCACCATAGAGCTTGAGTATTACCAGTGATTGCATTTGGATTAGCTGGATTAACCAACTCAGAAATCAATGGAGCCATTGTTGCTGTGTATGGAATATTATCGATGATACCTGATAAAATACCAGATGCCCAAAGAATAATCATTGTAGCTGCATTCAAACTTCCGTTAGTTAAAACGATAAGTTGATCCGCCAAATATTTGATACCACCATTTGATTCAAAGCCACCAATAATGATGAACAAGCCTACAAAGAAGAAAATAGTTAACCACTCAACATCTTTGTAAATTTCTTTTGGCTCTTCAAACAACAATAAGAACGCTGCACCAGCTACCGCAAATACATAAGCTGAAATGTGTGTAATATCGTGAGTTACAAAACCTAAAATTACTAAAGCCAATGTAATCACTGAACGAATCATAAGAGCTTTATCTGTAATTGTTTTAGAATTATCCATATTTGCAACTTGTGCCATTTTTTCAGGAGTTGCTTTTAAGCCTTTTCTGAACATGAACACCAACATTGAAGTACTCACAATAAAAATAATTGCAACAACAGGAGAAAGTTCACGAACAAAGTCCATAAAGCTTAAGCCTGCTCTTGTTCCAATAATAATATTAGGCGGATCCCCAATTAAAGTTGCAGTACCACCAATATTTGAAGCTAAAACTTCAGTAATCAAAAATGGTACAGGATCTGCTTCGAATTCTTTTGCAATGATGAATGTAATTGGCATCATAAGAACAACTGTTGTTACGTTATCCAAAAATGCTGATGCAACTGCAGTAAACGCAGCTAATGCAAATAAAACAGTTTTTGGATGACCTTTTGTTGCCTTTAATAAATGTAATGCCATCCATTTGAACACTCCACTTCTACTTGCGATATGAACAATAATCATCATACCAATAAGTAAGAAAATCACTTCAAAATCAACGTGTTCAAACACACCTTTGATGTATTTCATATTTTCAATATCTAAATGTCCTTCTAGAGGAATTAATCCAAGTAGCATTGTCAAGGCTGCACCAACAAGAGCTACAACAGATTTTTGAATTTTTTCGCTGGCAATGAAGATGTATGCAATTAGAAGTATTGCACCCGAAATAATCATTCCATGCGTGTGAATAAAATCTAACATCTCTCTTTTTCTCCCTTTTTATACAAGGTTAATTATACCATAAAAAAAGTTGAGCTTTCGCTCAACCTCTTTAAAATTTATGTTTAATCAAGGCATACACATCATTGAACACAATAAATATCATAAATACAATTAACAATAGGAAAAATACCGAACTAATCTTATTAATTGTATCCTCATCCAAAGGCTTACGTCTTATCTTTTCAATCACAAGGAACATAAAGTGTCCGCCATCTAATGCTGGAATTGGCAAGAAATTAACTAAAGCCAAATCTAATGAAATCATTGCCGTTAGCAATAAACCTGAGAAAAATCCACTATTTTGAATTACATCACCACCAATTTTTGTAATAGCAACAATTCCATGCATATCTTGGATAGGAATTTGACCAGTAAACAACTGCCACAAACCATATACAAGCATATAAGTTTGTTCCCAAAGATAACTAAAAGTACCTTTCAATGCTGATGGAATATCTTTTGTTGGTCTTAAAACCTCACGAGCTTCAACCATTACTCCAATCAAACCTTTTTCGTTTGAATAAACAGTTTTTAAAGCAATCTCTTTACCATCACGTAATACTGTAATATTCATTGGTCTTTGCGTATCGGTAATAGCATAAGCAACATCAGCTAATGTTGTTGTACCATCTGCTTTATAAGTTGTTTTATCTTTCAATAAATCTCTTAATTTTGCTTGAGTATCACTCAATGCAACTTGGTTATCTTTGTATAATTTATATCCTTTTAGAGCTTCATCTTCAATAGTTAAAGCCAACTCATCAACTCTTTTAGGCAAAACAACAACTGTTTTATCTTCAATCATATCAACATCTACAAGTTTTTGGTTCAAAGTTTTCAACTTATCTAGAGTTTCATCCACTGAAGTTTTATCAACTTTGCCATCATAACGTTTGCTATTCTTAGAATATAGGTTTAGAGCATAGCTTGAATTAATATCAGAGCCATTGATTTTAATAATTCTATCACCTTTTTCTAAACCACTAGCCCATACAGATTCACTTTTTTCAGCAACAATTTTATTGATATAAACTTCATATTGTCCAGATGGTAATTTCCCCCAAACAAAAGCTGTAATCAAAACAAAAACTATTGCAGTGATAATATTTGCAATAACACCAGCAGAAATCACAATCATTCTTTTCCAAACTGGTTTGTTCATAAATTTATCTTCATCAGGGATAACAACACCAGACTCTTTTTCATCGTCTGGGAAAGAAACATAACCACCCAAAAGAAATGCATGCACTAAAACTTCAACATCACCAACCTGTTTACTCCATAAAGTTGGACCAATTGGCAAGCCAAATCCAAACTTAGAAACTTTAATACCTAACGCTCTTGCTGCGTAAAAATGTCCAGCTTCGTGCACAAGCACCAAAAAACTAAGTAATAAAATCATTATAATAATAGACATTACATTCCTCTTCTTAAAATCATACGTCTCTTACCCCTAAAAAGGTGGCGGGTCGGTGTAAAAAGTTATATTTACCCCTTTACCCTTACTTTTTGAATTGTTCTAAAAATCTTACGTCGTTATTGAAGAACAATCTGATATCGTCAATTGCGTATTTTAGCATAGCAAGTCTTTCAACACCCATACCAAATGCAAAACCTGAATAAACATCTGGGTCAATACCAACGCCACGCAATACATTAGGGTCAACCATACCTGCGCCTAAGATTTCTAACCAGCCAGTACCAGAGCAAGTTCTACAACCTTTACCTTCACACATAATACATTGAACATCGATTTCAGCTGAAGGTTCAGTGAATGGGAAGAAACTGTTTCTAAATCTTGTAGGACGACTTGCTCCAAAATAAATTCTGATAAATTCGTTTAAAACACCCTTCAAATCACCGAATGTAATATCTTTATCTACATAAAGACCTTCAATTTGGTGGAAGAAATTATTTTTACGAGAATTGATATTTTCATTTCTGTAAACTCTACCAGGAGCAATAATTCTGATAGGTGGTTTTTGGTCTTCCATAACGTGAATTTGAGCGCCAGAAGTTTGACTTCTTAATACAACATTTTCCGCAATATTTGTAAAGAATGTATCTTGAACATCACGAGCTGGGTGATCTTTTGGAACATTCAACATATCAAAGTTAAAGTATTCAGTTTCAACTTCAGGTGAATTTTCATTCGGAGCAACTGAAAAACCTAGGCTTTGAAAAATAGAAACAATTTCATTCGTAGTTGAAGTTAAAGGGTGAACATGTCCACGTGGAACATATTGACCAGGTAAAGTTACATCTAATCTTTCTTTTTCTAACTTTTTATTCAACTCTTGTTCATAAAAAATTTGGAACTTTTCAGAAATTGAAGATTCTAATTTTTGAGTAATTTCATTTGCTAAAGAACCAACAATTCTTTTGTCATCTGGAGAAAGGTCTTTTAACCCTTTTTTAATCTCGTTAAATTCACCTTTTCTGCTCAAATATTTAAATTTAATATCTTCTAAGTCTTTTACCGAAACTGCTTTTTCGATATCAGCTGAAGCATCAGCATATATTTTTTCTAATTGTTCCTTCATTTTTTATCCCTCTAGTAATTTATAATTTCATTAAATTTCTTTTCGTGAGCTATTGTTGTTTTTGGACCATGTCCAGGATATACCTCAACATTTTCTGGCAAAGTAAATACTTTTTCTTTAATACTTTTTACTATCGTATCAAAATCACCTTCTGGCAAATCACATCTACCACAACTACCTAAAAATACTGTATCTCCAGAAAAAAGTTTATCTTCTATCAAATAGCACATTCCACCTTTAGTGTGTCCTGGTGTCGCAATCGCTTTGATTTCAGTATTTCCAATCTTTATAATATCTCCGTCTTTAACAAAGTTTTTAATACTTGGAATACTACCACCCATCATACCTAAAAACATTTGAAGCATATCTGGAACTAAACGAACCTGTCCCATATCATCTTCAGAAATACAAGTTTCAACGCCAAAAGCCTCTTTAAACCCATCAACACCTAACAAATGATCAAAGTGCCCATGAGTAAGAAGAATATATTTAAGATTAACACCACTATCTTTGATTGCTTGAATAAACTCATCTCTTGCAGATGAACAATCGATTAAAACTGCTTCTTTTGAGTCTTCATCTATCACAAGATAGTTATTTGCGTCAATAGGACCTTCTACAAATGTCTTAATGGTAATCATTGCAAACCTCTTAAGCTCTCACTACTTCAAATATCTTTTTGCAGGTAGCAAACAATTCTTTAGCATCCTTCAATGCAACCATATTAGGTCCATCACATTTAGCTTTATCTGGATCAGGGTGAACTTCAAAGAATAAAACATTTGCACCAACTGCCATTGCTGCTTTTGCTAAAACAGGAACAAATCTTCTATCCCCACCAGAACAAATACCATTTGCCCCAGGTAATTGAACACTATGTGTTGCATCAAATACAACTGGATAGCCAAACTGTTGCATAATAGGTATTCCCCTAAAATCAGATACCAAATTGTTATAACCAAAAGAAGAGCCTCTATCAGTTAACATAATATTTGTATTACCAGAATCTTCAACCTTTTTAACAAGACTGCCCATTTGTTCAGGCGCTAAAAATTGACCTTTTTTAATATTCACAATTTTACCAGTTTCAGCTGCTGCTACCAACAAATCTGTCTGCCTGCATAAAAACGCTGGGATTTGTAAAATATCAGCAACTTCAGCAACAGGTTTTGCCTGATCTGGAGTGTGGATATCAGTAACAATTGGTAAATCGTATTTTTCTTTCACCAATTGCAACATCTCTAGCCCCTTTTCCATACCTGGGCCACGAAAAGATGTGATTGATGAACGATTTGCCTTATCAAAAGATGATTTGAATACAAAATTAATATCCAATTCTTTTGTAATTTCTTTTAAACCTTGAGCGGTTTCATTTAAAATTTCTTGGCTTTCAATAGCACAAGGACCAGCAAGAATAGTTAATTTATCCCCACCGATTTCAAAATCCCTTAATTTAATTCTCTTAATATTTTCCATACAAAAATTATATGCAAAACATACTAAAATATCAACAAATAAGACAATACAATTTAACGTAATATTTACCTTTAGCAAAAAAATATATTTACAGATTTAATACCAAAAGAAAAGGATTAACAATGGAAATTTCAAATAACTACAATGTAAATTTTGGTGCAAAATTTGGTCCTAACCTAAAATCTACATTATTAAAAACTGATTTTGGTGGGAGCAAACAAAAACTTGTAGAATTTGAAGATACTTTTAGCAAAAATTTTGAAGAATGGTTAGAAGAAAATACCATCCTTGAGCTTCGTAAAGGTGGTAAATTTGAAATATCTAACCCAGCATTTCCTAATCATAGGATAATATTCAATTTAGTTGCAAGAGCAAAAACGCTATCTGAACGTCTTCTAAATGCGCATTATTTAAACTTTAATTACAATGAATGTAAATTATTCAAACAAATAATTTCAAAAGAAGTTGAAAAAGGGAAAACTCTTGATGAACTACAAACAATCGCAAATTCAAAGCTAACCGCAGGACAACGTAGAGAATATTTTAATGACTTTATTGGATTTGCAAAACGAATAAAAGAAGAAAACCCTAATTCAGAATTAACAGAAATTGAATTTTCCACAATGAGCGACAGAACAATACGAGAACTACTTGCAGACGAAAGCAATGGAATTTTAGCAGCCTTACAAGGTAAACGTTAATTATTCGACAATTCTTGCTGGGAAATTAGCTTTTAATAAATTGTTTGCAGCAGCTTGTGCAGCTTCTTTTGTTGAGTAAGAACCAACTTGTAAAGTATAATATCCGCCAATATTTTTAACAATCGGAGTTACACCAACCCCTGCATCTTGAATAATTGACTTAGCAACCTCAGCTTGTTTTTCTGTTGCATAATACCCAACAACAACTCTGGTAATTGTTGGTTTTGCAGGTGTTGGAGCTGGTGGAGTTTGAGGTTTTTGAGCCGCCTGTTGAACTTTAATTTCTTTAACAACTTCTTCAGCTTCTTCTTTTGGTAGAGGTTTGAATGAATTTACAGAATCATTTGCCTTTGCCAAATCTTCAGTTGTCAACTTTTTAGAGGCTTTTTCAGCTTCAACTTCGCCAACTGTTTTCTTTCGTTGATTTGGAAGAACAACTTTTTCATCTAATTCTGGAGAGAACATTTTCTCAGCATCTTCATCAATTTCAATACCCTCATCTTCCATTTTTAGATGTCGTAAACGCTCATCAATTGCAGCGGTACGTGCTTCTTCTTCCATTGCGGCAATCTCATTATCAACACTAATTGCAACATCAACATTTGGTGATAAAACTTTTGCAAAGCCTAAAAGTACGATTAAACCAACGGCAAAAACAGACACAAAAACTAATACATCTTTATTTGCACCCCTATTAGATTTTTTCTTATATTCCTCATAAGTAAAATGAGAAGTTTGTTCAGTTTTATCAGCATTTTTAAGCATTAAACACCTCGAACTTTTGTACTTGCAAGAACTATATCATCAATTTCTTCACTATACCTTTTCATAACCTCTAGTGCAAATTCCTTAACATCATCAATACCCAAATCACTTCTCAAAGCTGACACAGGAATTGGCGCACCTTCAGATAAAATATTTACACCTGTATGAATCAAAACAGAGGTAATTGATTTTGTAGCAATAGAAACAGACAATTTTCTGTTATCAACAAACAAATCATCACCATTTCTTGATACTCTAAAGCCTCTCTTTTCAAGTGCTTCTTTAATACAACACATCAAAAGACGTTGTCTAAAAACACCTTCAACAAGTTCTATATTAAACTGTTCAGATATAAAACTAAGCATGTATTTACTATAAATAGGTTCATTATTAATAACATCTTCAATATCAACCATTTCGGTAAGTTTCACTTCACACTCACCACAAAACGCAACAATCGCATCACCTTGGATTTTAAAATTTTTATAAATCCAATGAGGTGCTAACTGTGAACCTATATACTTAATTTCTTCATCAATAAATAATGTCTTCATATTATTCAAATAAAACCTTTATATATTTTTGGTCATTATTAGCCAAAAGTGAATTTTTTAGCCTTACACATGACTCACATATCCCACAATGTTTTGCTCCACCTTGATAGCAACTTCTTGTTAATTCTAACGGAATACCACTATCCAAAGCTAACATGACTATATCATTTTTAATATAATTTATCAAGGGTGCAACAACCTTTGGAGCATTTTGAGTAGAATATTCAAACTCTTTATTTATAGCATCAATAAATTCCTGAGTATTATCTGAAAAAGTTTGAGCTTCTTCTTTATTTGCCCCTATTAAAATATAATCATATCCGTAAGAATCCGCAAAACTACCTGCAATATTTAAAAATAAACCATTTCTATTTGGCACCCACACAGATTTCATAGATTGATTACCATCATTTAGAGCATCCCCCGTTGGAATTTTATCATCTGAAACCAATGATGTTTGAGTAATATTTTTAAGCCAATCTAGTTTTATAACTACATGCTCAATTCCATAATATTCACAGATTTTTTTTGAAGCGTCAATCTCCTGTTGGGCAGATTTTTGCCCGTAATCAAAAGTTAAAGCCAAAGAAACATTTAATTCATTTCTTTTCAACCCTAAACTAACTAAAGAATCCAAACCACCTGACAAAAGGACTATTGATTTAGTCATCTTCATAATCCTCATCATCGCCATTTTCATATTCTTCAATAATTGAAACAGCTTCCATTTTTAATAAATCTGGATAGTTTGGAGAATTTATAACTTCATCCAAAATACTTCTATCTGAAATATTATACAAAGCTATCATTGCATTTTTTCTAACTTCAACATTTGAATCATTTTCCAAACATTCTTTGATTGTTTCATACGCTTTTGGATGATCACTATCCATTAAGGCTTCAATCGCATTAATTCTAACTTGAGAAGATTCATCCATCAATGAGTTTTTTAAAGCCTTAAAGACTCTTTCATTATCATTAAATCCCATCTTAGAAAGAGCTTCAATTGCTCGTTCTTTCAAGAACGAGAATTTATCAATGATACCTTTTTTAGTTTCTAAAATACTTACCAACGGATCAATTGCTCTTGCATCCCCCAACAAACCTAACGCTGAAACTGCTGATTCTCTAAGATAAACAGACTTTTCATCCTCATCAGTAACTACATCAATCAATGGCGCAACTGCAAATCTATCACCAATTCTACCCAAAGCATCTGCACATGCCAGTCTTACTCGATAGTTTTCATCTTTATTATTCAAACAATATAACAATGATGACACAACATCGGTATTTTTCTGATTTGCAATAGCTTTAGCACACATCACTCGAACATTAACATATTGTTCTTTAATTTCAGGTTCTGCTGAAGATGCGTTTTTCAAAAGTAAAATATCTACCAAATATTCAAGGCTTGATTTATCTCTGAACATGTCAACGCAACGAATTAAGTGCATAATTACATCTGGTTCTGAGGCATGACAGAGCATGTAATTATATATATTAATAAGAGATTTATTATCATATGACTCTTTTAGCTTATCAATATTTTCAGTCACAACGGCAGTTTCAGCATTGCTAAACAATCCGCAATCCTGTGCTATTTGCTTCAAATTGATATCTGTACCACTACTCAAAGTCAACCATCTCTCCTTGCACATATACTAATATAAAGTTCTGTTAATTTCAACAATATTAAGAACAATCCCATTAAATGTATGTTTTACATTTAATTGTAACATTTTCGTAATTATATGACAAAAAAAAATATTGTTTGATTTAGAATAAATGTGTAGCAGTTATTAATTTAAGTGGTGCGAAATGAATATAGACTCAATTAAAAATTATCCCACAGGCTCATCAGCCAAACTTAAGCATAGGCAGAATACGAATGTGCTTGAGTATAACAAAGAGAGTGCGGATTTGTGTGAAAACAAAAGTGTGAATAGAGGATATTATAGCGGCAGCTTTACGGGTATAAATATGAACCGAGCTGCCGCTAACTCTTATAAAAATTTAGGTAACACACTTGGAGACAAAATCTTCCGCTCTGACAAGTTCAAATGGCTTAACGCAATGTTTGAAGAACAGTCAGTAATCGGACAAGCTCTAGTTGCTCTTTTTGTAGCTGGCGGTTTAAGACCAGCAACAAACCTAGCAATGGCAACAGATAAAGATAGAGAAGACAGTATCTATGCAGCATCTCACGCAATTGCTTCAGCAGTTATCGGTTTCGTAGTTTCTTCAATCGTTATGGCTCCATTCGGTGCAGCATTCAAAAAGATTAAAGAAAACCCAGAAAAATACCTAAAAGGACTTGAAGAAGTTCTAGATGTAGAAAAAATTGGACCTCGTAAACTTGAAAAATCTAAACCTTATAAAAAATTAAGTAAGATTGCTCAGTTCATTCCTGATACTCTAGTTTTAGGTATTCCAAAAGCAATGTTGACAATCGCATTGATTCCTCCAATTTTGAAATATGTGTTCCATATGGAAAAAGGAAAGAAAAAAGATGCGCCTCAAGTTACTGAAGTAACTAATCAAAAAATGGATTATGCAAAAGCTCAACTTAGCAGCACTGCATTTGATGAAGTAAAAGGAGGTGTTAAATAATGCAAGTTATTAAACCTCAAAATTACAATATCGCTCAAAACAGAGCATATACATCTAATTTCAAACAAATTGCTCCATCTACTTCAGCATACCAACCACAATTCACTGGTTTTGCAACAGTAGCGAAAGAAGTAGCAAACTCTGCTGCTCCAAAAGCTCAAGGTTGGTACGACAAACTAACAGAATGGATTGCTAAAAACTATTATGCAAGATTCTATAACAGTAAAGCAGCAAAATTTATCGTTGATCATACAAAAAGCCCTAAATGGAATAACATGACAACTCATATGTCAGCTTTAGGTTCAACTCTTATTTCTGGTATGTACGTGATGAGAACACTTCAAAACGACAAACTTGACCCTGAAAAAAGAAAAACTTTAGCTATCAACGATGGTTTAACTTGGGTATTATCAACAGCTGGTGCATATCTTCTAGACTCTAAACTTGGTAATTTATGCGACAAAGCTACAACTAGATTTGCTGCTAACTACCTATTAGATAACCCAGAAGCTAGAAGAACTGATTTGTTCGGCGAGTGGAATCCAAAAGACTTAAAACAAATGATGTCTGAATGGTACAAACACATCAAACCAGAATCAGAAGAAGGTGCCAAACTTATTAAAGATTTAGGTGAAAAAGCATACACAAATATCAGAGAATTCAACCTAGATATCTTGAAAAACAAAAAATTAACAACTCAAATTGATGGTATCGGCGTATTGAAATCATTATTCGTATTCGGTATGGTTTACAGATACATCGTTCCAGTTCTTGTAATGAAACCAGCAAACTACATCGGTCGTAAGATCCATGAGAAAAACGCTCAACAAGAACAAGTAGATCAAACTAAAAAAGCTTAGTTTCTGCAAAATCATATAAATAAAAAAGCTGTAAGTTAAACTTACAGCTTTTTTAAATGTGAAAATTTTTATTTAATCTTTTGTGGCTTACAAAAGTAAGGATTGTTTTGATATTTTGCCCAAACTATGTGAGCTTTATCACCCTTAATTGTTGTTGTTCCTGCTTTTACGAATTTTGATTTACCAGTTTTTGGATCTTTATGCTCAACAAAAGTATCTAATTCATATTTTGTAATTTCTTTTGAACGTGATTTCATAGCTTCATACAATTCATCAACTTGGACATTTGAAAAACCACAGTTTAACCTATACGTACCATTCTTTGATGAAATAGTTTCTTCATACATACAAAAAGAATTTCTCCAACCTTTAATTTTTCTATTCGTAGTAAAAGATTCTCCTTGATATTCTGAATTTATAGTTTCTTCGTATTTATCACAATCTCTGAAATTCTTTTTAAATTTAGAAGAAAAATTAGAATAATTTTCAGCAGCAAAAGCGCACAAGCAAGTAAGACTTAACGCAACTGTTGCTATTAAAGCGAATAATGTAATCTTTTTCATTTCTCCCCCTTGCATTTGTCTATAATCACATTATAGCAAAAATTCAATTTTTAGCAACAAACGTAATACTTACCTTTTAGAAAACAATATTCAAATTTTAATAAAATAAAAATCTCATCAATTTGTATGATTACAAAAAAATGATAAATGATAAGATAACAATATACTCCTTAGAGACTAAGATACACATATCCCTAATCAACAGCTATGCACCTCAGTACATAGCTTTTCTTTATTTTTATAGTATAATTTTCTTATGAACATAAATCAAGAATTTGAAACAATAGCAGCTATCTCTACACCACTTGGAACAGGTGGGGTTGGAGTTATTCGTATATCTGGCGACAAAAGTTTTGAAATTGCTTTAAAAATCTCAAATCGAAAAGATTTACCAGCGGGAAAAATTTGTCACGGGTGGATTTTAGATGGCGAAACAAAAATCGATGAAGTAGTAATTCTGCCATTCAAAAATCCAAATAGTTACACTGGGGAAGATGTTGTTGAAATTCAATGCCATGGTGGCGTAAATGTAGTTAGAAATATTCTTGATGTAGTTTTAAGAAATGGTGCAAGAATGGCTGAACGTGGTGAATTTACTAAACGTGCATTTCTAAATAAAAAACTTGATCTATCACAAGCTGAAGCCGTTGATGATTTAATCCACGCAAAAACATCCAACTTTGCAATTCAATCAGCTAAAAATCTATCTGGTGTTCTAGCTACTAAAATTAATGAAATTAAAGGTGAAATCTTTGAAACAACCTCAAGAATTGTTGCTGGAATTGATTTTCCAGAAGATGTTGCAGAACCTGAATATTCATATCTCATTGAAAGATTTACAAAATCACTTGAACAAATCAATAAAATATTAGCTTGTGCAAAATCTTCAGACATATTAAGACAAGGAGTAAAAGTTGCAATTGTGGGACGTCCTAACGTAGGAAAATCTTCATTATTCAATGCACTTTTAAATCTTGATAGAGCAATTGTCACTGATATTGCAGGCACTACAAGAGATATCATCAAAGAAAATCTTGACCTTGGTGTTGCAGTTACTCTTATCGATACTGCAGGAATTAGAGATGACGAAAATATCGATAAAGTTGAAGAAATTGGTATTGAATATTCAAAACAATCTGCTCAAGAGGCTGATTTGAACTTGTTCTTGTACGATGCAAATATTGGTATTACAGATGCAGACAACGAAATTTACAACATAATCAAAGACAAAACTCATATTGTTGTTGCAAATAAAATAGATTTATTGAGTACAGATTTTAAAGAAGAAATACCGAACACGGCGAAACTTTCGGTTTATACAAAAGATGGTTTAGATGATTTAAAAGAAAAAATGAAGTCTATTGTTTGCCAATTCTCACTTGAAGAAACAGAATTTATAACAAACAAACGTCAACAATCATGCCTGTTGCGTTGTAAAGAATCATTAGAAAGAGCACTTCAAGCTGCAGAAATGGAAGAATTACAAGATATGATTTATATTGATCTTAAATCTGCTCTTCTTTCATTAGACGAAATCACAGGTGAAGTAATCACCGATGATATTTTAAATAATATTTTCGATCACTTCTGCATCGGAAAGTAATTATTTTGAACCATTAAAGTTCTTATACTTGTAGCTTAATATACTATAAGACGACAATTCTGAAGCTGAGTCATCAGCATAGAACAATGATGTACCTGTCGCAAATTTATGATTTTGCTCATCCATCATTTCTTGTTTATTTGCAGAATATGTGAAAGCTGAGATTTCAGCACTTGTAACCCTGCCATCGTGATTTGTATCAATTTCGTCAAAATGATCTAGAATTTTATTGATAGATTCACCTGAGTAAGCACCAGACATTGCAAGCTGAGTTAATTCAGCTCGAGATGCACCCGATGTAGAAATAGTATTTGTCAGATTATTCATCTCATCTGCACCAATAACACCATCACCATCTTTATCAATTTGTCCAAAGTTATTTTGTAAATAAGACGCAAATGGCTGATTTAGAGTCAAATAATTTGTACCATCATTTCTGGCCGCAGTAATATTTTTTAAAGTAACACCATCCTCTGGATAAAGTGATGCTAAATATGAATATGTATTAGACAAGTTATTTGAAATATTTGCGATAATTGATGAACCTGAAGCCATAATATAAATCCTTTTTTTACTTTCTACCTATCCTAATAATAATGATGTTTCAAAAAATGTCAACAGGTTTAATTTCTGTGATAGAATGGTTTATGAGGTAAGTATGATAAAAAATAAAGATGAAATTATAAAAGTTTTAGAAAATGGTGGTGTAATAGCCTATGTTACAGACACAGTTTGGGGTTTAGGATGTTTACCAACGAACGAACAAGCTGTTAAAAAAATCTACGAAATCAAAAAACGTGAAGCAAAAAAACCTCTTATTCTAATGTCAAATGAGATATATAACTTACTAGATTACGTTAAACCAATTCCAAAAATTGGGCAAAAACTTATCAAAAAATACTTCCCTGGAGCCCTTACTATCGTAACAGACAAAAGCGATAAAACTCCAGATTATATAACATCTTCAATGCCGACAGTTGGTATTAGAATTCCAGATAACAAAGTTTTTAAACAAATTTGCGAAATAATTCCAGAACACGTACTTGCGACAACAAGTGCCAATCTTTCAAATCAACCTTCTGCAAAAACTTACGAACAAGCATTGGAAAATATGACAGGACTTGCTGATTTAATCATAGAAGATTATGGATATACCGCAAAAGGTTTAGAATCAACAGTTGTTGGCGTTATGAACGAAGAATTGAGAATTTTCAGACAAGGTGCAATTTACATTGATTTATAATTGTTTGCTATTTATTTAGGTTTTTACTAAAATTAGTATAAAACGAGGACAGGGTTATGGAATTTATATTATCGATACTTTATTTATATGTAATTATTTACACAATTTATTTCTTCATACTATCTATCAGAAATTTAAACGATAGACCATTTTATATTGAGAAAAAATATTCAAAATACGATGGTGGAAAGAAAAATTTTGCAGTAATTATCTATAACCATAACCATAAAGACTGCCTAGAAGAACTTGTTGAACAAATCAAAATGCAAGATTATCCACTTGCAAACTTTAGAGTTTACGCAATTCTAGATGATTGTAATGATGGTTCAGAAAAGCTATTTGAACACGACAATTTTGTTCACGTAATGAATATTCAAGATGTTGGAACATTAGGCAAAAACAAAGCAGTTTCAATGTTACTAGACGAATTAAAAAAAGACCCAACAATAGATGCTTACATTTTCATTGATGGTATAAGAAAAATCGAATCAGACTTTTTAACATTAGCAAATACTGCACTTACAAATGCTGATGCCGTTACTGGTGAACTTGAAATCAATAGAGAAAGCCTTGATATCGTTGATAAGATTAAAGCTGTTCACAAAAAATATCATGCTAATTTCTTCAAACAAGCACGTTCATTGTTAGGTTTAGCTACTCAAATTGACTCTGGTCTATTTATTATTAAACGTGATGTTTTAGATGAAATTAATGGTATAAACTTCAAAGATATTAATAGTGAACTTGAGTTCAGCTTGTTGTTATCTCAAACTGGGCACAAATGCGTATATAACCCAAACATTCAATCTTACATACTTGGACAAGATTGTTTATTCAAAAAACCTCGTTTAACAAAAAGATTTAATCTATTTAAAACTAATTTCAAAAACTTAAAAACAATAAACTTTGCATTTTTAGAACATTTTTGTTCATTACTAAACCCTAATTTCTGGGCTTTAGCTGCTATTTATACACTTTTGATTACATATTCTTATAGTTATCAATTTTTAGTACCTTGTAATGTGGTAATCTTCTCTGCAATTTTACTACTTGCTGTATTTGGAATCAGTTTAGTTAACTCAAAATTGGATATTCAAGAAACGCTACTTCTTATGACTTATCCAATTTATTCAATGTGCCACATAATTAAAAACTTCCCACCTGTAAGATACTTGTTACAGAAAATCGGTGCAGGCTCAGATAAAGAAACTGATAAATTATCTATCGATGTTCTAGTTCAAACAAAACATGGTGATAGAGGTTGTAAACTAGAATTCATATCAACAGAAAGCGGACTTTCTAAGATTAGATTTATCTATAAAAATAAAAAATACACAACATCAACTCACTTGAGAATGATAGATGCATTGCAACAATTAAAATCTAAAATGGAAGACTATGGCTTGATACTAAAAATTTGTAGTTGTTGTAAGAACTTTACCTCTTGTATTGATGGCTCAACAAACATGTTAAAAGGTCAATGTCACAACGAATTTCCAAGCCCATTGCTAAACGAACCTCGTCCAACATTGATTTGGAATTCTTGTTCAAGTTTTGAACCAGCTCAAATTAATAGTATAATAGAAGAAATGGCTCAAGAAGTCGAAAATCAAGAAAATTAATTTGAACAAAAAGTCATCTCGGGGAGTTAATAGTAATAGTATGAAGAAAACATTGAGCTTTACAATAATAACAACATTACTGCTATCAAATTTAGCAGTAGTTTGCTCTGCTGAACCACTTAAAGGTTCAGTTGTTGAAACGACAGAAATCCAAACAACCCCTGATGAGATTTTTACAGGTAAAATAGAAACTTTACAAAGAAAAGATATTATCAACATGACAGTTTCTCAGGTTTTGGATTCCTCTATTTCAATGGAAGGCGATGAGTTTTTTGCTGAAGTTACTGATGATGTTTATGGGGATAAAGGGATTATTATTCCTAAAGGAACTCATGCTCACGGCAGATTATCAAACACATCTGGACCCGGAAAATTTGGAAAAGAAGCAACAATGGATTTAGTTTTTGATTACCTTGTAACTCCAGATGGGAGAGAAATCCCAATTGAAGGGAAAATGACAACTAAATTACACCCAATTACACAAGGTGCAAAAACAGTTGTTAAAGATGTTGGATATACTGTTGCAGGTGGAGCTGTTGGGGGCTTAATGGCTTTGAATTGGTTTGGCTTAGGCGGAGCTATCGCATCACAAGGATACACAGTTGCCGCAGGAGCTGCAGTTGGGGGTGTAGCAGGTCTAGGTGTTGCACTTATCAGAAAAGGGGACCACGTTATGATTGCCCCTGGAGATGAAATTAAAGTCAAAATCAATACAAGCGTTGATCTACCTGTTTATAAAGAAGAAGCACTTAAACAAGAAGAAATTTTATACGAAGGTCTTACTATTAACATCAATGATGTAAAACACGAAAAAGACCCCTTTGGAGAAGTTAATACAATAACTTTATCATTACTAATTTCTAATATGTCAGACAAAACTCTATCTGGTTTTGAAATGGCACTTATCAACGACTACAACGCAAAATTTAGCCCATCAATATTTGGAGATACAAAATTGATGTTCCGTCAAATAAAACCAGGGGACAAACTCGTTGGAGAAGTTTCTTTTGCAGTTGATAATATTAACAGAAAATTCTGGTTAACTTTCTATGACAGAAGAAATAACCAAGTTATTACAAAGGTTTCAGTTGATAATGCTTACAGAGGCTTATCAGAAAAAACTCGTAAGAAAAATGAAAAAGTAAGAACAAAAAAATCTAACTTCAAAAAAGAAGAAGATTTTATGGATATGGATTTTTAGAAAACCCCCTATTTGTAAAGATTTCTTATAAATATACTTGTCAAAAATTTATTTTATATTACAATTATAGTAATATAAAACTTAACAGGAGGAATATATGGTTTGCGGATCACTCGAAATTGAAATTTTAAACACATTTTGGAACTTAACTTCAACAAATGAAGATATTGATATTTCTATTCAAGATGTAGTTGACGAATTATCCAAAAACGGCACAGAACGTGCATATACAACTATCAAAACTGTAATGGACAGACTTGTTACAAAAAGCATCCTTGTAAGATATAAAGTTGGTAAAAAATTCTTCTACAAAGCAACTATGGACAAACGTGAAATGGCATTAGACATGCTTAATGAGTTTACTCATAATTTCTTTGGCGGAAACCACGCAGAAATGATGCGTTTTGTAGAAAGAGAAATGTCTGAAATTTTAGTAAAATAGTATGTCTGAATTTATTACAGATAGAAAAACTGTCGCAAATTTATTGCGAAGTGTTCGTCTTGGAAATTGTAGCGTAAGAGAGGCTATGCTTTTATATCCAAAAGATACAACAGACGAAAGTCTTGTTGCGGCTTATCATGCACTTATTCATTATGAAGCTGATGAAGATTTAAGACGAAGAGATCCCCTTTATAAAGAAGAACAAGATGACTATATAGAATTTTTATCATATATTTTAGATAGAGGTGAAGATTTACCAAGCAATATCATTGCAAATTACAAAAAATATTATGATACGGCACCAATTCTTCACAAAGATAATACCCAAGGCTTTTTTAAAAGCTTTTGGAGAAACCTTAACGTAGGATTTAACAAGGAGAAATAAATGAAAAAGTTATTTATTACATTAGCAATTTTATTTGCTACTTTTTCTGGTTTATCAAGCTATGCAAACGAAACAAAAATTGAAGTAGTTCCTACAATGAAATCAGAAAGCACTGCTCCAAATAGAATTTGGGTAGGCACATTCCAAATCGTATGGAATGAATTTATGAGCAATATTATCAAAGGACCAATTGAATTTATCGACTATAAATCAAAAATGGCTGAAGATTTAAATAAAAAATCTTTCAAAAAATCTGATATTAGTAATAAGGCATACTATACAAAATACGGTTTGATGACACCTGAAACAAGAGTTGAAATTGAAAAAGCACTTTTAAAAAAATTCAATGAAAAAAGTGATATTTTACATCTTTTTGATTGGGCAAAAAATTCAACCAATGTAATCGTTTACGCAATGCTTAAAAAAGACTTCAAATTTTTAGAGGCTTTTGATAAATTAACACCACAAAATTTTGGTAAAAATTCAAAAGTTGCAGTGGATTACTTTGGTATAAACGAGGATAGTGACAAAAAATTATATAAAAATATTGAAGTTATGTTCTACAACTCAACAGAAGATTTTGCAGTTAAATTATTCACAAAAGATAATGATGTTGTAATGCTTTACAGAACAGATGACGACAAAACTTTTGACAAATATTATTCTGATATGAGAAGAAAATCTCAATTCTATTTTAAAAATAGAAAATTCACAAAAGACGATAGATTAAAAGTTCCAAGCATCAACTTATATCAAAAAACAAGTTTCCCTGAACTTGAAGGACACCCAATAAAAGGTTCTGATTATATCATCGGCGAAACTATTGAAACAATTGATTTTAAAATGGATAACGAAGGCGTAAAACTAAAAAGTGAAGCCGCAATCATTGCAAGATGCGCACTTCTACCACCATCTAGAGGAAGAAATTTTATGTTTACAAACAATTTTGTTTTGTTCCTAGCTGAAAAAGGGAAACGCACACCATATTACGCAATGAAAATAAGCGATGTTGATGCGATAAACAAAACTGGTAAATAAAATTCTAAAAAAGGTTGGACAAAAGTTCAACCTTTTTTTATAATAGTTGTATGGCTAAAGTTAAATCAAAATGGATATGTCAACAATGTGGTTATGAATCAGCAGGGTACTTAGGGAAATGCCCAGAATGTGGAGCTTGGACAAGTTTTGTAGAAGAAGTTCAAAGCAGTTTAAAACCTCAAAACGTTTCACCACAAGGTATCGCAAACGATACAAAACCATCACTCATCAATGATATCCATATTGGCGAAGAAGTTAGAGTTAGCACAAACATATCTGAATTTGATAGAATTCTTGGTGGTGGACTTGTTCAAGGTTCTTTGGTTTTAATCGCAGGAGATCCTGGAATTGGTAAATCTACAATTCTTTTACAAACAAGTGGAGAACTTTGTAACAATGGACAAAAAATTCTTTATGTTTCGGCAGAAGAATCCGCAAGC
Organism: bacterium; assembly: GCA_017626055.1. Classification (GTDB taxonomy): domain Bacteria; phylum Cyanobacteriota; class Vampirovibrionia; order Gastranaerophilales; family Gastranaerophilaceae; genus Zag111. Next base: position 324,572 of record JAGAJM010000006.1, on the reverse strand, counting down.
CAATTAAAACTTAGAGCAAATCGTTTGGGAATAAACTCAGATAAACTCTATATTTACCCTCAAACAAATTTAGAAAGTATTCGTCAACAAATTACAGAACTTCAACCAGATACAATCGTAATTGATAGTATCCAAGCAATATATTCTCAAACAATTTCAAGCTCTGCTGGTAGTGTTTCTCAAATTAGAGAATGTTGTAATATTTTAATGCAAATTGCAAAAACACAAAATATTACAGTTATTGTAATCGGACACGTTACAAAAGATGGAAATATCGCTGGACCTAAAATTTTAGAACATATGGTTGATACTGTTATTTCATTTGAAGGGGACAAGTACAAATCTTATCGTATGCTTCGTTCAATGAAAAACCGATTTGGAAACACCTCTGAAGTTGGCATTTTTGAAATGCAAGCGAAAGGACTTGTAGAAGTAAAAAATCCAAATGAATTATTCCTGAATGAACGTTCTCAAGATGCAATCCCAGGCAGTGCAATTATTGTAACAAACGAAGGCACTCGACCTCTTTTAGTAGAAATTCAAGCACTTGTTGGAACAACACCATACCCAACACCAAGACGTGTTACAAATGGGGTGGATAACAGTAGGTTATTGCAAATATTAGCCGTTTTGGAAAAACGTGTGGGATTAAATTTATCAAAACAAGATGTATATATTAATGTAATGGGCGGAATCGAAATCGATGAACCAAGCGCAGATTTAGGTATCGCATTAGCTATTGCAACTTGCGCAAGGGATGTCGTTGTTGATCCTCAAACTGTAATCATCGGAGAAATTGGTTTGTCAGGTGAAATTCACCCAGTAAGCAACATCGAAAAGCGTTTAAATGAGGCCGTTACATCAGGATTTAAAAAAGCAATTATTCCATACGCTAACCGCAACATTGAAAACGAAAAAATCAAAATCGTACCAGTTAAACGCTTAATCGATGCAATCACAGCTTGTATTTCACCAAATCAGGATTAAAAATGAAACCAGAAGAAATCTTAGGAAGACTTTTAATAGAAAAACACTTAACAATAGCAACCGCAGAATCTTGTACTGGCGGGCTTTTGAGCTCAAAATTAACAGATATTTCAGGAAGTTCTGATTATATTAAACTTAATTTTGTAACTTACGCTAACGATGCCAAAAACGAAATTCTTGGTGTAAGCTGGGATATCCTAAATTCATATGGGGCAGTAAGCGAACAGTGTGCTCAAAGCATGGCTGACGGGCTTCAAGCAAAAACAAATTGTGATATTGCTCTATGCACCACAGGAATTGCAGGGCCAACAGGAGGAACAAAAGAAAAACCTGTCGGACTTGTTTATATTTCCGCAAAATACAATGGAATTACAACAGTAAAAGAAATCCGACTTTCACCAGATTTACCACGAATTCAAATGAAAGAAGAGTTTGCAAACCAAGCTCTAAAACTTGCGATTTCTTTATTAGAAGATAATCGCATTTGCTAGAAATTTATCGTCACGTATTTAATACGCGCAATCTTACCCCCCAGCAACAAATTGTGCTAACAATTCTGGGAATTGGTTAATCAAAGCATCTGCAAATTTTTCAGTATCAATTTGAGTTGTAACAACAGACAACAAATCTTGCGGTAATTCATTTATCATATTATGTAAATGCTCAGGCTTAATAACATGCATTGCCTTAATCAATTCATTTTTATCACGTTCTCTGTTAATCATATATGTATAAGAATCAGTGCTAAACTTTTCAAAAAGTTTGTTTTCCTGATTAACAAGAGCATAAGTTAAATCTTTCTTTTGTGCTGGTTGGAAATTCATCAAAGCGTTTTTATAATCTTGATCTCCAAGCTGGCTAATTTGTAATATCAACTGAGAAGAAGAACCTTGAGCTTCTTCACCTGTAACACTTTCCAAAATTTGTTGCAAATACATATCTGGAATAAATTTCAAATTTTGCAATAACAAACCTTTATCTAAATCAATATTTGTCAAAAGCCCATCTAATTCTTTTTCTGGCAAATATTCGATAATCTGAGTTTGAGAGAATAATTCAAACACAGTTTTTAATAGTTCTTCTTTTGGAATTTCTTTTAATAAATCTAATAAATTATCTTGAGTAAAATAATGCAAACCTTGTAATAAATCATCCTGCTCAAGCATTGGAACTAACTTTTCCAATTGAGAAGAATCCATTTGTTGCATAATAACAAGTTTATTTTGCGGGTCGGCTAATTGAAAAAGTTCAATCAATTGACTAACATTAGTAAACATATCCGCAGCCAATTTAATTGCTTCTTGGTTACCAGCAGCAGCTTCAGCTTTTAGAATTTCATCCACAGTTTTAGCTTGATAAGTTGCCATACGGGATTCAGGTATGTTCAACTTGCTCTTTAAATATTCTAAATCTGCGTTGATTACAATTGACATAGTTAGTCCTTAAATTCTCTCTTATATATATTAACGTATATTTATTTATATAATTTCAACACATTTATTTTTCGTAACAAAAAGTAATAATCCCCAAAAGTGTAATAACTACGCACTTTTTTAGGTAAATTTTTATTAAAAAATGTAACATTTTTACTATCTTTGTAACAAAAAGTTATAAAAAAATACGTTTATATATATAAGGGAAAAACCATAAGGAATTGGGACAATGAGTTTCGATGTAAACATTGGAAGATCACAACCTATGATTAAAGCAGCCGCTAATATGAACAACGATGGCGGTAGCGGTGGTAATACTGGTTATATGATGAGGGGAAAAAAGAAAAAAGATTTCAACCCATTCAGTAGCGTTTTTGATGATGAAAAAGAATTTGATTCATTCCAAATGGCATCAAAACTTCCGAACGAAAAAGAATTTGAACAAGCAATGGGTGTAAAACCATCTTGGATTGAAAACTTACTAGATAAATTAAAATAATATTTATAATAATATTTATAGAAATAAAAAAGCCTTAGAATAACATCTAAGGCTTTTTTATGGAGCGGGGGTAAATATTTTAGACGAGACTCTCCAGTCGCAGTTGACGAGCAACACGAGTCTTACTGCGACGGATACCGAATTTATTCGGTTGAACTCTGGTTGTTGTGAGCAACACGAACAACAACCCCGAGCGAGAGTATGTCTTTCTCTTCATAATAAAAAAGCCTTGAACTTTTGTTCTAAGGCTTTTTTATGGAGCGGAAGACGAGACTCGAACTCGCGACAGTCTGCTTGGAAGGCAGATACTCTACCAACTGAGCTACTTCCGCACAAATATTTAATTTGTACAAAAAGATAATACAATAAACATTTTTGAAAATCAAGATAAAAATCTTATCCATATAGGTAATTCTTTTTAATTAGTAAAATTTACTAACCAATATCCCTAAAATTTTATTCTACGGGGTGGTGCAAGAATATATCATGACAGATTATTATATTAATGTAAGTTCAGAATGTCCAAGCACTTTTTCGGGGTTGCGACAAGATTTTTCTTTTTGCGGTTTGGTTTAAAACACTTTGAACTTACACCACTTTCAGAAAATTTTTCATGTTTTATAACTTCCGGTTTGTGTTGTAGTAGTATTGCAAGACAAACCTTTTTATTTTATAATCGCTCCTGTAGAAAAGATAGGAGTTCAAATTATGACAACTGAAGTAAGAGCAAGCCACATCCTTGTTAAAACAGAACAAGAAGCTATGGATTTATACAATGAAATCAAAAATGGTGCATCATTTGCAGACTTAGCCGCTGAAAATTCTATGTGCCCATCTGGTAGAAATGGTGGAGATTTAGGATTTTTTGGCAAAGGTATGATGGTTAAACCTTTTGAAGATGCAGCTTTTGATCTTGAAGTTGGTGAAATTTCTCAACCAGTTCAAACACAATTCGGATGGCACTTAATCCAACTTACTGGAAAACACTAAGCGAAAAATCATATGGAAAACATTACAGTAATTAGAAATTTCATGGTTAACCAAGGGTTGAATTACCTATTGGTAAACGCAACAAATGAGTTTTTGGTAGAATACAACACTTTAGAAGAAAACTCTCGCTATAAATTGACAAAATTTTCAGGTTCAACAGGCGAAGCTCTTGTGACACCAGATAAGATTTATCTTTTTGTTGATGGCAGATACCATATTCAAGCAGACCAAGAAGTTAACCATGAAATTATTACTGTAATAAAACTACAACAAGGTCAAAAATACCTTGATGAGTTAATTTCAAGAATTCCAGAACACGAAACTTTAGGAATCTTTTCAAAGAAAAACTCTCAAAAAAAATACGAAAGTTTAAAAGAAAAAAGACAGATCAAACTTCTAGATTTTGACCCGTTAGATAATAATTTAAACACTAAAATTTCAGAAAATATCGCATTACCTCAAGAATTAACTGGCAAATCTAGTGAAGAAAAAATAACAAAAATTTCGCAAAATTTATCACCTAACGAAGCCTTATATATTACTGATTTAGACGAGGTTTCATACCTATTTAATATGCGCAATTTTTCACAAATTTACTCTGCAAAAATAAAAGCTAAAGCTATAATTTTTAAAGACAATGCGGTTTTATTTACTCAAGATAAACTACAAGATTTAGAACAATTTTTAACAACACTAGATAAAGAAGTTTATGTTGATAAAAATACAATTAACGCTTTTGATTACAAAATTTTAGGTGGAAAAGCCGTTGAATTAAGAGAAAATTCTATTCAAATTATGAAAGCTCAAAAAAATAATACAGAATTAGAACATTTAAAAGATGCTTTTAACAGAACAGATAACGCCGTACGTGCTATCAGAGAATTTATTGAAAACAATAATAATATTTCTGAATTTGATATCACAGTACAACTTGCAAAAGAATTTAGAAACCAAGGAGCACTAGGCTTAAGTTTTAGTTCTATCGTTGCAAAAGATAAAAATTCTGCCCTTGCACATTATTCAAAATCATCAAAAGATGAAATTATCACTGATGGAAGTCTTGTTTTAATTGACTGTGGCGGATATTTTGAAGGGGGGCTTGCAACAGACATAACAAGAGTTCTTGTAAAAGGACAACCCTCAGAACTTCACAAAAAGATTTATACTCTTGTATTAAAAGCATTTCTAAGAGCTTACAAGACATTTAATCCATTAAATGGATTTGAAATCGACAAATTAGTAAGAGAATTTTTCTCGACTCAAGATTTAGATGGTTTTGTATTTAATCACGGCTTAGGACACGGAATTGGAATTAACGTTCACGAGTACCCACCAAACTTGAGTCCATCTGAGATTGCAAAAACACCATTCAAAGACGGAATGTGTTTTTCAATTGAACCTGGGTTGTACAAAGAGGGCTATTTCGGGGTTCGTTTAGAAAATTCGTGTTACTATAAAGATAATCAAATTCATTCTTTTGTTCATATGAATTACGAACAAAAACTTATCAATTTTGATATGCTAGATGAACAAGAAAAACAATGGCTTCAAGAATTCGAGGTTAGATAATGGAAATCACAAGCGTAAATAATGATCTTGTAAAAGAAAGTGCCAAACTTCAACAAAAAAAATATCGTACTCAAAGCAGTAAATTTTTATTGGAAGGTTACAAAGCAATTAAAGAAGCCTTTGATTGTGGAATTAAACTAGACAAAATATTTGTTGAAAAAAATCACTTAAAAGAATATGACTTTGCAAAAGATTTAATCATTGAAACAACAGAACCAGTATTAAAAAAACTTACGACAACAGAATCTGCACCAGAAGCAATTGCTATTGGTTACCAAAAAGTTTATGATAAAAATCTACTAAAGAACACAAAAAAAGTAGTTCTTCTAGAAGATATTAAAGACTTAGGAAATCTTGGTACAATTATCCGCTCATCTGTCGCATTTGGAGCAGACGCAATTATTTTGTATGGAGAAAGTGTTGATATTTATAATCCAAAATGTGTTCGAGCATCTGTTGGAAACCTTTGGAAATTACCAATCCTTCACTTGACAAAAATCGAAGAATTAGAAGATAATTTTAAAGATTTTGAACGAATTGCAACACTACCAAGAACCAATAACTTGTTAAAAACATTTGTGACAAAACAACCTTGTCTTGTAATGTTTGGTTCTGAAGCAAATGGATTGTCCGAAGATCTGATAAAATTTTCAACAACATCTGTAAAAATAGAAATGGCTAAAACTGTTGAATCCCTGAATTTAGCGACATCTGTTTCTGTAATTTTATATGAATTATTTGTATAAGAGGCAAATATGAGAACTAACGAACAAATCGCAAGAGAATATTTTACAAGTGGTTATAATTGTGCTCAATCAGTGTTTTTAACTTACGCTGAAAAATATGGATTTGATAAAGAAACCGCACTAAAACTTTCATCTTCATTTGGCGGTGGTATGGGCAGAATGAGAGAAGTCTGTGGAGCAGTTAGCACAATGTTTATGATTGCAGGACTAGAAAATGGTTACACTGAAAATAATAATGATGAAATTAAAGCCGAACACTACACAAGAATTCAAAATTTAGCAAACGAATTTAAAAAGAAAAATGGAACAATCATATGCAGAGAGCTTCTGGGAGTTGATGCCGATGACAATCCAATCCCCTCAAAACGAACTTCTCAATATTACGAAGAAAGACCATGCGAACAACTAATTGCAGATGCTTGTAATATTATAGACGAATTTATCATAAAAAAAAGCGGTCAATAGACCGCTTTTTTGTTTATGGAATTGATGGATTATAATTGAATTTATAACCACTATTTATAAACTCTATAATTTCATTTGATTTTTGTTTATCATCGAGTTGTTTTGCATATTCTTTTGCTTTTTTCACATCTAACACCAATTCAACAAGAACTTCATTATTAAAATCGCTATAAACCTTTGTTCTATTAACAATCTCAACATTTTCTAACAAACTTCTTACAGAATATTGCTCTTTATCATTTTTTATAAGAGCATAATTGAGAGCATTTCTTATAATACTTTTTCTTAGAAAATCTGATTTTACAATGACAGTCCACTCATCTGGATCTAAGAAGAAAGAATAAACTCCATCTTCTTCCTTAATATATTCAAACCCATCTTCAGCAGAACTTAATTGATATTGAGATATATAATTTTTAACAAATCCTGCAGCTTTAGGATTATATTTTGCATAAGTTTTTACTGATACAAACAACAATGTGGAAGTTGCCAAAAATGTAATCAAAGCTATAATTGGAGCTAAAATTACCATAAGTTTGGATTGATTTTTTTGAACAGAATGGAAAGAATCAACATTCTCAAATTTTTCTTTATTTTTGTTGTAAGCCCATTCATTACCTTTCATCCCGCAAAGAACCATAAAAGGAACCCAAGCAACAGTAAATAAAAGAGGTATCATTAACAAAGTGACAGGTACTTTATTCACCAAACCCCAAATCCAAGTTCCAAAACAAGCACCCCAGTTAAATTTTATAACATCACTTTTTGGTTTTTCACCAGTAATCTTTCCTGCCATAAATATCAATGACAATAAAGTGAATAATAAAATCCAACCTCCAAAGAAGCTATTTGCAACAGGTGTATAACCCATAAAAATAATCACAGAAATTACTGACGAAATTAAGAAAATACGATTGTCATCCTCTTCTCCAAGAATATCTCTTACACGACGAACTACGCTAGGAAAATATAAACCAGTTGAAGCTAAACCTATAATACATTGAAGCAACATATACCAAAAAGGTCTTACTTGTCCAAGCGTAATATCTTTAAACTCTGGTGAAATAACTGACGCAATAAAAACTGGAGTTAGAACAAACAACGATTCTATAATTTCAATAATTAAACAATTTACGATAAAATCTCTTCTTCCTAAGACACCATTTAGTGCTAAGAATTTTCTATTTTCATCAAAATAACTCATATTCATCTCCTATATCTAAACTTCTTGTTCTATTTCTTCTTCAAAATTCTCCAAAAATTGTTGTGGTATATTATTTTCTACAATTTTTTTACCCGACTTAAGTTCTTTTGAAGAAATCCCGAATTGTTTTAATTTTTCAGCATCTTTGAATATACTACCATTTTTTCTTGCTGTAAATCTATTAACCTCAACAGATATACTTTCTGCTACTTTATCGATTGTTTTTTGGATATTCAATAAATTTTGAGCATGAGATGCTATCTTGTTGTATAAGCTTTCACCTACAATAATTATATTTTTAACATTGTCATACTGAACTTGAGATGCCCAAAGTTGATTTACAAGACGTAAAGTCACAAGCATTGATGCAGTACCAACAATAATTATATTTCTAGAATTTGCTAATTCTAAAACTTTTCTACAATCGTAATCTGTATAAATCATATTTATACAAGTTTCAACAGGAATATACATCAGAATAAACCCTGGCTGGTTTACAGTTTCAATATCTTCATAATTTTTCTTGGATAAATTAACAATACAAGTATTCAAATCCGAAATAAACGCTTTTTTTAAACTTTCGTCATTATCTGATTGCTGATATTCAATATAATTTTTCAAAATCACTTTTGAATCAATAATAATATTTTTATTATTTGGCAAGTTTAATATAAAGTCTGGTTTTGCTCTATCGTCAGCTACATATTGTTTTACATAATGAACATTTTCTTCTAAATTTGCAAACTTAAAAATTTGTTCCAACCATTCTTCACCAAAATCCCCTTTTGAATTTTGGTTCATTGTAAGAGCTCTAGCATACTTCTCCGCGGTAGAAATAGCATTTTTTATTTCTAACGACTCGTTTTTATGTGCTATTTGATAATTATCAATACTTTCTTTAAAGTCTTTTAATAAGCGATTTATAGGGGTTAGTTCTTCTGACTTAAAAAGCTCCATCTTTGTTTTTAAATCATTAGCGTGGGCATCTAAAAGAGCTTCTTGCTGATTTTTTAGAGATTCTTGAGCGATTTGTGAAAATGCAACTTTCACTTCATTGAGAATATTTTCATTTAACCCAACTTGAGCTTTTAACTGCAAATTTTCCTCTCTTAATGAAAAAACTTGTCTTTCATAATACTTTGAGGCAATTAACCAAACCAGCAAGCCTGTCATTATAATAGATAACGATAAAATAACAATTTCTATAAGCATATACCCCTAACCATTCAATTACTGTTGCTTTGAGTCTATAATATCATATTTAATGGAATTCGTAAAGAATACTCTTGTAACGAAATAAAATGCTTGCACAATGAATATTTTTTAATTAAAATATCAGTAATTGATTTATATTTTTTATGAAGGGATGAGGCTATGGCTGTAGAAAGACAAAGAGTAAAAGAACAAGATAAAATCGAAAGACGTTCTAATTTTGACCCGGTTGAAAGTAATTTAACCCCAGAACAAGTAAAACTTGAAGCATCAAGATGTTTGAATTGCAAAAACCCACGCTGTGTACAAGGTTGCCCAGTGAACATTCAAATTCCTGATTTTATAAAAGCATTAAAAGAAGATAACTTAGAAGAAGCTGGTAGAATTATTCGTGAAACAAGTATGTTACCATCTGTTTGCGGTAGAGTTTGCCCTCAAGAAAGACAATGTGAAGGTAATTGCGTTCTTGGGATTAAAGGTGAACCCGTAGCTATTGGTGCATTAGAAAGATATGTTGGTGATAACACTGCAGCTGACATGCCAGAAATCAAACCTTCTGGTAAAAAAGTAGCTGTTGTTGGTTCTGGTTGCGCTGGTATAACTGCTGCAGCTGACTTAAGAAAAGCTGGACACGAAGTAGTAGTATTTGAAGCTCTACACAAACTTGGTGGCGTACTTCGTTATGGTATCCCTCCATTCAGACTTCCTAGAACTATTTTAGATAGAGAAATTACAAACTTAAAAGCAATGGGTGTTCAATTCCATACTAACGTTATTGTTGGGAAATCTATCACTTTAAAACAATTAAAAGATGATGGTTTTGATGCAATTTTTATCTGCTCTGGCGCAGGTTTACCAAAAATGATGAGAATTCCTGGAGAAAACTTGAATGGAGTATTCTCTGCTAACGAATTTTTAACTCGTGTTAACCTTATGGGTGCAGGTAGAGGAGAATGTGTAACACCTTTAAAAATAGGGAAAAAAGTAGCAGTTATCGGTGGTGGTAACGTTGCAATGGATGCTGCAAGAACTGCAGTTCGTGTAGGTTTTGAAGAAGTTTCAATTCTTTATAGACGTACAGAAAAAGAACTTCCTGCTCGTTTAGAAGAAATCAGACACGCAAAAGAAGAAGGCGTACAATTCAAATTCTTACACGCTCCTGTTGAAATCCTTGAAAATGAAGGCTACGTTGCTGGTATGAAATTTGAAATTATGGAACTTGGCGAACCTGATGCTTCTGGCAGAAGAAAACCTGTTGGTACTGGCGAATATGTTGTAGAAGATGTAGATACAGTAATTGTTGCATTAGGAACAGGTCCTAACCCAATTATCCAAAAATCTGCTCAAGCTGAAGGATTAGAAATCATCACTGATGCTAAAGGTTACATTGAAGTTGATGCAGAAAATCGCTCAACAAACTTACCAACAGTTTATGCTGGTGGTGACGTTGCTCCTGTTGGAGCATCTAACGCTATCAATGCAATGGGTGCTGGTAAAAAAGCTGCGAAAGCTATCAATGAACTATTAAAATAGAACTAAATATTAATGGCTTATAGGGAGTTATCCCTATAAGCTATTACAAAGTAAATGGGGTTAACAGAATGAAAGAAGGCAGAAACATATTCAAATTAGATGGTCCAATAGGCAGAAAAACTTTTCTTAAATCTGCACTATTTATAGCGTGTTATATAGGTTTTGTAACACTTGTTATAGTATTGTTGCACTTGGTATTTGAATTGAATAAATATACTCTTATTCCATTTATCATTTTATGGGTAGCTCTTTTTATTTTTGCAATTTATACATCTTGCCTAAACTTTGCAAAAAGAATTTGGGATCTTTTTGGAAATAAAGCTGATGCCATATTCTATGCAATTGCAATATTTATCATAAATTTTGCTTACCCATTTATACCTATTATAAAATATGTTGGGATAGTATTCTCAATTAGCGTATTAATACTCCTATTGATGAAAGATGGTAAGCTTATAAAAGCACAACCAAAAGACAAAAATGATGTTGCGTAATTTCATAATATTATTTGGATTATTCTTAAGCATAACAACAAATTGCTATGCCTTAGAATTAGACTTATCCGTAGATGAGGAAATAAAAAAGAAATACAACTCATCTAAATTGGAATACAAAGTTTTGCCAAATTTACCAAAATCAGCAACCCCTTCATCTCCACCCAAAACAACCCCAACATATGCAACAACTGTCCCTAAAATAACAAAGATAGATAAAACTACTGCGTCAAAAATTCCATCAAGAACAAAATTCAAGGCTCGTTCTAATCAGACAATTTCTGATTGGTCACAAAAAGGAGCTAACGTTTCATTCACAACAACAGAAGCGGTTTTTAAAAAGAACCTTACAATTCCAGCAGGTACAAAACTTTATGGAATCATTTCTGATTCTCATAGACCACAAATCACTGGTAATGGTGGACTTGTTGAAATAGATATCACAAGCATTACCTATAATGGAAAAACTTATCAAGTTGATGGAAAAATCACAAAAGCAAATTCTAAAAAAATATTCTTCAGCAATATAAAAGGCAAACGCCAATACTGGAAAAACGTATCAAAACACATTGATAAAGGGGAATCATTTTATAAAAAATCTCGTAACCTATCAAATAAGATGTCAAACAACCCTATTTTAGTCTTATTATCCCCTATTCCAAGTGCAGTAGGAATGGCTGGATATTCAATTTGCACAATACTTTCACCAATAACTGCAATAGGAGCAAAAGGATCTAATATATCTATCCCTGCAGGAAGCTCTTTTGAAATAAAACTTCAAGCCCCTGCTTATATTCAATAATTGTAACGCTTTTTTCATCTTTATTTAAAAGAAAAAAGTTATGTGCTAGACTAAAATTATGTTCACAGGGATTATTGAAGAAATAGGGAAAATAAAATCTTTTAAAAAAGATTCAAATGGCGCAACTATTGAAGTTGACTGCTCTCTTGTACTTGAAGATACCAAACTTGGCGATAGTATTGCAATAAATGGTGTTTGTCAGACTGTGATTGAACTATCTTCAAACTCATTCAAAGCAAGAGTAAGCGATGAAACCCTAAAAGTCACAACCTTTGAAAATCTCAAATCAGGTGATATCGTAAACCTTGAAAGAGCTTTAACTCTAAATTCACGTCTTGGCGGACATATTGTATCAGGACACGTTGATTGCAGGGGTAAATATATAAAACTAGAACAATTAACAGATTTTTATAACTTAGAATTTGAAATACCTCAAGAACAAACAAAATACGTCGTTCATAAAGGTTCAATTACAATAAACGGCATCAGCTTAACAGTAGCTGAAATCAATGGTAATAAATTTAAAGTTGCGATAATTCCACACACATTTGAAAACACAAACTTAAAAACCCTAAATATTGGCGATAATGTAAATATTGAAACGGATATTTTAGGCAAATATGTTGAAAAAATGTTATCCGCAAAAGATAATGATAGTAAGATTAGTATGACTTTTTTACAAGAGAATGGATTTATATAATGGAAGAAAAATTCAGATTTGATAGTATAGAAGAAGCACTTGAAGATTATAAAGCAGGAAAACCAATCATCGTAGCCGATGATGAAGATAGGGAAAACGAAGGCGATGTAATCGTTTCAGCAGAAAAGGTTACTCCTGAAATTATAAACTTTTTAGCTTCAGAAGTGAAAGGTTTAATTTGTTTAGCAATCTCAGAAGATATTGCCAAACAATTAGATTTGCCACAAATGGTTGAACAAAACTCTGAAGGTATGAAAACAGCGTTCACTATCAGCATTGATGCAGCAGAAAAATATGGTGTTACAACAGGGATTTCAGCTTATGATAGAGCAAAAACTATTGAAGTTGCAGTAGCACATGATGCAGTTCCATCTGATTTAAGACGTCCAGGACATTTATTCCCTTGTGTTGCAAGACGTGGTGGCGTTTTAGAAAGAACAGGACATACTGAAGCAGTTGTTGATTTAGCTAAACTATGCGGACATAGACCTGCTGGGGTAATGTGCGAGGTTATGGCTCCAGATGGACATATGGCAAGACGTGATTATTTAAGACAATTTGCAGATAAACACGGAATGAAATTTATTACAGTATCAGAACTTATCGCATACAGACTTCGTTCAGAAAAACTTGTTACTCGTGAAGCTGAAACAACTCTTCCAACACCTTATGGAGAATTTCAACTTTACGCATACAAAAACCAAATCAACGGGACTGAACATGTTGCATTAGTCAAAGATGATGGCTCTGATAAAATTCCAGCCGTTAGAGTTCATAGTATGTGCTTGACTGGAGATGTTTTCCATAGTTTGAAATGTGATTGCAATTCTCAATTAAACAATGCTATGCAATATATCAACGATTATGGAAAAGGTGCAGTCGTGTATTTAACTGACCACGAAGGAAGAGGCATTGGACTTTGCAACAAAATTAAAGCATACAAACTTCAAGAACAAGGTCAAGACACAATAGAAGCTAACATTTCACTTGGATTTAAGTCAGATTTAAGGGATTATGGAACTGGCGCTCAAATTTTAGTAGATTTGGGTTATACAACATTCAACTTGATAACCAATAACCCTAAAAAAATCATAGGTTTAGAGGGTTACGGATTAACAGTAAGTGATATTATTAAAGTATCATCAGAAATTACACCTTACAACCAAAGGTATATTGATACTAAAAAAGAGAAAATGCACCATTACTTATAAGGAATTGAAGAATGTATAACACAAGAATTTTAACAGCTGAAGATTTTGGAAGTTTTGAAAACCTTTACGAAGATTTTCGTACCAAAGCTGCGACTGAATACAATTTTGAATTAGAACCATTAGATTATGATGGTTTTCTAGATGCGATTGATAAAGATTTAATCAAATGTATTGTGTTATACGAGGAAAATAAACCTGTTGCATTTTTAGTTTATACAACAGCAATTTCTGAAGCTATTGAATTAAATATAATTCACAGTGCGACAAAAGATGATTTTAATGCCAGAGCAAAAGAACTTTTAGCAAAATTTCTCGATGTAACTCAACCACTACGCAGAGAGAAAATTGTTTGCTATCCAATGTTAGGGGAACAAAAAAATCTAATCAGCGTAATTGCAAAACTAGGGTTTAAATTTATTGGAATTGAAGTTTTGAGATTTAGATTTGATTCTAACGCATCAAGAGAAATATTTAACAGAGCAAGAGTTGTACAACTTCCAGAAGATTATGAAGTTGTATCTTGGCACGATAGATATTTTGAAGATGCAATTGAAGTCATTTATGAATCTTTTAAAGATAGCTCTGATGCCTTATTTGACCCAAGATTTACAACTGAAGAAGGCACAAGAGACATTATCACAAAAGTTGTAAAAGATGTTTATGCTGAATTTATGCCAAATTCTTCAAGCGTACTTTTATACAAAGGAAAACCAGTTGGGATTGCGTTTATGAACCTTACTGGCGGCACTATTGTAAATATTCCACTTGTTGGTATCAAAGAAGAACACCAAGGCAAAGGATTATCAACAATTATGCTAAAACATTCAATGGATTATGTGATAAATGCCGTTGAAAAATACGATACTCCAATTGTTGAAATCAACACAACAACTGAAACTAATAATTTACAAGCGCTAAGATTATACAAAAATCTTGGTTTCTTAGAAGATTATAGTTACCCTCAATCATATATGCCTATTGAAAACTAGACTTTTTATAAAAAATCAGTTAAATTAGTTGTATGGCTGGCATTAACATAAGAAAATTTCTGAACAATTTTACACAGAATTACAATAATCAACAAGCGTTACAAGCAAAAGCAACGCCAAATATGCCTGCCGTTAATACACCACAAATAGCAAAAGCACCAGAAGTGCCAGTGCAAAGCGCAAACATTGCTCAAAATGTAAGTCAAAACCTTGCATTAACACAAAACTTACAACTAAACACATTACAAAGTATGGACCGAGCAGTTTATGCAAAAGAAGTATTGGGTTTTCCTAAAAATGTGAACGAATTCATTTATATGCTTCAACGAGGAATGACACAAACTCAATTCAATCAAATGTTTGCCAACCAACTTGCAGCACAACGGAATTCACTTTCTCAACTTCAAGCACAAATTCTTGCTCAGCTACAAGGATTATCAACTTCAACGGCTAAAGAAATGGTTAATATCCAACTAGCGAGCCAAGTTCAAGGCTCCTTAAAAAATCTAGAAATCCTATCTGGAGGAATGATAAACCTTAATCAGATATCTCAATTATTCCAAGTGAACGGAAAAGATGCCATAACAAAATTAATTATGTCTATGACAGAGGCCTCAAAAGCTGGAATTACTGACCTTTCACAGATGAAAGAAATGGCAAAATTAATTAACGCAAGTATATCAATCGCCTCTGAAAACAATCCACAAAAAACACTAAAACTTCTTCTAATGCTCTATCTTCCTTGGCTGCCGCTAGAAGATGGTGTTGGATTTGACCTAGAAATCCAACAAAAAAGTGAAACTAAAGAAGAAAGTGATAGTATTTTACAAATTACAATTTCAACCATAAATTATGGGGTACTTAAGGCTACTTTAGTCCTTGAATCCTCAAATTCTGTTCAAGTAACAATTGAAGCCTCTGAAAAATTCCCAAAAAACGAATTAAAAACAAGAATTTCAAAAGAACAAAAATTCTACTCAATGGATTCTGTTGTATCATTTAATGACAACAAACAAAAAGAACAAACAGAAACAAAACAATCTGCTAATGTAAACATGTCCCAAACAACAGAAATCAATCCATATCTGCTATTGATGGCACATACACTAATAAAACACGTTATTGAAATTGATAACAATAAAACTATTGGAATTACTTCACATACAGACGAAGTTTAAATTTGTTCACAAACTAGCAAAAATTTTTCTTGAAGGATTTTTGAAAGACAAATCGGGGTTTAGGTAGAGTTATCAACTATCTTTACAAGATTTGAAAAAATTGCTATAATTGTAGCGAAAAGAGTTAGACTTGGGGTTAAGGGGTTAACCCAATAAATTTGAATACAAAAAGGGGTGTTAGTATGGCAGTATTACCTATTAACAGTGTTAGCACAAACGCTAACCAATACACATTCACAGGCAGAAATGATAAAAAAGATTCACATAAAGCAAATCCGTTAGCAAGCGTTCCAGTGATTGTCATGCTTGCGATGGCACCAATGGCAGAGGGCAAACAACCAGCACAATTTGTGCCAATTGACAGTGAACATTTAACTGAACTTGTTGCTCAAGCAAACGCTACCGCACCAAAAACGTATGAATACACTCAAACGCAACAGGATGAGCTTGTTCAAAGAGTTCCAAAACTTAAATCAGATAAAATACAAAAAATAATCGATTGCACAGGAAATAAACAAAAAGGAAAAATTGTATTTACAACATCAAAAGGTGATACCTCTTCTACTGTTTGGAGCGTATATTATATCCAGAATGATTACAAAGGAAACAAAAACTTGAAACCACCTAGCATAACTAAAATTATTTACCACGATAGTGGCGAAGATTCATTTCTAGGAATCCTAATCCAAGAAGAAATTATGGCTAAAAACAATACTGTAAAATGCCTAATACGTGAAGTTAGGTTAGATGACAAGTCCGCACAATACTTAATTGACTTTGTAGCAGGGGACACTACTTTTAAAAATTACTCAGGAATTAAGTTTGAAGAAACTCAAAAATCTAGCTTGAAAGCATTACAAATTTTAGATTACTAAAGTTAAGAATTGTAACAATAATTAAAGTCATGATTTAAAAAAGCCGATATTACGAACAGTGAACTATTAATTAGGAACAATTATGGCTTTAGACGTAAGTAAACTAAGACAACAAGAACAAGTACAAGCAACTGGAAATAATCCAGCAGCTAGTACTTCTGCGTCTTCTTCTAGCCAACCTATTGATATGAAAACAGGCACAATGACTGCAGAAGAAAAGCAAGCTAAAGTGCTTGAATTTATAAAATCTGGAGAGTTCAAAAAATGTCCTGATGACCAAAAATTAGAATTATTAAAACAACAATTCCCTGAATTAGCAGAATTATCAGAAGAAAATTTAGTTAAATATTTTACAGAAGCACTTAACACTCTATCTACTGAGGAGCAAGCTAAAATAGTAGAAACGCTTGCACACACATTCAAGTCTGAAACACTTGTAGCAGAACATTGTACAGAACTTGCATCATTAGAAACACCAGAAGTTGAAACTGAACCAAAAGCAACAGAAGCACAAGATACTAACACCTCTGAATTAGAACAACTTGCCGAAAAGTATTGCACTAACAACGACATTGAAAATGCCGATATAAATGATATCATTGCAAAAATTGCAACAAAAGAACAATTAGACGAAACTAGCCTAACTGAAGATGAGCGAAAAATACTTGAAATATACAGAAAAAATACTGAACCTGAAGATAATGCATCTATCAAGTTAATGGACACACAAAAATATTATCAAACAAAAGATGGTAAAACAACAATATCTGATGAATACTATCTATTATCTTCAACTGAGCAAGTTCAGGTTACACTACAAAAATATTTAGAAGATTCAGATAAAGAATTCGCCCAATTACCTGATAGTGAAAAGCAAAAAGTTCTTAATGAAAATTTTATTGAATTGACTCAAATAATTGGAAAAGATGAAAGTTGGAGCAAAATCGGAAGTAACGAAGTTGCTAGCCAAGTTGCTTTTTCTTTGATTATGGTAGCAAAACATAACAATATCTCACTCCAAGAACTTAATAATAAAGACATTAATGAAATAAAAGCTCTAATTGACAAGGGACAAACTGCAATCAAAGAACAATTTAAAGAGTTGACAGGTGCAGTCCTCACTCCTCAAGCAATGAATATACTTCAAAATCAAAACTTCATTAAACGAGCATTGATAAAGAGTGATCCATCTTTTACAAAATTAACCAAAGATGAACAACAAAAAATTATAGACAAAAAACTTCAAGAATATTATGATATTGAACTAGAAAAAATTAAAGCTACACATCCACATTTGAGTGACGAAAAATTAGAGGCTCTAGCAATAAGAGAACTTAATGGAACTCTTGCAGTTGCCCTAGAGAATTGTAAAGATGGTAACATCATTGAATATATCAATTCATCATATAAGGATGAAAATAAAGTCAAGAATATTGAAGGACGTATAGAAATATTAAACAGTGAAATTGCTGCTTTACCTAAAAACTCACCACTTAGAAGCGAAAAAGAAAGAGAGTTAAAACATAAAGAATTCGCTTATTGGATCTATGATCAAAATCCAGATTTTGATAATTTAACACCAGATGAGAAACAAAAATATTTTAGTGAAATAGCAAATGATGAAACTATTCCTGAGCATATCAGACGTCAAGCTGCACACCATGTTCAATCACACAATCAAGCTCACGATTATGACGAAAACTCTAACTATGATAGTTTTCAAATAACAAATAATGTTTATGAATTCAGAGAAACATACAATATCTCAGGTGAAACAACAGCTGAAGATATTACAGCCATTACAAAAAATATTAAAAGCAAACATAAAAGAGGTGAATTTTACGGACAGTTGATGCTAGCAAGTACCACTGTTGATGATCCTGTAAAATTCATGAATGAAGTTGAAGCTGCTATGCTTAAAGATGGTTTCACACCAGAAGAAATTAAGAAATTCAAGCTTGGTAAAGAACATATTTTACACCAAGTAGCAAATATTAGAAATGGCGAAGATGCTTGCAACTTTAGACATATTCATGGCGATTGCCACGAAACAAGTAAAGTGGCTCAATATGTTGCAAAATGGTTAACAGACCCTAATGAACAAGCAATAGCTGCTAAAGGATATCTAGATAAATACTCTAAAGAAATTGCAACAGGTATGAACTTGTACAACTCAATAGATCAAACTACTGAAGTATTTGATTTATTGGGCAAAGATAAAGATGTTAATGCAGGAGATTTATCAATCTTTGCTGAAAACATTATAGAAACATCTACAAGTGATAATAATCGATTAGCTCTTGCTGATAGATTAAGTGATATGGGTAACCCTGCAATACTCGAAGGTATTGCAGCTGGAGCTGACTCAATTCAAAACCAAAGTTACAGAAACCAATACAATTCTATTGTAAATCAAGCTGCACAAAATTACCCACCAGAAGTTCAACAAACTATCCGAACAGCACTAACTACTGGTCAAGTTTCTCAAGAAACAAGAAACAATACTGAATCAGCTTCAAATACTTACTACTCAGGTACAAATAACTCTGGAGTAACTAACAAAAATACTTATAACACACATCAACAAGCTCCAACATATACTTCATCAAACAACCAAAACAACTTAGGTGTAACAAAGACTACTCTTGAAAATAATGTTAACCCAACAGTTCAAAAATCAAATACTGATGCTGCAAAAATTAAAGAACAAGCTATCAACAACGAAGCTCAAGCAAATCAAAAAATGAAAGATATTGCTTTAGAAAATGTTGCTGAAGTTAAACAAAAAATCGATGAATCTATCGCAGAATGGGAACTTAAACAAGAGTTAAAGCTTTCTGATGAAGTAATTTCTGAACTTAAGGAAATCGCAGCTTCCGAAGCTTTAGAAGAATACATTCAAGCTAACCCAACTAAAAAAGAACAAATTATTCAAAAGTTATCTAATGCAACTTCATTAAGTGAAGTTTATGATATCTTACTTTCTAACTTGGGTTCAAAAGTTCACCAAAAATTTATTGATAACCTTGCTAGATCTGGTTCTACAAGTGAAGTTCGCGCATTCATAAAAAGTAAAGCTGGAAACACTGCAGTTATCAAAGAAATTCTACTTCGTACATCTAACCAAACACTTAGAAGCGAATTAATCAATATGCTACCTGCTTCTGATGTCATCGAACTATTAGAAAAGAACTTAATTACTGCACTAAATAGTATTGACCACAAAATTATTTACGAATATTTAGCAAAAAATATTTACTCAATGACTCAAACTAATTTCGCAAATTACTTAAAATACTTACCACTTGACGAAAGAGAAAAATTGATAGCATTGAGAAATAAGGCTTATGGCGTAAATCCAACTCAAACTCAACAAGCAGAAGTTCAGGTTCAGACAACTCAAGGTGCTCAACAAAACGGACAAAATGTTGCACAAACCCAACCTGCACAACCAAAAGTTGCAACAAATCCTCAAACACAACAACATACACCTAACACTAAAAAAGCTGACGAACCACAAACTGAAAATCCTCAAACCAAATTCAAAGCTGGTGAAACTACAAAAATTCTTAACGATGGCAGAGTGATTACATCTCTAGGAACAAGTTTTGCAGGAATAAGCGACAACACTGAAGAAGGATTCAGAATTGTTGACCCTAAAGCTAACAAAAAAGCTAAGGAAGGCGCACCAATCGGAATGAACGATGAAGTTCTTGTTCCAGGTTCTCAAGAGTGGTTGATGAAATACAACAAACAAGCTCCGAAAACAGCATTCACAATGGCTGCACTAGAAGAACAAGCCGAGGACACTGGATTAAACTTAGGTTCTAATCACGCAAAAATCGGTCAACCTATAAAGAAAAAATATAACCCAAACAATTTTAATATCAGAGGCTAAAAGCATTTAATTCATTGACAATTAAATGCTTTTATGTTGTAATACCCTTACAGCGAGAATTTTCTTGCGAGTTCGATAGAAAGAAGACAATTACAAATTGCCGAAAGATATTAAATTAGCTAAGTTTGCAGGTTTTTGCTATGGTGTAAAAAGAGCCGTTGATACTGTAAAAAAACTAAAAGAAGAAAACCCTAGTCGTAATATTTGCGTGCTTGGTGAACTTATTCACAACTCACACGTAATTGAAGAATTAGACGCTATGGGAATAAAATCTTTAACTGAATTACCTCAAAAAGGTGATGGTATTTGTGTTGTAAGAAGTCATGGCGAAAGCCCTGAGATTTTTGAAGCCATTGAGAAGGCTGGTTTTGAAGTATATGATTTGACCTGCCCAGATGTTAAAAAGGTTCAACAAAAAGCAATCGAACTTGCTCAAGACGGATATTTTGTAATTATAGTTGGAAAGGCGCAACACCCAGAAGTTATTGCAATCAAGGCAAATGCTGAAAAATATAGCAACAAAGTGCTTGTCGCTGACTCTTCTGAACAATTAAAATATTATGAAAACCAACTAAAAGAACACAAGAAAATTGGGGTTGTAGTTCAAACAACTCAAATGATTTCTAATTTGCACGAAATTGTCGCATATTTAACTCCAATTGCAAAAGAACTTCACGTTGCAAACACTATTTGCCAAAGCACAGCAAAACGCCAAGCTGAAGCTAAAGAACTTGCAAAAGAAAGCGATTTAATGATTGTTGTAGGCTCTAAAAAAAGTGCCAACACAACACATTTAGCAGAAATTTTGAAAGATATTACATCAACAATTCACATTGAAACAAGTGAAGAGTTAGATGAATACAAAGATTTGATTGAAAAATCTCAAAGAATTTCAATCACTGCAGGAGCATCAACTCCTCAAAACTTGATAAACAAAGTCATTGAAAATATACAAAGAAAAGGAGAATAAAAAAATGACACAAGTAATGTTAGATGAATTCGAAAAACTATTAGAAGAAAGTTTTTCAAACGGACATTCAGTAGCAGACATCGTTGAAGGTACTGTTTTAAGAAAAGACCAAGATGGTTACCTAATCAGCGTTCGTGGTGCTAAAACTGAAGCTTATTTACCAAACAAAGAAATTTCTTCAGCTGAAGAAGCTGCTCCATTAGAAATCGGTGACGTAAAAGAATTTTACGTATTAAAAGAAGAACACGATGAAGATGGTATGTTATTATCACTTAAAAGACTTGCATTCGCTCAAGCTTGGGCTCAACTTAACGATGCTAAAGTTCAAGGCGATACAATCCTTGCAAAAGTTGTTTCAGTTGTTAAAGGTGGTGTATTAGTTGATGTAGCTGATCTTAAAGGTTTCATCCCATCATCTCAATTGAGAACTGGTACTCCATTTGACGGTCTATTAGATCAAAAAATCGAAGTTAAAGTTCTTGAAGCTGATCCTAAGAAAAACAAACTTATCCTTTCTCAAAGACAAGCTGTTGCTGAACAAAGAGATCAAGTTGTTGATAACATTCTTTCAGAACTTGCTGAAGATCAAATCGTTAAAGGTGAAGTTGTTAGAATCGCTGATTTCGGTGCATTCGTTGACATCAATGGCATCGATGGTTTACTTCCAATTTCTGAAATTTCATGGCAAAGAATTAAACATCCATCAGATGTTATTTCTCTAGGTGAAACTTTAGAAGTTAAAATCATTAAAATTGATAGCGAACTAAAACGTATTTCATTATCACTAAAAAGAATGGGCGAAGATCCATGGCAACAAATCGAAGGTCAATTCTCTGAAGGCCAAGTAATTACAGGTACTGTAAACAAAGTTACAGGTTTTGGTGCATTCATCAACATCTTCCCAGGAGTTGAAGCATTATTACCAGTTTCTGAAATGGCTGAAGAAAATGTTAACCCATTCAACAAATTCAAAGTTGGTGACAGTGTTGAAGTGTTAATCAAAAAATTCACTCCTCAAGAACACAGAATCGCTTTAAGCGTTAAAGACATCAACAAAGAAGAAGTTGCTGAATAGTTTTATATTCAGATGTAGTCGAAAAAGAGATAAGCTTATAGTTTATCTCTTTTTTTAGCAAAATTAATTATGTTCTAATTTATAATAGTTATGAAAATCAAACAAAAAGTAACAACCTATTTTACAGAACCAAGTAAATGTTTTATAGCTAAATGCAAAGCAAGATGTTGCCAAGACGCACCACTACCTGAGGATTTTTTAGCTCAATATCCTAAAGAATTAAGACGTAATATTTATTCTGCGGTGAATATTGGAAGAAATGACCCTAGAGATACATATAATTCCGTAATTTATAACACAACACCAAACCCTGTTCAACTTGTTGGTTTTGACCAATATGGGAATAAAATTATGGGTATTCCTCAAAAAGTTATGGAAGAATTAGAAATAAAAAGTATGGAACAGGTTAAGGCACTTATTGAAGATGCTAAAAATTATAGAAATTATTGTCCGTTTTTAACAGATTATGGCAGATGCAACGTGTATAAAAAACGACCACCAATTTGTAGAGATTTTGGAACTTTACCTGATAAAATCAACCAATGTCCAGAAAAAGCATCACGACTTGAAATTATAAAATTCTACGTGAAAGATTTTTATGAGTTTTATAAAAACTTGGCAGTGAACACAACACAAAAAGTAGTTGGATTTTTCACTAAAAAATAATCACCTTGTCGTAGAAAATTTTTCATGATATTCTTAGGTCAAGATATAAGATATGAAAAATTAAGAGGTAAATTATGCAAGCCCGTAGAGCATCAAGAGAATTAGCATTCATTTTATTTTCACAATTTGATAAAACAATTACAAACTATTCTAAAGAAAACTTAGACGATATTATCGTTAAATCTGTTAGAATTCTTTCAAGTAGTGCAAGTGATGATTTAAAAACATCATTAGGCGCTTTAATTGATATGAAAAATAAAATTGATGATTATGAAGCAGAACACGAAATCAACTTAAACAGACCTCTTGAAGCTGCAAATATTGCAGTTCCTCTACCAATGACATCAGATATGTCAGCAAGAGTAGAAGAAATGATTGAAGTTGCAGAAAAAGCCTTATTAGCTCTTGAAATTGCAGAATTTACAACACTTGAATCCCAAGGCGAAGTTAAAAATTACGCAATCCAAATTGCTGAAACTTTCCAAAAAAATCACGATGAAATCGATTCTATCATCAAAAAATATTCAACAGGTTGGGATTTTGAAAGACTTGTAAAAATGGATAAAGACATCCTAAGAATAGCACTTTCAGAACTTCTATATATCAAAGAAACTCCAATGAAAGTTGTTGTTGATGAAGCCGTTGAATTAGCTAAAAAATATTCAACTGATGATAGTTCATCATTTATTAATGGTGTATTAGCAAAAGTTATCGTTGATAACGGCTTAAAATAGGGAACTAATCCCCTCGCCACCTTTAGGGGGAGAGGGATAGGGTGAGGGAGCAATTAAATTGTTCGGATTTTTTAAGGATAAATTTGAAAACCTAAAAAATGCTGTATCGAACACAGCCCAAAATCTTGTTGGAAATGTTTTGTCAAATGTTGATGAAACAGAAGAAGAATATTCCGAATTTGCCCTTGAAGATATCGAAGATACCCTAATCAGTGCTGATTTAGGGGTAAATTATGCTGCGGAGTTGGTTGATAACTTACGTTCAAAGAAAAATGCAAAACCATCCGAGTTAAAAAACTATCTAAAAGACGAATTTAGAAAAACTCTATCTGAAGCAGGCTCAACAGAATTGAGATATAAAGATAATGAATTAAATATTTACTTTATCGCAGGTGTTAATGGTGCTGGTAAAACCACACTGATTGCCAAAATGGCTTACCAATTTAAACAACAAGGTAAAAAAGTTCTTGTAGCTGCTGGCGATACCTTTAGAGCCGCCGCAGAAGAACAACTAAACATTTGGTCTGAAAGAGCAGGTGCAGATATTGTTCGTAGAGATAAAGCCGATCCTGCATCTGTTGTTTATGAGGCCGTTCAAAAAGCTAGAAATGAAAATTACGATGTAATTTTAATCGACACCGCTGGCAGACTTCAAAACAAATTCAACCTAATGGAAGAACTTAAAAAGATTAAAACAGTAATCGATAAACAAGCTCCAGAATCTCTAAGAGAAAGTATTTTGGTAATTGATGCAAATACTGGTCAAAACGGATTACAACAAGCAAAAGTATTCACTGAAGCAGTTAATTTGACTTCAGTTGCTCTAACAAAACTTGATGGAAGTGCAAAAGGGGCAATAATCATTGCAATTGCAAAAGAAATGAAATTACCTGTAAAACTTGTTGGAGTTGGCGAAAAAATGACAGATTTAAAAGCATTTGATGCTGACGATTTTATAAACGCTCTATTTGAGGGTTAAACTCATGGATATTTTAGAGAGTACAAAAACCAAATTAGGTAACAGTATCGAACTAATCGGTAAAAGTGGTGATAATAACATTCTTATTATCGGGGTTTTTCACGGCGACGAACCTCAGGGAAAACACTTGATTGAAGAATATTTAAAAACATTCCCATCAAACAACCTACTTTTTATACCTTGTTTAAACCCTGATGGACTTAGCAAAAACACTAGAACAAACTCAAACGGAGTTGACTTAAACAGAAATTTCCCAACTAAAAATTGGGGGAAAAATGAAGGCGAGAACGCAACTTGTGATGATTGCACAACGGCTTATTATGGAGGAAAATCTCCTGCTAGCGAGATTGAAACTCAATTTGTAATTAACGTTATTGAAAAATATTCACCAAAACTAATCCTTACAATTCACGCACCATATAAGGTTGTAAATTACGATGGCCCAGCAAAAGAAATTGCGGAAAAGATTTCAGAAATTATTGGCTATCCAGCTGAAGGAAGCATCGGCTATCCTACGCCAGGAAGTTTTGGTACATATTGCGGAGTGGAAAGAAATATTCCAACAATCACATTGGAATTAGATGAAGATGCTCCACCAGAAGCCCTTCATCCTAAAATGTTTGAGATATTTGAAGAATTAAAAAGGTACTAAGTAGAAATCTTAACCTCTTTGTGATACCCTAAATCTAGAAACGAGGGACTATATGAAATTATTTAACTCTTACACAAATACAGTAGAAGAATTTAAACCAATGGACGGAAACAAGGTTAAAATGTACGTTTGTGGCCCAACAGTATATGATTATGCTCACCTTGGACACGCAAGATGTTACATCACTTGGGATGTTCTATACAGATATTTAAAATTTAAAGGATATGACGTTACATATTGCCGTAACGTAACTGACGTTGATGACAAAATCCTTAAAAAAGCTGAAAAAGAAGGAAAAACACCAACTGAAGTTTCACAATATTGGTATCGTCAATTTGTGAATTCTATGAATGCTCTAAACAATTTACCCCCAGATATTGAACCTTTTGCAACAAAAACTTTAGGCGAAATGATTTCAATCGTAAAAGATTTGATTGCAAACGGATACGCATACGAAGCTAATGGGGATGTTTATTTCAGAGTTAAAAAATTTCCTCAATATGGTTATCTATCAAAACAACCTATTGACCAATTAGAAAGTGGTGCAAGAATTGAAGTTGGCGATTTAAAAGAAGACCCACTAGATTTTGCATTATGGAAACGTGATGAAAAATTTGGTTACAACTCACCTTGGGGCGTTGGTCGTCCAGGTTGGCACATCGAATGTTCTGCAATGAGTAGAAAATACTTAGGTAAGACTATCGATATCCACGCTGGTGGGGCAGATTTAATCTTCCCTCACCACGAAAACGAAATCGCACAATCTGAATGTGCTAACGAATGTAAATTCGTTAATTACTGGTTACACAATGGTTTTGTAACTATCAATAAAGAAAAAATGTCTAAATCTTTAGGTAATTTCTTGACTATTGATGATATGTTGAAAAATTATGACGCAAACACATTGAGGTTATTCATTTTAACAAATCATTACAGAATGCCAGTTGAATTTTCAGATGAAGCTCTAACTGCAGCTCAAGCAGGTGCAAAACGTCTGGTTAATGCTAAACAAACACCTATTAACGAAAACTTAGATATCACAACAACAGATGAATATAAAGCTTTTGTTGAAGCTATGGATGAAGACTTAAACACATCAAAAGCACTTGCAATCCTATTTGATCTTGCAACAAGAGCTAACAAAGATGAAAAAGATGCGTTCACTATTTTATACAAATTAGGAACTGCATTAGGTTTCACTTTTGAAAAAGCTTCTGTATCTGATGAAGATTTAGCAAAAGCAGCAGCCCACGTATCAGAAGTTCTAGGACAAACATTTAATTCTATGGATGAAGTTCTTGAACTAAGAAAACAAGCAAGAGCTGAGAAAAACTGGGACATCGCAGACAAAATAAGAATTGCTCTCGATGAATCAGGAATTATCGTAAAAGATACAAAAGAAGGAACAACTTTAGAACTTAAATAAATACAAAATCCCGAGACTTAAAAGTTTCGGGATTTTTGTCATATAATATTTATATGAAGAAGTTGGGAATTTTATTATTTTTAAACGTGTTGTTATTTTGTCCTGTTGCAAAAGCTAATGTCTTGGGTGATATTCCTATGGCTTCACCCTTATCTGCCGATTTAAAAGAACAAATTACACAAATTATTGAACAAAACGAACCAAAATCAAAACTCATTAGAGTTGGAATTGGAACAAATAACTTTACGTCATATTTTTGGCAAGAAACTACAATATACGCAACAGATGATTATGAACTATACAACGGCATTGAATTTGTTGATACTTTAACCCCTAACGAAACAATAAAAATCACTCGAAAAGGGCAAAATTTTATCCTAACTAATGAGAAAAATGAAGAAATTCTAAACACAACAAAACCGATTTCTTTTAGCTCGAAATTTGGATTTATCGGAATTAAAGATTTAAAAAGAGCAGGACAAAACGCAGTTTATCGTGGAGAAATCGAAATTGTACCTTGCGTAAAAGAAAACCAATTTCATATCGTAAATGAAATAGAAGTTGAGCAATACCTAAAAGGTGTTGTCCCAAATGAAATGCCTGTTAGATTTGGGCTAGAAGCACTAAAAGCTCAAAGTGTTGCAGCAAGAAATTATGTACTTTCCCCTAGAATAAAACTTAATCCAAATTATGATGTTGTAGATTCAGTTGCAAGCCAGGTTTATTTTGGTGCAAACACAGAAAAAGAATTATCAAACCAAGCGGTAAAAGAAACCGAAGGAATCGTTGCTCTTTATGGTTGGGATTTAATTTTAGCTCAATATTCATCAACTGCTGGAGGTTGGAGCGAAAGTTTTGAAAACACATTCTCTGATGTTAAAACCAAAGCATTTCCATCAGAATCAAAGCCTTATCTAATCGCAAAACCTGATTATGATGAGTTTGAAGCTCTTGATACAGAAGAAAAAGTGGCTGAATTTTACAAATCAAAACCAAAATCATTTGATGTGAATTCACCATACTTCCGTTGGGAAAGAGAATGGAGCGGACAAGATATTCAAGATGCGGTTCAAGCAAATATCGCATCTCAAAGTACAACAGGATTTATCACACCTGCGGTTGAAAAAGGTGAAACAATCGGAATAATCAAATCACTTAACGTAAAAAAACGTGGACTTTCTGGAAAAATTATGGAGCTTGAAATTAAAACAGAAAACCAAAATTACATTGTACAAAAAGAACTTGTAATAAGACGCCTTTTAACAAACAAAGGAAAAGCCCTACCAAGTGCTAACGTTGTTTTTGAACAAGAATACAATGATGAAGGTCAGTTGATTTATGTCAAAGCATATGGTGGTGGTTACGGACACGGTGTGGGTTTAAGCCAATACGGTGCAGGCTATATGGGAACAGAATTAAAAATGTCATATGACCAAATTTTAAAACATTATTATTCAAATATAACACTTGCAACAGAACCTGTAATATTATCAGCAGATGATGACCAAACTCGAGCAGTACAAACCTTTTATTCAAAAAATGGCAAAGCTATTTTAGTTGTTGATAACAAATACAAATCAAAATATATTGATGTAAATATAAATAATATTGACAAAAGAATTGAATTTGATAAATCAGAAAGGTATAATCAAATAGATTTGTCAGAAGATTTAAACAGTGGCAAAAACACAATTAAATTTTACTATCCTGAAACAAAAGGAGGAGTAAGATTATATATAGAATTAGTTGGTGAAGATGACAGAAACATTAGCGAAAACTAAAGACCATACTTCAAGCGTTTTAAAAGCAGCTTGGCTAATTGCAGTAGTAACAATTGTGAGTAAATTAATCGGATTTGCCCGAGATATTATCATTGCAAACTACTATGGTGCATCATTAGTATCTGACGCTTATTACTACGCTTACCAAATTCCATCATTATCATTGATTTTGTTAGGTGGAGTTGGGGGACCATTCCATAGTGCAACTGTTGCTATATTTTCAAAACTAATTCCAAACCTCAAAGAAAAACCATCTGAAGAAGTTAATCGATTATATTCAACATTTATGAATTCTACGATTATATTCTTTTTAGCATTAAGTGTTTTTATTTTCTTTTTCGCAGAACCAATAATGAAACTAATCATCTCAAGTGGTTCAACAGAACTTGTAACACTTGCTGCTGAACACTTAAAAATAATGACACCTATTCTTTTAATTGGTGGAATTGTTGGAATTTATTATGGAATTTTAATTATTTATAAACATTTTATGTTGCCTAACCTTTCACCTATGCTAGTTAGTGCAGCAATAATTGTAGCCGTAATAGTAGCCCCAAGTGATCAAAAAGGCTATGTACTTGCTTGGGCAACAACAGTTGGTGCAACATTACAACTTATTACCCAATACCCAAATATCAGAAGACTTGGATATAGATTGAAACCTTGTTTAGATATTGTAGCTAATCCAAACTTCAAAGCAATTGGAGAACTTTTATTCCCAGCAGTTTTGAGTTCCACTGTTGGACAAATCCATATCTACGTTGATATGTTTTTCACTTCTTCAATTTCAGAAGGAGCCTGGACTGCGATTGGTTATGCTAATAGAATTTTCCAATTCCCAGTTGGGATTTTAGTAACAGCATTTTTAGTTCCGCTATTCCCTATTTTTGCAAGACTTGCAGCTGAAAATAAAATTGAAGATATAAAAACATACTTTAACAAGGGGGTTGGCGTACTATTTTTTGCAGCAATTCCAATTATTATTGGAATAATTACAGTAGGACAAGACGGGGTAAGACTCGTTTATGAACGTGGTGCATTTGATACAACTGCAACATTTATGGTATCAGAAGCACTTTGGTTCTTATCAGCTTCAATTATTCCTTACGTATTTAGAGATTCCATCACTAGAGTTTATTATTCGTTTAATGATTCTGCAACACCTTTTGCAGTTGCATTTTCATCAATAATTCTAAAACTTATTCTTAACTGGGTTTTAATCACAAAACTTGGATTTGGAATTGGTGGTATCACACTTTCAACTTCATTAGTAACTTTATTCAACGCAGTAGTTTTAGGTATTTTAATTTCTAGAAAAATAAAAATGAACTACAAATCACTATTTGTAAACTTGTTCAAAATGCTTGTTTCAGGTACAATAACATTTATCGTTTGCTGGATTTGTGCAGTACAATACGACAAATTAGTACAACTTCCTATGATTCCGTTTGAAGTCATAAAAATCAGTTTAATAGCAATTATCTGTCTGGGTGTTTATATTCCAATGAATTTATTATTCAAAATGGAATATGCTGGAGAATTGTTTAATAGATTGTCAGCAAGATTTTGCAGAAAATAGGACAATTTAAAAATTTTATAAGAAGAGTTAGATTTATTACATATGAGATTACAAGTCGGTCAAAGCATTGATAATAATAGAGTGCGTCTGGACTTTAGAAACAGTCCAGACAAACCTAAAAACACACCAAGCTATCAGATTGAAAAATCAAAAGCTGACGAGTTTGTACGCAAATATAATTCTCAAGAAAAAAAACTTTTGAACTTCACCATGGTTACAAGTAGCCTTTTGGGTGGAATTGGTGCTATTATAGCTATTGTAAAACGTTCTATTAAACACGCAATCATTGGAATTCCTCTAGGTATTCTTGCAGGGTGGCTAATTGGAACAACAATTTCTTCACACAAAAAAAATGACCTTATGGACAGATACAATGTAAAAGAATATTCTAAATAAGATAAACTACAAGAAGTATGAAAGAAATATTTAAGCCAACAACGGATGAAAGACCAATAATGATAGTAATGGGGATTCTTGCCCTATATCTTCTTATTGTTGGATTTATTTTATACTTATTTCTCTTACATAGAATTACACTACTTCCAACAATCATTGGTGTAATAACATTTACACTGATTTATCTACCTAGACTACTTATAATAAAAAAATTAGCACACAAAGATATAATTAAAATTGTAGATAATGGAATAAATATAAACAACCAACTAATTCCTTTTTCGCAAATCCAAGATTTTAGAGTTGAAGAAAAAAAACCTGCCGTTGTATTTTTTATGAATAACAGTATGGTTTGCTATTACGAAGCAAAATTTCACTTAAAATTAAACAATGGACAAATTTCATTTTCAGCAATAGGTTCAGAAAAAATCCAATTACTCAAAGAATTTCTAACTCAACTTCTAAATAATTAACTATTAGTAAGGTTTAAGCCCTTATATTGAAGAGCTTGCATTAAATGAACTTGAGTAATATTTTCACTTTCATCTAAATCCGCAATAGTTCTTGCAAGTTTTAAAATTCTATCATAACGACGACCAGAAAGTTGATATTTCACGATTGCAACTTTTAGAATTTCTTGAGATTTTTCATCAATTTGACAATATTTTTTGATAAGCTCTGATGTTAATTCTGAATTTGTTAGAATATTTTCATCTTTATATCGTTCTGATTGAATCGCTCTGGCTTTTACAACACGTTGCCTTATCATTGCTGAATCTTCTTCGGCATCTTTTGTTGCTAGAAGTTCAGATGGTGTCAATCTAGGAACATCTATTTGAATATCAATTCTGTCTAATAATGGACCAGAAAGTCTTGCTAAATATCTACTAACTTGGAAATCAGAACAAGTGCATTGTTTCTCTTTGTCACCTAAAAATCCACAAGGACAAGGGTTCATAGCTCCCAACAACATGAAGTTAGCAGGATATTTTATAGAATGTTGAGCTCT
Organism: bacterium; assembly: GCA_017626055.1. Lineage (GTDB taxonomy): Bacteria > Cyanobacteriota > Vampirovibrionia > Gastranaerophilales > Gastranaerophilaceae > Zag111. Next base: position 292,520 of record JAGAJM010000006.1, on the reverse strand, counting down.
TGAAATCACAATTTCACCATCTTCTAATGGTTGACGAAGCACCTCTAAAACATTTCTTGGAAACTCAACCATTTCATCTAAGAATAGGACTCCACGATTTGCTAAAGTAATCTCACCTGGCTTTGGATTTGTACCGCCACCGATAATACCATTTGCGGATGCGGTATGGTGAACAGGTCTAAATGGTCGCTTTGTCATCAATGGTTCATCTGGTGATAGAAGCCCACAAATACTATAAATCTTTGTTAATTCCAGCGCTTCAGATAATTCTAATGGCGGTAAAATAGATGCAAAACATTTTGCCATCAAGGTTTTACCAGAGCCAGGGGAACCAACCATCAAAATGTTATGACCACCCGCGGCTGCAATTTCTAAGGCTTTTTTTGCTTTTTGCTGACCTTTTACATCTTTAAAATCAAAAGTATAATCTTGTTGAATTTGCTTTGCCAAATATTCTTTTACATCAACAACTGTTGGCTGAATTTTTGTTTCTACAAAATGATTTACGACATCAACCAAATGTCCTGCGCCATAAATATTTACTTCACCATTCAATGCCGCTTCCTTAGCGTTTTCTAACGGCACAATAACATTTTTAACTCCAGCTTCTTTTAAACCTAAAACAAGCGGTAAAACCCCACTTACACCTCGGATTGTACCATCTAAAGATAATTCCCCAATAAAAGCATAATCTTTTACTTGCTCAGAAGTTAAAACTTCTTCTTCGATTAAAATTCCAATCGCCATAGGCAAATCAAAATTTGTACCAACTTTTTTCAAATCAGCTGGAGCAAGGTTTACAACAACTTTTTTAGCAGGAAAAGAATAACCCGAATTTTTTACCGCAGACTTTACCCTATCTCTTGCTTCTGTAACTGAAGTGTCAGGCAAACCAACAACTGACATTCCAGGCAAAGAATTAGTTACGTCAGTTTCAACTGAAACTTCGTACGCATTTAAACCTATAACCGTTGCCGTCTTAACTCTGTTTACCATACCCAAAGTATATCATAATTCATTTAATTTGTCTTTTAATTTAAACTATGATAAAATCAAAACAGTGGAGAGATGAACAATGACAAAAGAAATTTCTAAATTAAACAATAATATTAGTTATATTTATAAAAAGAACGATAACACCCCTAGAATGGCTCTTTGCCTAAACTTTTCAGTAAACAACGCAGAGAAAAAACCTGGGATTTACTCACTTGTTGCAAGACTATTACTTCAAGGTACAAAAAATTATAATTCAGAAGAGCTTGCAAATGAATTCGAGAAATATGCAATTGATTTCTCAAGTGATTTATTCCCAAACTATTTACGTTTGAAATTTGTTTGTCTTAACGAAGATTTTTCAAAAGCAATTGAATTGATGCACGAAGTTATTACAAATTCCACATTTGAAGAATTTGAAAAAGAAAAAATCAAAATCCAAGGAGAAGTAACTGCTGAACTTGATTCACCTCGCACTCGTGCAATGGATTCTTATGCAAGAGCAATGTTTGAAAACCACTATTACGGCAATTCGATGACAACAATCTTAGAAAACCTTGATTCTATTACAAAAGAAGATGTCATTGAGGCTTATAACGAAATTTTAAATAATAGTAAAAAAGCTCTTGCTATTGTTGGTGCACTAGAAAAAGATGATATCCTTCCACAAATCGAAGAAACACTTGGAACTTTACCACATTCAACAGATAACAATTTCAATATTGAAAAACCTGTGTTAACAGAGAAAAAAGAAGTTACTAATATTAAATCAGACTTAAACCAAGCACATATTATTAAAGGATGGCAAGTTCAAACTTATGGAGAAGAAGATTATCCAGCTTTGATATTGTTAAATATTATGTTAGGAGCTTGCGGTTTATCTTCAAGATTATTCCTAGAACTACGTGATAAAAAAGGGTTAGCATATGTTGTTAGAAGTTCTTACGAAACATATAAACTTGTTGGAAACTTCATGATTTATATCGCAACAGAAGCTAAAAATATCGATGTTTCACTAAAAGGTTTTGACGAAGAAATAGAAAAAATAAAAACAATTCCAGTTTCTGAAAAAGAACTTAATGACGCTAAAAACAACTTAATTGGTAAATGCGCATTCTTAGATGAAACAAATGTTCAACAAGCATGCTCATATGCAAAATACGAATCTCTTGGTTTTGGCTTTGAATATACAGAAAAAATGAAAGAATTAGTACAAAAAGTTACTGCAGAACAAGTTTTAGCTTGTGCTCAAAAATACTTCAACGACAAATACGTTCTTTCAATAATCAAACCATAACAAATCAGTTAAACTTGATTATAGTTATCCCTACACAATAGCTTGTTGAAGTCGTGATGAACGATTTTCATTAAGAATGTTTTTAAGTTTCATAATCGCTTGAGCATGTAACTGACAAACACGAGATTCTGACATTGATAGAGTTTCGCCAATTTCTTTCATTGTCATGTTTTCTTGATAGTACAAGACCATTAAAACTCTTTCACGTTCAGGAAGTCTTTGCAATGCTCGTTGCAAATCTGATTTTACATTCTTTTCTTCCATTTGTTCTTGTGGATTTAATTTATTTGAATCTTCAATAGTATCAATAATTTCCATACTATCTTCAGATGAACCACGTTTTTCATAAATTGAAGTTACAACTACATCTTCTGACATGATTTGATTTACCTTATCTGGATCCATTTCCAAATAATTTGCAATTTCAGTAGTTGTAGGAGTTCTTCCAAACTCTTGTTTCAGATATTCAGCAGCCTGCTTAATATCTTTTATTTTCTTTCTCACACTTCTTGGTAAGAAATCTTCAGAACGAATTCTATCTAATATTGCACCACGAACTCTAATAAGAGCATAAGTTTCAAATCTAGTATTTTTTTGAGGTGAAAAACGCTCAATAGCATTAATTAAACCTTCTACACCATAACCTGCAATGTCTTCAATAGAAATTGTCACAGGTAATGAAACCTTAACACGTCCAACTACATATCTTACTAGATAAATATATTGAACTATCAAAGTATCTCTTGCTTGTTTATTTGATTTATCAGCAAGATATTTTTCCCACAAAGCAACAAGCTCGTCTTCCGACATACGCTTTATGCTGTTATATGAAGAAAAATCAAAACTTTGTTCCATTAACCTACCCAATTCTTCTACTTCGTTTTTCTACATTTCTATTCTATAATATTCAATAATTTAAACATCGTTTAAAAGGATGAAAACTTTCTCAACCTATTAAAGTATTCGGGGTATAAAATATAAAAAAAGCATGAAAACCATGCGCTACCAAAAACGTTTTTTACTATATGGTCTTAAAACTTTCGGATTGTTCTTATCCCTTACATAGAGAGGTTTATCGTATTTTCTTCTTGTTTTAATTTTTGCATGCTTTTGAGAAGATTCCACCTTATCAAAAAATGGTAAATAATATTTTCTTGGTGCCCTTGCTTTTATACCTTTTGAAGTATCCTCTTTGCCATCCATGATTGCTTCAACATATCGTTCAGTTGCATCCACATGCATTTGTGGGGCGTTACGATATCGTTGTCGTTGCTTATTATAAGAATGTTGATAATCATCCATAGGTACCATCATAATAATCCCTAAAATAGCAAACATACAAAGCACTAAAAAAAACTTTTTCAAAAACTCATGAATTCGCATATTTATAGAATAACAAATTCAAAAAAAATAGGCAATTAGCATGGTCTGAAAAGTTTCATGACAAAATGTTAAAAAATTGTCTAAAACCCCAATATTTAGTAGAATAAAAGAGTGTGAAAAACTTTTGGTAAAGGAGAGCAAAAAATATGATTAAAAAGTTTGTTTCACCAATGACATTATTGGCAATATTTGCAGTAATGATTCTTGGTATTTCACCTGCATTTGCAAGTGAAGCCGACTTAGTTGTTCCTAGTATCCAATCGATTTCAAAAGATAGTTACACTCTACTTTTGATTGGGCTTGGAATTTCTGTAGCTGGCTTGGTTTTTGGACTTATTGAGTTCTTAAAAATCAAAAAATTAGATGTTCATGAAGTAATGAACAATGTTGGTAATACAATTTTTGAAACTTGTAAAACTTACTTGGTACAACAAGGTAAATTCCTTCTAGTTTTAGAAGTTTTAATTGGTTTATGTATTGCGTTCTATTTCGGATACTTGAACCATATGGGAGCTAAAGGTGTATTAACAATTTTAGCTTGGTCAGTAATTGGTATTTTAGGTTCTTATGCGGTTGCTTGGTTCGGTATCAGAATGAATACTTTAGCAAACTCTAGAACTGCATTTGCAGCATTAAAAGGTAACCCATTGAACACAATGAACATTCCATTAAAAGCTGGTATGAGTATTGGTGTATTGTTGGTATCTGTTGAACTTATCATGATGCTTACAATTCTATTATTTGTTCCTGGAGAAATTGCTGGAGCATGTTTCATTGGTTTTGCTATCGGTGAATCTTTAGGTGCATCAGCACTTCGTGTAGCTGGTGGTATCTTTACAAAGATTGCAGATATCGGTTCAGACTTAATGAAAATCCAATTTGGTATTAAAGAAGACGACCCTCGTAACCCAGGTGTAATCGCTGACTGTACTGGTGATAACGCAGGCGACTCTATCGGACCAACTGCTGATGGTTTTGAAACTTATGGTGTAACTGGTGTTGCTTTAGTTAGTTTCATTTTATTAGCTGTTATGGGTCAAGAAAACCAAGTTCAATTATTAGCATGGATCTTTGTTATGAGATTTTTAATGATTGTAACTTCAGTAGTTGCATACTGGATTAACGGACTTTGGGATAGATTTATTTACGCTCCACGTGTAGAAAAATTTGACTTCGAAGCTCCATTAACAAGACTTGTATGGATTACATCTATCCTATCTATCGCTATGACATTTGGTGTAAGTTACTGGTTATTAAGCGATATGGGTAACAATATTTGGCTAGTATTATCTTGTATCATTTCTTGCGGTACATTAGGCGCAGCTCTAATCCCAGAATTTACTAAGATATTCACTTCACCAAAAGCTAAACACACAGAAGAAGTTGTTACTGCCTCTCGTGAAGGTGGTTCATCTCTAACAATCCTATCTGGTATCGTATCTGGTAACTATTCTGGTTTCTGGATTGGTATGGTAATCGTATTACTTATGGCGTTAGCTTATGTTGCAAGTACATTCATTCCTTCTGGAGAAGAAGGCTTAATGATTTATCCGTCAGTATTCGCTTTCGGCTTAGTAGCTTTCGGTTTCCTAGGTATGGGTCCTGTAACAATTGCTGTTGACTCATATGGCCCAGTTACAGATAACGCTCAATCAGTATATGAATTATCTTTAATTGAAGAAATCCCAGATGTTAAAGGTCAAATCAAAGAACAATACGGATTCGATGCTGACTTTGATAACGCTAAGCAATACTTAGAAGAAAATGATGGTGCAGGTAACACATTCAAAGCAACTTCTAAACCAGTTCTTATTGGTACAGCAGTTGTTGGTGCTACAACTATGATTTTCTCACTAATCTTGGTTATCCAAAACACTTTAGGTATTCAACCAGAATCAATCTTGAACTTACTTAACCCATACACATTGTTAGGTTTACTAACTGGTGGTGCAGTAATTTACTGGTTCTCTGGTGCTTCTATGCAAGCTGTAACAACAGGTGCATACCAAGCAGTTGAATATATTAAAGAAAATATCAAACTAGGTGATGCTGATGAAAAAAGTGCAAACGTTGCAAATTCAAAAGAAGTTGTAAAAATTTGTACTCAATATGCTCAAAAAGGTATGGTAAATATCTTTATCGCATTATTTACATTTGCATTAGCTCTAGCTTGTTTATCAGCTCCAGGCGAAAAATCTCAATTAGCAGTTTCATTCTTTGTAAGCTACTTGATTGCAATTGCAGTATTTGGTTTATTCCAAGCTGTATTTATGGCTAACGCTGGCGGATGCTGGGATAACGCTAAGAAAATTGTTGAAGTTGATTTAAAAGAAAAAGGTACTCCACTTCATGAAGCAACAGTTGTTGGTGATACAGTTGGTGACCCATTTAAAGATACTTCTTCAGTTGCAATGAATCCAATTATTAAGTTCACAACTTTATTTGGTTTACTAGCAATGGAAATTGCTATCAATGAATCATTTAGAAAAATTGCTCCAATCGTTGGTGCTGTGTTCCTAGTAATTGCGTTAATCTTTGTTATCAGATCTTTCTACGGAATGAGAATTCCTACTCGTAAAGAAGAAAAAGTAACTGAATAATTAGCAAGAGCTAAAAAAGGGGCGGTTTCGATTTTCGAAACCGCCCCTTTTTATTTGTAAATCTTATCTAAACATCTTCATTTCTGAAGCAATCAATTCTTCCATTTCTAAGCCAGCAATATAACTTCTTGCTGCAATATAATCATTTGGTGACATGTTTTCAGCATTTAATTCTAAATTAACTCTTGCTGCAGAAATCTTTGGAGTTGCCTGAGGTCTTGAAATACGTTCAGTAATCACATCAGTAACTTCCTGAGCTTTTTTTGCTAATGATTCTAAATTCACTTCTTTTGTTATAGCTGAGGTAATACTATTTAATTTCATTTCGGCTCCTTTTATATTATTCATCAATATAATATAAAACCGAACAAAAATATTTTTGCGTATATAGAAATTATAATTTATAAACTAACAAATTATTTTTTTAGGAGTTTTATTATAACAAAACTTAAAAAAATATTGTGGTTAAAATCAATCAGATTTATAATAGACCATGCTGACTTTTACGTAGAAAGGATTAAGAATATGACTGCAATCGAAGAAATGACTTATACCCAACTAGAAAGAGCAATTAACCCAACTCACGATATTAAGCTATTTTCAGGACGTTCAAACCCTAAATTAGCTCAAGAAATCGCAGACTACTTGGGTACAACAGTTGGACCTATGGTTATTAAAAACTTTGCAGATGGTGAACTTTATGTTCAAGTAAAAGAAAGTGTACGTGGTGATGATGTATTTATCATTCAACCTGTATGTAATCCTGTAAACGAAAACTTAATGGAATTATTAATTATTATCGATGCGTTTAAACGTGCAAGTGCTAAAACTATTACTGCAGTAATTCCTTACTATGGCTACGCTAGACAAGATAGAAAAACTTCTGGTCGTGAAGCTATTACTGCAAAACTTGTTGCAGACCTATTAACAACTGCAGGTGCAGACAGAGTGCTTGCTATGGACTTACACACAGGTCAAATTCAAGGTTTCTTTAATATACTTGTAGATCACATTTTTGCGACTAACGTTATCGTAAATTATATTAAAAGTTTAAATATTAACCCAGACGATATGGTTGCAGTTTCACCTGATATGGGCGGAGCTAACAGAACTCGTCACTTTGCTAAAAAGCTTGATTGTCCTATTGCAATCATCGACAAAAGACGTGACAAACACAATGAAGCTATTGCAACTAACGTTATCGGGGATGTTGAAGGCAAAGTTTGCTTGATGTTTGACGATATTATTGATACAGCTGGTACAATTTGTGAAGCTGCTAAACTTCTAAAATCAAAAGGGGCTAAAGAAATTTACGTTGGTGCAACTCACCCAGTATTTTCTGGTCCAGCAGTTGAAAGATTAGGTTCAGCTCCTATCACTCAATGTATCGTTACTAACACAATTCCACTTGATATGAGCAAAATGCCATCAAACATTAAACAAGTTTCAGTTGCTCCATTACTTGCACAAGCAATTTCAAGAATACATGATGATGAATCTGTAAGTTCATTGTTTGGTTTCGAAAAAGAAATGCAAGTAAGCTAAGGATAGATAGTAAATATATAATTTAAAAACTCTGAGTAAAAAAACTCAGAGTTTTTTATTATGATAAATTTTAGACATAAAAAAAAGCCGTTTCAAAAAGAACGGCTACCAGACTTGGGGAGGAGGTATGAAAAACTTTCGTTTTCCATATCTATATTCTCTATATCGACAAGTAAAAATTTTTCTTTAGCAAAACACTGAAAATCTCATCTAAATAGATGAGATTTAACATAAAAATTCAGTTTACGCATTTTGTACAATCATCACCAAGTCCAGTAGCGAACCATTGTAGCAACATTTGCTGCGGCATTGATAACATTTGCAGCAGTATTAACTTTTAAATATGGATCAGTAACAACAACTCCATTTACTGCAGTTGACACAGGAGTTGTTACTATCGGATCATAAACATAAGTTGTCGCAGGATAATAAGAATAAGATGTGTAATATGGATACACAGAAGAATAGTAATAAGGATAATAAGGTCTTATATATGGTCGATAAATAGGTGATGGCAATGGTCTATGGTGATGACCTACGTGATGATGAGGAGGTCTGTGCATACCTCCAGGGCTGTGTCCACCACCCATATGCATAGGTGGTCTATGCCCATGGGAAATATGTCCATGCATCGCTGGTCTTCCGCCACCATGTCCACCAGGACCTCTCATTCCTCCGCCATGATGACCACCATGACCGCCTCCGTGATGCCCTCCTGGAGCTGCAAAACAAGGTACCCCAACAAAAGCTACCGCTAATGCTATTAAACAAATTATCTTTTTCATACTACAATTCTCCTTTCGACATCACAAAGCGTTATATAGAATAAACGATTTGGCATGAAAAAATGTTCATTCTTTAAGGAATATAAAATTATCCAGATATATAAAGAGAAATAATAATATCTTTATGATAAAATATAGGCGTGAAAAATTTTATTAAAATATTTTTTATAGTAGTTTGTTTTTTCATTTCCCTTAGTGCAAATGCAAGAGAAATGGATTTTTTACTTTTAAATTCTAATTTTTCACAACAAGAAATTATCTTAGATAGTGTATCAATTCCAGATGAACCTGAATTAATTTTATCTGATGATGTTAGCGAAAACTCAATCGCAGCATCAAATAGTCAAAGACACGAAATCAGCACATCTACATCAAGAAGAGATACTTATAATAGCGGAACAATAGAAAGAACTTCTGCACAGAATAAACTATTACAACAAATATTTACATCAAATTATAATAAAACATTATTCAGCAAATCTCATAAAATATCTCCACTTTTAAAGAATGAGATTTGTACAAGAGCCCCTTAATCTCCTTGTATAAATCAAATTTAGTTTATACATTTACAATTTAATAGGAGAGAAAAATGAATATCGAATTATGGAAGGATGGACTCCTTCTAATGGTTATTGGTATGGGTTTTGTATTCTTTTTCCTAGCGATAATGATTTGTGTTATGAACATAAACGCTAAAATCATTAATTTCTTGGGTAAATATTTCCCTGAAGCAGTGGAAGAAGAGCAAACTACATCTAAGAAAAAATCAACAACAAATAATGACTCTGAAATTGCTCTAGCAATTGCCTGCGCCGTTGCTGCACTTAAAGGAGGTAAAAAATGCTAGCGGAATTTATTTCAGCTCATAGTGTTGCTATATCGGCAGGTCTATTAATCCTAGCTTATATATTTATAGCACTAGAAAGAATACCAAAAGTTACAATTGCACTTTTAGGTGCGGCAATAACGATTATATTAGGTTTAGTTAGCCAATCAAAAAATATAGGTGAAGCATTAAATCCACATTACTTTATTAATTTTGTAGATTTTAATGTAATTTTCTTACTCGTTGCATTGATGATTATTGTTGCAATCACAACAAAAAGTGGTGTTTTTAATTGGCTTGCTAATGAATTATTGAAATTAACAAAGGGTCATCCAATTAAAGTTTTATTTGCTTTAGGTATTTTTACTGCAGTAACAAGTGCTTTTTTAGATAACGTAACAACAGTTATTTTAATTATGCCTATTACATTTGCCATTGCAAAGAAATTAGATATCGATCCAATTCCTTATCTATTAACTGAAATCTTTGCGTCAAACATTGGTGGTACCGCAACTTTAATTGGTGATCCTCCAAATATTATTATTGGTTCTGCCGGTAATTTATCTTTTATGGATTTCGTAAAAGAATTAACTCCAGTAGTTGCAATAATTTTAGCAGTAGTAGTTATTGTATTAGCACTTGTATTTAAAAAGAAACTTGTTGCTAGCCCTGAAAAAATGGCAGAAGTTGCAAACATTGATAACAGTAATTCAATTACTGATAAAAAACTAATGATTAGATCAACAACCATTTTATCATTAGTAATTCTAGGATTTATGACACATGATATTACTCACTTAGAAACTTGTGTTGTTGCAATGTTAGGTGCCAGCTTCTTGCTATTATTTGAAAAACCAACTGAAATTCTTAGAGATGTTGAATGGAATACTATTTTCTTCTTCATCGGGTTATTTATCATTATTGGTGGCTTAGAAGCTTCTGGCGGAATTAAATTGATGGCAGAATGGATATTAAAAGTTACTCAAGGTAGCCAAACTGCAACTTCAATGTTAATTCTTTGGGCATCAGGTATTATCTCGGGAATTATTGATAATATCCCATACACCGCAACTATGGCACCAATGCTTGTTGAAATTCAAAAAACAATGGGAGCAACATACACATACCCATTATGGTGGGCACTATCTTTAGGAGCTTGTTTAGGAGGAAACATGACAATTATCGGTGCAGCCGCTAACGTTATAGTTTCTGAAAACGCAAGCAAAGAAGGACACCCAATTTCATTTATGAGATTTTTGAAATATGGGGTGTGCATTGTAACTATCTCACTTGTTATAAGCACAGCTTATGTCTATTTGAGATTTCTAAAATAGGAGAAAAAGATTATGACAGATAACATAAATAAAGAACAAAATAACGGACCAGCTCTAAATAGGAGCCATTACTCAGAAAGTAAAGGAACTGGAGCTCTTAGTACAATAATTTTTGTAATTCTTGTAACTATTGGCATGGTTATTTTGGCACATTTCAAAGGAAGCTAAATATTTTGGGCAGATTTTATCTGCCCATTTTAACTTAAAGGAAAAAGATTATGGAAAAATTTGATATATTTTGCATACTTCAATTATTAGGCGGACTAGCATTTTTCCTATACGGGATTTATGTTATGTCAGCTGGACTTGAAAAAATTGCAGGCGGGAAATTAGAAAAGATTTTAAAAACAATGACTTCAAGCCCAACAAAAGGTCTTGTATTAGGTGCAGCAATAACTGCGATTATCCAAAGTTCTTCAGCAGTAACTGTTATGCTTGTTGGTCTTGTAAACTCTGGAATTATGAAATTATCCCAAGCAATTGGTGTAATTATGGGTTCTAACATAGGTACAACTATCACTGCTTGGATTTTAAGTTTGTCTGGCATCCAAAGTACAAACGTTGTTGTTAGAATGTTCAAACCTGAATCCTTCACTCCAATCCTTGCTTTAGTTGGGGTTCTTATGATTTTTGCGGCAAAATCTAACAAAAATAAAAATGTCGGAAGTGTATTTTTAGGATTCTCAATATTGATGACTGGTATGATTTTTATGAGTACATCAATGGAGCCACTATCTCACTCTGAAAAATTTATTAATTTAATGACACTATTTAACAATCCAATTTTTGGTGTGCTTGTTGGTACTGTAATTACCGCAATTATCCAAAGTTCAGCAGCATCAGTTGGGATGCTACAAGCCCTTGTAATGAAAGTTGATATGACATACTCAATGGCATTACCTATTATTATGGGGCAAAACATCGGAACTTGTATCACCGCTATTATATCAAGTGTTGGGGTGAACTCTAATGCTAAAAAAGTAGCAGTAGTACACGTTACCTTTAACATTATTGGTACTGTAATCTTTTTATGTATTTTTGAACTTGGCAAATTATTATTCAATATTCCAATCTTAAGTCAAAACATAAACCCAGCAGGGATTGCAATTTTACACTCAACATTTAACATTGCAACAACAATAATGCTATTCCCATTTATTAAACAATTAGAAAGCATTGCAAACTTCCTTGTTAAAGATACAAAAACTAAAAAAGAAGAAGTTGTATTCTTGGATGAAAGATTACTTTTATCCCCAGAACTTGCAACAATTGAAGTTAACCAAAAAGTAATCGAAATGGCTAAACTTGTGAAAAACAACGTTCTTTATGCTACAAAACAACTTAAAAACTTTCAACCGAGAAAAGCTGATGTTATCAATAAAAATGAACAACTTATCGACTTATTTGAAGATAAAATGGAAAATTATTTAGTTAAAGCATCAAACAAAGAACTTGCTCAAGAAACAAGTAATGCTATTGCTAGGTTATTACTTATCATCGGTGATTACGAAAGAATTGGAGATCATGCAATCAATATTTTAAACATTGCCGAAGAAAAGAAAAACAAAGAAATGGAATTTCCACCAGAACTTGTTGAAGATATTAGAACAATCGTTGGTGCAATTCTAGAAGTTGTAACTTTAACAACTCACGCATTTTCTAAAAATTCAAACGAATTAGCACTAAGAATAGAACCTCTTGAACAGGTAATCGACAGATTAGTTCTAAAAGCTAAAAATCGCCATATTAAACGTATTCAATATGGAGAATGTCCAATCGAATTAGACTTCTTAATCTCTGAATTGTTCAATGATTTTGAAAGAATTTCTGACCACTGTTCAAATATTGGAGCGTCAATTCTAAAAGCTAACGATTTGACTATCGATAAACACGAATTTTTAAAACAATTAAAATCTTATGATAACAAAGATTTTAGCAAGACTTACGATGAATACAAAGAAAAGTATTCATTAGTTTAAATACATTTATCCTAAATAATCGCACGGCACTTTATATAAAGTGCCTTTTCTTTTATTGCGAATTCTCCTTGACAATTGGTGGAATTGGCGAAATTATTATTCGCTCCATATAATCATCATTTATAGCTTTTACTTCATTTGCAATTTTTTGAATATCATCATTTGTATTAACTTTATATTTTTTTGCAAACCTAAGCGCCATAATACCTTTATCTGGATGCTTTTCGTATTTCATAACGTTATAGACAAAACATGCACAATCATCACTAATTTCATTTTCTAAATAAGTCAAAACCGCAATATCTAATTTCTTGTTTTGAACAAACTTCAATAACAACTTCTTTTCATTTACTGAAACCTTTTTATCAACCTCTGATGCGTATTTTAAAGGATTAGAAACCTCTGGCAAATAAGTTATTTCAACCTTACTTGTCCAAAAATCATCGTTTTCGCCATCAATATAATAATCATTTTCAAGTTTTGTACCATTTTTATCAACAGTTTTCAACTTATAAATTAAATCATTAAAATGGATATTTTCAGCTAAAGCTGACAAATTTAATCCTAAGAATACAATTAAAACAGATAGCAATTTCTTCATAACAAATTCTCCAATAATAAAATACTATCGGGAACTTACCATTTAAAAATCAGACAAAACGATAATCCACTTGGTTAATTTAGTATGAGCCAAAGTTTTTAGACAAATACTCATAAGAACGTTTGTATGCATCCGCTTCAAGAGCGTTATTATGATATTCAGGAGAACCGACTGCAGGGTAATTTCTTACCGCTTCTAAAAGGGTGTATGCAAGCTTTCCTTGTTCAGAATCTTTGCTATGTTTTTGAGCTGTCGGAGTTTTATCTGCCCAATACGAATCCTTATGAAGTTTTTCTGTAAGTTCAGCTAATTTCTTTTCTTCTGCTTCATTCTTTGGTTTTATATGAGTCCAAGCCTTTGTGATTTCTTTTTCGCCTATACCTTCAGTTGATCTCATAATCATATGTTGTTGAGCGTGAATAAGTTCGTGGTATAGTTTATGGATAACAAATTTTTTATAATCATCATCTGTAATTGAAACAACTTTCACATCATCCGCAATCATCTTAATATTTTTACGATTAGCATTAGCAACCATTTCACAACTTGCCTTATCTGCAAACATTGGCATACCTATTTGAGGAGCAACTAAAGTCAAATATCTGCCATTTTTAACCATAACAACTTTTTTATCAAAATTAAAAATTTCACCTAAGCTTAGTGCTATTTCATTCTTACTAAACGTAAAACCACCAGCCATAACATTATCTGATGGTCCATAGAATTTCAACGTAGGTAAAACATCAATACCTAATTCTTTACCAATTTGAGCATAAATCTTATCTAATGCTCCGTTTGGGAATAATGCGTTAAGTTTTTGTGTGTAAACATCTTGAGTTTTTGCTGAACGCACAAATGTATCTTGAGGTGCTGACATATCGACTTTATTTTGATTTGAAACGCCATCAGATTTAAAACTTACAGGACTAACACTATTTACAAAATTATTAAAATAAACCTTCATATTTTATCTAAAACATGAAGGTTAAATTTTTTGCTAGTTTTGTCTTTGATTTCTCAATTTTGTAATAAATCTTTCCAATCGTCCGATTGCTTCTTTAAGGTTTTCTAAAGAATAAGCATAAGATATTCTCAAAAATCCCTCACCGCAATCACCAAAAGCAGTCCCAGGAACAATCGCAACTTTTTCTTCTTGCAAGAATTTTGTCGCAAATTCTTCACTTGTCATCCCAAACTCTTTGATACAAGGGAACACATAAAACGCTCCAAATGGTTCAAAGCAATCAAGACCCATTTTCTTAAAAGAATCCATCAAAAATCTTCTGCGTTGGTTGTATGCCTGACGCATTTCTTCAACATCTTTATCACCATTTTTTAAGGCTTCAACTGCTGCATATTGGCTGATTGTTGGTGCACACATAATCGCAAATTGGTGAATTTTTGTCATCTGTTGAATCAATTCTTTCGGTGCACAAGCATAACCCAGACGCCAACCTGTCATTGCATATGCTTTTGAAAAACCATTGATAAGAATTGTACGTTCTTTCATACCATCAATTTCGGCAATAGAAACGTGTTTTTCTTTATATGTTAATGCTGCATAAATTTCATCAGACATTACAAGAATATCTTTTTCAATACAAACTTTTGCAATAGCTTCCAAATCCTTACGTTCCATAATCGCACCTGTTGGGTTATTAGGAAACGGAAGAATTAAAATCTTTGTTTTATCAGTGATCGCAGCTCTTAATTCTTCAGCAGTTAAACGAAATTCATTTTCTGCTTTCAGATTAATAATTACAGGCTTTGCTCCAGCTAAAACTGCACAAGGCTCATATGAAACATATGATGGCTGAGGAATAATAACTTCATCCCCAGGGTTAATAATCGCACGCAAACCAATATCAATAGCTTCAGAACCACCAACAGTTACAATAATTTCATTATCTGAATTGTATTCTAAATTCTGAGTACGTTTTAAGTAATTTGCAATTTCAATACGCAAATCTTTTAAACCAGCATTAGATGTGTAGAAAGTCTTACCACGTTCGAACGCATAAATCCCTTCATCTCTGATATGCCAAGGAGTATCAAAATCAGGTTCCCCAACACCAAGTGAAATTGCATCTTTCATCTCACTTACGATATCGAAGAATTTTCTAATACCTGATGGTTTAATATTTACGACTGCATCTGATAAATACTTTCTCATGGGGTAATAATCTCTCTTTCATCTTTATTTTTCTTGTTAATTATAGTGCCGTGATCTTTGTATTTTTTCAAAATAAAATGAGTCGCAACACTGAAAATATTTTCTAAAGTTGATAATTTATAAGAAACAAAGTTTGCAATCTCTTTTAATGATTTTTCTTCTAAAATTACCATCAAATCATAACCACCAGAAATTAGATATACATCTTTTACTTCAGGATAGTTATAAATTCTTTCAGCTATACTATCAAAGCCAGTACCACGTTGAGGAGTAACTTTAACCTCAATTAAAGCTGTAACTTTCGAAATAGAAGTTTTTTCCCAGTTAATCAATGTGTGATAACCGCAAATTATGCCTTCTTTTTCCAAGTTAGAAAGTTCTTCTAAAACTTTTTCTTCAGATTGACCCAATAACACGGCCAATTCACTAAAATCAATTCTGCTATTTTTTTCAATTATTGATAATAATTCATCTCTCATAATTATCTCCCTTGTGCTTTGAACTAATTATAACAGAAAAACAGGGACTAGCACTAGCCCCTGTTTTTTATTTGTAAATTTTACAAATTATGCGTTTATTTTTATAGTTGATTCTGCAGCTTCTTCTGGAACATGAACACCATGAGATTTAGCATAACTTTTTGCAGCAGCTTCATCTTGTAATTTAGCAACTGAATCATCAATTATATTATTACCTCTGTGGTTGAAGAATGGAACTTCAGCAACTTCATCAGCAGCTTTCGCAGCTTTTGCAGCTTCAGTTGCTGCCGCAACTTCAGCTTTATCAAAAATTTTACCTGCTGGCATAAATTTGTGAGCTTCATCTGTCATAAATGATTGGATTGTTTTTTGAACACCGGTAAATGCAACATTGTTAACCATCATAATTAATTTTCCTTTTTTGTTTACTTGTATTAGAGTCTAAATATATGTTCCGTCAAAAACCTCTAAATATTTATTTTTGACAATTTGTGGGGTTGTTATTTACATTAGTTAATAATTCAATAGCAAAATTTTGCTTTCACATGCATTATACATCGTGAAGAAAGATTATCACATGGAAATAAAATATACTACACAAAACTTCACAGGATATGATGCAAGAAAACTAAAAGGTTTATTTGTTAGTGACAAACGATGTGCTGAGGCTTTACAAAAGCTATCAGGGGCAATGGATGTTGACATATTTACCCCAAGTATTGCATCTAAATCCATACGAAAAGAACTAGCTGAAGTTTCAACTCAAAACAAATTCATTTGGGCTCAAGATTACATAACTGTAATGGATAATAGAGCAATACTATTTGACTCAACACGCGAACATCTTAAACGTGTTCTTAGAGCATCCGCAGACGGGCTAAGTAAAGCGCTAAAACTTCCAACAATTAAATCTGAACCACATTTAAGAGGTGGAAACTTCTTTGTCTGTGATGTTAATGGTGTAAAAAAACTCTTAGTTGGTGATAATAAAGCCGACATTTATCCTCAAGACTTGTTCAAGAAAATACTTGGCGTTGATGAAATCTGCCCACTTCCTCGTCTTGATTGGCA
Source organism: bacterium (assembly GCA_017626055.1). Lineage (GTDB taxonomy): Bacteria > Cyanobacteriota > Vampirovibrionia > Gastranaerophilales > Gastranaerophilaceae > Zag111. The sequence goes on along the minus strand of JAGAJM010000006.1, from coordinate 275,454 downwards.
CATAGATTTATTCGTAAGACCACTTGATAATGGCAATGTTTTGGTTGCTGATTACACAAAAACAAAAGATGGTTTAAACAGAGGATTAGATATTCTTAGACAACACGCAAAAAGAAACGACATTACATCAGAACAAAAAGTTCAGTTAGATGAAATTATTGATAAACTTGAAACAGAAATTGCAAAGTGGGATATCACTGAACAATTTGCACGATACAAACCTCAAGAAAAAACAACTCAAATAATAAACACTCTATCTGATAATGGATTTAATCCAATCCCTGTTCCTGGAACTCATTATTACCTTGATGGGATTAAAAACCCAGACTTAGAACAAGAACGTTTAGAAAACTTTGCAAAAAATATGCAAGATTTAAATGAACTTGCACGAAATCATACACCTGATATTCAACAAAGAGTAAATCAATACATCAAATTAAAAACATTTGAAGTTTCTCAAAAACAAAATATTGGAGTAGAACTAGAAAACATATACGAAAACAATTTTATAAACGCAATCGTAACTAAAAACCAACATGGTGAACTTGTTTACGTTACAAACGCATCACTATTTGATAGAAAGTTGGGGATAACCCCAGAAATTGAAGAATTAACAGGTTTTAGCACAAGAAAAATGTTTGTTGATAGCATTAGCCCATACATAAAACCAGAAAACATACATTTTATTGACGAAAGATTAACTGAACGACTTTTCAAATTTATGGGTGGTATTCACTGCACTGTCTCAGAAATTCTTTAACATAGATTTACATAGGGGATAAATTTTGGCAATTTTTCAACTTAAAATCGTTTATATTTATAGGTAGAATTCTCCTAGGTGAATTATGCAATTAAATAAAGTCACAAGTGACAAGGTAAATATACAACCCCAACTTAAGGCTGAAATAACTAATAATCAGCCAGAAACTTTGTTTTGCGAAAATTCTATTGAAACATCAATATATAATCAAAAAGGGGTACAAGTTCCATTCTGTGGCTTGTGGTCAAAAAGTTCAACAAAAATAGAAAATGAATGTATTGAACTTTTGCAAAACATACGCAACGGAAAATATAAACTTTTCACCCCGTCTGAATCCAAGAAGATTTTACAGTCATTAGAACAGGAACTTTGCGAAGAGGAAAGACCACAAATACTAAAAGAAGTAATGGCAATAACTTGGGATGAAGCTATTCCAGGACATGGAGTCAAAGTTGATATGTTCAACGCAGCAGGGGAGCCAATTTCACGACAATTTATTCAAAAACTTATCAAACTAAACGCTGGACGTAGTGCTGATGATAGACTTGCCGTGGTGGAATTTGCACGTTACGAACAAGATATTGGGGCAACAGAACCACTTGGTGCATTCTTTAAACTTCCAGAAGAAAGATTGCAAGAATTGATACCATTTTTGAGAAGGATTACAGACTTAAATTATGCAGGTGATATATTTAATGATTCCCCGTATGAAAAATATATTCCAGAATTATATGATCATTTTAGGTGCTTAGTTTATGGTATAGATGACTTGTCTAAACCTGGAACAAAGTTAAAAAAACAACAGATTAAAGATGAATTAGTTGAAGTCTTAAGTGATGATTACTTCTGGAGAAAAGATGATTATCCAAGCGAAGAAACACGCAAAACAATCTTGGAACTAGTAAAAGACATGAACGATTATGCTATGGAACGTATTGTTAAATAATAAAAAAGACCTCCTTGTCGGAAGTCTTTTTTATTTGGGACCAGAGGGATTCTGCTAGAGTTGTTCGTGAGCATAGGAAATGCGAACGATTACAACTCGTATGCCGTAGGCTTACCCGTTTGTTATCGACTACGAGAGATAACAAACTTGGGTTCGAAACCCTGGGGCTTATGCAATAAAAAAGACTCCCTTGTCGGAAGTCTTTTTTATTTGGGACCAGAGGGATTCGAACCCACGACCAAGGGATTATGAGTCCCCTGCGCTACCGCTGCGCCATAGTCCCGCGATAGTCTTATTATTCAATTGTTTGGGATCTGCTTGCGGTAGCTTGACCTCATTTCATTCGGTTGCACTACCTTTCCTCTCCTCTGATATGACATTTAGTCATATCCTCGTCGGCAGAGCGCCATCGTCCAATATAATCTCAATTGTCCTTGGCTAAAATCCACCATCACACGAAAGAATATTTACCCCCTCGTGTAGTTCAAGGATATCATCAAATTACGAAAAAATCAAGTCAACTATACTGTTAAAATATCCTTTTCTACAATTTTTGATGATGAACTTTTGGTAGCTACTGACGGCAACACCACACAATTAGACAATTCAGTACCCGTTTTGATTTCAGCACCATCTAATACTACACAATTTTCCAATTTGATATATTCTCCAAGTCTACAATTTGCTCCAACAACATTGTTACCAACAAATCTTACTGTACTTGGAATTTTTGCAGTATTTGAAATATAGCTACCTAAATTTGTTTCAACAACTTTTGAATGTTCAATCTCGCAAACACCATTAAAAACATCTTGAATTGACTGTTTATATTGTCCAATTGTTCCGATATCGTTCCAGTATCCATTTACCTCAAATGTATTTATTTGCCCTTCTGCTAACAATTTAGGGAAAACATTTTTTGCAAAGTCATAAAACGTATTTTCTGGGATATAATCAAAAATTTTGTAATTAAAAATATAAATACCCGTATTAATCAAATTACTTTTTGCTTCTTCAATAGGAGGTTTTTCTTGGAACTCAGTAATAAAACCTTTTTCGTCAGTAACTACCACCCCAAAATGAGATACTAATTCGTGTGGAACTTGTTTCACTCCAATTGTTGCAACCGCACCAGATTTTTTGTGGATTTCAATACCTTGTTTAATGTCTGCAGTAGTCAAGACATCACCAGACATTACAACAAAATCTTCACCCTCATCAAAGAAAAACTGACATTTTTTTACACCACCAGCAGTTCCAGATAATTCTGTTTCCTTAATATGACTAAATTTTATCCCCAAATCATTCTTACTATATCTGTCAATAATTTGATTAGCTAAATAGTAAGTATTTGAAATAACTTCATCAACACCAATTGAATGTAACTGTGATAAAATAATATCCATTAAAGGTCTATTCATCACTGGAATCAATGGTTTTGGGAACATCAAAGTTAATGGTTCCAAACGAGAACCCATACCTGCAGCCATCACCATTGCTTTAATTTTTTGTTTCATTATAAATCCCTTTTGTACAATTGTACTACCAAGGATAAATTTTATCAATAGTCCAATTGGATGCCTTAATCAAAGCTGAACAAGCAGCACCTACGCCTACTCCAAGAGGGCTCGGTGGCGCTTCAGGATTACAACCATCATCTAATGTTAGAGAAAATAATTCTTCATATGGATAAGCATCATGGGGAACTCCACATCTATCAAATCCTCCAAAATGCACGCCATCCTTCACATAATATTTTTCATATATATCATCAGTGCAAATAGTTGGTCTTTGGGTATTGTTATAAATATAGAAAGAAAATACATCTCGACCTAATTTGTTATCACCCAACTTCCCATCAACATCAACAATTAAGGTTATCAAATTGTTGACATTCTTACTAAACCCAAGAACAGTGCCACCTTTTAATACAACACTATAAGTAACCTTATTATCAAATAATGAATTTGTCATGTCACTATATTGAATCGGATTCCAACATTCACCTTGCTTTTCTATGCAATATCTTTCAACAGGAAGTTGAGATGTGAAATAAATTTGAGCAAATTTATCAATCGGAAGCGTTGTATCAAATTCGTTCATATTTGTCATTGAACTAATAAAAGCTCTATGACTAGCATCGATTAACTGAGTATAGATAGTTCTAAGTTTTGTTATTGCAATTTTTTGCTTTACAGAGTTATAAAACGGAACAGCAATCAGAGCAAAAACCACCAAAAATACAATACCCATAATCAGCATCGTTTGAGATTGGGTTATAGCATCTAATTTTCTAAAACGCTTAAACAATATACTGCTCCGAATCTTATTTACTTACTTAGTATCTCAATTATTTTTTCTTTTGTCAAATTTGGATTAATTTCTTTAATTGTTGTAATTTCATCAGCGCTAACAGGTTCCCCAAATACAGTTTCTAAAAGAGTTTTGTCATAATCATACAAAATTCCACCATGTTGCAAAATATAACCATTTTTTCTAAATTGAGCTGAACCAATTAGTTTTTTATTGTTATAGCATAAATCCGCACCTGTCGAAATCAACATACAATAATCAAACGCCGTATTTACAGGCTTTTTCCCACCAAAATCTAATTCAATTCCAAGTTCTTTGAACTTCTCAATTAAGATCTGGCAAATTTCTTTGTATGAAGATACAATATGTTCCCCGTGTTCTAAATATGAAATTGGACAAATAAAACTATATGTAATTTCATCTGCATGAAGCAACGCTCTACCACCAGTTAAGCGTCTAACAACATCGATATTATGACTTTTTAAAAACTCTCTATCCAAAAAACTTTCGTCTTGATTTCTACCCAAAGAAACACAAGCTGGCTCCCAAGCATAAAGTCTAAATATTGGCTCTTGTAAGTTTTCGGCAATTGCTTGTTCTAACAATTCCGCATCTATATCCATATTTTTTTGCCCATTATAAGTAGCAAAAGGTACAAATCTCATCTTTATCTCCTAATACATATACTCTGAATGAATCGAATAACCATCACGAGTTAAATCTGGTGTTCTAATCTCGTCTAATGGTGGCAAATTGAACTCATTATTTATTTGTTGTTGAATATTTTGAATAGGTTTAACATCCTGCAAAGATTTTTCTCCAGTGTTTTGTTGAATTTCACGACCATTAACATTGAAATTAAATCTAGATTTTGCAGTCTGCTTATCTTCACCATGTAAAAATATTAAATTCTTTGTTGATTTTGGGTCAACCTTTTCTTTCTTTTCTTTTTTAGGTTTTTCTTCAGTTTCTTGTTTTTTCTTTTTAAATTTGTTTAAAAATGATTTCTTTGACGATGTTTCATCAATGTTTGCGGCTAAACCAGTCATTCCATCATACATTGGATCCCCAAAATATTTAATTCCACCTCGTTCAGCGTCAGAAAAGTCATACGTATTATACCCATTTTCATCTAAAGATTTTTCAATATCTAATACAGTTTCCTCATAACTTTTTATAGTTATTGGCTCTAATGGTTGCAACTTTTCATTTTTAATTTTTGGTTCAGCTATTTTTGGAGAAACAACCTTCTCTTTTTTAATTTTTTCTGTCTTTACTTTTTCAACCTTAGGTTTTTCTACTTTTATTTTTTCTTGTTTAACCTTAACCTCTTCAACTGATTTGAAATCTTCTTCTTGAAGTTTTTCTTTCTTTTCCCAGAACTTTAATTTATTTGATTTTTTAGATGTTTCTTGAGGAATGTCTTCTGTTACATCTTCAACAATAACTTCTTTAACTTCACGAATAATAGGTTCTTCTGTTTTTTGCTCTTGAGTTGCTTCAACCACATTTTCAGTATAATTTTTCACATTCTCAACAGTTTGTTGGTATTCAGCCTCTTGCAATTTTACCTCTTCAGGAGTTTGCTCTTTTGATTGAGAAACAGTATTTGTTGTTTCCCCCTTTTCTCTCGCTGCAAGTTCTGCCTCAAATTGTAAAAAAGTATCTCGTCCAACAAATTGTTCTAACGCTGCCCTTTTAGAAAAGAATTCGGATTTTGCAGTTCTTTGTTTGTCTAGTGCAGTACGATAATAAGCATCAGTAATTACAACCAATTCTCTTGCTGCATTATTTTTTTGAGCAAGGTCAAATTTACGTTTCCTATCTTCAACTAAATTATTTGCAAACTCTAATTGTTTTTTTGCACTCATATAATCGTAATACAAATCAACTGCACGTTGTTGTAAATCCTCAACTTTACGAATAAGAATAATCATATCCGCATCATTTACTCGAGTATATTTATAGTTCAAAGCCTTTGTATCTTGGGACATAATTCCAAAGATATTACCTCCAATAAGCGAAGAACCAGCAATCAGAGGACTTCCCATACTAGCACCAACTAAAGTTGACATACTTGCAATTGTTTTTAATACATTACGTAAAGATTTTTCATCAGGTTTATCTGCATCTGGGTTTGCCAATTTGTACAAAGCAAAGTTAATTGTATCACTTTGAACTGCCGCACCTTGCCATAACAAAGACAAATCAGCCAACATATCTTGCTCTTCAAATTCTAATTCTTGAGCAACCTCTTTTGACAATCTTTTAATACTTAAATCTGCATAAGTTAAGTCTGTAACATTTGCATCCGACACATCACTAATTTTAGTAACTTTATCAGCTTGTTTATTTTTTTCTTCAATAGCTTGAACATATTGTCTTTCTGGCAATTCAGAAATCCCAACTCTATAAGCTGGAGCTTTTGGAAATTGCACATCAGATAAAACTTCTGCTCCAAATATTGGAAGCGAGCTAAGACCAAAAAATAAAGAAAATAGAAGTAATTTATTTTTTAACATTGCTACCTCCAACCAAAGTTGTATCGTAATTATATTGGTACAAATTCAAATTATCCACAACTTTTTTACCTGCTAAGCGTTGCAATTCCAAATGATATTTTTTTGCTAACTGCATATACTTAAACTCTTCGATTTCCATATCTTTATACAAAGCTGAAGAAATCGCTATTTCTAAAAAGTCCTCTTCATCCATAGCTTTTACGTAGTTTTTACTATACAAAAGCTGTCTTGAACGAACTTCTTTCAACTGAGAAAGCGCACTCTTATAATTATAATATGCATTAATAATCTTATCTTGTAGGTTTTCCACTAAACCAGCCAACTCAATTAGTTCAGTATCAGTAAGCGGAATCTCTTGTGGAACATTTTTCCTATTCAACAAATTATGGGCAATTCTACCCGCCGCATAAGACCCCGACTGAACCATATAATCAGCTCCAATTAAACAAGGCGCTAAAGCTGCTCCTGTCACGATTGCAGAAAGAGTTTTTGCCATTAAGGAAGAATGGATACGTCTTTGGCTTTCTGGGGTAGAAAGTTTTTTCAACGCAAAACCTATAACTTGATTATTTTCGACTGTCCCTTTCCAAAGATTTTCGATATCTTCCATATCTTTTTCTCTTTGAAGTTTGATAATTTCATCCATAATCTCTTTATCACTAATCACAAGAGATTCTTTATCTTTATAATCAACTTTTGGAAGTTCAATTTTGGCTTGCTCAACAGCACCTAATTGGATTTCTTCACCTTCATTTGCAAAGGCAGGCGTACCAATAATAACTCCCAATATCCCTAATAAAATTAATAGCTTTCTCATAATTAATTTATAACACAAGCACGATAATAAATCCATTGGTTGATTAATGTTTACATCTTTTGGAGGTTCTTCTAGTCATGAAAAAATTCTAGAATAGTTAAGGAAGAGGACAGAAGAGTTGAGTAGTGAAAATACAAAATCCCGTTATATGAGTACCCCTGTTCTTAGTAAGACTATGCAAAAAGACTTACTAGAAAAGGCCGAACTTTTGAGAGCTAACGATTCGTTCAAAGAAGCTGCAAGCACTTACTTGAACTCTATTTTGCTTGACAGAAATAATGCTGAAACATACTTAGGTCTTGGTATTTGCTACAAAAATATGGGCAAAATCAACAAAGCTATTGAAAATCTAGAAAAAGCAGCATTACTTGATTCTAATAAATTCGAAACCTTTTTTGAATTGGGACTTTGCCATCTTAAAGAAGAAGTTCCTTGTAAAGCTATTAAATGCTTCATTCGAGCAGTTGAAATCGAACCAGATAATCCAGAAGCTATCTATCAATTAGGTAGAGCGCACGAATTATGCGATGAACAAGATATGGCACTAATGATTTATCAAAAACTAATCGAAAACTCACCAACATATATCAACGCATACTTAAGAAAATCTACACTGTTTATGAAAATGGAACTATACAAACAAGCACTTGGTTTATACTTAAATGTGCTAAAAATTAATCCTAATTACACAAATATCTATTCTGAAATCGGACTATGCTTTGATAAATTAGGTAAACAAACAGAAGCAAAAAGATATTATCGCAAATTTTTATCAGCTCAACCAGATGCTGAAAATGCAAACGCTATCCTTAAACGTGTAGAAAAACTAAGACAAGTTAAAAGCAAAAACCCAGTTTTATCTTTAGTTTAAACTACATTTCTTCTTCTAAAAGAATATCGTGCCCAACATTTTGCATCAAATTCAAATAGGCATCATAAAAGACCTGAACGGCATTAATATATTCTCTAACGTTCTCTTGGTGCGCAGTTTCAACTTGCAATAAGTTAAGTAACATTACTTGCCCCTTTTCATAACGTTTCTTATAGTTATCCAAAACTTCCATTGACTCCTGCAAAATTACCTTGTAATGCTCAATATTTTCTTTCGCATATTTAAAATCGTTATAATCTTCTTTTAGTGCAAATTTTAAATGATTTTCAAAAGATGCTTTGTCTATCTCTGCACGATTAAGAACGATTTTCGCCTTTTTTACATCTGGAGTATAACTATATAAAATAGGAATATCAAACCCTGCACCAACAAACGCACCTGGTAAAGCTGCTCCCCTTGTTTGATGTGCAGTTTGATAAGCATAACCTCCCGCAACAGTTACATCTGGAATACGTTTTCTTTTTGCTTGAGTAACTTCTGCTGAACGTTTTTCAATATTTTGTTCAGCTATTGATAGAGCATAACTATATTGCATTGCAGTATCTTCAATAACTTGATATTGTGGAATATTTATATTTAAAATCGCCAAATCTTTTGAAAATAATGAAGCCTCAATAGTATCATACATAACTTTTGACCCCTCAATATTCATAACATCATTCAATGCAAATTGAGCTCCCAAAAGATTAGCTTTTGCTTGATTTAACAACACAAGTTGTTTTTTATATTTCATATCATTTTGCAGAATATCAATACTTGTATGAAGTTCATATTGTTCGTGATTATCAGCAATCGATTTTATGCTACAGAACATTTTTTCACGTTCTTGTAAGATTTTTACAACTGATTTCATATATAAAATATTAAAATAAGCCCTCATTACACGTATCTTTAATTCATGTTCTGATGCTCTTATTTCATTTTCTGCTATTTGTAGGTTTATTTGAGCAACCTTTTTACGAATACCACGTTTAGCAACTTCTACTGGTAGCGCTAAGCCAAATTGACTTGAGTTTCCTCTAGTAACTCTACCAACCAAGAAATTCGATTGAAATTGTGGGTTTTTTAAGGCATTGGCAATTTTTATATCTTGCTTAAGCTCTTCAGCTTTTTTACGTTTAGATTTTATATCTAAGTTCTTATCTATCGCTAAACTAACCGCCTCATCCAAAGATATATGCACAACTTCAGAATAACCTGCAACTTGTGTCAAAAATATAAAACATAAAATTGTTAATAAAATCTTTTTCATAAATATATTCCCGTTCAAGTATTCTACCATGAACATCAACAAAAAATCACCACAACAAAAACGCCATGGTGATTTTTACATTTATTATTAAAATTGAAATTAGAAGCTAGGTGCTGATGGCATATTAACTTTTGGACCATCTTGTCTTAGAGTTGGTTTTTGAACTGGTTCAGCTTCTGGTGTAACAGGTTCTACTTTTTGTTCAGGTGCAGCAGGTACTGATACTTCTGGTGAACTTGGTGTTGTTGATTGGAATGTTCCCATCAATTCTGTAAAGTTTTTCATCAATTCTTCTTGATTTGGAATTGTGCAAGCACCGCTTGTTGTTAGCATTTGCATCATTTTTTCTTCTGCTGGAGATAATTTTGGCTTACCTGTTGGAGTTTCACCTTCAGCTAAACCAATTTTTTCAGAAACTTTTCTTTCTTGAGCAGCAATAAAACCATCAACGAGAATATCCAACTGCTCTCTAGTAAAATTACATTGAATAACTGGTTTAACCTTAGCAATCATTTCATCTGTCGCTTGAATTTGGAACACATCTCTAATGTCGTTACCAAGACCTCCGATATTAGCAGTTGCATAATATGAACATTTATTATCAACCCATCCATTAATATCAAATTGATAACTGAATTTAAAACCAAATATATCCACAGTTTGTGTTAAATGCACAGGTTCACAAGTTCTAAAATTTGTCATATAACGAGTTACCAACTCAGTTACACTATCAACCGCAGCTGGAGAACCTGCATCTCTAAGTTGTATTGCAGTATCTTGATTAATATCTTTTGTCACTTCAATACTATTTGTTTGAATTGCTCCAGCAATTGTTGGAATTGCTAAAACTAGCCCAAGTGCAAAAACTAAAAATTTCATTTTACCCATATTCTTAATTCCTTATATTTACTAATAACCAAACAAAGAGTTAAACATTGCATTAGAATCAGGCGCATTTAAAATAGTACAAGCCTGCTCTTTTGTAATTACATTCATTAAATCCAAATCTGAACCAGACATATTTGATAAAGATGGCATTGGAATTGTAGTAGGATCTTTCAACATACGACCACCGCCATTTGATCTTTCTTCTTCCTGTAAAATAGAATCCCCAACTTTTTCCAACTGTTGTTTTGTAAATTCACATCTGACTTTTGGTTCAAATGTAGTAATCTCAGCCATTGAAGGATCCATACCATACAAAGAAGAGAACATTTGATTTATACCTGTTGATTGAGCAACAAAATCAACTCTACATTTATTATCAACCCAACCTAGAATACTGATTTTAAAATTAAAATCAACACCACTTATTGTTGAATCTAAAGTTTCCGTATATCGTTTGCAGTTTTTTACACTTTTAGATAGTTTTGTATCCTTTGTCGCAGGAATTGTTACTGGAGTTATTTTTTGTTCAACTTTTGGCATAACACGTTTTCTTGTTTGTTGTTGTTGAGATGTTTCTGGAATTCTCTGAATTTTTCTTGTTGTTGTTACAACATCTGCCATAACAATTTGGCTACCTACTAAAAGTATTGTCAATAACCACATTAAATAAAACTTTTTCATAATACACCAACTTTCTTAGCTTAATTATATAATATTTCTCACATTTTCAAATAATACTTTTGTATGGTATTTCACAATAAGAAATAATGTATTATAATAAGACAAGAGAGCTTTTAACTATTAAGGAAGTTAATTATGGATAACAAAACAAATAATGAACTAATTATGCTTGGAACTGGGATTTTAATTATCGGACTTGTATTAGGTTCATACTCTCTTTCTACATATATTGAAATTAAAGAATTAGCTTCAAAAATAGACTTTGAATTGATTGATGACAATAATGAACTATCTTCAATTGAAAAATATTACAAATATATTTCTATTGCTGATTTTTTAAACCAAAAACTTTCAAAAAACAAAAACTTAGCAATAAAAACCTCAAGTTGTGTTTATTTAGATTATGCACAACATAATGCAATTGAATTATATAGACTTACAAATAGAAAACTTGATATGGATGATACTAAAAAAAGCGTTGCAGCTGGAAATATTAGAAGTCTATACAACATGCTAGATAATTATTCTACTTGTAAAAAAACTATTCTATACAAATCAGAGCTTCAAAAAATATTAACAGATATCCAAAATGAGGAAAAGGCTGCAGATAATGAAGATAGAATGAATAGATTCTTAAATGGTTATAAAGAGCGTAAAGCCTACGAATCAGAACAACAAGCACAAGACTATGCTCCAGAATTAGAGCCTATCAATGAACCAATCCAAGAAAACTATTCTCAAAACTTACCTCAAAAAGAAGAAGCACCACAAGAAATAGAAACATCCCAAAACTAATTTATTTTGAGATAAAAAAAACCACTCACAAGTGAGTGGGTCGTTTTCTGCATCCTAATGGTCTCTTTTAGTGTTTATTATTTAGGAGTTTATATGTTTTTGGGGTTAATGAACTATTTATATTTAGTGTTTCGACTACACTTAAATCTTATGTAATTATTATTGCATAACTAATTTTATATGTCAACAATATGTTTTTATTAATTTTTTAGAGGGGTGAAAACTAAGTAATAGTGTAGGTTTTACACTTTACAAAACTTAATATTAGGTTTGTAACTACATATTTACAGTTATTTAAACGCATGGTAATATAAAAGAAATGAAGATGCGTTTATTTGAGAAGATATCATTGAAAAATAGATTTGGATTTACTTTAGCAGAAGTCCTTATTACTCTTGGAATTATTGGAGTTTTGGCTGCTATGACAATTCCGAACCTTATTTCAACATACAGAAAAAAACAAATCGAAATACAAGCGAAAGTAACTTATTCAACGATTCAACAAGCATTAAGATTTGCGGCTTATGATGATGTTGGATACTCTGAAGTTGCCGATGGTAATAACCAAGAAATGATTAATTGGTTTAACAACTTTTTAGGTCAACACTTAAAAGTTGAACAGTTATGTGTAAACAAAGCCCCTGGTTGTTGGCATCAAATATACTATCTAAACGGAAATAAATTTGGGGATCAGAATGGAACAGGAAGTAACATCTTAGGTTTTGTCACTTCAAAAGGTGCTCGCTTCATTGTTGACGGATATGCTGAAGCTGATATTAAAAACAAATTTGGAGTTAACATAGGAACTTCAGGTCTAGTTTTTATTTATGATGCAAATGGAGCTACAAAACCCAACATGGTTGGGAAAGATGTATTTGTTCTAGTCTGGACAGAAAAAGGTCTTGTACCAGCAGGTCATGACAAAACACGTGAACAGGTTAGACAAAATTGCCAAACTGGAAATGGTCTTTGGTGTTTAAAAGAAGTTATTGATCATGGTTGGACAATTCCTGATTATATTTGGAGAAAACATTAATATTAACTTTTGTAAACCCTAATATCTAAAATTAATCAATTATCTACTATTTATATACTTTATATATATAAGAGCAGAGATAAAGGATGATTTGATTATGGCATTTGGCGAAGAAAGAGTCGCAATAGATAAGGTAAACCGAAATGTCGCAACAACAGAAACTTATGTTAGAGCGGATTTAGGTATTAAAAGAACAGATGACGAAACTAGAAACGTTATTAGTTCTACTTTTGGCTTAATAAAGAATAACTTAGAAGCCTTATGGTATTCTGTTGGACTTGAACCAAACGTTAATATTGCCTATGAAAATATGATGAACGACCCTAACCAATGTATTGAAATTAACGGAAAAAGATTTTTTCCTCACCCTGGCGTTGGTAACTTAAAAGCATACAACGAAGCTGGAAACCCTTCTGGCGGATGTTTCTCAATGCAAACCTTAGCATAAACGGAGATTGATTACAAAATGTCTAGCTTAAATGGCGTACAACTTAATAGCACAGGTTTAGATATGAGAACCCAATTTATGGATCAAGGAATCAACAATCTTCCAAATCCAGAATCTGGAATGGCAAATTCTCTACCTAACAATCCGCTATACAATCTTTTACAAGTTGTATTCCAAGGTAAACAAACAGACAATATTTCAGGTTATAATAAAAACGATTACTTTATTCAAACTGGTCTAAAACCTAACGTTGACAAAGGCGACCATAAAGTATTCACACAAGCATAGAAAAGTTAAGTGATCCGAGTATAAAAAAAAGAATTCCCCCTCAAGTGTCCACCGAGGGGGAATTCTTTATGTAAATATTAGATTATACAGTTGCAACTGATTTTGATTTTTCAATACAAGAAATCAATGTAGATGCAACAGTTTCTTGTTCTTCTTTAGTTAATTCTGGGAACATTGGTAATGAGATAACAACATCTGTATTATCTTCTGTGATAGGTAATGAACCTTTACCCATGCCTAACCAAGCATTAACTTTTTGGAAGTGAAGAGGAATTGGATAATATAACATAGCACCAATACCATTTTCACCAAGCATTTTGTGAACTTCATCTCTGTTAGGAATTTTTACTGTGTATTGGTGATATACACAATAAGTATCATCCAATTCTTTTGGAGTTACTACATCTGCACAACTTGCGAATAATTCATTATAGTATGCAGCTTTTTCTCTTCTTAGAGAGTTCCATTCGTCGATGTGTCTAGCTTTAACTCTCAAAATAGCTGCTTGAATTTCATCAAGACGAGAGTTTACACCTAATTCATCATTGTGATAACGAACTAATGAACCATGGTTTCTTAAAGAAATTAATCTATCTCTAAGTTTTTCATCGTTCACTGAGCATAAACCACCATCACCCATTGTACCTAGGTTTTTAGTTGGGTAGAAGCTGAAACAACCGATTTCACCGAATGTACCAACCATTTTACCTTTATAAGTTGCACCAATTGCTTGGCAACAATCTTCAATAACTCTTAAATTATGACGTTTTGCAATATCCATAATTGTATCCATGTCACATGCTTGACCATATAAGTGAACAGGAATGATTGCTTTTGTTTTTGGAGTAATTGCAGCTTCTATTTTTGCAGGGTCAATATTGAATGTATCTGGGTCAATATCAACAAATACAGGTTTTGCATTAACCATGCCAATTGCTTCAGCTGTTGCAACAAATGTAAATGCTGTTGTGATAACTTCATCACCTTCGCCGATATCTAAAGCTCTTAATGCGATATGAAGAGCATCTGTACCTGAGTTAAGTGCAACTGTATAATTGCAACCAATATAACTTGCTAATTCACTTTCTAATGCTTTTACGTTTGGACCAAGGATATAACAACCAGATCTCATTACTTCACAAACTGCTTTTTCAGCCTCTGCGCCAATTTGTGCATATTGACGTTTTGAATCAAAAATAGGAATCATAATATAAATCTCCTTTACTACCTACCGAACTGTATAAATTCATTATAACACTAGCTTTATGTGCATTAATATAAACTTTATATCTTGATATCATTAAAAAAGCCGGATTTTCTTCCGGCTTAATATTATAATTCTTGTTTTTTCTCTTTTTTATTAACTATTCCTAAATTTTTAACCTGCTCAATTACATAATCATCAGCTGGTTTTAACTTTGCAGCTTTTATTATAGATTTTTTTGCATGTTTTAAAAACTTTTTCTTACCTGTTTTATTGTAAACATATTCATTTGCTAGCGATAAATACAAATAAGGAATATAATTATCTTCTTGCAATTCTGTTAGCATATGAAAATATTTTATCGCATCTTTCATTTCTCCTCTAAGGTATTTTATATGAGCGATTCTTGTTAATCTTTGTTCTTTGTTTTCAACTTTGTAGAAATTTTTTGAAGTTTTTGATTTTGATATAACAATAGAAACTCTATCTGAAGATTTTTTACAATTTAAAACATCACTATTATAGATATTTTCTTTACCAACAAATTTCCAATTTGGATCAAGAACTGAAAGATTTTCATTATAACTTTCAATTCTTTCCGCAGTTGATGGATGAGTTGATGCAATAGTTGAAAGATTATTAAAAGTATTCAAAAAGTTTAAAGTTTCAACTCCCTTATATGGAGAATAGCCAGCTTTAGCTATAAGGGTTAACGCCTCAGCATCAGCCATATATTCCATTTTTCTAAACTCTTTATAAATACCTAATTTACGACTTTCTGCAACAAGTTTATTTAATTCAGAAGTGTTTGATTTTGATTTATTTGCTGCCGTAATCAACGAATCAAAATAATCAAGACTATATGACAACTCAGCAGTTCGTTGAGGATGTCCTAAAATATGATGTGCCATTTCATGAGCAATTACAAAAGCTAAACCTTCTTCACTTTCATAAACTGAATCATACAAACCAGTATTTATAACAATATAATTACCATCAAAAGCCGCGGCATTTGATACTTCAGTTTTTCTAATTGCTATTCGCCAGTTCACGTAATCCAAATTATTTGCACGAATTAAACGCTCTGCAATTCTATATACATTATAAAAATCAACAGATTCAGGTTCAATATTAACTGTTTTTGTATTCTTCCTTAATGCTGGAAGAACTGATTTCTCATATTTTAATTCATCATCTTTAAGTTTTTTATCATACAAACTGTCATCTATTAGTTTATAATCTGCGAATTTTATTAGCTCTGGATTTTTAACACCATTTGCAACTTCAACTGCGTATTCTTTTTTTAAATTGTACATTCTTGCATGCTGATCAGGTGTACTATATTCAACATTTTTATCAACTTCTTTTAGCTGATCATCCAGATACGACGCATTAGAAACACCTGTTGTCATCAATAATAAAATCGCAATCGCTACCATCTTTTTCATAAACAAAACTCCTAATTCTGATAGAAATATTTTATAAACAAAATCTGTAATAATCAACCTAAATGCAAAAAGATAGCCACATGGGTAGTTTACATAGGGTAAAGATTTCATATAAAGATTTTCTAAAATTATTGTGATAATACAAAAATTCCAATATAATAAATTAAGATAAGTTTAGAGGGTTAAAATGAAAAAAATAGTTATTTTATTAGCATTGTTATTATGCACAACACCAGTTTTCGCAGCAACAACGTCAAATATTGCAAAAGAAACAGAAATACAAACAAGAATTGATTCTGTTGCTGTTAAACTGTTAAATCATAATAAAATCACAAAAAGAATAATTTTCACTTACGATAAAAAAGAAAAGAAAAAAGCATTATCAACAGATAAAGCACTCACTAAACGCCAAGTAATTATTTATGATGGATTATACCAACACATACAGACAGATGACGAATTAGCAGCAATGTTAGCTAGGGAAATCGCAACTGCTATGAAATCTTATGATGGTTCATTTGGTGGTTGGATTGATTCTGCACAAGTTGCACTAGGGTCTAAAAAATTTGAAACTGTTTCTGATAAGCGAGCAGTAGATTACTTGGTAAACGCTGGTTATAACCCACTTGCCGTAATTATTTTCATCAATAAAACATGCCCACAAAAACGTCACGACACATTTTCAAGACACAACCTTACCTCAAAACGTCTTGCTAGAGTTTATGAATACATTACATACAAATACCCTCAATATTTAGAAAATAACGAATATATCAATAACGAATATTATCAAAATTTCTTATTAACATCAGTTGAAAATCGTAAAAAACTTGCTGAAAAGATAAAAGCAAAAGCAACAAAGGATATCGATTATGAATAAACTATTTGCAACGTTTTTATCTTTAGCATTCTTAACTTTGCCTACCTATGGAATTGAAATGGCTCCAATTCCTGAAGTGGAAGCAATAGAAACAGAAGAAATGGTTACTGAAGAAGTTAAAGATTTACCATACAACTTTGAAAGCACATACAAAGTACCTATAAAACTTGGCATTATTACACCAATCACAACAAAAGGTGAAACGCTATACGAAGGACAAGTTCTTCAGTTCAAAGTTTTACAAGATACATATTGCAAACGAAAAACTTTCCTCAAAAAAGGTACCATTATCAACGGAAGAATTGAAACATTAATTTCTACTGGGATGAACGGATTCCCAGCAGAAATTATCATAAGTAATTTTGAAATTCCTGGAGCAAAACCATCACAACTTGTTGATACTTACACTAAAAAAGGACAAAATCGTTGCTATATAGTTTACCCTATTAAATGGGCTCTAACAATAATTCCTTTCGTGGGTTCGTTAACAAACCTCATAAAAGGTGGACACGCAAAAATCAAAGCAAAAGATGAAATTGTAATATATTATTATCCAGAGTGGAAATAATTACTCTTCTAAAGCTTTTATTAAAGCTTTGAAATCAACATCTGTATAAATCCCTAAATTGGTGAATTTCTTGAACAATGGAATATCCCGCTTTTCGCCACACTTAAACATACATTCAACACAAGTTGCTAAAAGTGATTTTAAATCATTATCACGCTTAACCACACTTGCTTCCAGTCCTGAATATTGATTAAGAATTCCTCTAACGATATCTGATGTCAATTTGTCATCAGTCCCACACATAAAACCATTTAAAATACCATTTTGAACCCTAGGAGTAGAAGTTTTTATTAAGTCTAAGAGTTTTGGAATATCCTTTTCTTCAGATAAGGCATATACAGGCACCCCGTATGTATGATACATAATATCTTTATCTTTTTGCATAACTGAAAGTATTAAATCCAAATCCTCATTAGAACCATGTTTTGCAATATAATGTAATGACATTTCATGAATTTTCATATCTTCAGGATTTTTCAAAAAATCTTTGTAATACCCTCGAATAAAATCAACATAAGATTCATCATCAGCCTTAGCTATTAGATAGGTTAATTTATAAGCAAAATCCTTATCTGCAACAGCTCTTGGCAAAAGAGCTGTTATAACTTGCGGAAATTCTTTTGTATAAGATGATAACTCTACAATTGCATCATCCAAAACTTCTGGATTCTTTGTAGAAGTAATTTGTTTCAATAAATGAAAAATAGAAGTTGCTTTTTTACTAGCATCCTCAATTTTTACATCAACAGAATCTGCCCAAATTATTTTGCCGTGGGAATTTGTACCTTCCCTAATCACTCGGACATCATTTAACGAATATCCTCCTGTAATTACAAATCTTGAATCTGCGTTATAGTCAGACGCATCCATTATTTGAGTATAATCGAAGTTATTTGGCTTAAATTCCACAAAATAATGATCAGATTGCCCATGTTTAAACCCTGAAGCCCAATCTCTTGCCCCCCATCCCATTGGATTACCAGTTGTATATTTTTGACCATAAATAAAACCATCTGGTTTCAATAATTCATCTAATTCACTTTTTCCAATAGCTCGATATAACGTTTTTTGAAATTTCCCAAAAACATTACTACAAAACGAAACCTCATCACAAACCTTTGGGCTAAATGATGAACTATTTTTACTAGATTTTATTTGAAAATCATTTCTTAGGATAAGAGGATTTACTGCAGAAATATACATTTTTACTCCTTGCAATCAGTAAAACCTCTAAATAATATTTTTTGCCATTAAATCAAAGGAACAGGAATTTCTATCCACATACCATTGATTTTACCTTCAAGGTGATTACGATTAATTCTAATTTTTTCATAACCAATTTCACTTAACATTCGTCCAGATGAATCAAAAACACCCCAACGTTTGTCTTTTTTTACAACAATATATTCACCTTGTTTTTTAATTTTGTCATAAACAGGTTCTAAAATTAAACGTCCGTACGCATCCGCCAAACCATATTTACCATATTGTTTTAGAACAAAAGTGTCATAAAGTTGCGTAATTTTATCGTATTCAGGTGGGAAGAAAATATGATTAGAGCTATTAACCATACCATAATAGCCATTTAATTTTGTAATATACAAATCTTTCCCAACACTTTTAAATTCTTTGTATTTAATTGGCACAACTGTATTTTCCAACAAATCAACTACACCATACATTTTGTTAGCTTTTACAAGTAATCTGTTTGGTGCAACTTCATACATAGTTGTATAACTTCTATTACTAATCAATTGCCCATCGTGAGAATATATTCCATACTTACCCCCTTTTCTAAGAAGTAAATAATGAACATTGTCATAAATTGTGTGTTTCACATCAGTACAATCTGTTGCTAAAACATTTCCTTTAGCATCCAAAACAGTGTAGTAAGTATAAGAATTACTTGTCCCATTTGAATAGTAACTTACAAAGGTTTCTGATGTCGCCGAATGTTGATTACAGTCAGGGAAAGTGTGAACATTTGGAATAACTTCACGTCCAACTAAATAAACAGAGGTAGAACTTGAAGAGTGGTAATGCCCTCCACCTCTATATCCACCATGACCTCGGCTTGGACCACCTTTACCATGTCCATGACCACCACTATGACCTTTTCCCCCGCCAGAGTGACCCTTTCCACCTCCGCTATGACTTGAACTATGACCCCCACTGCCACCTTTTCCACCTCCGCCATGACCGCCCTTAGCAAAAGCAGGTGCAGTTGTGGTTAATAAAAACGCAAATACCATAATACAAACAATTAACTTTTTCATTCATTCACCTCAATAACACTACAAATATAGTAACGCCTAATTATAAAAAAAGTTCAAAATTCCAAATAAAAAAAGGAAGCTTATCAGCTTCCTTTTTTATTTAAGTTTATTATATATATTTAAAAATCCATATCAGATAAATCAATTACTGGACCTTCAACTTTTACAGGTGCAATATCATCAGTATAAACAATTGCTTTATCATTAGGGAATGTTTCTTTTAAGATTCTACCAATGAATGTATCAGCTCCACCTGGACCACCATCCTTACCAACAATTAACATTGAATCATTGCCTTTAGGGATTACTGCAGCTTGAGAAAAATCAATCTGATCCGCAGCTAATTGAGGCTTCATAACTAACTTATCTCCAGCAAAACCTTTTAATTCGAAATACTGAGAAATTTTATTTAAATACTTATTTGCGACAGGTGTATCTGGAGTTAGTTTTAATAGGGTTGAACCGAAACTTGGTTGAGAGTTGTTTACTTGCATTGCATTTTTCCTTTCTATTTTCTTGATTTGCCTCTATAAAACCTGTGAATAAAATTAATTGCCTAATATGTTACAAAATATGAAAATTTACGCAAAAATTTTTATTTTTAGGCATTTAAACAACACAACAAAAAGGAGTTTTAATGAATTTAGGAATTAACAACAATTATAATCCAGCTTTTGGAGCTAAAGTAAAATTTAATTATGATGGTGGAAAAACCCAAAAAGGGACTTGGGCAGAAGTTGCAAAAATCGTAGAAGCAAAAACAAAATCAGACCCAGATGGTACAATCTCAATCGATTTAGATGGTAAGGATCTTTTTGAAAGTGCTGTTATGAACCACGATAGAATATTTCAAATGAGCGAACAAGGTGCAAAAGAATTAGATAAACTTACACCAAAACAAATTGCTCAAAAAATAGTAAAATTATTCAATATCGCAAAATACGAAGATGCGATGATTAATCAATACGATGCATTTATTGAAAAAATCGCAAAACAGGATTCCAAATTCAAAATGGTTGACCCTGATTTTGAACGTTTTGAAGATGACATTTTTGGACCATTATATGAGAAAAAATCAGACACAGTTAAGCTAACTTTAGACCAAGACCCTATTTTAAGATACATTGAAAACAAATAAAAAGGTAAATATGATTACAAAAATTTCCAATATAAAATTTGCTCAGCCAATTCAACTAGAAAACAAAAAACAACAAATCAGACAAGCTCAATACCCACAATATAATTACATCTCAAACAACACAACAAATTTGAGTTTGATAAACTTTACTGCTCGTGAGTTTTACCAAACGTTGGAAAATAATTATTTCCAATTACCACCAAGTGCAACTCCTGATGTTTTCCAAAAAGCTGCTGCAATGAATATTTTAAAAGACAATGATGTAATCGTAACTGCCCCAACAGGAACAGGCAAAACTGCAATCGCACTTTATGCAATTTCAAAAAACATGGAAGATGGTGTAAAAACATTCTATACGACACCATTAAAAGCTTTAAGTAATGAGAAATTTAGAAGCTTTCAAAAACTATACGGAAAAGAAAACGTAGGATTATTAACAGGCGACACTAAAATAAACACAGATGCACCAATTGTTGTTATGACAACTGAAGTTTACAGAAATATGGTTCTATCAGATAGATTTAATAAAAATAATCCTATCCTTGATGATTTAAAAACAGTAATTTTCGATGAACTTCACTACCTTGGAGATGCAGATAGAGGCGGAATTTGGGAGCAATCAATTATTTTGAGTGACCCTAACACACAACTTCTTTCACTTTCTGCAACTATCGGAAACAATAAAGAAGTTGCAAACTGGATGGCCGATAGCAAAGGTCACACAAAGGCAGAAGTTGTTGCTGGTAAAAATCGTAATATGGAAACATATAGAGCTCAAAACAATGCACCAATACATACAGTTTTAATCGATGTCCCATCAGAAAATCGCCACGTACCATTAGATTTTGAAATTATTGAATGTATGGCTGAAGGTCAATCAAAAACAAACAAAGGGAAAAAAGGGAAAATCAAAAAAGGGCAAACTCCACCTAAACGTTTTCCTACACCTAATATGATTAGTTACCAAAATATGGTACGCAAACTTAAAAATGAAGATAAAATTCCTGCAATTTTCTTTGTATTTAGCAAACGTCAAAGTAATGAAATTCTTAGCTTCCTAGCTAAATTCGGAGAAAGACTAAACACAGAAGATGAAATCAATCAAATTTCTGAAATTATCGAAAGATACAAAGAAGAAGGTAAATACCTAGGTGAATCCCTAAATTATAGTGCATTAAACAAAGGTTATGCAATTCACAACGCAGGACTTTTACCAGCACAAAAAGAACTTATCGAAGAACTATTTAACAAAAAGCTTGTAAAAGTTGTTATCGCAACAGAAACACTATCAGCAGGTATAAACATGCCAGCAAGAACAACTGTAATTACATCAGATAGAACTCCAACAGGTGAACTTACACCTAACAAATTCCACCAAATGGCAGGTCGTGCTGGTCGTCGTGGAATTGATACTCAAGGTTACTGTATTACAATGGCAGTTAGCAAAAAACAAGCTGAAAACTTCGAACGATTAATCGAATCACCACCAAACGATTTGGAAAGTGCATTTAGACCAGATTTTTCATTTGTGGCTGGTTATTATGCGACTTGCAAAAACGACGAGATTATCAACGAACTTTTAGAAAAATCTTTCTATTCATACGATAACAATCCTCAGATTAAAGCTAAGAAAACTCAAGAAATGAAAAGCCTTTTCTCAAGTCGTCGCTTAACTTTGAGAAAAATGGATTTCATAAAATCAAATCACCAATTAACACCAAAAGGGGAATTGTTAGCAAAATTAAATGGTTATGAACAAATTCCTATTATCAATGCTATTTACGAGAAAAAACTGGCTAATCTTAACCCTGTTGAACTTGTTGCAGCAGTAGGAACAATGGCAAACATTCAACCGAAATTCATAAACCCATTTGCAAAAGAAGAAGCAAAAAAACCTGTTTTCTACCACGAAAACAATAAAATTACACAATTTATCAGAGAGTTTGATAAATCTCTTCAAAAATTCAATATGGATATTCAAAAATACGACCCAGAATACAAAGAGTCTGAACTAGATACAAAAGTAACAAAACATTTATATGAATGGGCAGCACTAAATGCAGAAAACGAAGATTCTGTTGAAAACTGGAAACAACTTTACCATGGTAATATTGGTAAAAGCATCAAAAACGAAGGTAGTGTATTTAAAGAAATCACAATGACTGCAGATTTACTAAAGCAAATGAAGTTAATCGCTCAAACTGGTATGGAAATTTCTAATGACAAATATGACCACCAATATTATCACACTCTTTACCATAATATTGATGAAGCTCTGTCACTAATTTGCAGAACACCTGTTGAAATATAGGAACAAATACTTACAATTTTTCACACATACCTTGGTTTACATGTTTTTTTAATGTATCCCAAGGTGTACTTCCTTCTATATTTGGATTACAACTAACGGCCCAACTTGTATTTGAATATTTAGTTACATAACAAGTTCGATCTGCATATTCACACGCATAAATACTACCTTTACTGTCTTGCGGATTATTAGCAGAAGTTGTAGTACAAGGACCATGAGAGAACTTCATCATAAGTAAATCATAAGAACTCCTTTTGTCAGAATAACCTTCGGGAATGGTACCATATGGTATTTTATTTAATAAACTTAAAGGGATTCCATCATGTTTTTTGTAAGCTGTATAAAGCATTTTTCGTTCTTTAGAGTTGAACTTACAAGTAGTAATAGTTTTTTCTTTTAAACCTCGTTCAATCATTTGCTCTTGAGTTGGGATATCAGATGGTCTAATCCAGCCACGCCCAAAAGATTTCATCATACCAATATAAAAATCATAAGTTTCTTTATGAGAGAAGTCTGTATAATCAGAATACTCAACTATACATCTTCCCGTTGGAGTTTTTCCTTTGATTGTATAAAATGTAATCATTCCTTTATATTGCGTTTTGTATGTACCATTAGCACATGTTTCTAAAGCGGCCATAAACTCCATAGGAGGTTCTACCCCAATTGTTATTGCAAAAACACAAGTTCCGACAAATAAAACACCTAAAAGTAATAAGAACTTTTTCATAATACCTCCATATGAAAATCTATCAATAATATTTTTTTATCTTATCATAATTTAAATTCGTTTTCCAATTTTTAGGATTTCGAGGATCTTCTTTCACATAATTAAAAGTCGTATCATTATCAAATATTTGTTTTTTACCCAAATAAAATGATGGTAACCATTTATTACCCTGAACAATAACAACACCATCTTTTTTACTATTGTTATTCATTTCTTTATTTGTATAAGGATTTTTTGGATGTTCAAATATATCCGCTGTCGCAAGCATTGGAACATCTGCATTAGTCATAAATTCATCCACTTGTGAGAATTCTTTATCAGCCCCAAAATCCTTAACCAAAAGTAATGGATTATAAGGTGTAACATTTTCTTCCTGAAATTTACTATTTAATGGCGCTGGTAACTCAATACTTCTAAAGCCATGATCAGCAACAATTATTATACGAGTATTATCATATACATTGTTCTTTTTAAGGAAACTTAAATATTGTCCAATAAGTTTTAATGTTGCAACATTCGTATTATATGATTCTCTTGTCCATCCAACATCTGCAACAGGTGGTTCATAATCTTCTTGATTTTGAGAAGATAAATCATACTCTGGATACCTTAAGAACATATGAAAATGTGGCAATGCATTATTAAATACAGTAAAAGTGTTCTTCTTTTCAGTAAAGGTAGTTAATTTATCCAAGTATAATAATTCGGCATAATTTTTCAGGAAAAACTCACTATAAATAGGTCTGTTTTTCGTACTAATATTGTCGATATTATGATAATTACCATAATCATAAACATAATATCTTGCAGATGGCGGCAACACTGATAATATCGTAAAATATACAAGATTTCGTTTTGTCAAAGAGCTACTTTCGACTTCTATGCCCTCATCTTGAACAAGATGACTAATTACAGATTTTGGGATTCTATAATGATTTATATTTGAATTTTCATATAAACCTACATTACCTAAATTATCAATATCATCTTTAGTTACACCATCATTCATCACACTTTCCCATTCTCCACCAACAGGATTTATAACAGTTGATTCCCATTGATTTTGTTTAAATATCAAAGGTAGAACAGTTAAAGATTCTCTAAATTCTTCTTCAAAAAGCTTGTCTGATTTATCCATTTGCATTGGAGTATATTCATATCCCCCAAGAATAGCTGGATACCCAAGCAAAGTATAACCAGCAAAAGATAATGTATTTGGATAATATGTAAAACCTTTATATTGGTCTTTTAGTATAGGATGTTCATTAAATATTAAAGGTATATAAGCGCCAATAGCTCTATCTACAAATAAGATAAGTACATTTTTATGAGTCTTACTTAATTCAATATAATTTTTATTTTGTTCTTGTAAAGCTTTCTCATTTGTCTTGTGGCTAAATACCACAGAAGCTATTTTAGAATAATTATAAACAGATAAAACAAAGGTACTAATTAAAACAATTAAAATAAACTTATTTATTAGACATACAGATTGCTTTTTAAATATTTCTCTCAATATAAAAATGATAGAAATAGAAATTACTGAGGTATATAAAATAACCTGAGCTATTGAATAAACATTAAAATCCATACTCAAAGTTTCAAAACTCATTGTTGTCAACAAGATTGTTAATGGAATTTTCAAGATAAACAAATTACATAACGCATACACTAAAAAAATACACACACCTATTGAAAGAAGTTTTTGTTGTAATTTACTTGCAAAATAGAACAACCACAACCCCCAAAATATTATTGCTCCAGCAAATATAGTTGCCGTAGAAGAAAGAATTCCAAAAGGTGTAGTATCAGAAAATAAGAATTCTAAAGATGAAGTAGATATCACATTTGAAGGAATAAGCAAGCCTAAAATTACCCAACAAGTTGTTATTCCCAACAAGAAAAGGGATTTATAATCGAAATCAAAATCGATAGACTTAAAATATTTCCCAAAGAATAAATTTGCAAAATAGATACCTACTACTACAATAGGAAGTATATAATTTTCAGCAATCACACAATAAAGAATAAAAAGAACTGCTAATGAATATCTAATAAGATTTTCTCTTGATATTTTTAGCAAACAGATATTTTTAATCAAAGAAAATAGATTATTAAATAACCAATAAATTACTAACGCAGACGGAGAATTGTACAATAAAACAAGAAAGACAAGGCTTACTATTACCAAAACTTTGTTTTGACTAAAACTTTTAGAATCTGAATATACAAACCCTGCCAGCAAATTTACTATCGTCATCAATATCGGGAAGATATTTATTTTATAATTCTGAATCTGTAATAATCCGTCAGGAGATGCTAAATTCCCAACAATTCCAGCAGATAAACCTTCCAACAACCCTAAACTGCTAAAATAAGAATATGCAGCCATAAATATTGGAACTTGCAAAAGTAAACTCAAAGATAATCTTAATCCCATAATCGGATGATAATTATTCTGTTTATAATAAGTTTGCAATAATAACTGTTGCTCATCACCTTTGAAATTTTCTTTAATAGACTTAACTCTAGGTGCAAGTTTGGTTTGTATTTTATTTTCTTCTTCCTGTAATTCATCAGCCTTTAAATATAATGGCAAACACAAGACTGAGACAATAAAACTCAAAATAAATATCGATAAAATAATATTATCAGTTATGTTATAAACATTTGAAAATAAAAATTCAAAAAGCATTTGCAGAGGTTTTACAATTAAATTAAAAAAGAATTCTATCATTTTTCACTAACCTCCAACTGTTTTTCAACCAGAAAATCTACAATATTTTTTGCAGCATCACCCTTGTAAAACCAAGTATAATCAGAGGCTTTCTCAATCTTTTCTGACAAATTTTCATCTTGTTTAACTTGATTTATTATCTCAACAATATTTTCAACATCTCCATTATCGATATCTAACTTCTTACCTATTTCGTTTGCAATTCTATGTTTGCAAGGAATTTCTTCATCTAAATCACAGAAATCATACATTTCGTAATTAATTTTTGTATCAACATATAAAAATGGTTTTTTAAATAAAAATGCATAATCAAGCATTATTCCTGAAAAATCACTGATTAATATATCACTATTTGCCATAACTTGCAGGTTATTAGCAGAAAAATCCCATTTTAATCTTGTGCAATCAATATATTTATTTTTCAAATTTTCGATTAAATCTTTTTCAACCAACATCGATTGAGGGTGTGGACGAACAACAATATCGTAAGATGTACTGTTTACAAGCTCATCTAAAAGTTTTTCTCCAAATTTTGTCAACAAACTATGAGCCCCCCAAGATGGTGCAATCAAAATACAAAAATTATCAGGAGAATTTCTTTGAGGCAAATTTTCCATACAATAATCTAGATAAGAACTACCAACAATTTTGAGCTCTTTTGCGGGCAAATTTCTTTTTTGCTCAATTTCACGTATCATAGGTATTTGATATTCAGCATCACAAAGAACTGAATCATAATAATCCAAAGAAAAAAGTCTATACAACATAGAAAAACCGATAGAGTGCATAATATGAGAATAATGTTTAACCTCTTTTGAACGTTTCAACTGCAAAACATCTAATTGTGGAGTCGTCATCAAACATACATCCGCTTTTAAAAAAGCCAACTTGAAAAAAGCTTTATTATCGCTGCCGATATATTCTTTTTGTACATATTCATAATTTTCGACTAATACAGGATCATCTTGTGCTGACGTATAATAAGAAACAACAATATTTCGTTTTTCAAACTCATCCAATATTGGTTTAAAGACTGTATAATACTGCTTCCCTTCCGAATAAATAACAAATTTATGCTTAACTTTTGCAAGCGATTTTTCAGAAAATAATTTTGTTTTTATTTTTATAATTAACGAATTCAACAAGAAATATAACGTAGTTACAGAACACAAAACGACAGAAAAAAGCATACTGCCTGTGCCTGGGTCAATATAAGCATATGCTGGTTGAGATGTTAATAATATTAATATAAAAATTATAAATAAAACGTGCCCAAACATACCCTTAGCCCTACTCTTATCAATGAAATAATAGCACGCAAGATTACTTAAAACAATAAAATTTGCTTTTTCTTAAACTTATGTAATATAATGAATAAAGATTTAAATAAGATGGATGGATTTATGACAAAGAAAACAGTAGGCTTTACTTTAGGTTGTTTTAATATTTTACATCAAGGACATATCAATTTGCTAAGAAACGCGAAAGGAATGTGCGACACCCTAATTGTAGGTGTACTTTCAGATGATTATATTGATAAAAACAAGAAAAACAGATGTTTTAATCTTCAGGAAAGAATCAGCATTTTATCAGCCATAAAATATTGCGATGTTGTTGTTGCTGAAGATACACTTGAAAAATTAGAATTATGGGAAAAATACAAATTCGACTACTTATTTGTAGGAAGCGACTGGTATGGAGATGAACGTTATATTCGCTGGGAAAAAGAACTTAGCGAAATCAAAAATGCAAATGTTAAAGTTATCTATTTGCCATACACGCAAGAAATCAGTTCTTCACTAATTATAGAAAAAATTGCAAAAAGAAAACGAGAAATAGATAATGAATAATGAACTATGTTTAGGATTTTGGAAATCTAAAGCCGAAAATAACCCAACAATAAAAACTTCAAAAGTTTCAGATATAAATGATTTTTCAGAAATTGATAAGGAATTTATCCTAAAATACGTCAACAAAGAAACAAAAATCTTAGACTTGGCAGCAGGAACAGGAATTACTCTAAACAAATACTATGATAAAGTTTCAGAAGTTACTGCAGTGGAAAAATACAAACAATTTTCAGATTTTATTGTTAAAGCTCCAAACATAACAGTAATAAATGAAGATATTTCAGTATTTGAACCTCAGAATCAATACGACGTTATTTTGATGTTTGGTATTGTATCTTATTTTAACAGAGATGAAATAGAAAAAATCTACCAAAAATATTTAAAATATTTAAAACCTAATGGAAAACTAATCATTAAAAACCAATTTGGGATAAACGAAGATGTTATCGTTGCAAATTATTCCGAAGAACTTGGATGCGATTACTTCTCAGAATTCAGACAAATTCAATCAGAAATTAATATGCTAAAAACCTTAGGTTTAAACAAAAACGAATTAATCGATATTTACCCGCCAGAATGTAACAGATGGGGAAATACCCATTTCTACGCAATAGTTTCATCATTTAGTTAAATTGACTTCACCTTGTTTTTATGAGATTTTGTACTTGGTTATATAGTAAAATTTAGGTGGGTTATGAAAGTTATCAGCAAACAGAAAAACGCTAAAATGTGCTTTGTATGCGGATTAGACAATCCTCACAGTTTGAAAGCACATTTTTATAATATGGAAGATGGTAGTGTAATTTCTCCAATTACATACAGACAACACCATCAAAGTTTTCCTCAAAGAGTACACGGAGGTTTGCTTGTAACCCTTTTAGATGAACTAGCTTGCCGTGCTTATTGGGTAAATGGTGATTACCAATTGGGCGTAACCACAAGTTTTGAGGTTAAATATAAAAAACCTGTACCCTATGATATTGAAGTAATTGGTGGTGGAATTATCGTTGAAGATAAATCAAGAATGTTCAAGACTTGTACCAAAATTATCGATAAAGACGGCACAGTTTACGCTGAAGGTCTTGCAACATTTTTAAAACTACCCATTGAAAAAATCGCAAAAGACTATGATTTACACGAAGAAATGCCTTATTTAATTGAAGATGGCATCACTGAAATCGATTATAATTATACATTCAGTAGCTAAACTTGAGTGTTAATTTTATTGATATTATGCAGTCTTATAGCTTCTTGACCCATTTTTTTGAGGAGTTTTTCTTCAGGAGTTTTTATTCTGAAAAAATCTCTCAAATATACAACCAACATATTGAACCCTGGTTTTGAAAAAAGAGGAGCAGTAACCTTTGGGGCTTTCATCTGTCTTACAGCATCAAAATCTTTGATAGCTAAAGATGCATATTCTTTTCTTGCTTCTTTATAGGCTTTATAATTCCCAGAAATTGCATCATACATCATTAATGAACGCAAAAACCTAACTCTTTCTATCTGTTTTACTGTAAGTGGCATAAAAATCCTTTCTTTTGGGATATTCATGCTATCACAAATCTCACATAAAGGATAGCTTTTGTTACAAACTTGAGAAAAGGGCAATTTCTAAAAGTTGAAATACTTTATAGAAGTATATAGGGGAATATTATAGGACTAAATTAATGACAAAAATTGATAACTTAGATTTTGTTCCTAATGTAAAAACTCCATTAGTAATAAAACCATATTCCAAAGAAAACATTGAAATATTTGAAAACAATAATACTAAAATCAATGTTGATGAATTAACTATTTCTAATAAAAATTCAGAAGTTAATTCTAAAGAGAATAGCCACAACAAAAAAGTGCTCATAAAAACTGCTTTTGGTATATTAGTAGCTGGTGTTACAGTTTATTTATTAAAACACCCCCTGATTAAAACCACGATAACTAAATCAATTACACGTAACATAGAACCCAAAAGTTTTGGAGGAACTCCAGGGAAAGATAAATTTCCAGAATTTTTAGATAAATATATTAATGATGTAGAATCTTATGCTGAACATATAACAATCAAACCTGAATATAATCCCAGAACTTTAAAACCTGTTGTTGGGCTTAGAAGAACATTAGATGCATCTAATTTTGATTTTCCATATGGCACAATTGCAATTCCTGCAAAATTGGACGAAACCCTATCAACTTCAGGGTTATTGCAATGCTCAGCTATGGCAATTGTAGATAGAACGCAGAACCTTCAAACTCTGGTCCATTGTTGCCCGACAATTGGAGGGAATGAATCTTTACTAAAATATATATTTTCTCATAGTAATCCAAAAAACTTAGATATAACAATCGTCCCAGGTTCTTACAAAGAAACGGATACGACAATAGATTTTTTAGTTAATATGGTAAAAAAACATGCTCCAGAAGCAAAACTAAATTTTGCTAATTTCCCTGACAAAGATAACTGCGTTGCGATTTTAGAAAATGGGATTTTAAAATGTGGAACAAGAGAGAATATAATAGCAACAGTAAATCCTAAAACTAGAATTATTAATGCATAGCCAGTAGGTCAAACTATACTTGACAAGTTTGGATTTTACAAACTACAAGTCAACATCAATTGAGAAGTTTTCCATACCTAGTTCAGTAAGCAAACCCCGTAGGTCAGGCAATGCCTGACAATAAAAAAAATATATAGATATAATAAAATAAATAAATAACAGGCATAAGGTCTGTCATATTTTGGGCATAAAAAAACTCCCCTTCTTGATTTTTTTTGCTGGACTTCAGCTCAGATGCAGGCGAGCAACACGAGCCTTGCAGATGAGGGTACCCCTTGTGGGTAGAACCAGGGTTGTTTTGAGCAGCACGAAAAACAACCTCGGTGAGAGGACGCCTGTGGAGTTTTAGACAATTAAACACTTTCGACCAATTTTGGGCATAAAAAAACTCCCCAGGCTGGACTCGAACCAGCAACCCTTCGATTAACAGTCGAATGCTCCGCCATTGAGCTACTGAGGATTATGTCTTTAGTCTATAACAAAAAAAATTTATTGTAAAGTACTTTTTTTGATTTTCTTTTGGATAATTGAGATTTTACTAAAATATGGTAAAATATAGTTGATTAGAGAGGTATTTTAGAAAGGAGTTTTCAGTATGGCAAATCCAACTTTACAAGAAGGAGTTTTGAAAAACGATTCATTCCATACGCTTAACGGCGAACATGCTATGACAATAAATGGCACAATTCTCAAGACTTGTTTCCTTGGTCTTTTAACCATGGCAACATTTTCATATACGTGGTATTTGATTTTAACAGGATTTGCAGATAAAGCAATCATGCTTTCTCAGTGGGGCATGTGGGGTGCTTTAGCTCTAGTTTTACTAATTTGTTTCGGTCCTAAAAACAAATTTTTAATTATAACAACCCCATTATACGCACTTTGTGAGGGATTATTACTAGGTTTTATTTCTGCAATTGCAAACAAATATTATCCAGGAGTGGCAACTCAAGCCGCTTTAGGAACAGTTTTAGCGCTATTTGGCATGTTCTTTTTCTATAAGACTGGCTTAATTAAATGCACAGACAAATTTAGAATGGTAATTTTTAATTCTACTTTAGCAATCTTTTTATTATACATGACACAATTGGTATTAAGTTTCTTCAACATTACCATTCCACATATATTTTCTAATAACCCAATAGGAATTGGATTTAGCATTATTGTGGTTGCAATTGCAACATTCAATCTTATTGTAGATTTTGACAATATTGAAAGATTTGCAGGAAACGTTGATAAGCATTTGGAATGGTACTTTGGATTTTCGTTAATGGTAACAATCGTTTGGATGTACATCGAAATCCTAAATCTTTTAATGAAATTACAAAGCAGAGATTAATTCATAAAAAAGCCTTCTTTAATTTTAAAGAAGGCTTTTTAATAAGTTTTATCTACAAATCATTCACGTCTATACCTTTTGATTTTAAAAATGGCTTATAAATCATTTCTCGCCACGTATCATTCAAATTATGTTGCTCAGCAATATACCTTACAATTACATCTTCTGGTAATCTATAACCATGCTTTGCAAAAGTTGCTCGAGTTTGCGCAACAGTTTCTCCAAGTTTTTCAGGGTTAAGCCAAGGACAAGGATACATATCACTACCAACATTTACACACGGTTTTGGTCTGTGAATAGTTTCACCTTCAGGAGTTATCAAACCATAGTATATTGAACATTTGTTTGTTTTTGGATCTTTGTACATACAAACATTCGGTAATTTTGAAGTTACGGCCTGCGCTGGATTATCTTTAAATGTAGCATTTGTAATTGGTAAAAAGAGCTCTGCAGTATTATCGATTAAGCTTGCTAATCTTGCATTAAGTTCATTAATTTTATTTGTTATTGCTATAATTTGATCCTTTGAAGTAGCTTCTTGAAGCTTTGCCAACAACTCGTTAATCTTATTGTTAAGCTCTAACGCCCTAGCATCTTGAGTGTCTAACCCCCAAGAATAAACAACTCTTTTAAGTGGTAAAGTTTCCCTTTGCTCCAAGCTTGATTTAAAAAATTCACCCATGAGCCTATCTGTTGCACGCTTCAATGGCATTGACATCACCGTAGAATGATCACAACAAGCGCCTTTACATAACTTTGAGCAAATTTCAACTGGTGAAAGACCTTTAAAACTTAAGTTATAACTATTGTAATTTATGGGTATAACTGTATTCATGCTAAATTTACCTACTATTTATAAAAAAGACATCATTAAATAAATTTCACTTTATTTTCTATAAACCTCATAAATATTATTTTTGCTAGCTAATTAACAAAATTCTAAAAACATATTTATCTTTCTCCTCTATTTGGATGATATTTGTCAAAATTTAGTAAAGGTTTTAAAGTTTATACCGTCACTATAATTAAATCATTATTGTAGTGGGGCAGAAAGATGTCAGAACAAGTACTAATGCCAATGATTGGCACAGACAATGTAGAAAATAAAGAAAGAGCAAAAGATTCATTAGAAAAAGCCAGATTAGCTCATGAAAAATATCTAATCGGTCAACGTAACAATGATCTTCAAGAAGCTATGGAGCATTATGTTGACGCGGTTAAATATGACCCTACTATTCCAGAAACTTATTACCGTTTAGCGACTTTAATGTGGGAGCAAGGACAAATCAGTGTTGATACCGCTATTGAACAATGTAAAACAGCTATTTCACTATCCCCTAACAATAAAGATGCCAGACTTTACACAGGTTATTTCATGCAGTTAGCAGAAGATTACACTTCAGCCGAAAAAGAATTCAAAACTGCAATCTCAATGAATCCACTAACTTCAGGCCGTCCAAGAATGATTTTATCTCAATCATTATTGCAGAAAATCAATTCTCAAAACGGCACTTACAAAGATTATGTGGGATTTTTGTACTATTTCCTAACAGGTAGTGTCATGCTTGCTTGGGATAGACCAACAATGAAAATGTTTTATAAAAACATGACAAACGATGCGTCTATCTTCACTTACAACACTGTTGGAAAATTCTTTGAAAGATTCAAAATGTACGATTCTGCTGAAAAACTATACCAGCAGGCTATCGACAATACTGTTCATAGTGAATATTTTTACAATAAGATGGGTGATTTAGCACTTAGAAGTAAAGATATTGATAGAACAGTTGAATGTTACAAAAAAGTCCTAGAAGCTAATCCGATGAATCGTGAAATTCTTGTTAAATTAGCTACAATTCTACAATCATACTTCCCAGAAAACACTGAAGAAGCTATTGATTGCTACGAAAGACTTTTAGAATTCGACATTGATACCGCTCAAATCTACTACGAATTGGGTCATTTATACATGTCAAAAGAAGATAAATTAAATTCAATCAGTGCATTCAAATTAGCCGTTGATAGAGAACCAGAAAACCCATTTTTCAACAATTCTCTAGGCTATGCTTATGCTAGAGCGGAATTATACGATGATGCAATTGAACATTATCAAAAAGCTATTGCAATTAATCCTGATGCAGAATGGACTTCCATTGTTTGCCAAGCATTAGGTTCAATTTACGCAGAACACAAAGGCAACGTTGAAGCCGCAGTTTCAACATACCAAGCTGGTATAATCTTAGACCCTAAAAACTATGATTTATACATCGCGTTAGGTGATATTCACATGGCAGATTATGATTTAGATAAAGCAATTCGTTCATACTGCGATGCTATAACGCTTAACCCTGAAGATTTTAGAGCTTACTCCAAAGTTGGTATTGCTCTTTGGGAAAAGGATTATCTTGAAGAAGCACTTGTAGCTTACCACAAAGCTGTTGAAATCAACCCAGAAAACGAATTTGCACAAAACAACTTAGGTATTCTTTACCTTGATGGTTTGATGGATGCTGAAGAAGCTTTAGAATACTTTGAAGAAGCAATTGCACTAAACCCTAATTACACACTTGCTTACTTCAACGCAGGTCGTGCAAGCCAAGAAATGGGCTTTACTAACGATGCCGCAAATTATTATCAAATGGCAATCGACTTAAACAGAATTACAGAAGAATTAGAAGAAGAAGATATTAGAGCAAGACTACATAGCTTGTTCGAACTGTAAGGATATATTTTACATTGTATTAAAGAGGTAATGTGACGCTTGGTAATTTCAAGCGTCTTTTTTTGTCCTCGGCCGGACGGGGCACCATGCCACTAACGGCTAATAAGACTTGTAAAATAAACGTGCTCCGCAGGGCTATTTAAAAATTTTGTAGCAAAATCTATACTACTTCCTCCGCCGAGCAGAGGCACGAACGAAGTGAGAGACGAACACGCGTCAACGTAAACGTTGAGTTTTCGTTGCAAGTGTGAGCGGTGCCGTTTAATGCGAGGCGGAAGTCCTCGACCGAGCAGAGGCAGGGGTAAATATAAATCAACCCAAATTAGCAATGATTTTTGCAGTAAACTCTGTTGTTGATAGGCTTCCACCTAAATCAGCAGTTTTATTGCCATCAGCCAAAGTTTTAAACAATGCTTTTTCAATCTTATCGGCATATACGTTTTCACCAATATATTTAAGCATTTCGATAGCTGACAATAACAATGCAGTAGGATTAGCTTTATTTTGCCCTTTAATATCTGGAGCAGAACCATGAACAGGTTCAAACACCGCACACTCAAGACCAATATTAGCACCTTGAGCCACACCCAAACCACCAATCAAACCTGCGGTTAGGTCTGAAACTATATCACCATATAGATTTGGTAAGACTAAAACATCAAATCTTGTTGGGTCTTGAACCAATTGCATACAAAGGTTATCAACTAAGATCTCTCTGGTTTTGATTTGTGGATAATTCTGTGCAACTTGCCTAAATGTATCTAGGAATAAGCCATCAGATAATTTCATAATATTTGCCTTGGTAACAACGCAAACTTCATGTCTATCATTTTTTACCGCATAATCAAACGCAAACTTACAAATACGTTCAGATGCTTTTCTTGTAATAATTTTGATACTATGAGCGGTGTTTTCATCAATTTGCTCTTCTACACCAGCATATAAATCTTCAGTGTTTTCACGAACAACCACCAAATCCACATTATCAAATCTTGTTGCTACCCCTGGCAAATTTTTACAAGGACGTAAATTTGCGTATAAATCTAAATCTTTTCTTAATTGCACATTAACAGATCTAAAGCCCTTACCAATAGGAGTTGTAACAGGAGCTTTTAGTGCAATCTTATTCTTTTTAATTGAGTCTAAAACTCTATTAGGTAGAGGTACCCCCTCAGTTTCAATAACATCTTCTCCCGCAGTTTGAATATCCCAATCAATATCTAGTCCACTAGCCTTGATAATTTCCACAACACTTTTTGAAATTTCTGGTCCGATACCATCACCATTTATTAATGTTATTGTACGCATAATAAAAACCTCCATCTAATAGCTTAATTATACTATAAAGTGGAGGGAAAATAAAAAATTTGTAGGGGAAAAATAAATTTATAAATCTTATTAACCTGAAAATGTTTTAAATGATCTGTCAATATTTTTTGTCATTGCAGATTTTACAGACTCATATTGTGTTTGCAATGCGTTGTGTTCAGTATCTAAAGTCTTAATTTTGCTTTGATATCTTTTATCTTTTGCAGAAATTTCATTATTTTTCTTTTGGTATTCAGCTTCAGCTTTTGCAATTGCAGCTTCATCATCTACTTCTGTAAAATCAATACAAGAACCATATTCTGTTGGTGTCCAAGAAATACCTTGTAATTTAACAGTTAGAGGTCTGCTCTCATCTTCGACTAAATTAGAAGCATCTTTATAAGAAGCAACTTCGATAGATATAATACCTTGCTCTAATGCATCTTGTAACCAATCTTTACTTGCTGCAAGTTTTGGATCTAAAACTGTATAATTTGCAGCTCTATTGCCTTGAACAGATTTATCTGAAGATGCACCATTCATTTTGTACCAAAGATTTGTGTACCATTGAGCTTTTGTAGCATCATTATATTTGAATGCGCCATTATCACCAGCTTTGGTAACATTTGTACAACCTAAATCTTCTGCTTCAGCCAAAAATTCTTCTAATACTTCATAGTATTTCATTGAATTTTCATAAACTCCATCATTTTTAGCAGTTGAAGTTTCATATGCTTTAGATTGAACCCACTTATCAAAAGTGATTGTATCACTATACTTTTGTTTTGCAGTTGATAATCTTTCAGTTGCACCTGAGATATCAACATTTACGCCTGAATTATACAATGTAACTTGTTTTTCATAGAAAGATAATGCTTCACCATATTCATAGAATGCAGCAGCTTTATCTAATTGGAAACGTTCATCAGAAGCTAAAGCACCTTCATTTCCAGCATCATCTGGATATCTAGAAGCAATTGCAGCATCGATAGCTTCTTCCCATTTTGTTAAATAATCTCCTACGCCACCAGCATTACTATCAGTTTCTAACAATTGCGCATTTTTTGCTAAAGATTCAGTTTTATATGTCTTTTCAACGCCATATAAGGCTAAGAATTCTGTAAGATTAGCAGCTTTTTCAAAGTTTTTAGCATCAAGAGTTGATACCATTGCTTGACCATTTGCATTAAGTAATGCATACTGGTTTTTCATATCAGAATACTGATAAAGCGCATTTGCAGTTAAAGCTTCAGTTATTGCTTGACCTTGAGCATCATAAGTCACAAACTGCAATTGTCTTGTATTCAATGCAGCAATATATTCATTGCTTGCTTGTTCAGATTTAGTAGCCAATCTCATTTTTGCATTAGAAATTTGTTGAGATTCGTACTCATTAGAAGTCAGCCTAGCTGTTATTGATAATAATCTTGCTTGTGATGCTGAAATTCCCATTTCTTACAATTGTCCTTTCATAACTTATTACTATGGTTATCGGCTGCTTTAGTTGATTTCTTTAATAATTTTACCCATTTGTAAAGTTATGTAACAAGTTTTATATATTTTGAATATAAAAAGTCAATAATTTTTTATAGGAAGTTTTTATATATATGTAAGAGATAATTAAAGAAAAAGAAAATTAGTTTACAAGTTTAAGTAAGATTCAAAATTAAGAGAGGACAAAGCTATGGCAACAGTGCTATTATTTTCTGATGCAGTTACAAGCGCATATAAAGATACATCAAACGCTCTTAAAGAAGTTGAATTAAGTGATAAAAGAGTTGTGAAAAAAACTTTAACTCAAATGATGAAACAGTCATTCTTCCACGGCGCAAATCGTTTCGGAACAAACTTCATCGCTTAGAGTTAAATCTAGCTCGTTGGAAATTAGGAAACAAAAGGAAAGAAAAACAATTAAGGAATTAGGATAAATTTTGAATTAGGAATAGATAACAGACCGCAAAAGCGGTCTTTTTTATTACCAAAACTTTTCACGTTCTTCATCAAATCTAATATTAGCATCTACTGCCATCTGAATTCTTTTAGGGACATTTTCATCAAACTCTTTTGTCCAACCCATGCGTTTTTTATCTTCAGGCGTTAAATTTTCATATAATTGTTTCATCAAATCAAGTTTGAACATTTCACCACGAGGAACACCTGCTTCTACTTTAGGGTTAAAATATTCATTTAAAAGTAAAAAGTCGTCGGTTTTATAAGTTCCATACTCACAACCAATGTAGTAATACCCCTTTTGCATAAGCTGAATATAATCAACAAAACGTTTAACAGATCTTTTTATATAGTGTTCATAATCTTTTTCTCTGCGATTTATATATTTCTCGTTTTTAATTATCTCAATTGGAGTATAATATCTAAATTCTTTTTCTAGTAAATCTTCTTTACTATAAAAAGCTTCCTCTTCCCAAACACCTAACTGACCACGACCAAATTTTGGACAATAATATTCCAACCCTGCTTCTTGTGCATTTTTCTCATAATTATAATATCCAACAAGGTCAATTACACGCTCGATACCAGCACTTTTTAAAGTTTTCAGTGCTTCTGGAGTATTTGCTAATGTTGAGCCCCTGTAACAAGTTTCATCTGTACCTTCAACTGGTTTAACATGATAAGCTGGAATACCTGTGACTTTACTATAATCAACAACTTTCGGACCTTTCATTAACGAACCTAAAAGCTGGTT
The DNA here is from genome assembly GCA_017626055.1 of bacterium. Lineage (GTDB taxonomy): Bacteria > Cyanobacteriota > Vampirovibrionia > Gastranaerophilales > Gastranaerophilaceae > Zag111. The sequence continues at coordinate 236,046 of JAGAJM010000006.1, read as the reverse complement.
CATTTGATATTCAGACAAATTACATTCTTTTTTATAAAGACTCTGATAAGGTGTATAGTAAACTTCTTGCCAATCACGAATAGCCTGACGAACATCCTGAGATTGTTTATCATCATAGCCCAAAACTCCGTCATCTTCATAATCACGGGATTTGAAAGCTATTCTTGCACTGTAAATTGGCTGAATTTTCATGCCTGTCCTCGATTTATTTCTAGAAATGTCTTACTTTAGCGATTAATTTACGAGCAATAGGTGCTATTTTTGCTTTTTCACATCCATTAATATCAGTTGTTAAATAAACAATTGCTTTTTGTAAAAAGCCTTTTAAGCCTTTAAAAGTTCTATCTACTGGCTTGAACTCATAACCGCCAACTTCTACACCATTAATAAATCTTTCAACTTTATATGTCCCATCACTTAATAGAGTTTGAACAGATTTACACCTATGTCCTTTTTTCCCAACAATAGTAACTTTTGCAGAAACCACATCATCATTAACGTTGTTACGAACATCCTGAGTTACAAACCGATTTGTTTTATCTGTCATTTGAACGGCAGAATATCTATTTTTTGCTGAAGTAACACTAAAAGTACCATCTTTAGTATTATAATAAATAGATTTTGTTTTTTCGCCTATTAAATTTGTATCGCATGCTTCACGTACGAATTTGCAATTATCTGGATATTGTATTCCAAAAGTTCTCATTTATTTCTCCTATTTTGTTATCCTTATTCTATACAAAACATGTAAAAAATTAATTTGTTAGTAAAAAACGCAAAAAATATTTTTAGGAGTGTTAAAACAAATATGAAAACAAAACTTGTAAACAATTTCACATATATAGCTAACCATTTTCGCAAAAATGGTAAGACAGCTAATGACATTATTGATTACGCAAAAGTTCAAAATATTCCAATTTATCAAAGAATATTTAATGATGGTTCTATTGGATTAAAACCGCAAATTAAAGAAGATATTTTCATCTTAATCAGACCTGACGGGTCAGTTTATAGAAGTGAAAGAACTACTAAACGCTTCGATTTAAGAAAAGGCACTGCAACTTTTTGGAAAAAAGTCCGCACATTGTATAATGCTGGATTAAAAGATCAAATCGTAACAAGAGAAAGATTTTATATAGGTTCACGTCTTGAAGAAAACGCAAAAAGAGAATACAACAAAGGTGGTCCTGTATTAAATTCTGTAATTTCTTATCGTAATCGCAAAACTAAATTCCCAATGACAGATATTGGCGGGAATATGCACAACTTTAATATTTCAAGAGTAAAGGATGAGTATGGTGAATTCAGCATGCTTTATACTGAAAACTACCCTCACACTTAAGTTATAATGTCACACTATCTTTTGGATGAATAACCACTTTATCAAACCAATTTCTCAAAACCCCTAAAGGTGTGGTTGGTTCTTTACAATCAGGGTTAAACTTTTCTGTATTTGCAATATACAAAGTATCAGTTGTACTTGAATATGCAAAAGCCCTTTCACCGCTTCCACCTTTCAAAATTGTTGTTGGAATATTATGTTTTTCTGTAAATTTCTCAAACTTTTCAAATAATTCATAACTTCTCTCACCGACTTTATATGGTGGCTTTGCACCAAGAATAAAAGCTTCAACATCATCATTAGCTAAATCGAAATTAGACTCAATATCAGATTCTATTTTCGTAAAATCCTTTGCATCATCACAACCTGGGCAAATATGATACATTTTGGCTTTTTGACCATCAGATATAACATAAACACTACAATCACTTACAGATTTTGTAAACACATCTGAAGCTGAAGCGGCTTCTTTCAAAGTCCAAGGATAAGCAACATAACTACTTTTAGGCATACGTGCTGTTATCATATGAAATGTTCCAAATCCAACAGGTTTTATTAGTGATGTAAACGAAATGTTATTGTCCATACCAAACGTAAAACATGTAAAGATTAAAAATTGCCAACTAGCAAAAAATATTTTTACGGGTGTTAATAAAAAAACTAAAGGAGTACCTATGAAAATTTATAATATCTCTCAAACAAATTACCAACCTCAAATAAATAATCAAAAGCCCTCTTTTGGTGCAAAAATCAAAATTGATTTGAATACAAAATTATTACACGACATAGATAGCCGAGAACTTGACTATGGATTCTGGGGACTTATTAGCAGAAGGCCATTACGAAGAGCTATGCAAAAACTTGAACAAATTCATCCTGACCATACAGTTGAATTCACATACGAAAAGCCTATTTTCTATGGGTATAACTATGTAAAAGGAAATGGTTTTGCTCAATCTGATGCAAAAATCAGAGCTACAAATATTACTACTGGCAAATTTGAATCTATTAGTATTCCTGACAGTAATGCATATCCTTTCTATGAATTAGTTTCTTCAATTTTAAATAGTAAATATTTCTGGCTAAAATAAAATATCTTATAAGGACTCAATAAAATGAAAACATATCTTACAAACATTTCGTTTAATGGCGGAATTAATTCAGAAACCCCACAAAAACCAAAAAGAAGAGTTAGCGCTCTAGGTAGTATTACAGAACCTATCGACAATGGAGATCCTAGAACAGCCATAACAACTAGACTAAATGGTAAAGTTATGCCAACACCATTTGAAGATTGTTTTGAAAAAATGTCTTTTGAAGAACCTGATGAAGATAACATGTGGAGAGATGCACAATACCAAGAGGATTTTGAACGAGTATCAAAATATGGTGATGATTTAACTCCGCATATCATATTTGAAAGACCATTCATCGACCAATATTACAGCGAAGACGATGTACCTTTAGCAGATTCTGTAATCCGTAGAACACTTGGCTTTAGGCATCTTACAGATATCAACTTGAATATTGATACTCAAATAGATAGTTACGGCAGAAAAGTTCTTGAGCAAATCAATTACAACGAAAACATTCTTCCTAGGTTGTTAAAAGGTGTTGATTATGCAACTCAAGAGGAATTTGCAAAACTTGCAGCAACATACAAAGAATCTGGTCATCCTACACAAAATATAATTAGAGCTATTGAAAGATGTTACCTTCAAGGTCATGGAAATCATTACGGAATAGCTAGCATTAATTTATTTGAATTTCTAGTTGAAAACCCTGGTTTAAGAAGTCTTGTTGTTGCAAAAAATGGAAAAGGTGAAGAAATCTTTGACAAAGCTTGCGCAAACTATTTCTCAATATTCCATAAATACCTTCCAAACAGGGAAACAATAAAATCAACACTTGATTTGTGTAAAACAGATTACAATGGTACCCCATTAGTAAACAGAAAATTGTGTGAAATAGTTATTCTTACAAGACAAAAAAGCGCTCATGGTATAAAGGACCCAAGAGCTGATTATAGTAATAGCTACTACGATGCTCCAATGAGAAGATTTGAAAAATATGTTGATAAAAGCACACCATTAACAGAATTAGACATCAAGTTAATACAAAAAATTAAACCTAATAACATCTTAGATGATAGTATGTATGAAGTTGCAAAGACGCTACTTTCTAGTAAAATGACAGTTGAATATGTTCTTGAAAATATTGATAAACTTGGCAAAAGAAAAAGCGAAATCAACAAACTGCTATCTAACTTAAACGAAATAACTCTGGATAAAGATAAGCCAGCTATTGGCGGTATTCGAACAGTTTTAAATAACGAATTTGAAGAATCAGTAGAAAACCCTGACAAACTTAAAGAAAAATCACTGCTATTTAATTCAACAAAAAGACTTATTAAAAAAGGTCTTGAAACTCCAGATATTGCACTTGTCCTTGGCAAAATAAGAGATATCAATAAACAAATTCCTCTTAGCACTAATTTTGCAGATGAATTCATAAGTGTACTTGAAGAAAAAAATGACAGCGGCAAAATCGTTATCGGCAAAACATTAGCTGATATTTTAACAAAATTAGTCTTAACTTCAAGAGAAATCACTGAAATTGATCGTGAAATAATATCATTGATTAAAGAACACAAATCACAAATCCCAACATTACCAAGTTTAGTTAATGGTATGCTAAATAGAACCAGTGATAAAGACGAAATTCTTGTTGCAATAAAAGAAAAAATTTCAGCTAAAAAAACTCCTAAACAAGAGGAAGAGATTATTGAACAACCTAAAAGCAAACCACAAAACAGAATTATAGTAAACGGAAAGCTAATACAAAGCCCTCTAGACTGGGAAAAACTTACGCTGGGTGATGATAATATAATTATCGATGACTCAAAAGGCTATGACGATAGTTATATAAGTCAAGTTATAAGTAATAAAAATCATGCACAAATAAACATTCAACCAAAAGAAAGAGTTAAAAAGCCCCTTACTCCAGAAGAAGCTAGTTCAGAAATTGCAAAAATAGAAAAGATATTGTTAGGTTCAGCTCGTATGTTAGAAATGACTGATGCTGAAATTATTCAAGTTCTCAAAAGAAGCAACAAAGAAAAACAATCGGAACTTATTGACTTAGTTAATAAAATGCTTGATGAATGGCGTAGCAGCAAGGAAATTTTAACTGCAGTAAGAGACGAATCTAAAAAATAATTTCTTATAGAAAAATTTTTGTAATTTTTTATGAATTTAATTAGCAAAATTTTTTTTGTTGATGTTTAATATTAATATTCAAGGGATTCATAAGTAGAAGATAATAATGTCAAAAATAGATAATATATTAACAACACTAGGAACGAATAATTCATCTCAAATAGCAACTGCAGTACTGGCAGGCTTTAAGATGATATTTTTACCTATTGCAACCGCAACAGATAAGACTGCTTCACCTGAGCAAAAAACTTATACAATTATCCGAGATATTATCATGGAAGGTTTGGCATTAATTACTTATATTGGTGTTACTGGACAAATCCAAAAGCATGCCACAGCCCCTATATGTAGAGCCTACTTTAAAAGTAAAGCCAAAAAACTTGAATCAACAGGAATTCTTACTCCAGAAGAATTGGATACTTTGCGTAATGTTGATGCAAAAAAACTAAAAATGGCAGGGGAAGATTATTTAAACAGACTTTCACCAAACAGAAAAAAATTACCAGCTGAAATTTCTCAATATATAGAAAGATTAAACAAAATCGTTGAAAAACTAGAAGGCGAAAGTGAAAAACCACTAAAACAATCTTTAGAGAACTTTGTATCGGGATTAAAAAAGAGTGTCCCTAGTGATAGTGTAGAAAAAGTTGCAAAAGAAGCGGGAAAAGTAGAGGTATTAAAACCATTGAAAGCTTTTTGTAACACAAGGATTGCCTTATCACAACTTTCAGTATGGATACTAGCAGTTGCGATTATTCCTCCGCTTTGTAATGCTATGATTGCACCAATTATGAAAAAGTTCAGCCCAAAAACTGATAATATTGACGAGAAAAAACCAGTTTTACAAGAACCACCTATGTTAAATCCAGTGGTACAACCTCACAATACAGTTATAAAAAGGGATGATGCCGTTGCTAGTTTCAGAAATCGTTATATCAATTATTCAACAGGAATGAGGGTCTAGCAGATGGGAATTGGATTAAATCTTATAACAAGTAATACCACTTCAAAATTGGTACAAGACTCAGCATTTCAAGTCCTTTCAGAAGGCTCTTTAAAAGCTGTTGCAAGACCTGTATTTACATTGATGGATGATAGTGCAAGTCCCGAAGCAAGAAAATATTCTGCAACAAAAGAATTCATATTCCAATCTGTAAGTATGGCAATGTATTTTGCTATTATCACAACAGTATTCCAAAGAGGTGGCTACAAATTATTGAAGAATTTACCTAAATTCAAAAATTACGAAGCCCTAAAAGGTATCGATAATATAAAAGATTTCACAAAAGTTTATGACAAATTTTCAAAAGGACTAATTTCTACAACATCAGAACAAGCTACACAATTACAACACGCCAAAGGTGGAATGGAAATTATCAAAATGATAGGAAGTGGTCTTATCTTAACTATTTTATGTCCACTTGTTGTTGCAAAAATGGTTTCCCCTGTAATGAAAATGATACAACCTATTCTAAACCCAGAAGCTAAAGGGGTAGAAAAAGACGATGATGATCATGATGATGATCACGATGACGATGATGATAAAAATAGAGAATTTATCGCCTAATCCTATTTAAGATACACGTAGTCGATATAATATTTGATATTCACAAATTGGCTTTTTAGGTTAGATTTGATTTGACGTTGTAATTAACAAATTCCTTATACAACTCATATCCGCCCATAAAAGAATAAATATTATTGAACCCTTTTTGAGTTAATATTCTTGACGCACAATAGCTTGTATAGCCTGTATTACAAGATAAAATCACCTTTTTATCTCTAGGAATTTCATCAAGCCTTCCTCTCATTTCAGCAATAGGGATATTTATAGCACCCTCTATTGTACCCATTTTATAAATCATATTAGGTCGAACATCAATAACAACCGCATCTTTCAAATCTTCAAAATAAGCAGGTTTAACAAGCCCTTTTAAAATATTATCAGCACTCATTCCTAAAATATTTACAGGGTCTTTTGCACTAGAATATGGCGGAGCATAGCATAATTCAGCGTCAATCATATCTTGCACAGTTCCATTATTTCGCATAATTGTTGCAATTACATCAACTCTTTTTTCAACTCCGCTTTCGCCAATTCCTTGAATACCTAAGATTTTACCGTCATTCGAGAATAATAATTTATACAAAATCATATCTGAATTAGGGTAATATCCTGCATGAGAGCGACCGTAAACGTAAGTTTTCCAATAAGGAATTTCTTTTTGTTTTAACTGCTTTTCGTTATTTCCACTACTTGCAACAGTTAAGCCGAAAATCTTTACAACACTTGTGCCTTGAGTGTTTTTATAAGTCGAATTAAATCCACAAATATTATCTGCAACAATTCGACCTTGACGATTAGCAGGCCCTGCAAGAGGTAAAAGAGTGTTTTGTCCGCTAACAAAATCTTTCGCTTCGATATTATCGCCCGCAGCGTAGATAAACTCGTTTGAAGTTTTTAAATACTCATCAACAATAATTCCTCGATTTGTTTCTAATCCTGCTTTGTGTGCTAAATCGGTTTCAGGCTTAACCCCAATTGCTAAAATGCATAAATCATAGTCAATTGAGTTATTTGAATTTAGGATAATCTGATTTTCGCTAAACTTTTGAACGCCATCAGATAAAATTAGATTTACGCCTTTTTTAACCATTTCATCTTGTGCAATTTTTGCGATTTCAAAATCAACAGGTGCTAAAATTTGATTATTTAGCTCAATTAAAGTTGTATCTAACCCAATTTCTATAAGGTTTTCAGCTATTTCAATTCCTATAAAACCGCCACCTATGACCGCAACTTTTTTAACCGGATTATTTTTAATATAGCTTTTAATTTTGTCAGCATCACTTAAAGTTCTTACAACAAAAGTTTTGTCCATATTTAAACCCGCAAAATCTGGAATAATAGGACTTGCTCCGTTTGCTAAAACTAAATAATCATAACTTAATTTTTCATTAGAATTTGTAAGAACAAATTTTTCTTCTTTGTTTATTTCAATAACTTCTGTTTCTAAGCGGACTTCAATATTAAACCAAGATTTGAACTTTTGAGGTGTTGAAACAAGGATATTATCTCTATTTGGAATAACATCAGAAATGTAATACGGAAGACCACAATTAGCGATTGATACTTCGCCTGTTCGCTCTAGAATGATTATTTCAGCGTCTTCATTTAGCCTTCTTAATCTTGTTGCACAACTTGCACCTGCTGCACCACCACCAATAATAATTACCCTCATAAAAACCCCTTTTTTATTTCGATTTTATCGTTGAAAAAAGTTAATTTCAAGCCTCTAGAAAAACCTATTTTTTCTTACGTTTTGGTGCGGTTATATCAAAGCTTTTTCGGATGATTGCGTCCAAAACGGCAGGCTCAATATTATTCACATCAACTTTACACCAATGCGTTTTATTCATATGCCAAGCAGGAAGAACGCTCTCTGGGTATTGGTCTTTTAGAATACAAATCGTATCAGGCTCAGCTTTAAGGTTAATAAAAAGTTTGCCGTCTTGTTCAAAAACCACTCCAAACCATTTGTTATTAGATTTATGACGCAAAATCGGTGTATTTTTGTACTTATCATCCGCAAAAGGATAAGTTTCAATCGCATCTTCATCAATCATGCATCTTTTAATAAGTTGTTTTTTGTTCATCTCAAACCCTATTTATTCTCATATTTTAACAAAAAAATAAGTCCGACAAGTGAGTAGGTTGGGTGAAACCCAACAATTTTTTAAGTGCAAAAACAGTGCAATTTTGTGCAAGGTTAATACAAAAGAGTGCAAAAAAGTGCAAGAAAAGTCACTTTTGGAGTAATTTGGAAATGCAAACTTCCAACCTCAAAATGTCATTCTGAGCTTGACTCAGAATCTATCAATGTTAGTTGTAGAGCACCATACGGGATAGACCCTGAATCAAGTTCAGGGTGACAAAATAAAAATTACTTCCGACCAAACCACTCATTAAAATACATTTGGCAAAAAAATAAGTCCGACAAGCGGACTTTACTTTTGTTAAATGGCGGGAACGCCAAGTAGGAACCTCTGCTCTAAAACTCGCAAGCTCGTTAAGAGCATTGGTCACGAGGGTCTCACTGACAGAACTTCGTTCTGTAGTTCTCGCCTCTATTATTCCACATACTAAAAAAAGAGCCCTTACGGACTCTTAATTAAATGGCGGGAACGACGAGGCTCGAACTCGCGACCTCATGCGTGACAGGCATGCGCTCTAACCAAACTGAGCTACGCTCCCATAAATTTTGGTTACTTCTTTATTATATTTGCTGAAAAATAAATTGCAACAACTTTTTTCAAAATTTCTTAATTTTTTGGCAAATTTATTTTTTACCCTTTTTATTACTCATATGATTACATCAATAAATCAATCTCAATATACCCCAAATTTCACATCCCGTTGCCCACAAGTCCGTGATGCAGATTGGGTTTGTCGTGTAATCAACCACACCTTACCACACTATTCAACAACTAAACAACAAATCAGAATAATAAATCTACTCAAACACAACAGAGGGGAAATCAAATACGAAAGAACTCCTAAAGTACTTACCGAAGTTTATGAAATCCTTGAAAACCAAATCCCAAAAATTACAAACTCTAAACTGGCAAAACAACTTACTTCAATAAAAGAAATGCTTGAAAAATCTTCTACCAAACGTATGACAGCAGAAAGAAGAATGGGTGGAAATAAAACATTTGAAAGCCTTTATCTTATGGAAATGTTTAAATTTGGGAACTGTACGGAATCCGCAATAATTGCGGAACTAATCCTAAAAATGAATGGCATACAAAACGCTTGTTGCGTTACACTTAATAAAGGACTCAAAAGAATGCCCATCACTGAATGGACAAACCTTGATCATTTGATATGTGTATTCAACAAAGATGGCTCAATCTTCACTGGCACACCGACAAAACATACCATCTTCATTGATCCTTGGCTTAATAAAGCTGGCTTTGCAAAAGACATGGAAAGATTTTATCGCAACGAATTTTCTCACTTTTTTAAACTTGATCCTGATGAAGTTTTCAAATACGAACCTGCATACGTTATAGATATATCTGATTTTGCAATGGCTAAAGTTAAGGATAAATATCATCCGTTCATTTTCAAAAACCCTCTTAGAAAATTTATGCAAGGGGTAAATGATAATAAATAGATTTTGAATTCGGGCACTTTACATAAAAGAAAGCCTTAGTCTTAAGACCAAGGCTTAAAAAATGAATTGTAAAAATTTTAATTATTAATCTACGTATAAAGGTGCTAATTTCTTAGATTGTTGAGGAATAACACCTTCTTCAATTGATACATACACTCTGTAATCGATTTCAGAGAAGCAGTTATCAATAGATTCTAGTTCTGATAATTTTGCTTCATCAATTGAACCTGCATCAATCATATCTGCAATAAAGCTAAATCTTTCAACGTGTTCATTGAATCTGTCAGTTGCATAATCTTTAGCTTGCCATGTTGTAATCAAGAACGGCCAATCTGAACTTTGTAACAACAAGTTTTCTCTAGCTAATTGATTTAATGCTCTGTGAAGCAATTTATCTTCTGGAATTTCTTGGTATCTATCAGCAATAGCTGTGATACGTTTTTCACAAGAGTGAATAATTGGCCACATCCATTCTGTTAAGTGGTTGTTCCATACATAGAAGTGACCACCTTGACCCCAAGAAGATTCAGGAATTTGAATAGCTTCTGTTGGTGGGTGAGCATGCAAGTATTCACCTGCAGTCATTCTATCAACTTGTGGAATATATTGGTGGAATTTTTTAATAACTTGTTTAATAAATTCAACACCTTCAAACCACCAGTGACCAAACAATTCAGTATCGAATGAAACCATAATCAAGCCTTCTTTACCGGTAGCTTTTTTATAGTCATTCAATTGATGATATAGCATTGTTGTATAGTGATCAGAGTTTTCATTGATTTTGTTCAATGCTAAAACTGGATCGTAAAGCATTTTATCACCCAAATCAGTTGTTGGAGATGTAATTCTCCAGTAATTCATACCTGATTTGTCATCTTTTTTGTGGAATTCTCTGAAGCAGCCATCACCTGGGTAACCATCAGCAGCTGACCAAACTTGGTAACCAGCTCTATCATTTCTACCCATTACCGCAACTTGTGCATCAGGTAACCAATAAGCTGAATATGTATCGTAACCAGTTGGTTCTCTTTCTGGAAGTGGAATGTATTCAATGTTTCCATAAACACCCACTACACGACGGCAACCAATTGAGTTTCCACCTTCAATTACGTGAGATTCTGTAAAGAAATACTCAATATCGTTATTTTGAAGAGTTAATTCAATTGCTGGTCTCCAATGTTTTTCACCATCTTTACCAACATATTCATAACCTTGTCTATAAGCACATTCTGGTAACCAACATCCAATTGCTTTTTTACCAAAAAATCTTTTTGTTGTATCAGAACCAACTTTGAATTGAGCATTCAAGTTGTTATCAGTTGCTAGCAATGGAGAAAATCCGTGAGTTGCACCTGAAGTTGTAATTTCGATACATCCTAAGTCTTGGAATTTTTTGAATGCTGAAATTAAATCCATGTTGTATTTATTTACAAATGAATTTTTAATATTGTTGAACCAATCAAAATAATATTTTGCTAAATATTTTAAATGTTGAGAATGTGGCACTTCTGGATCTGGATATCTTTCTAAATCTTTAGCAACACTTTCAATTCTTGAATCCAAATATTCAACAAAACCCTGTCTTAAATGTTCGTCATATAACTGCTCAGCCAAAATTGGAGTAATGCCGACAGTTAATTTTGCCTTAATACCTTCATCATACAATTCGGAGATTGCATTCAAAAGTGGAACGTATGTTTCAGCCATACATTCATAAAGGTTTTCTTCACCGAACGGCCACATACCAGCTTTTCTGTAATAAGGTAAATGACTGTGTAACATAAAAACGAATTGTCCTACTGACATTTTTGCCTCCAATCTACTGAACTATACTTAATATAATTCATTTATGTACAATTTATATATACCACAAATGGATAAAAAATATAATACTTTTTAACTAGCTCTACTGAATAATTTTACAAATATTAATATAGATTATTTTTCTAAAAATAAAAAGCGGAATAAGACTAAAATCCTACCCCGCTTTTTAATTTTTCATAACCAAAAATTATATTGCAACTGATTGCGATTTAACCTCAACCTCAACAGGAACTTCTTTCACCAACTCAACATTCAAGTTTCTTGATTGTTCAATTTGTACCATTGGTAATGGTGCTTGAGCTGGAGTTGCCGCAATAACTTGTGCTCCTTTAATTGAAACTGGAACTGATTGTGCAGCCATCATAGCTGGATCTGGATGAGCTTTAAAGTGTCTGTAATCCGCCATGATTTTTGAAACAAATCTTCTGGTTTCAGCAAATGGTGGAATCGCACGATATTTTTTAACGTTTCCTGGACCAGCATTGTATGCTGCCAAAGCTAATTCCACAGAGCCAAACATTTTATACATAGACTTATAATACATAACTCCACCCTTGATATTATCATCAAGTGAATATGGATTTAAGCCCATTCTTCTTGCAGTCGAAGGCATAAGTTGAAAGACACCAACAGCTCCTCTTGAAGATCTTGCTTCGTGTCTAAAACCTGATTCTGTTTTCGCAATACTTAAAGTAATTGCTGGATCTACGCCCATTTCGATAGAATGTTTTACTATCGCTGCCTTCACGGTGTTTACATTGGCTGCCTGCACTGGTGTAAATAACATAAACACTAATGCTATCGTGAATAGTAATAATTTTTTCAAAATGTAATCCTCTAGTTGTAAATTGACAATTCTCAAAAAACTACTTTTTTACTCTTACTTTTTTATAAGATTTTCGTCTTTTTCGAACAAACTTATATGAATATCGTATTACAAAAATTTAAAATTTCAACCCATGGAAGTAAATTTTCAAAAGTAACACTCGTCAGAAGCATTGTTATTACTAGCTTTTATACCCTTAACATTTAGTGTAAATTTTACTATAATTTTGTCAATATTCACAAAAATTTAAAATTTATTTTGATAATTTTTGACTTTTTAATTCATAATTTTTACTTTGAGGTTCATAGGAATAAATTTTATATTCATCACCATTAGATGTAATTTTTATAGAATGATTTAAGTCTGTACGCAAAATTTCAGTATTTCTTAAAATATCCAAAGTACCTTTATTAGGATGTCCAAAATAATTGACACCAGTAGAAATCAAAGACACTTCACAACCTAGGTATTCAAGCATGCCAGAATCCACAACTTTTGGACCACCATGATGACCAACTTTTAAGATTTCAATATTTCGAGGGATATCTTTTTTAACAAAATTAAAAGATTCCACACCCGCATCTCCCATAAAAATTATGTCAAAATTTTTGTAAGATAATAGCGTAATTATAGAAGATTCATTACTAGCATTTTTCCCGTCAATATTGGCTTTATAGACTTTTATTTTTAAATTATTTTCATCATAAATTTCGGAATTATTTTCTATAATTTTATAATTTTGGTTATTCAATTTTATTGTTTCAAAAATCTTATAACCCGTTTGCGTTTCAACATCATTAGAATTCAAATATAAAGTTTTTGTTTTAGTATTTGAAATAATATCAGAAGCTCCGCCAGCATGATCATTATCAAAATGCGTAACAATAACACCCTCAAGATTTTTAATCCCTCTATCTTTTAAATATTTGAGCATTATAATTTTTGCTTGAGAATTTCCACTTCCATATGATGCTTTCCCTGTATCAATCATAAAATATTTATTTGCTGGTGTCTTAACCAAAAAAGAATCCGCATTTCCAACATCAAACGCAATAACTTCCAAATCTTTCGAAACTGGTTTTATAGTAGAGCACAAAAGAATTAATGAAACACAAATTACTGTACAAAGAACCTTTTTATACTTATCGTATTTAATAAATACTGTAACAACTCCTAACATCAGATAATAAAAACTCATTTGTAAAATATTAGGATGAGTTGTCTGAACTAAAGAATATTTCAATCCAGCAAAGAAATTTGAAATATAAACAAGAGCAGTTAATAAATAATTCAAAACAAAATCAAAAACCAGACAGATAAAGTCACCCACATAAGGAATGATTGCTAACACTGAACTTACAAAACCGCAAAAACTTATTACACTTAATAAACTTACAGTCGCTATATTTGCAAATACTGAATATAAACTAAATGTATTAAAATAGAACATTTGAATAGGAGCTACCCAAAGTTGCGCAACAATTGGGATTATTATTGGAACCTTTACCCAACTTGGAACATTTTCTAACTTTTGTACAAGTATATGTGCCGTAGTTAACAAACCTAATGTCACAAGAAAAGACAACTGAAAACTAACATCATTTATATAAGCAGGATTATAAATTAACATTAGAACCGCAACCAATGATAGCAAAGACACACTATGAGTATCTCTATCAATCAATTTACCTGCCATAACAAACAACAACATCAAAGCAGCTCTAATAACAGAAGGACCTAATCCTGTCATAAATGTATATAAAATTACAACAAGCATCCCCGAAATAACCCTTGGCTTGTATGGAACTCTTAAGAATTGCAAAATTACAAACCAAAACGAAAATATAAACGCAACATTCATACCTGAAGCTGCAAGAATATGCAATAATCCAGAATTTACAAAAGAACTTTTAACATAGTCAGGTGGCGAAACTGCATCATCTCCAAAAACTATTCCACCCAAAATTTCCAAATTAGGACTTTGCAAATATTTGGCATGCACGGAAAGTATTTTATGACGAGTATTATTTAAACTTTGTAAAAACTTCCATTTACAAGTTTTCTTTTCAGAAATAAGTACCGCATCTTTCCCTTCCGCATATAAAGTTGTAAAAGCATTGAAATTTCGCAAATAAGAACTGTAATCAAATTGAGATGGGTTTGTTGAAGTAAAAGGTTTTCTTAATTTCCCAGATATGGAAATTTTATCTCCAATATTATATTTATCGATAGAATTTTCAATATTAGAAACTGTAACAAAAGTTTTTGCGTTAACTGATTCATTAGCGATTTCTTCTACCTGCATAAAAAATCTTATTTTAGAATTATCAATTTTCTCAGGAATACTAACAATCCTTCCCTCTAAAATGGTCTCTAATGGAACCCGATATAATAAATCGTCATAATTTTTAATTTTACAAAATGTTAAGAAAAACCCAGCGTAAAATATCAGCATAAAAATTATAATTCTTCGAATATCAAACAACCTAATATACAAAAGAATAATCATTAAAACAGTAATTAAGATTGAAAAAAGTTCACTATAACCATAAAAACAAGCTAATATTCCGCACATAAACAAAAGTGATGCAAAAAACATTACGAAATTTTTGTTCTGAAATATATCCCTTAATAATTCTTGATTCAACATAATTCCAACACTTGAATGATACCACAACAATAAAGTTGTGCAAAACTAAAAAATATGATATATTGTAGGTGGTGAGGAAGAGAATTTTATGAGCAATATTAGTAATACTGATTTTTATATAGAGGACTTTTTAAGACAGGCCGTGTCTGTTGGTGCGTCTGATGCGCACATTTGCGAAGGTGAAAGACCTGCAATTCGTGTGTCTGGACAAATCATGAGAATTAATTTGCCACCACTTACTAGCGAAGATATTGAGTTCGTTATTAAAACAGTTGCTCCTCCACACTTAAAAGATAGAATTACAAGATTCTTTGATATCGACTTTTCTTACGAAATCCCTGGTTGCTCAAGATTTCGTGTAAACATGAGTCGTCAATTAGGTAAGACTGCCATGGTTATTCGTGCAATTCCTTACTACATTAAGTCGTTCAAAGAATTACAATTACCAGAGTCTTTAGAAGAATTTGCATCATTTAACAATGGCTTAGTACTTGTTACAGGTCCTACTGGTTCTGGTAAATCAACAACTATTGCATCTTTAATTGACTACATCAACGCTACAACAGCAAAACACATTGTAACAATTGAAGACCCTGTTGAGTTCATTTTCTCAAACAAAAAATCTATCGTTTCTCAACGTCAGTTACTTATCGATACTCCATCATTCTCTGACGGGGTTAAATACGCATTAAGACAAGACCCTGACGTTATCTTCATCGGTGAAATCCGTGATAGAGAAACAGTTGAATCAGCATTGAAAGCTGCTGAAACTGGTCACCTTGTTGTATCTACAATCCACACAAACGATGCAGTACAAACAGTTGCCAGAATTATCAACTTATTCGATCCAAACGAAAGACCTTTCGTTCGTAGCCAAATAGCAGCTACATTACGTGGTACAGTATCTCAAAAACTTGTACCTATGGCAGAAGGTGGTTCTCGAGCTCCAGCTGCGGAAGTTTTAGTAGTTACTCCAACTGTTAAAGACTTTATTCAAAAGGATGAATTGGAACAAATCTACGAACTTGTTAAAAAAGGTTCTTTCAACAATATGATTACAATGAATATGTCATTGTACAAGTTATACCAAGAAGGTAAAATCACTCAAGAAATGGCTGTTACATATTCTGATAACAAACAAGAACTTGAACAGATGATGAGAGGTATTTACCATGGTACAAGTTCACAAAAATAATATCTAATAATTAATAATGCAAAATAGTTTTGTAACAGACGCAATCAATTTGAAGTCCTACAACTTGAGTGAATCAGACAAAATTATTGTTATGTATTCAAAAGAAAAAGGACTAATTAAGGGAGTAGCTAAAGGGGTTAAAAAACCTAAAAGTAAGTTAGGTGCTCGCATGGATTTGCTTGTAGCAAATACTCTGATGCTCCACAAAGGTAGAAATTTAGATACCATTTGCCAAGCTGAAGTTGTTAATTCTTTTTACAAAACTCGTCAAGATATGGATAAAATCTGTTACTCTATGTATGTGACAGAGGTTGTTCATAATTTCGGAATAGAAGAAGACCCATGCTCACAAACTATCTATAATCTTTTATATAAAACTTTGAACACAATCTCTGGCGCAGAATCAAAAGTTGAAATCCTAATTGCAGTAATTAAATTCCAATTAAAAATGATGATTGAGTCTGGATTTTCAATAGAATTAGATTCTTGCTTATGTTGTCACGAAACATTGGAAGAAGAAACAATGTTTTTTGTACCAAATTTAGGCGGAATAGTTTGTGAAAATTGTGCAAAACATGTTCACTACAACAAAAAACAAATCCCTCACAAATTGAGAGATTTCTTCAAACAAATGGCAATAAATGATTTTGATGAAAAAGGAGAATATGAAACTAAAGCAACCGAAAAAGTTTGTATAGTTACTTTTGAAGCTTTGAAAGAATATATTATTCTAAAATCTCCAAAGAAATTCAAATCAACAAATATTTTACAAGAGGTAAACATATAATCGCTCAGGTTATATGTTTTACTATTGATTATTAATATAATCATTTAAAAAGGATGGTTTACATGAAAAAATTTATAATATTAGCAGCAATTGTACTTTGTGGAAACTGCGTTTTTGCAACAGAAGCAAAGATGTTTAAACTATCAAATGGACAAACAGTGGTAATCCAAGAAGTACGCAATAACCCTATTGTAACAATTGACACTTGGATTAAAACAGGTTCAATTGATGAAGATGATTCAAATAATGGCGTTGCACATTTTTTAGAACACCTATTTTTTAAAGGTACTAAAAACCATGAACCTGGAGAATTTGACAGAATTCTAGAAACAAAAGGTGCTATAACAAATGCAGCAACAAGCAAAGATTTTACTCATTATTACGTAACTATTCCATCAAAGGATTTTGATTTAGCAATGGAACTTCACGCTGATATGATGATGAATCCACTTATCCCACGTAACGAATTAGAAAAAGAAAGAAAAGTTGTATTAGAAGAAATCAACAAAGATTTAACCAATCCATCTAGAATTTTATATGACAATTTAAACTCTATGCTATATACAAACCATCCATATAAAAGGAAAGTTATTGGAAAAAGTGAAGTCATAGAAACAATTACAAGAGATAAAATACTAGAGTTCTATAATAATAACTATTCACCATCAAATATGGTTACAATTGTAATTGGAGATGTTGATACTAATTATGCACTAGAAAGAATTAAAGAATCTTTTAATGCTGAATTAAAAAAACAAATGAAAACAATCTATCTCAAAGAAGAACCTCTAACAAAACAAGCAAAAAAAGTTGAATACATAAAAACTGAATCTGGCTATATGTTAATCGGCTTTAGAGGAACTCCAATCGAAGACAAAGATGCATTCGCTCTTGATGTTCTTGCAACAATCCTAGGGGATGGTCGTTCTTCTGTTTTGTACCAAGTATTAAAAGAAAAGAAAAGATTAGCTTTTTCAATTGATGCTGGAAATTCTACATTTAGAGATGACGGGATATTTTATATCTCTGCGAACTTTGAACCAGAAAAATGTAAACAAGTACAAGATACAATTTTTGCAGAAATCGAAAATATCAAAAAAAATGGAATTACTGACGAACAACTAAATTTAGCAAAAAATATTATTGAAAGAGAAACTTATTATTCAAGAGAATCTATCACAAATATTGCAACTGAAATTGGTTACACAATGGCATTAACCAATGATATTAAATTTTATGATAATTATCTAGATAATATTAAAAACGTATCAAAAGCTGACGTTAAAAAAGTTGCAAATAAATACTTAGGCATAAATAAAAGTGCAGTTTCAATATTACTTCCAGAAAACTCAAAGGACATTCCCGTTGCCAATATTACAACACAAACAAAATCCGCAGAACTGGTAAGTCAAACATCTGACACTCAAAAATTCAAATTATCAAATGGGGCAACAATGCTTTATACCCCAAACACTACAAATGATATTATTGCAATAAGCATTTATGCCAAAGGCGGTCAACTTATCGAAAAAATCCCAGGAACAGCAAAAATGACTGCCGCAACAATGATGAAAGGTACTAAAAATTATACACCACTAGAACTTTCTCAAACATTAGAAGATAATGGTATAAAAATTGCACCTTCAACTTCAGCAGATGCGTTTTCTATTACTGTTTTGACTACAAAAGATGAATATGAAAAAACTTTAGAACTATTAAATGAAGTTGTAAATAACGCAACATTTGCTGAATATGAAGTTTCAAAAGTTAAATCTGATACGATTAATTCAATAAAAAGAAATAAAGATGTTCCACTACAAGTTGCAATTGAAGAATATAGAAATTTAATTTACCAAGATACACCATATTCAATATCTTCAAAAGTTCTTGAAAAAAATATCGATAAAATAGACAGAAACACTATTATTGAATATTATAACCAAGTATTCAACCCTCAGAATTTAGTAATATCTATTAACGGCAACATTGATAAAGATTTCACAATCCAAAAATTAAATGATATTTTTATAAATACAATTCAAGAAGAATTTAGTTATGGGTATTCTAATTCCAAAATTGCAAAAATCACAACACCACGTACAAATACAGTAAAAATGCAAACTGAAACTGCTTGGATCTTATTAGGTTGGCAGGTTGATGGGGTGTTAAACAAAAAAGATTATGCAGCACTCCAAATTATAGACTCAATGCTAGGTTCTGGAATGAGCTCTCGATTATTTAAAAGTCTAAGAGAACAAGAAGGACTTGCATATCAGCTAGGTTCTGGATATTCGCCAAACGTTTTACGTGGAAGTTTTATGCTTTACATCGGAACAAACCCTGAAACTTTAGAAAAAGCAAAAGTCGGATTATTTAACGAAATAAATAAATTAAAAACCCAATATGTAGGCGATAAAGAATTGAAAGATGCAAAAGAAAAACTTATTGGAAACTACATCATTGGACTTGAAACAAACCTAGATAAAGCCTCAAATATAGGCTGGTATGAAGCCTCAACTAGAGGTTATGAGTTCAAAGAAGATTATCAAAATTTAATAAATAGCATCACTGATGCAGATATTATAGAAGTTGCAAACAAATATTTTACTGATAACTACATAATGTCTGTTGTCACAAAATAATATAAACACAAAAGGTGAAGTAGTTAGCTTCACCTTTTAAATATTATATTTACCACTACCAATTTGAACGAGTTAAAACTTGTTTTCCATTGGTATCATACATTTTATCTTTATACCATATACCTTGGAATTCTTTTTCTGGTCCAAACATATATTGAATATCTTTTGAAACAAAATAAATTGCGCTTTTTAATTGACCTTTACGATTATATTGCATTGATGTATATGGAAAATTCGGATACTCATCAGACATAACATCTGTATAATGAAGTTTGCCAAAAGCAGTATAATAAAAAGCCTTTGTAGGGTTATTTTTGTATTGGATTGCATACATTACAAGAGTACCTTTTTTATAATAAAAAGCACAATATCTTGCGTCTTCATCTTCAGTTACACCATTATTTGTCAACATATAATGATGTTTGAACTCTCTATCTTTATAATATTGAGCAAACTCTTTTTTAAACTCATCTTTTGAAAAATAAATTCTACTTGTATTATTTTCAAACAATAAGTTTTTATATTTTTCAACATTGTCTTCTCTTTGGGCAACAGTTAAATCTAACCAATCAAAAACTACTTCAATTTTTAATGGTTCAACTTTTGCAACCTCTTTAACTTCCTCAACCTTTGGTTGTTCAACATCATCCAAGCTATAAATTTCTTCCACAGCAAAAGATGGTAACAAGAAGTTAAACGACACCATCAATAACATTGATAATATTATCTTTTTCATAATTAACCTCAACTTATTTGTTATTCAACATTTTATGTGCAATACGCAATTTCACAGAGAATAAATTATCAGAATTTTCAAATAAATTATGTTCAGAAACCGCATATTCCTCAGGTTTAATAAATCCATTTATTTCAAATCCAGCAAAATTGCCATTAGCATCACGACGAGAACGAGTAGATAGCGCATAAATAAAAGCTGCCATATCGTGTTTATCAATTAAATTGTCACCAACTTGTTCGCCATGAGCAGAAATTTTATTAAAAGCATTTCTAATTTGAACCTTTACAACGTTTAGATATTCTGGTTTATTCATAACATCATATCTGCCAAAACGATGTTTTAACATATATGCTTCATATTGTTGATATTCAAGTTTACCAGTCAAATTGCGTGTTTCTCTTGCCATATATAACAAGAAAGATTCCGCTAAAGAATAAATTTCAGCCTTAAAAGATTTATCCAACTTTTCAATATCTTCTGGAGTTTTATTTGGTTTATCAGCCAAAGCTCTCCAAGAATCTGGAGTAACATCAAAAGGTTCCGCTTCTGGATTATAGATACCACTTTGGGTAATCATATCGTCTAAAATTAGAGCAAAAGCTTCCCCTAGTTCAGCGTTACCACCAGCCAGTTCTTGCAATATAGAAGTTCTTTGAAGCCCTTGTCCAAAATTATCCATCTAAAATCCTTTAACTTATATCCCAACGTCCACAAGTTCCGCCCCAACGAGCGATAATATTACCTTTAACATCTTTGATTTTTTCAACATGTTGAACTTCTTCAACCCCTTCAACAATTGTGATAACTTCACAATTATTTGAACAACCTGTACAAGTACAAGTGATTGAAGAGAAATGCATATCCGCAACATTCCAACCTTTAAATTTAGTTGGAGCTTCTGTATATTGATGATTTTCCATTGCTAATAATGCTGCACCAATTGCACCCATAGTTTGATGATTATCTGGTACTACAATTTTTGTATTAAGAGCTTCTTCAAACGCTTTTACCATACCTGTATTTGTTGCAACACCACCTTGGAAAGAAACTGTTGAAAGAAGTTCTTTACCCAATGCTAAGTTACTCAAATAGTTTCTAACAAGCGCTTGGCAAAGACCATATAACAAATCTTCTACTGGGTAACCAAGTTGTTGTTTGTGAATTAAGTCAGACTCAGCAAACACACCACAACGACCCGCAATACGTGCAGGATTTGTTGATTTTAACGCAGTAGGTCCAAATTCTTCAATAGGAACATTCAAACGTTGAGCTTGGTGGTCTAAGAAACTACCAGTACCCGCCGCACAAACTGTATTCATCGCAAAATCAGTAACAATACCATCTCTTAAAATGATAATCTTACTATCTTGTCCACCAATTTCTAAAATTGTTTGAACGCCTGGGATATTCGTACTAGCGGCAACTGCGTGAGCTGTAATTTCGTTTTTAACAACATCCGCACCTACTAAAGAGCCAGCTAGGGCTCTACCTGAGCCTGTTGTGCCAACACCTTTCACGTCGTATTCTGTTAATTTTTTCTCATATAATTTTGTCAAACCTGTTTGAACCGCAAGAACTGGTTTTCCTGCAGTTTTTAACATAACGCTATCTACATATTTTCCTGTTTCATCAACAAGTGCTAATTTTGTGGTAACTGATCCTACGTCTATCCCTAAATATACTGTTAAACTCATGTTTTTATCCTTTACTATAACAGTATAATGATAGCATGAACAATGTAGATATCACAATATTTTAAGAATTTATTTACACTAAATTAGTGCATCACATCGTTTCTGTTGAGTTCTCCAATATAGTTCACTGGATTATCATCGGACATATTCTCAAAAAAATCGTACATCATATTACCCAAACGTGAAATTCTACAAGCTTCAGTAATCTCACGTAATTTAGAAACCAAATCCATATCAGAAGACTGTTTTAGTGTAACATCCATATCCTTTTATATCCTCCGCTAGCAAATACTCGGCTACTATTTATAAACCCTTAATTAATGTAAGTGTTACACTTTTTTAAGAAATATTAACCCAAATACAACAATATCCATTATTTATACTATTATAATTTTCTCGATTTTAGACTATACTGTTGTTATGAAAAAGATTATATTAGGACTATTATTTGTTTCGTTAATTTTGCCACTTACTAATGTAAGTGCAGATGCCTCTATTATTTCAGACAGAGCATATAGAGCTGAAGTTAGACGAGAACAAAAACAAGATATTAAACTTATCAAACAACTATTCAAAAATCACAAAGAATTTGCAAACAAACATAATTCCGAAGGTTTAAAACCTTTATATGCTGACAATTACATAAATAACGATGGTTTTGATAAAACAACATATTTCAAAAGTATCGATTCAACTTGGAAAGCATGTAATGACTTGAGTTATGATACAAAAATTTTAGCAATTAACGTTAATGGAGATAACGCAAGTGTTGAAGTTTTGGAAACCGCATCTGGAACAATTTCAGAAATCATTGAATCAGCACAAGTTTTAGGCGAAATCCATTCTAGAGCTGAAGTTATTTACCATTTAATAAGAATAAATGGTAATTGGTATATTTCTGGAGAAACTGCACTTACAGACGAATCAACTCTTTTGTATGGTGATGCTAGATTTATGAATATCGAGTTAACTTCACCTGCGCAAGTTTCAGCTGGAGAAACTTACACTATTGGAGTAAAAGTTGATGCTGATGAAGACACTTTCATCATTGGCTCACTTGACCACGATCCTGTAAAATACCCACCTAAAAGCCCAAAATCAGAACTAAGAGCTTTTGGGCAATCTCAGACTTTAGAAAGAATAATAAAGGCAAATACTGACAACATAAATGAATATGCAGTAGCTTCTTTGGCTATTTCTAAAGTAAACAATTTAGGCGAAGACCATTACAGAATATATATGGCTGGACTTGCCTGCATTATGAAAAGAGTAAATGTAGTTCCTAAGAATAATTTTATAGAAATCGAGGAATAAAATGAACACAACAATCGGTAAATATTTATTTTTTATAGCTAGCTTTGCATTTTGGATGTTTTTATCATTATTTACATCAAGATTAATTGTCGATAACCTAACTTCAGGTCATCACTATTCAAATGCAGTTTTTAGCTTGCATTATTTAAAAAATTCTGGAGCAGCATTCAGCTTACTTCAAAATGCAAGAGAATTTTTAATTATTGTATCAATCGTTGCAACAACATTTTTATTCACATATGTACACAACCATATTAGAGGAATTAACCTAATTTCAGTTTCTTTTATTTCACTTTTAAGCGCTGGAATTATGAGTAATTGCCACGAGAGAATTGTGTTAGGATACGTTAGAGATTACATCCATTTGAACTTTATGAACTTCCCAATATTTAACGTAGCAGATATTTTTATTACGATAGGTGTAATCGCACTTGTTGCAATTTTGCTATTCTATAAAGGAAGATAATTATGATTTTAATAATTGACGAAAATTCTGAGGATATAAGACTAGACTTGTATTTGTCTGAATTATATAACGGAATTTCTCGCTCAAAAATCCAAAATTCAATTAAATCTGGAAAAATTTTAGTTAATGGAAAAGAAAAAAAGCCGTCTTATATATTAAAAGATGGTGATAAAGTCGAGTTTGAAAACCTTGTTGAAAATGTAATTGTCAAAATTGAACCGGAAAACATACCATTAGAAATAATTTGGGAAGATGAAAATATGGCAGTTGTAAACAAACCTTCTGGTATGCTTACACACCCAACCCCTCTTGAAACTTCTGGGACTTTGGTTAATGCACTCTTATATAAATTTGGTGAAAACTTATCGGATATAAATGGAGAATTTAGACGTGGGATTGTCCATAGGCTAGATAGAAACACATCTGGACTTTTAATGATTGCAAAAAACAACAAAACGCACGAATACTTATATGAAATGATTAAAAATCATAATTTAACAAAAAAATATCGTGCAATTTTAGTTGGGAATTATCCACTTGATGAAGAAATAATTGAAGCTCCAATTGGACGCCATAAAACACAACCACATAAAATGACCATTGATACTGATGGCAAGCCTAGCACAACAATTTTAAAAGTTATAGAAAGATTTAAAGAAGCAACTTATGTTGAACTAAACTTGATTACAGGTAGAACTCATCAAATTAGGGTGCACACAAGCTATAAAAAACACCCCGTATTCAATGATACTTTATACGGAGCAGGACAAGGAAAAATTAAAACAGATGAACAAGTTTTGCAATCATATTACCTAAAATTTGCAAAACCATTTTCATCAGAGATAATTGAATTAGGAATAGAACCTGACGAAAAATTATCAAAAGTTCTAAACTATTTCAAAAATAGGAGAGTTTAAAATGAGAAGAGTATTTTTAGCACTAAGTATCGGACTATTATTAGCTTTTATATATTTTGCAGTTGTTAATATGAACAATAGCATCAACTTAAGTTATTTATATAGTGTTGCAGATAGCCAAACTTATAAAACACTTAGTCTTGGGGTTTATACTCTTATATCATTATTTTCTGGAGTTTTTGTTGGTGCTGGTATTGTTTATATGTTTTTATCAGCTCAAAATGATAAAGTAAAAGCATACCAAAGAGAATTAGAAAAAACTTCTGTTTCTGGCATGAACAACGCATCTAGAGTTGAAGTTTTAGAAGCAAAAATCAAAACTTTGGAAAAAGCATTTAATACTGTGGCAGATGAACGCACACAACTAGAAGTTCAAATTAAAAACTTAAACCAAGAAATTGACAACATTACTAAAAACAAATAACTTACATTTTGTCAAAAATAGTGTCTAAATAGGCTTCAGTTTGCTCTAGCCTTTGGTTAACATTAGGACAATCTTTTCGTATCATTGTAAGTTTTTGCTCAAATTTTTGTACTGAAACATTAGATTTGCAAAGCATTTCTAAGACTTCTTCTAACACAAACTCACTTCCACCCCCAACAATTGGCAAATCGTGTTTCATACCTGCAAGAACAATCTTTTTCAAAAGATCTCTACGTGGTTCTAATAATTCTTTGCTAAATACTGCTTCACGCCCAACACCTTCTGCCCAAATAAAAGCTCTCATTATATTAGCTATGGAATTGTTATTATAACATAAGGTTGGAGAAATTGTATCTACAATACGAATTTCATCACCAACAATAACAAAATTATTAGGATTTTTAAAATCAAACATATAACCTTGCATTTCATTTAATTTTGCACAATCACTTGCCAAATTATCAAACGATTTTTGAGGTAATAACGCCAATCTAGGAAAACATTCTTTTTCATACAACAACGAACATTCTTTATCCGAATGTTCTCTTATAAATGAATAAGAAAGCCCAATCGGAGTATGCTCCCCAGTAGATGAAACATTTCTCAAAATCTTAATTTGTCCAAAACTAATTATTTCATCACCATAATAAGTTTTTAAATCAGAAAACTTACTTGAAACTATTTTAAATTCACCTAAACCAACCTCCCAAACTGGAAGTTTTAATACATAATCCGAATCTATTTTAAATACTTTACCTAAAGTCCCTTTACCCAATAATCTATCAGGGGTTGTTTGAGTTTTAATAAAATCCTCAACCTTACGTGTTAATTCAACAATATCACCTTGAGACGTTGCTCTCCCGCACACAACATCATCCAGCTTACGACTGATAGCTGAACAATATGAGGTAAAAGTTGGGGTGTTATATTTACTATAAGTACAATTGTTTACTTGCATAGTATTTATAACACCCCTAAAAATATTTTTTGCGTTTATCTAAAGAACTTTTAGAATATTTAAAACTAATTCTTTAAATTTAGCTCTAACTTTTGTTGTTGTTTCAATAACTTCATCATGAGATAATTTCTTAGTAGAAATTCCACTTGCAAAATTTGAAATACAACTTATACCAATAACTCTCATTCCGCAGTAATTTGCAACAATAGCTTCTGGCACTGTTGACATCCCAGCGGCATCTCCACCCATATATCTTGCCATTTTAATCTCTGCTGGAGTCTCATAACTTGGCCCAGATGAAGCAACATAAACACCATGTTTGATATCAATTTTCAACGCACGTGCTACTCCATCAACAATTTTAATAAGATCTTTGTTATAAATTTCAGACATATCTGGGAATCTTGTACCAAATTCTTCATCATTTGGACCAATTAAAGGATTAGAACCCATCAAATTGATATGATCAGTAATTACCATCAAATCTCCTGGTCTGTAACTTTTATTGATAGCACCCGCCGCGTTTGTGATAATTAAAGTCTTAACCCCCAACTTTTTCATAACCTTAATTGGGTAAGTTATATCCTGCATTGAATGACCTTCGTAAAAATGATTACGCCCTTGCATCATCACAACTTTTTTACCATTGATTTCCGCAAAAACCAATTGTCCTTTGTGTCCAGAAATTGTAGATTTCACAAACCCTGGGATTTTGCTATAAGGAATAGCAAATTCTCTAAATCTATCCGCAATTTCACCTAAACCAGAACCCAAAACAATACCAATTTCAGGCTTAAAACCATCAGTAAATGTTTCAATATAATCCAAAGTATCTTTTATCATAAACTCCCCCTATAAACATACAATAAGGCACAAAAACTAATGTCTTTGTGCCTTTTGAAAACTTATTAACCAACTAATCTGTTATCATCAGCTTCAGATGCTTTAACCATCAAAGCGTGTTCAACAGGATTTTCTTTTGTGTAAGTTGTCTCGTGAATTTCATCGAAACCAAAATCTTCTCTAGCTTTTCTTGCTTGATTTTCATCAACAATTTTTTTAGCTAATTCAGCGATTTCATATACTAATCTATATCTATTATCAGTATTTTCGTTTAAATCCCACGCTACTTTAATTATTTGATCCATTTATAAATCCTCACTTTTCTTGTCGATAAATCAATAATATAATATAAATAATTTTTTCGCAAGTGGTGGGGTAAATATATATTTTCCACCTCTTACTTATTAGTAATTTCTCTGTACATATTCAAATACTCTTGAGAGCTACGTTTCCAAGAGAAATCAGCTTCCATTGCAGACTTTCTCATTGCATCAAATACATACTTGTCAGTATAAACATACAAAGCGCATTTGATAGCGTTAAGCATATCCCAACCATTATAAGCCCAGAATTTAAAGCCGTTTGAATTATCCAAAGGATAACCAGTAACAGTATCTTCTAGACCTCCAGTTGCTCTAACAATTGGCAATGAACCATAACGCATTGCAATCAACTGACTCAAACCACAAGGCTCAAATTTTGAAGGCATCAAGAAGAAATCACTACCTGCATATAGTAAGTTTGCTAATTTCGCATCATAACCAACGTATGCTCTGATATTTTTTGTGTTGTTTGATAGCCAGATAAATAGATTTTCGTATGAACTATCACCACTACCAATAAATACAAAATCTGCTTCTAGATTTTGCAATTCATATTGCATATCTCTGATTAAATCAATACCTTTTTGATCAACTAAACGTGAAATCAAAGCAATTAAAGGTCTTTCAGGATTGTATTCCAACCCAAAAAATTCGCAAATCGCTTTTTTATTTTCTTCTTTTTTAGCTAGAGTTTTAACATCATAATTTTTCGCCAAAGCTTTATCTTTTTTAGGATCGAAAACTGTATAATCAATACCATTCAAGATACCACGTAATTTATACTGAACACCACGTAAAGTGTAATCCATATTTTCACCATATTCTGAAGTTAAAATTTCTCGTGAATAAGTTGGAGAAACGGCAACAACTCTATCAGCATAATTTATCGCACCTTTCATCCAGTTTACTCTATCATAATGTTCACAACCCCATTGATTATAAACAATATCTTTTCTCATATTTGCAAAATCAATTACATCATTAAACCAAATTCCTTGGTATGCTAAGTTATGAATTTCAAAAACTGATTTTGTATCTTTCCAAAATTCATCGAACTTGTAATTTGAATGTAAATAAAGTGGCAACATAGCAGTATGCCAATCATTTGCGTGAATAACATCAGCTCTAAAATTAAGAGCTTTTGCATATTCCATAACAGCTAATGAAAATGAAATATATCTTTCGTGCTCATAACGAGGATCTAAATATTTCGGATAAACTTCTCTGAAACAAGAGAAATACCAATCATTTTTAATGAAGAATACATTGATATCTGTATCTGGAAGTTTTGTCATATAAAGATTAAATTTGTGAGGTTGATGACCAAAAGTTAACCACATTTCAGAATTTTCAACTTCAGTAATGCCGTATTTTTCTTTATCAATACAGCCATGAAGTGGTGTAAAGATAGCAATTTCAGCATCCTTTTCCAATTCTTTAGGTAAACTTCCAACAACATCAGCAAGACCACCTGCTTTTGAAAACGGAGCAACTTCAGCAGACGCAAATAATATCTTCATTTTTCCTCTCTTTCTGAACGGATAGTTTAATCTGAGAAAAATTCCATTGGATTGACTACATCGCCATCACTTTCGTCAAATCCTGAAATCCTTTCTGCACTCTCTTTCTGAACAACAGATGACTCTATATTTCGGGTTTGTTCTTCTTGTCTGTTGTTACTTGCATTTTCCGACAGAATTTTCTTAATGTCAATATTTAAGTTGAAATTTATACCATACTTTTGAACAATAGCTGAGGCCTGATTCATACAAATCTGCGCCTGCTCTTGAGATTTAGTACACATCAATACAACATACATGTTAACTTTATTTAACATTGTAAGATATTCACTAATTGTTCCATTTTTCTCCATTTGAATATTAGAGTTATTTAACACACCATATGCTATATCAAATCTACCTTCACTAATATTTAAAATACTCATAATATACCAAGCAATATGTTCAATAGAATTCATCCCTTTTGATTTTGCAAGTTTTACTATTTTATATAAAATTGCTGAGGCTTTTTTATAAGATTTCAGTTTCACATAAGCATAACCAATCATCAAATCAGCAAACAATTCCAAACTGTGCATCATTGTGGATTTTGCAACAATTTTCGCTTTATAAATTTCTTGAGCAAACGCTTCTGGATTTCCTTTAAATGAAACAAAAGCATTTATTATATGATATAAAGCTGCAGAAAATGGATTTTCACCAATCATTGAAGGATTAACTTGAGCACCATTACCAGCAATTAAACTTTGTAATTGTGCAAAAATTGAATATGATGGCGGCAAGAAATCTAAAAGTTTTCCAGAAATATTCAAGAATTCATTAACATCTTCTTTCATTGTGATTACATCAACCAATGCAATATAACCAACACATTCTGTTATCAAATATTTGAATTCTGCTTTAGAAACTATTGTATAATTTATTGAATTTATTTTCTCATTATCAAGTACATTTAATACGTTATAACCTATATCTAAGCAATCTTCGTATGCACCAATATTGAATAAAATTTTCACATAAATTATAGACATTAATAAAAAATTCAAATTAAAATCTGGACTAGCTGGATCAATAGATGAGTTGTCCAAAGATGATAAAACTCCATGAGTTAAATTCATCGCATATAAATAATCACCATTACCTAATGCACCTTGAATCATTTTTGTACAAAGCGAAATATATTTATCCAAACTGTGATTTTTTTGTAAACTTGCTAAAGTTTCTTCTGCCAACTCTCTTGTCTTATCTGGGTCATACTCAAACATATTGTTTGAAACATTTTCATATAATGATAATTTATATCGAACAAGATCATCTTCTGTCCAATTTGAAGCATATTTATCTAATGATTTCAAAATCTCTGTTGAACAGTTTAAGTAAGAAGTAAAATCACCCATCGATAAATTTATATTTGCCAACTTTTCCCATTCTGTAATGATTTTTTGAGTATCTCCAGATAAGTCATATAAGTACGCTTTTACTGGGTTTGGCATATTTTCAACATAAACCAATCTAAACAAATCATTTGCAACTGATTGCAAATCTTCTGGCTTAATGACTTCTAACAAACACTTTCTCAAAATATTGTAATTAGGGAAATAAATACAGTTATTGAACGAATATAAATAACCCATATTCGCTAATTCTTCACCAATTTTTTCCCAATCTTTTATACCTAGAGAATTAAGTGTTTTTTCATCAACTCTTGTTCCCAAAAGAACAATCATTGTTAAAAATTTAATTGTGTCAGCTTCATCTTTCAATAAGTTAATACGACGTTTAATCAATTTTTCAAGACCAGATGGAATAATTATAGTTTTAGGAGTAACCATCATTATTGAATCTTCTGTATATTCATAAACTCCAGATTCCACCAAATATTGAATTGCATAATCCAAGAATAGCGTACTTCCGCAAGAATATTTCACAATCCTTTGGAAATAAAAATCTGT
Source organism: bacterium (assembly GCA_017626055.1). Lineage (GTDB taxonomy): Bacteria > Cyanobacteriota > Vampirovibrionia > Gastranaerophilales > Gastranaerophilaceae > Zag111. The sequence goes on along the minus strand of JAGAJM010000006.1, from coordinate 205,232 downwards.
CATAATATTTTTGTAGAAGTTTGCATCTGCACCAATAATTACTTCAAAAGGTGTCGGTGTTAGAGTAACTTCTGTATAGTATGGTCTTGATAATAAGAAGTGAGCATTTTTATGCAATGAAAATTCTTTATCATAAGAAACTAAATAACTAATATTTAATTCATCAAAATGATCAAATAATTGTTCTAAAACAAACAGTGAACTTGCATCAATTTTTTCAAAATTTTCGATATAAATTAAAGTATTCGGAATAGCTTGCAACATAGACAAGAAAACATTACAATAATTTTCCCTTGTATCTTCCATATTTTGCATAGGACGTTGACTAAGTTTAATCAAATCCTTAATCAAACCTTCTCTATCCACATTTGAAAACATTGAAAAATCATTTGACTCATACAATTTTTGAGAAACTGTATAATTAAAAATTGACGAAATTAGATCTCTAAAGAATGAATATGGAGAATATTTCATATCATCATGACAAGTTATTGGAACAATATTGTCATAAATCCCCATTTCATCCACGGCAGATAAAAGTTTCAACGTATAAGGTTGATACATTGGAGAAGCCTTTAACGCTAAAACTCCTTTTGGAACATCTTGTAAAGTTTGCACAACGCAATCTAAAACATTGAAACTTTCTGTTTTGATAAACGAACAATTAATTTCTTCAAAATTAATCATTTCAATATCATAGATTTCATCTTCGTTAAATCCATTTTCTCTATCCAAGGCTTCTTGAGTAATTTTTTCCTGATCTAACAATGCAGTTTGGACAAAATTAGGAATTTCGATTTCATCACCAGAAGTTTCTTCTTGGTCTTTTAGAGCTTCATTACGTAGAATTTCACCAATATTTACAAACTCTTTTAAATCCATTTCATAGAATCTTTTCATAACCCCATCAACCAAAGCGGAGTTTAAAGATTCCATTTTATACTGACCATTATAATAATCATAGAAACTTTCATCGGTAATAACTTGGAACGAATCTAGGGCTTTCATTTCTTTTGAAGATGATTGATAAACCATATTTGCATGGAATTTTGTATCAATATCGTATGGGTTTTTATCAGCATCTCGTTGCATAATGGTAAAGTTACATTTTAACCCAACACCTTTTTTCTTCAATAATTTTACGTTCAATTTTGTAATAATATTTGCAAGTTCAATTGTCGCTAAGATTGCAGAATTTGCAGAAGCAGACAATGTATAATCTTTGTTAAATCTAATAATATAAATATCTCCGTCAATAATTTGACGACGAACGTTCAACGATTGAACATAAGTTGCAATTAAAGCATCCAAATTTGCTCTAAATTTTTGATAAAGTTTTGTTGAACCTAATTTTGCTTTCACAACATCACTATTTGGAAAATCAATTCTTAAAACCGCAAAACTATCGGTATTAGATTCACCTAAAACCGCACTAATTTCATTATTATAACCACACTTGATACATTTTGAATTTTTCATCAAATTTATCTTGCCACATTTTGCACATTTAGTAACAAGAATTTCTCCACATTTTTTACAAGTGTTTTTAGTATTTATAGTTTTACAAACAGGACAAACGATCTTTAGTACCTTCTTACAATTCGGGCACACCATCGCATTTTTATTTATCTCTGCTCCGCATTTTGGACATTCCATACCCGAATTATAGCATATATAGGTAATTTTAAACTAATTCAAAAAGAGGATATTCTCAAAAAATTTTGCTTAACTGTATGTAAAATTTTTCATTTTATTTCTTGTACTAAAAAATTTTAATTTTAAAATTAAACTATACCCTTAGGAAGAGATTATGGAAAACTCGATAGTACAACAACAATGGAAACCAAAAGCTAGCCTTGCAATGATTACACTTGCTGTTATGATTGCGACATTTGTTGAAGTTTTAAACACTTCAATTGCAAACGTAGCATTAAAAAGTATTGCAGGAAGTTATTCAATTTCAGATGACGAAAGCTTATGGATTGTAACCATATTTCTGATTGCTTGTAGTGTATTGTTACCAGCAACAGATTGGTGTTGTAGAGTAATGGGAAGAAAAAAATTCTTCCTACTTTGCGTTGCAATGTTTGGGATTTCAGCCGCAGTCTGTGGTATGGCACCAAGCTTTGAAGTAATGATTATCGGTAGAATTTTCCAAGGGTTAGGGGGAGGATGTATAATTCCACTTTCTCAAGCAATTTTGCTAGAAAGTTACCCAAAAGAAGAACACGGAAAAGCAATGGCAATCTTTTCTTCAGGGATTACAATTGCACCTATTGTCGGGCCAATTATTGGTGGATGGCTAACTACAAATTATTCGTGGAATTACGTATTTTTCATAAGTTTGCCGTTTTGTATAGCTGCATTTATTTTAATTTCGATGTTTATTGAAGATCCACCATATTTGAAAGTTGTTGGACTTCACAAGATTGACCATATAGGCTTACTTTTACTTATAATTTGGATTGCATCATTCCAAGTTATGGTTGATAATGGTCAAAAAAATGGCTGGTTTGATTCAAGTTATATTTGCAAATTAGGAATAACAAGTTTAATCGCATTTATTGCACTTGTTTGGTGGGAATTGAGAACAAAAAGCCCATTACTTGATTTGAAAATATTCAAAAACTGGAACTTCACATTCGGTACAATAATTCTTACAATTACATTCGCAATTGCATATGGAACAATCGCCATTTTGCCACAATTCTTACAACGACTTATGGGCTACACCTCGTACTTAAGTGGACTTGCAGCAGGTCCGATGGGTGTTGGTTCAGTTATGGCAGTAATTTTTACAGGTGCTACTACAAAAATCATGGACTTAAGACATCAAACATTTTTAGGCTTATCAATTTTTGCAATTGGATGTTTTATGTTCTCAGAACTTAATTTGGCAATTGCGATTAATAACGTAATTATTCCTAATATTGTCCTTGGTGCAGGTTTAACAATGGTAATTATTCCAACAACAACCATACTTTTCTCAACTGTTAAAAATACAGAAATGACTAATGCATCAAGTGTTCAAAACTTAGTCAAAAACGTTGGTTGCGCAGTTGGGACATCATCAGTTGGGGTTTTTGTATCAAGATTTTCACAAGTTCACCAAACTTATTTGGTTGATAGATTAAATGCTTTAAATTCATCATTTGCAGCAAAAATCGGAGCTATGACTGAAACCTTTATGCATCTTGGACACGATATTGGAACAGCTCAACAGATGGCACATATATCTATTTATCAACAACTTATGCAACAATCGACACTAAGTGCATTTATGACATCATATAGAACCTATGCAATAATCGTTGTTTGTGTATTACCTTTAGTTTTCTTACTTAAAAAAGTAAAACAAGGTGGGTAAGGGGTAAATAAAACTTGTTTACACAACCTCATCATTTATGCTATTATACAAATAGGTAGAGGGTAGTATGAGTATTATTGCTGACGATAACGATTTTCAAAATCTTAAACCAACAGAAAAGAAAAATCCCGTTGTAAAACCAGAAGTTATTGAATTGGACAAAAACTTCGAAAATTGTATTCGTCCAAAATCTTTTGACACATATATTGGTCAATCTGGATTAAAAGACACCCTAAAAATCACTATTGAAGCCGCAAAAAAACGTGAACAACCTTTAGATCACTTATTATTTTATGGTCCACCTGGGTTAGGGAAAACAACGTTGGCTGGTGTAATTGCTCAAGAAATGGGTGTTGATATAAAAATCACATCAGCTCCAGCACTAGAGCGTCCAAGAGATATTCTTGGGATTTTGATGTCATTACAAGGCGGTGAAATCCTATTTATCGATGAAATCCACAGGTTAAACAAAGTTGCAGAAGAAATTCTATACCCTGCGATGGAAGATTTTTACCTTGATATGACAACAGGCAAAAGCCAAACAGTAAAAACCTTAAGAGTACCGCTACCAAAATTCACTCTAATTGGTGCAACCACAAAAGCTGGGGAATTATCAGGACCTCTAAGAGATAGATTTGGTATTATTCATAGACTAGAATTTTATACAGAAGAAGAACTTGCACAGGTAATCAAACGTACTGCAGGGATTTTAGATATTGAAATTGATACAAAAGGTGCTCACGCAATTGCCCGCCGTTCTCGCGGAACACCACGTATTGCCAATAGACTTATAAAAAGAGTAAGTGATTATGCATTGGTAAAATACAACGGCAAAATCACACAAGAAGTAGCTAATGAATCATTAGATATTTTAAAAATCGATGAGTTTGGACTAGATACAACAGACCGAAATCTTTTGAAACTAATTATTGAAAAATATGATGGTGGACCAGTTGGGATTGAAACAATAGCTGCAGCAATTGGTGAAGATGTGCGAACAATTGAAGATGTTTGCGAACCATTTTTACTACAAGCAGGATTGTTACAACGCACCCCAAGAGGCAGAAAAGTTTCCCCAGCAACATACCGTCACCTTGGCTACAAAACCAAAGACATAACACAACAAAGCTTATTCTAGAGGTAAAACATTATTAATCTTTTTTAGCTCTGGATACAACCCATAAAATATTTCTTTGGCAAAATTTTCCCAAGTCAAAGTTTCTGATGTATGATAAGCATTTTCAACAATCGGTTCAAGCTGCTCGTACTTGTCATAAACCTCTTTTATTTTATTCGCTAAATTCTTTGATGCGTTTTTACCATCTTCAAAAACAAAACCATTAATCCCATCTTTAATAATATCAGAAGCTCCAATATTACTACCCACAATCACTGGAATTTTTTGATACATTGCTTCTGTTACTATCCTCCCAAAAGCCTCATGTACACTTTGACAAGTTAAACAATGAGCTTTGTTGTAAAACTCATTTATATTATCTTGATACCCAAAGAATTCAACCATATCATCTAACTTAAAGAGTTTTACATATAATTTCACGGCTAAATTTGTTTTATATTTTGGATAGATAATATTTGCTTTAATTTTGACATTTGGATACATTTTTCTAAATCTTCTTAGTGCCCCTAATAATGTATATCCACCTTTTGTCACAAAACCAACAGCACTTGTACAAATCGTAAAAGGTTCTTCTATATTATATTTTTTAAAAAGTTTATCTTCATTATTTTGCTCTGGTGGAACAAACCCCGCATGAGCAACAATTATTTTATCTGCAGAAACATTATAATACTTTTGTAAATCTCGCTTTAATTCTTTAGAAACACAAATACACTTAGAATAAGACTTGTTAAAAAACTCTGTGGATTTGATTTTATTAAGGTGCGTAAGAAAATACAAAATACGATATATTAAAAATTTACTTCTCCCAATTTGATACAAAACAGAATGATTATGGAAAACCTTAGCACATTTTTCAATTCTTAAATTATCGCATAATAAATAATCATAATTTTCGATATCTATATTCCTGTCATTTTCTTCAAATACATCCAACTCAACCTGATTATCAACACATAGAGTTTTCAAATATTCAAAATATAATTGTATAAAACCACCAAACACAAGAGCCAATTTGTATTTTTTAGCCATTCAATATCCCTCAAATAGAATTACTACATGTTCTTAATTGAGAACATGTAGTTCTCATATTAGAACAATAATAAGTAATATGCAAGATAAAAAATTAAAATTTCAGAATTCACTCGCAAGAATTATAAAAAAACATCGTCAAGACTTGCATCTTTCGATGAGTAAAACATCAGATGAAATTGGGCTCACTAAATCAATTTGGTCAAATGTTGAAGCTGGAAATCGAGATCCTCAACTAACTACTATTTGGAGAATGGCAGAAGCACTTAATATTCCTCTTTCAAAAATTATTATTGAGCTTGAAAAGGAACTTGGCGAAGATTATTTTTTGGAATAACTAAAATACACAAATTGTCTTATCCTCTATCTTGATGTAAAATTACAACTATGATTGAAAACTTGGATAAGATTAAAGCTGCCATAGAAATTGAAACAAAATATCGATATATCGATATTCATGGTAAAACGCAAAAATTTTCAAGTTTCATCAAGCAAGAAGCTCAAAAAAATTACAGAAAATCCAAGAAAAACCCACGTTGGGCTATACTAATTGAAGCGTTTGATGTTTACCCTTACGCTTCGGTTCCAGAACGAAGAAAATCAATCGAACAATTAATTAGAACAATTAAAGCCGAACTTCAACAAGAAAAAGAATTAAAACAAGAAGAAGAAACAATGCAACTTCAACGACAAAAACACCCTTCAGAAGTTGATGTTATGTATATAAAAGGTGTTGGTCCAAAAGTTGCGTATAAGTTGAATAAATTAGGCATTTTCACTGCTCAAGATTTAATGATGTATTTCCCTAAAAAACATATCGATTATTCTTCACGCACACTTATTAGAAATCTAAAAGAAGGACAAACAACAAGTGTTTTTGGTTATATCAGCTCTGTTTCAGCGTTCAACACTCGCAATAATTTATCAGTGATAAAAGTTGTCATAGCTGACGAAAGTGGGAAATTTGAACTAAGTTTCTTCCAATCAAAAGGCAACAAATATATGCTTGAGCGAACAAAAGCTCAATTCCCAGTCAATGCTGGCATTATGATTTCTGGCGTTGTAAAAATGAATTCTTACAATAATCAACTAACTATGGATAAACCGACTTATTCAATTATGAGTGGTGAATTTATGGAAGATTCTGAAACAAAAAATCTCAACGTTGCAAGAATTGTTCCAATTTATACAGTGTGCGAAGGCTTAAGTATAAAAACATTAAGACGAGCAATCTTTAACGCTATTGAGTTGTACAAAAATGACATCGTTAATATTATTCCAGATGAAATCAAAAATCGTTTGGGATTATTAGACAAAAAACTCGCAGTAGAACAAATCCATTTTCCAGAATCAATGGATATGTTAGAACACGCAAGATTTTCACTAATCTTTGAAGAATTATTTTTAGTTCAATTAAAATTAATTAGACTTAGAGAAAACACTTCCAAAAACATTTCATCATACGCACTAAAAGTCCACAAAGACGGAATTGTCCAACAGTTTATAAATAACTTACCATTTGAATTAACTTCGGGACAAAAACAAGCAGTTAATGAAATCTTAAACGATATGGATTCTGATATGCCTATGCAAAGACTTTTGCAAGGGGATGTTGGTAGCGGTAAAACTGTTGTTGCTACGATTATGCTACTTGCGGCTATTGAAAATGGCTACCAAGGAGCTCTAATGGCGCCAACTGAAATTTTAGCTCAACAACATTACAACAATTTGATTCAATGGCTAACTCCAATGGGATTAAGCGTTGGATTGTTCTTGGGAAGCCATGGCAAAAAAGTTCGCCAAAAATTTGAAACAGACCTCAAAAATGGACAAACCCATATCGCAGTTGGAACACATGCACTAATTCAAGAGAACGTAGAGTTCAGCAACTTAGGTGCTATTGTTGTCGATGAACAACATAGATTTGGGGTAAAACAAAGAAATGTCTTAAAGAAAAAATCTCAAAACCCACAAATTTTAACAATGACTGCAACACCAATCCCAAGAACTTTAGCACTTACAGTCCATGGAGATTTAGATTTAACAGTTATAAATGAACTCCCAAAAGGCAGAAAACCGATTAAAACAACAATGACAGGTTCACATAAAGCAGTTTGGAATTTAATAAAAGAACAAGTTGAAGAAGGTCGTCAAGCATACATCGTTTATCCACTAATTGATGAAAGTGAAACCCTTTCAGCTAAAGCTGCAACAATAGAAGCCGAAAAATTACAAGCTGAAGTTTTCCCACAGTTTAAAATCGGACTTTTACACGGCAAGTTAAAAAATGATGAAAAAGATGCAGTAATGAAAGACTTTAAAGACGGCAAATATGACATTTTGGTTTCAACAACAGTAGTAGAAGTTGGAGTGGATGTGCCAAATGCAACAGTTATGGTTATTGAAAATGCTGAAAGATTTGGACTTTCTCAACTTCACCAATTAAGAGGTCGTGTTGGTAGAAATTCACTTCAATCATATTGTATTTTAATCACATCTTCACGCTCGCAAGAAACTCGAGAAAGATTGAGCATCATGACAGAAACCAATGACGGATTTGTAATCGCAGAAAAAGATTTACAACTAAGAGGACCTGGGGAATTCTTAGGGACTCGCCAAAGCGGGTTACCAGACTTGATTATCTCAGATATCGTTCGAGATGCAAAAATCCTTGAACTTGCAAGAAACGAAGCAATAGATTTTATTAAAACTCACAATATCGAGAATTATCCTCTGCTTCAAAATGTAACTGCATTAGAAATGTTCACAGGGCTGGATATTTAAACATTTATTTCAATAAAATATTCATATTTCCCCCTTGACTTCAGCGAAAAATCCATTAAAAGATTGATGTAATCCATCCAAATATGTAATATTGTAGTTATGGGGAATATTGTCCAGATGTTCCGGGGATTAAGCAAGGGATAGTCGTTATGGAAAACAGACTTCAAAATTCAATATCAACAGACCAATTGTACAAAGAGTACCATTGGTATCAAAACGTGTTCCCAAGCATCATACAAGAATCTTATGATGAGTTTTTTAATCCAGAATTTAAACTAGAACTAATCGGTGTAAGCAAAAATATTAACTGCTTAATGGACAACGAATCTTGCTTTGTAACAAAAGTAAGAATTGACTACGAATATGACATGTTCTTTAGATTAACAGACAAAGCGATTTCACTGATTTTAAACAAATGTCTTGGAGAGTCTAAAAACAAATTCAATATAAACAAAATTTCAGAACTTGAAGCAAAAGTTATTACTTCATTTAACGACTTTATGTTTGAGAACATAAAAAAAGTTCTCAACCCACCCCCACAAAACGAAATCAAACGTATGAACTTTGATTTAATCCACTTAACTTTCTTAATCAAAGAAGTTGAAGAGTACAACAACAAAACTGGAAAAGTAATTGTAACATTACCATTAGCACTTTTACATCCAGAAGTTGTAACTTCTACTAGCGAAAAATTTTCTGAAACTAATTTTCCTAATTCAGAAACATTTGCAAAGGTTTTTGTTGGACAAACTAAATTCTCACTATACGACTTAAAACATTTAGAAAAAGATGATGTTGTTGTTTTTGAAAATAGCGACATTGAAAAATTATCCCTAACAATTAATGGACAAGAATTACCTGTTAGATTAAACCCAAACATGGATTTACTAATACCTGAAGATAACGACGGAGGAGAAGCGATGAGTAGTACTCAAAATATATGGGACAGCATTGAAGTTGAAATGTATGCTGAATTTGATGCTGTAAAAATATCCCTCGGAGAATTAAAAAATATAGAAGATGGATTAGTTGTAGATTTGACTTCACTTTATGATAACAACGTTACTCTAAAAGTTGAAGGAAAACCTATCGCTAGCGGTTCATTAGTAATTGTAAACGACAGATATGGCGTAAAAATTAACAACGTAATTGCCGATTCTGGAGAAACTCCAATGCCAAGACCAGCAAGAGCTCAAGTTGAAGATGGTATGGAAGTTGAAGACAATTATCAAGAACAAGAAGTTGCTCCAGCACCTCAAGCTGAAGAACAATTTGCAGATAACGAAGACGAAGAATTCGATTATAGCGACTTTGAATTAGAAGACGAAAATATTTAATAATTTCTAAAAGTTTTTATTAAATAAGGGGAGATAAACAAGACTTATGGGCGGATACTTAGTTAATTTTACAGTATATACAATGGCAATGCTTGGTTTAATCAGCTTTGCAGTATTCGTATTCAAAAAATTTACTGACGGAACAATGCGTAGTAACAAATCTAAATTCTTAAACGTTGAAGAATCTATGAGCTTATCTCCTAGAAAGACATTACACGTTGTTCGTGCTGGTCATGAAAGATTTTTAATCGCTTCTGATATAGATAGAACTACTTTGATATCAAAACTTGAGAGTTCACAAGTTCCACAAAAAGTGGAAAATTTGGAAAGATTTAGAAATATTGAGCTTGAACAACCTGTTCAAATTCAAAATTTTCAAGAAGAAGTTCAGGTTCTACCTCAACAAGTAGTTCACTTAGAACCAATCAGAGGAAGAAACCCAGAAGCACAATTAAGACGAGGAATGGACAAAAGAGCTACTTCAAATATTGAAACACCAAAAAGCTATGGATTTTCAACAATGAAAGAAATGGCTATGAAGATAAACGAATTATAAGGACAAATATAATATGGATCAATTGCAAGGATTAAATCCCGTTTTACAAATGCTGATAGTAATGTCATTATTCTCATTACTACCATTTGTATTTACATGTATGACAAGCTTTTTAAGATTTGTCATCGTATTTGCAATGCTAAAAACTGCAATGGGTACTCAACAAGTTCCTCCAGCAATTGTAATTATAGGATTGTCTTTAATTTTAACATTCTATACAATGGGACCAACGTTCCAAAAAATGTACGATATGGGTTCTGTCCCTTATCAAAAAAATCAAGATATGGTTGCGGCAGTTATGGAAGGCTCAAAACCATTAAAAGAATTTATGCTAAAGCAGACTAGACAATCTGATTTAGATTTCTTCTTAGAACTTTCGCATAAAAACACCCAAGTAAAATCACCAGATGATATATCAATCTGGCAAGTAGCTCCAGCCTATATCATAAGTGAATTAAAAACAGCATTTGAAATAAGTTTTATCATATTTGTACCATTCATTATTCTGGACTTGGTAGTCGCCAACATCCTACTTGCACTGGGGATGTTTATGCTGTCGCCTACGATTATCTCGATGCCGTTTAAGCTCTTGATATTTATTGCAGTAGATGGATGGGCACTCATTGTACAAGGACTTGTTTCAAGTTTCAATTAGAGTTAGAAGGTAAAAAATGGAAATCTTACTTGAATACTTAGCAAAAGGATTTTTAATGATGTTGGCAATTTCAATGCCTTGCGTACTTGTTGCGGCAGGTATTGGTTTAGTTGTCGGTATTTTGCAAGCGGTAACTCAAGTTCAAGAACAAACAATTGCCGCAGCCCCAAAAATCTTAGGTGTATTTTTGGTAATCATTATTGGTGGTGTTGGTTTTATTAGACTTCTTACTAATTTATTCCAAGAAGGGATGGTTCTAGCGTTCCAACACGTTCCACAAACTCAGGACTTTGTATTAGAACCAGATTTTCATCAATATACAACACCTTTTGAATATGAAATGAAGGACAGATTTAGAAATATTGATAAGATTGACGATATTATGAAAAACCCTGGCAAAGTTCCATATATCGATAACTACAAACGAGAAAGATATACTCCAGCAGCTAAAACTGCAAGCCCTAGACCAAATCAAGTTGAGGCAATAAGAATACTTGGAAGATAATAAATGAACGATATTTACGTAGCTATAATGCAAATGTTTCCTAAAATAAACACCTATCTAATGGCAGGTGCTTTAGTATTTGCGCGTATGATTGGTTTCTTTAGGTTCTGTCCAATATTTAACAGAAAAGATATCCCACCGCTTGTAAAAGTTCCATTTGCACTTATTGTAACTATTTTTATTGTACCATTTTTATCTCCAGAAAAATGTTTAACAGAATGTGATTCGTTCTTATTGTCAATTGTTTTAAACGTTGTAGTTGGTGCAATGATTGGTTATATGGCACAACTCATAACAATCGCTATCGATTGTGGGGCTGAAATGATTAATATGCAGATGGGTTTATCTTCTGCAACCGCACTTGATCCGACAACATCAGCTCAAGTTTCAATTTTAACAAAAATGATTTCACTAATGGGCATTTTAATATTTATCCATTTAGGCGGAGTTTACTGGTTGTTCAAGGCTCTTTTAAGAAGTTTTGAAATATTTCCAATGTATGCTTCAGCCGTCCCTTTAGATAAGTTAGTAAAAATGGATATGCTAATCAAAATGTCATCAAACACACTGTATATGGGATTACAAATAGCATCACCTGTACTATTAGCAACACTTGCTCAAGATATTATCCTAGGTGTAATTTCAAGAACTGCACCTCAAGTTAACGTATTCCAATTGAGCTTCTTATTTAAACCTGTACTTGGTGCGGCAATTATGATTTGGATTTTGCCAATGTTAATGAACGTTATTGAAGAATATTTCTTGAGTTTCGCAAATATAATATAAAAAAGAGGTAAGTAACTACCTCTTTTTTATTTCAAAACTTCTATAACGTCATAATCTGCTAAATATGGTAAGTGAGCCTCAGTAATCAATTCTCCTGGTAACAATATTGAAATACCTGGAGGACATTCAGCTACAACCTCACCAGATAATCTTCCGACAGCCTGTTCTTTTGGAATAATTTCTTTTTCTGAGAAGTATGCATCACGAAGACTCTTTTTAATAATAGGAGTCAACATTGGCATATGTTTTTTATTTTCTAAATAGTAGATATCTTGATATTTACTTTCATCAATCTTTTTAAGACATTTAACCAAATATTCAAAATCTGAACGTTTGTTACCAATGTTACACAAGATTAAAATACCTTCATCAGAAGCACTTTCAACTTCAATACCGAAATCAGCTTCTAAGATATATTCCAAACGTTTACCAGACAAACCATCAGCTTTGATAAATACTTTTGTAATATCAGTTTTGAACCCAAAATCAGCTTTTAACTGATGAATAGTTTCCATTTTATCAATTTCTGAACGTAAATATTTAGCATTAGCAATAGCTCTTGATAATTGCTTTTGACCTCTTTCAGATTGTAAATTAGCACGAGCCGCATCCAAACTACCTAACAACATCAATGAAGGACTTGTAGTATGTAATAACATTAAAGCTCTTTCCACATCTTCTGCTGAAATAGTTGAATCTTCCGCAATATGAAGCATAGAAGATTGACTCATACTTCCACCAGTTTTGTGAAGTGAATGAACTACAATATCTGCACCTAATTTTAAAGAAGTTGTAGGAAGTTTTTCATTAAAATTCCATAAACAACCATGAGCTTCATCAACAATAAGAGGTACATTATACTTTTTACAAACTTTTGCAATTGATGCAATATCAGAAACAACACCTTCGTATGTTGGATTAGTAATCCAAACCATTGAAACATCATCATTTGCTGCTAACAATTCTTCAACAGAAGCTGCATCAATATTTCCCCAGATACCCCAATTTTCCAATTTGTTAGGAATAACCCATAATGGATCTGCACCTGAGATAATTAAACCTGTTAAAATTGAACGATGACAATTTCTATTAACAATAACTTTTTGACCTTTTCTAGTTAGCCCCATTGCAATCGCAAGGTTACCAACAGTTGATCCGTTAAGTAAGAAAAATGTCTTTTTAGCACCAAAAGCTTGAGCTGCTAATTCTTCAGCTTCTTTAATAGGACCTGTCGCAGGAGTAAGTGTACCCAAGTTGTCAAATTCATCGGTTGTATCAACCATCAAGGCTTTTTTACCTACCAAATTTCTAAAATCTGGGAGTGTGCCAAGACCTTTTGTATGACCTGGGATGTGAAACTGATAAGTCGGATTGTGATAAGCTGTTTTCAAAGCATCCACAATCGGGGCTTTAACTTTGGTGTAAATTTTACGTTTAATTTTGTTTAACATAATATGAATATACTACAAAAACTACAAAAATAACAAAATTTGTGCTATAATCTTTACACAATGAAAAAACTTTTGAAATTAATACTAATTTCGGCGATTTTTTTAACCCCGACAACATCGGTAAAAGCCGCTGATTACATAGCTGAAGACCTATTTGAAACAAAGTTTAAAGATGAAATTTTTCTTAACACAAATAGTAACATTTCTTCATCAAAAACTACACTTGTAGAAGAAAATTTTGAAACTGAAAAAATTGCTATCGAAAATGGTCAAATTTCGGAAGAAAAACCTGAACCTGTCAAGAAAAAATTATTCAATTTTGATACTACTGATGACAATGATGACGATATCATGGACAACGCTGAGTTAGACTTCAAAATCTTTGAACTTTTTGACCAAGACAAAGATGATGATGGCGTTGCTGACGAAGATACGCTATTTGGGAAAGTTGTTCATAGCAAAATCCGAAGAACAGATGTTCCATCATACTTGTTTAAAGATGATTTAACTTTTAAATACGAAAAAGGACCAATAAGCAGAATCCAAACTTACGGAGGTTTTAGAGGTTCTATGAACTTCTGGTGGAAAGGGGACAACTACACCACAGAATACGATAACTTAACAACTCAGCTCGGGATGTATGGACAATTCAGAAATCCGAATTACAAATTCAAATTGGCAGTCAATCCAATCCCGACAAGTGGAACAAATTATTTAGATAGATTTATTTCCGATGCATACATTGTTAATACTCAAATCCCTAACCATCAAATAGTTGCAGGGTATTCGAGAGTTCAAACAGGTGTTGAAGGTGGTACATCAACATATATTCTACCATTTGTAGCTCGTTCACAAATTGCAAGAAACTTTGGTAGTGCAAGATCATTAGCAGTAAAAGTTATCGGTAACTATCAATATGTCGATTACAACTTTTCTGTTGGAAGTGCGGGAAGATATATCCCAAGCGGTATGCCTGGAGCAGAATTCAACAGTTGGATTAACATAAAACCATTAGGAAACAAAAGCAAGAAATATGGCAAACTTACTATTGGTGGAGGTTTTAATGGCGGGCACAATCAGATTGATTATTCTGTGTTAAGCGGTTACGTCGGCTATCACCATAAAAAACTATGGTCAAATTTTGAAGTTGCAATTGCAGATGGTTACAACGGCTCAAGGGGTGTAAGTGCAAACAAAGCATGCGGTTATGCGGCAACTGTTGGTTGGAAATTCAATCCTCATTGGCAACTTATTGGTCGTATTGATCAATTTGATCCAAATAGGGATGTTTCTAATAACTTGCAAAGAGAATATACAGTCGGCTTAAACTGGTTTATTAGAGGTCAAGCACTAAAAGTTATCCTTAACTATGTATTCTGCAATAACCAAAATCGACAAGATAGTCATAAAATCATTCTAGCAACACAAATTATGATTTAAAAAAAGCCCTCTCTTTCGAGAAGGCTTTTTTATTATTTGTAATTGATATAATCTTTCCAATAATTATTTGAAGTCGTAACAGTTTTATTTCTAGCACTTTTCCCAGCATATGTACTATTTACCGCCGCAATATTTTCAACTGGCTCATTGAATGGACAGGTATCATAAGCACTTACAGGATTGTTTTTCTTATAGTTGCCATCATCATCAGTTTGAGGGTATGTGTTACTCAACCCTTTTAATGTTAACCTGTCAAGATCACATAAAACCATTGAACCACTATAATTTGTAGGATTATTTGGGTCATCATAAACATATGTAGCAACCATTTTTGCGCTCATTGGAATAAAGGCAAAAGTATCGATATTAATTCTATTTGGGTTTGCTGTACCATTAACATCAACACAAATAATCCTCATTTCTGAGTTGAACGTCCATAAACGACCTTTACTATCCAACCAGATAGAGCCATTATCACAAATATTATTTACTTTACGTAAAGCCCCACCGCTCAAGTTAAATGCCCAAAGCCCTGGAGAACCTCCACCATCCTTCAGTGTTTGAGTATATTTAGTTTGAAGCGCTGCTGGACTTTCACTGCCTAACAAATTATTACCACCATTTAATCTGCCAACAAAGTCTTTTTGCCAGTCAGTAAACGCAATTTTATTAGCATATTCGCCAACATCACCTTTTTCATAGTTTATCATCGCACCAATTTGACGAACGTCACTATATGTTGAACGGAACTGCTCTTCAAGAACTTTAGATCTATAATTATATGCCAAAGTTGGAATGGTCAAAGCAGATATTGCACCAATTAAACCTATGGTAACCAACATTTCAGCCAAAGTGAATGCATTCTTTTTATCAAATTTAAACACTTACTCTTAATCCTCATTAGCTACATTTATAAACACATTATAACGTATTTTTCACCTTAAGTCTAGTGCTTTTCTCTTGGAAATCCAACAAAACTTTCAATGTATCCTTCTCTTTATTTTTCTCAAATCCAGCCAAAGCATTATCTACACCATAAGTTGCTGAAATCAAAGGTGAAAAATCAACCTTACCTGATTGTAATAATCTCAACGCAGCTGGGAATTGTCCGCAACGAGAACCTAAAACTGTAATTTCATCAATTACAATTGGAGCTAAATTGAATTCTTTTGATGCTGCAACTGTACTTTTTAAAACCAAGACACCACGAGGTTTTGTTAACGCTAATGCAGTTTCAAAGCCTGAAATAGAACCTGTCGCTTCTACTACAACATCATATTTTTTCTCAATTGCAAAATCATTTAATAATGCAACTTTTACCCCTTGAGCTTTTGCGATATCAAGTTTATTTTGATGTTTACCAACTAAAATTACATCTATATTTTGAGCATTCAAAGCTAAAGCCGTAATTAAACCTAACTTTCCATCACCTAAAACTACAACTTTTTCGAAAGGTTTGATATGGTGTTGTTCTGTAATTTCCAAGGCTGCAGCTAATGGTTCAACAAATACCGCTTGTCTATCGGGAACATTATCAGGGACTTCAAAAAGAACTTCTGTTGGCATTGTAAAATATTGAGCAAACACACCATCTTTTCTCCAGATGCCCAACGTATGACGATTTGGGCAATGACGATACATTTTTTCAGCACACCAAGGACAATCGGGATCTTTGCACCCATAACTAATTTCTGGAACAACTCTTTTACCAACTAAAGACTTATCTTCACCATTTACTTCTTCTACAACCCCAACAGCTTCATGTCCTAAAATCCCAACATATCCCATATAGCCTTTTGTAATTTCATAATCCGTATTACAAATACCCGCTAAAGTTACACGAACTAATGCTTCACCAGGTTGTGGTACAGGTTTTTCATAATCGTTTACTAATTTTAATTCATTATCAAATACTACTGCTTTCATTTATAACTCCTTATTCTTCAATGTCTTTCCAATCTTTACTAGCTTTATCAAGAATTTCTTGAATAGAACCTTTATCAAGTAAAATTTCTTGGGTTGCTGAATTCAAAATATTATTTATATCTTTTTGACTTTTTTGAGTACGATAAACTGGCTGAATTTTATCAAGTTGTTTTGCACTGATAACACGAGCTTTAGCCATTAAATCATTTTTATCATATTTTGTATAAAATTCATCATTTAAAGTGTTTTTATTTACTGCAAGAACATTTGTTAATTTGGCCAACTCTAATTGATTTTTTTCATTAGTTAAAAATAATGCAAACGCTAAAGCTTCCTCTTTATGCTTTGCTCGCAAAGGAATAACAAAGTTCATCAACGAAAAATCATTTTGACCTAAATCCCCAACTATTTGAGGTGCAACATCGGTTTTAGCGTAAGTTGATGGAGCATTTTCTCTAATCATATTTAAAAAATTTGCTCCTGCACCAATTAACGCAATATTACCAGACATATATTTTTCTAACGATTCTTGTAATGTCATTGTTACAGTTTCTTTTGGAATTAAATTATTTGAATATAAATATTTAAACATCCCAAAGACTTCAACAGATTTTTCTGAACTCAATAAAGTTGATGTTGCTACTCCATACTTATTCAAAATTTTCAACATAGTATCATTTTCAGTAATATTCGGAAGAATAATAAATGCTCCAGAATTTCTTTTGACAATTGGTGCAAAATCAACCAATTGAGAATATGTTTTTGGAACATTTACACCTGCTTTATTAAATAATTCTTTGTTATAAATAGTTACCGCACTTGTTGCATACCAAGGAATTGAATAAATTTTTTCATTATATTTCAAAGAACCTAAAATTGAAGGATTAAATTGTTCCAACTTGTCTTGTGAAATTTCAAATAAAGCTCCTTTGTGTGCCAAAGTTGCAGAAAAATCTGGATTTAGATTAACCAAATCTGGAGGATTATCACTCAATACCGAAGCCAAAGTTCGTTTTTCACCCTCTGAAAAAGGAACATCCACCCATTTAATTTTCACATTAGGGTTTTGAGCCTCAAATTCATCAATTACACCATTTATATAAGGAGCAAAATCAGACATCTGTAATGTCCAGAAAACAACCTCATTGTCTTTTATTGTTGGCTTTTTAAAAATAAACAAAATACTTGTTAAAAAAATGAAAGTTGTTAAGATAATTATCGAAAATAATTTATTCAAAATACCCCCATTTGATTTTACACTTCAACTTGATATAATTATACTATGAATAATCTATTTACGGAACTAGAAAAACAAAACAAACAAATACCTTTGGCAGAAACTCTTCGACCACAAACCTTAGAAGATTTTCTAGGGCAAAGTAATGTTATTTCGCCTCATAGCCCATTATTGAATTTATTAAAAACTAATAGATTATTCTCATTAATTTTGTGGGGAACCCCAGGATGTGGAAAAACAACACTTGCAAGACTTATTGCAACTAAAACTAATGCTGCATTTATCGAAATTTCAGCAGTAACTTCTGGCGTAAAAGATATCAAAGAAGCTGTTGATAAAGCAAAAGAAAACTTAAGAGCAGGTCAAAAAACAATTTTATTCATTGATGAAATACATAGATATTCAAAAACTCAACAAGATGCATTACTACCACATCTTGAAAATGGGACATTATTTTTGATAGGCTCAACAACTGAAAATCCATCATTCCAAGTTGTCCCTGCTCTTTTATCAAGATTACAAGTTATCAGACTAAATTCTATTGATGATGAGAGTATGGCATCAATAATAAAAAAAGGCTTTTCATATCTTGCGACAAATTATATGCCAATGGAATGTGAAAGTGGCGTTTTAGATTTCATTATCAACCTTGCAAGAGGAGATGCACGATACGCTCTAAATATCACCGAAAACGCATATTTTGCCAGTGATTTAAAAGACAACAAAAGACTTTTAACAGTAAAAACAATCGAAGAAATTTGCCAACAAAGGAATACTAGATACTCTAGACAAGAACACTATGATTGCGCTTCAGCATTTCAAAAAAGTTTAAGGGGAAGTGATCCTGACGCTGCAATTTATTATCTTGCAAAAATGATTGTTGCGGGTGAAGACCCAAAATTTATCGCAAGACGCCTAATAACTTGTGCTGCAGAAGATGTTGGAAATGCAGATCCTAATGCCCTAAACGTTGCGTTAAACGCATACAAAGCAGTTGAACTTTTAGGATTACCAGAAGGCAGAATCCCACTTGCACAAGCTGTTATTTATGTTGCACGGGCTCCAAAATCTAATGAAACAGTTTGTGCAATTGATGCCGCAATTTCTGATATTACAAGCGGGAAAGATTTTCCTCCACCAATGCACCTAAGAGATGCCCACTATAAAGATGCTTCAAAATATGGTTTTGGTATTGGATACGTTTATTCTCACGAAGCACCAGAAATTGAACAACAGTTTTTACCTGATGAATTGATTAACCGAAAATACACAAAAGGTCAGTAGAGCACACACCCTTCCGACCTTCGGATAACCTTGTTTAAGGATCATCAAATTTAGTTTTCATTTACTTAGTTTTGGAACATAGCAAATGTTTTTTCGATACTTTTTGAAATTAGGTTTTTAACTGTATCATATTCTGTTGATAAAGCTGAAATTTCAGCATCTAATTTCTTAGTTTTCATATCAATTGTATCTTCTTTATAAGTCAATTGAGCTTTCATTGCCGTAAATTCTGCTTCTGCTCTTGCAATTGCATCGGTATCTGAAACTTCAACCATATAACCTGTCTCATTATATCTAGTTTGATAGTGGTAACCATCTTGATTTAATGAAGTCATAGAATAACGACCATCTTTTAATGCTGATTCTAAATATTCAGAATCATCAATTGCTGCATCTTCTCTCCAGCCGTGTTCTAAAATATTGTTGTAAACTTGATCATAGAAATCTGCTGCTCTTGCCACTGCTCCAGAGTTTGCATCATCACCAACTTTTGCCATATAGTAGTAATCTAAGTTATCAGTAACATAATCTGAAGTATCAATAGTTACACCAACTGCATATGGTGAAGTTACACCTGATAAAGCATTTTCATAATATGTCAAGAAAGCAGACATCATATTTGATAAACTTACTGCCCAATATGAATTCGTTTCATCAGAACCAATTCTGTTTGAATTTATAGCGTTTTGATATGCGCTATTATCAACCATTGATGTTGAATTATATTTAGAACCAACATCTTGAATATCTTTTGTATTTAGATATGTTCTCTCGATCATATCATACGCAAATGCAAGGGCATTTTTAGATGCCTCATCAACATATAAACCTGTACCATACAAATCTTCAGTTTTTGAATAACCTAAAGTTGCAACCATAGAACTAAACAATTTTAAAACTTCATCTCTGAATTGTTCTTTAGTTTTGGTTTTACCAAATACACTGTTTTCAGTTGACATTAAAACAATATCCCCAGTAAGAACATCAGCTAAAGTCAAATTAGAAATTTCATCAGCATAGTGATTGATTACACCATTTTCTACAACCGCATAGTCAATACCCCATAACAACGGAGCTAGAGAGTTGCTATAAGTGTTGAATTTAGCATCAACATTATCTGGCTGACCATCACCATTGCTATCTGTATAAACAAATGTTGAAATATCTACAACTTTTGCTTTTGTAGGGTCATCTTTTATTGATTTGTAATATTCAAGTTCATTAGTTATAAGTGTTTCAACATCATCAAATACCTTATCAGCCTTAACATTATTACCAGTAGAATCTACATAAGCTACTCCTGCTGATAAAATATTGCCATTAGCATCAACTGATGTTACATTTTCTGCACAGAAAATTAAATCTTTTAATCTTGCACATTCTGCAGCATATTCAGTTGTAGATTTATCAACAGATTCACCTTTTTCATTTTGAGGATTCAATTGATAGTTATTGTATTTTTGTTGTAAATATTCAACAATATCTCTAGTTATTTTGTTAGAACCAAGATCAGATAATAATCCATTTAAATTTTCAATCTTTTTCTCAGCTTCTTTTTTGGTAATTTGACCAGCTGATGTAAACATTTTACCCCAGTCAATAGTATCTTTACCAATATTATCAGTCAAACACATTTCAGATAAAGTTATAGGTTGAACTCCAGCTTTATCTAACGGAGCAGCCCCCATACCTGCTGCTGGATTCCAATCAACTGGATTAGAACTTGCTTCAGAAACTTCATTGAACTCTAATTTACCAGATGCATCAACACCTATAACTTCAAAATCATATTTAGTAATAGCTTTGGCAGTTTCATTTGTAATCAAACCACCATGAGCTAAAGCTGCGATGAATTTATCCCTTGATTCTTGAGAACCAATACCACCAGCTTTTGAAATACCTGCAGCTTTTGCAGCAGCAGCATATTCACTATTCAATACAATTGCACCTGATGGAGATGTAATCATATAAGGGTTATAATCATTTGCCGCAGTAGGCATCATCATTAAGCTATATGATAAACCATAATCACTTGCAACTGCTTCATTTGACCAAATCAATTTAGTAGCATTCATTGCTTGAGCATACTGAGTCGAAATATCACCCAACTGTTTAGTGATATCGAGCTTCTCTTGAGCAAGAGCTGTTGTTTTGTATTCACAATCAGCCTTTCTTGCTGTTATACATAAAAATCTAGCTTGTGAAGCTGCCAATCCCATTGTTTTCGTAATCCTTTCGACATGTGGTCATTTTTCGCTTAATCATGATTACGGCATATTTACGCTAAACTTTAGAATTTTTACTCATGTTTGTAACATTTCGTTACATATAATTATTCTTTTATTTGTACGAATGTATAAGCATTAAAATCTAATGAACCATAAATAATTTTTATTTTGTTTTCACCCTCTGGAAACCATCTGGCAAAAAGGATTTCCTCTTCTCCAAAATCATCTTGGGTTTCAACTGCTGGAAACTCAGCAAACAAATTATGAGCTTGGTAGAATTTTAAATAGACTTTATCTTCTTTTCTTTCTCCTTGAATTTGGTAATGTCCAACAGGTAAAACCCCATCACCCACAACCAATTCAACTGGTAAACTTACAACAGGTAAAGCATCTTTATCAACTTGAACGTCTAAAATTTCAGACTCATTACTTTGGCTAAATTCTTCACCTTTTGGAATATTCTTATTTCTTTTCTTACGACCAAACAAACCACGACTTTGCTTATCTTTGACTTGTTCAATAGCCTTGTCAAATTCCTCATCAGAAACACCTTTTTTGTCTTGTCCATAGAAATCTTGACTTGTTCCCCAGTTATCCCACAAATCACCACTTGCAGGCAAATCAACATCATCAGCAAAGACACTTGGTGTAAAAGCCATTGAAACAATCATAATTAAAGCAAATAAAAATCTCTTCATATAAATATAATAATGAATTTACCCAAAAAGTAAACCCAACAATTATATGAAAAATTTACTCAGCAACAACTTCTTCAACTTGAGACTCTTCACGTACAATAAGAAGTTTTGTAATTCTTGCACCATCAATTTCTTTAACAGTGAAAGTAAATTCGTGATACTTAACTACGTCATCTAATTGTGCTAAACGACCAAGTTCTTTAACTACTAAACCAGCAATTGTATCAACATCATCATCTTCCAATTTTTCATCTGGAACATCAAAGAAGTTAGCCAATTCGTCAAGACGCATCATACCATTAGCTAAATAATGATTTGGTTTAATTTCTTTAATATCAAATTCAGCTTCTTCATCGAATTCATCTTGAACATCCCCAAAAATTTCTTCCATAACATCTTCTAAAGTGATGATACCAGATGTTCCTCCAAACTCATCTACAACAATAGCCATTTGTCCTTTGTTTTTCTTGAATTCTCTAACCAAATTATCCATTGTCATTGTTTCTGGAACAAGCATAATATTGCGTTGAAGATCTTGAACTGTACGAACTTCATCTTTCAAAGCTAAAGAATATAAGTCTTTAACGTGAACTAAACCTGTAATATGGTCAATATCACCATCATAAACAGGATAACGTGTATATTGATTTTCAGCAGCCAACTTGTTCAAATCTTCAAAAGACATATCATTTGGAACACAAATCATATCTGTTCTAGGAATCATAACTTCTCTAGCAGTTAAATCAGAGAATTGAAAAACGTTATGAATCATATCTTTTTCAGTTTCGTTAAGTACACCTTCGTCAAAACTAGCATCAACCATCAAGTCCAAATCTTCTAAAGTGTGAACTACTCTAGCTGAGCTTGTAGGAACTTTGAATATTTTCAATATGATATTACAAGACACATTCAATAACCAAACAAAAGGTCTTGCAATTGTCATAAATAAATCCATAGGTTTTGCAACATATAGTGAAATTTTTTCAGGATATTGTAGGGCAACACATTTTGGAACTTGTTCCCCAACAACTACGTGCAATAAAGTTACTGTAAAGAAAGCAACTACCGCAGTAATTATATGAGCCAAATGACCATAGCCAGCAGGCAAATTAGCCAATACTGGAGCTAACATTTTTTCAACAGTAGGAGAACCAAACCAACCGATACCGATACTTGCAATAGTAATACCAAGTTGAACTGCTGCGATAAAATAATTCATATCTTCTAATGCTCGCAAAGCCAACTTAGCATCAACATTACCATCTTTGGTAAGTTGTTCAATCTTAGTTCTTCTAGCCTTAACAATAGCAAACTCTGCTGCTACAAAAAATCCGTTTACAAGTAATAGTACAAAAACTATTAACCAATTAGAAATTATTATTCCCAGACTCGACTCACTCATCCTGTTATTTTCCTCTATATTACAAGAGTAATTATATTACCTAGATAAAAAAAAAGCAAGTAAAGAAAAAGGGTAGAAATTCATCTACCCTTTAAATTATTATCTTGAACGATAATGACCTTTCACTTGCACCCCATCACTTCTTATATATGGTGCGATGTAAATTGCACCTGAAGTTTGGAGCTCATTATTTGTAGGAATTCCTATACTTCCCCATTGTCCTCGAATTTCTTTTTCGTGCTTGGTAAATTCTTCCCCAGAAAAATTTCCAATGTCTTCTTGAGAGAATATTCTATTATCTCCAGATACTGGATTTCGATATCCTGAATAATTTTGTTTTCTCTGGGTTGTTGGAGCTATCAAGCCTTGTTGAAGTTGCTCATTGATTGTTTTTTCATTCTTTGAAAATTCTTCTGGTGTCATTTGGCCAATATCTTCTGGTGTGAAAATCTTAGGTTGTTGAATTTGAGATTGAAGCATAGGTGCTGCAAAACCAGTCGGTTGACCTTGTTTATTCCAAGGTTTTGCATTATATAAGTCATATGGATTATAATTATGTAAATAATGATTATCGACTTTTGCAGGAAATTTAGCCATATCACTTGGAATATCATCCATTATATAAATCTTACCAGATTGGGAATTTATATTTGCATTAAAAAACATATCCCCCTTCCTACCGAATGTAGTTATATTCCCATCATCATAAGTGAAATAATCCCTATGCTTATTTACAATATTTTTACTACCAATCGGAGCTAGAGCATTTGATTCTATACCAAATCTATGTGCTAATAAGTTAGATAATGTACCACCGAGAGAATAACCCGTAGATTCAATTTTGGCTGATGGATAATTTTTCTTAATAGCATTATATAAATTCTCTGCAACAAAATATTGAGATGGGATTTTACCAATCAATATATCTGCATCATTCTTATAATCGTTTGGCGATGTAGAACCTGCAAACGCAATCACGATTCTATCGTCTTTTTTGTAAACTCTAGCATCTAAAGCTGATTTATTTAACAGATTATTATAGTCATCTAAAGGTATCCAACCTTTTATCTCTAAATTTTTCTGCACTCCATAATGAAAATCCAGAATTTCTTTATATTTATTCATATTTGTCATATTGTATTTCTCCTTATAATTTTGTATAATTTCTTTATGAACAATTTATTCTTACGAATTTTATTAAATTTATATTTTTATTTTCAGTGTTTTGCGACAATCATAAATTTCATATTATTTGTATTACTTTCATTCTTTTTTGTATATTTATATGGTTCGGTTGCAGAATCTCAAATACTTTTAAATATTGTTACTTATTTATTTTTAGCGATAATAATTCTTCTTATTTTTCAACTGTATGTAATAATTACCCCAATATCCGCAATCGCAACTATGAAAATTCTTTTAAACAAAACACTTACAAAATTGCAAAAATTTTCTTTAGTATCATTTCCTATTATCACAATACTTCTATATTTAAGTTTGATATTGTATCTTGTTAAACCCAATTAATTTATTTCGATTTCATAATTTTCCCCTTTCGTATTTTATTAGTTTGTAATAACATTTATTTATAAAATTTTTAGATTTAAGAAAATATTTTTTCGCATATTTATATATCTTTTTGGGTATTACAGCTATCGTCACCGTGATTGCTGCTAATATATTTATAGAACCAGCTCCAACGTATATTACACATGAACCTATGCCTCCTATAATCAGGAATGAAAAATACTCAATGATTTCCACTGGCTCACTTGTGTTATACATATATTGCTGCGGAGCTTTAATTATTGAGATATTACTTCATGCCATTATTGAAAAACTATTTCCAAATCTAAAATTTCCATTCAGAATAAATATGCCAAATAAATTGAACAAAATTTTATCAATCATATTTTACATACTATTCACTTTAGGTAGTTTACCAATATTACTTGTAATTATCAGTTCGATATTTATAAAATAATAATTTGCATTTTTATTTTTAGTGTCCTCATGTTATTAATGTCGTATGAAAATTTACAAATATATTTCACTAAATCTATTTTCAATAATTTCTTATTTTTTTATATTTCTTTTTCTGTATTGCTTAATACAAAATCGAATTATTACACAATACCCAACCCTATATTTAACACTTGAAAACACGATAGAATTATATTCAGTTATAATCTACGCATTACTACTAACTGCAAGCACTTTTTTCATAGAAACGTATATCAGAAAAACAAATCCTAAAAAAATATCAAAAATCCATTTTAAAAATAAGTTTATAAAATATATTCATTTGCCACTATTCTACTTTGGCTTTTTAATAGGTTGCCTAAATATTCTTGCATATATCCTATTTTTAATAGTTCTAATAAATAATTAAACATTATGGTTATTTATTTCGGTTTCATAATTTTCTCCTTTTGTATTCAAACATCACTTCAAAATTAGACAATCATAGATTTTGTCTATCTTGTCTTTCATATCAGTTATCTGACCTTTTAAGTCTTCGCAACTATCAATTGTTGCAAATCGACTTTCGACCTCTTTTATAATTTCTCTATGTTTTTTCTCTAACTGTTCAGGTGTTACAACAATTCTTTCGTGAATTAAAAACATTAACACCACCACTATTACAGGTGCATAATAAATAATACTTTCCATATTTTCCCCTTTCATCTAAAGTACAATCGGCCAATAAAAATCCACCAAATATGATGCAGCATCAAATGGATGTGATAAAAATTTCAATTCTTTAGTCTGCTTTATCTGAGTATAAGTCGGAACATCTATCTTAGAAGTCCCTTCAATATAGCGTAAGTTATAAATGTTATACAAAAGTTTTTCACACTTCGGCGAAACATACAAACCAATTTCTCCATCGGCATTTCGAACCTTTGCATTAAACGCTGCAACCCTATTTTTTATTGGAGGGTTAAAGCCTTTGATTTTAACATCTACTTCATAACCATAAGATTCCAACTTTCGCTTTATAATGACATAATTTGTGTATTCGCTGGTACAACTTCTGTTATCACCCGACGCATCACCATTTATAATAATCTTGCCTTTATGCTCAGGATAACGATTATAAAATTCTTCACAAGTCTTTGATGTTGTAGTATTTTCCAAAACCAATTCATCAAAATAAAAAACTTTATCATCAGTTTTATGAGCTAAAACCCACGCCATTGGATCAACGTTAAAATCACAACTAATATGTACATCCAAATCCTGTTGATATTTAATTTCTCTAACATTTTCATCAGTAAAATCTTTTACCACAAGATTTGTACTATAATCTCCAGCCTTACCCAAAACAAAAATCTCATAATAACTTTGGTCATATAGTTTTTTAAGTTCATCACAAAAACCCTCAGGAAGATATTTATTCTGAGTAGTTGGAGCACAAATCAAGCGATAATTTGGCGGAGGATTATCATAAAAAGTTTTATAAATCCAACCTTTTTGTACCTCTGGATTAGTATGTCCAAAAATTCGATAAGTGAAATTTTGCCACCCAGCCTTTTTTCTTTGCCTCATACGTGCAAGCAACATCTTAAAAGTATCATACGGAACATCAGACATTTCCTCTATTTCAACAAAACCCAAATTTAAAGATTTTAGCTTATTAGGTTCATCAAAATGCCTAAAAAGAATTTCTGACCCATTTTTAAATACAATTTTTTGTTCTGCACTAACCCACTTGTAGTCAACTTTATCCACAAAGCCAATATTATCCAAATGTTCAAAATAAGTTTTCAAAGTTGTATCACGCACAAGAGTATAAGTTTGAGCACCCACAAGCCCTGTAATCCCTGGAAATTTTAACGCAAGCAAAATACCCAGCAAGGCTCCAGCAAAAGTCTTGCCAGAGCCATAGCCGCCTTGGTAAACTGCGACGTCCAAGGAATAATCATGTGGAATTTCAAGAAAATTTCTCTGTGCGTCTAATAATGTATATTTCATATAGACACCTCAATATTTCTTAGTTTTATTCTTGAATGTTTTCCTCTTTCAAGAAGTTGTTAGAGTTTTCAATCCCATATTGTTCCATTGCGAATTTAAAACATTCTAACCAATCAATTCGATCTTTTACAGTTTCAATTTGTAAGAAGGATTTAACAACCTCGAACAACTCTTTCATTCTAACTTTTCGTTCAAATGTAGCTTTTCTATCTCCGTAATGATAGATATAATCAGCATTTCTAATTTTATCATCAATTTCAACCAAATAAATTTTACCTCTGTCATTTGCTAAAACTGATTCTTTACCGAGTTTAAAATTAGAAATAATTTCAGCAGTTTTTTCAACCATTGGAATAATTACTTTGCGGTTTATAGATTCTAAAATCATATTCAAACGAGCTTCTTGACCACCAGCAGAATAATTTAATTCTGTTGCAGTTCTTTCTACTGTTTGGATATTTCCTGCCATATTTTTAAAAATACCTGTTGCACTTTCGATTGTAGATTTAAAATAATTTAAAAATTCCCAACCTTGCATCGCCTTATCAAAAGAAATTGGAGTTGGTGGTGAAGTCATTAGCGATGCATCATATTCGACAATTTTTCCAGGACGAACATCTTGCTCTCCTTTAAAACACCCTTTTGGTGCAAGATATGGTGGATTCATCATTAAAGAAAGTGCATCTAGTTGCTTATTCAAAATGGTTGACGAAATATTATTCAGAATCAACGCAACACGTAATGGCGAAATACCTCTACCTGTTGTTGGACATTCAATAATATTTGCGTGAATAAACGGATTTATAATAAAAGGATTATCATCAAACCTAATAAGAATACTACGACCAGCAACAACTATTAATTTATTTTTCAAAACCTCACCATTTGGAAGTTCAATATCACCCCAATATTCTAAAAGCTCCACCTTAGTTTCATAGGTTGTCATTTTGTTTTTCTTTGAATCTTTTGCCACCACCCCTTTTAACATTTCCAGTTTTTCCAAATTCAACAAATTATTTGACTTATTTGACTTAATCTCATCAATAGTCTGATAAGTCTTGTAAATCTTTGCACAAGAATCCCAATTATCAGCTTCTGATCTATCAAATACAAAATCCTCATAATTGATAAACTTAACCTTTGCATTGTCATAAACAACTTTATCTTCAACAACAAATGGTGCTTCAATTCCAGATTCCAACTGTTCTTTTAGAGAAATTGCCCGTCTTGTTTTTCTGGTTTTTGTTTCCCAGCCGACAAACAACGTAACTTCACCTGTTTCAACAACTGAATCAATAATCTTTTCCATCTCGTCTTCAATCTTCATAGATTCAAAAGTCGAAACTAGCATCGCTTTTTGTCTGTTTGCAAACTTCTGCGTATCAAAATCTTTCCCTTCAACATCAAACATCCCATCTGGATGAGAATATAGATTTTGGATTAAATGCGATTTCAAAGTTTGCGCCAATTCATAAATATCTGGCAACTGAATATGACAATCCCAAGCATTGACCTTTGGAATATCAGCATCATAAATTGCATATTTAACAAGCCTATTATCAGATAATTGTGAACTTCTTGTATCTTCATAATAGTCATATTTTTTGATAATGTTTCCTAACAAAAATTGTTCTTCAACACTATCCAAAATATTTGTTTCAATTTTTGTATTAATCATAATTACCTCGAATCTTTGTAATAATAACTTCTGTATAAGGCATATACATCTATATCCTGAGACTTACCATTTCTTTGCGTTTCATTTTTTAGTGTCGATTCATAAACAAATCCACAATCTTTTAAAAATTTTCGAACCCTAAAATTATCAGGATAGATTTGTGCCTTAATTTTGTATAAGCCATAGTAATCAAAGCACATCTTCAAAAAAAATTTTGCACTATACCGAGGAAAAATCCCCCAAGCCTTTTTATCAAAACACGTTGTAATCTCTGCGCTGAATAATTTATTTTGATTACCTACAAAATTATCCAGAAACACAAACCCCATAAAGTTTTCCTCATAATCCAAGATGACCCAAAAGAAAGGATTGCATATGAATTTTAGTAAGGAGTTTTTATCAGTCAACAAAGAAAAGTCATCTTGAATAAATTTAGAATATTTATGCCAACATTTTTCAATTAAAGGGATATAGTGCAAAGTCGAAGAGCTTATAGTACCACTGTCAAAAACCAATCGTTTAAATTTACACATACTAAACTTTTACTTTGATAAACTTCACATAACTATTTCCTGACACAAATGAATCTGATTCACCAGCCAGAAGCTTTATTCGGTCAGTAACATTTGAACCTAAATAACCTTCAGCTTGCACTCCATTTATGTAGGATTTTGTTTTGCTATTCTTATTTATTACCTCAAATGTAGAATATTTGGTAAATAATTTACCTTTTGGCACGTCTTTAATGTTTGTTATGTAAACAATTTCATTAGATTTTTTCTCTAATTCTTTTTTAAAATCATGCTCAATCTTTGTTTTTACAGCCTGTTCAAAAGCTGAATCATTCAATAAAATTTGTTCAATATCATTATTCTTTTTCATAGAATAGACCTTTCATAAATTAAATTTTTTCATCATCTAGATTTGCAATAGTAATAATTTTTGCCTCGTGATATTCGTCATCACCTTGCGCTGAAGAAAAACCAAGATACTTACACAATCCCTCTAAAGCCTTTAATCCAGCAGAAGGATCTCTTAATTTTTTCTTTCCAGTAAGATTTCCATCCTTATCCAGAATATCTTCTTCTTGAAGCGAAAATTCGGCTATTTGTAAAAGTTTTTGGATAACATAACCCTTTTGAACACTCAAAGATTCTATCTGTAATTTTAATTGAGTCTTAATTTCATGGATAATGTAATCTTTCGCCAATAATGACGAGGCAAAACTTTTCAAATCTTTGCATTTGTAACCGGATTTTTTGGCTGCGAATTCACCATCAAGAGTCTTAATATATTCGATTACAAACCTTTTTTGTTGTTGTGTTAATTGTTTCATCTCTTTACATTTCTTATCATAATTTGTATTTTTCCCAAATAACTTGTATAATGAACATGCTATTTATATTTCGGCTAGTGTAAATCTTAACAGGGGGGAATGAAAAGGACTTCCTGTTTTTTTTGCCCTTAATTCCTAAACATCTTCACTACTGGCGCATTTAAGGCTGATGCCGCTGTCTTAGATTTTAAATTTGCCAAAGCTTCTTTGTACATGCTTATCCAGTATGGAAACTTAAAATATTGAGGATTTGCTTTTAATCTCAAACATGTCCCATACACCAGCAATTGTTCTACAAAAGGCATTGGAATAAGTGATTCATCAGTTTCATATTCAAAATCTTCTTTTTCCATACCTGCAGAATCTTTAACGCAATTTTTTGTAAAATAAATAACATCCAAAACTTTATCATTATCAAATTTTGGGAATAACAATCTATTTGCAAATGCACTATACGTATAATTTTTAGGATTTCCTTCCATAAAAAATTCCACATCATCACAATAATCATATCGTTTTCCATCTACAAACAGATACAAAATTCGTCCATCAACTTCATTATCAATTTCTGTTGTACCTTTAGGTAGAATAATAGAAGTTCTTCTTAATAAAAAATTCCAACCTTCGATGGCACAAAGCTCTCGATTAAGAGTATTCATAATATTAATAATTCGTTTGTGGTCGTTTTTAATAAGTTCAGAAAATACATTTACTTGTTTGTAATTCAACTCAAGCAAACATTTATTTATTAGTTTTAAATAATTCATCATTTCTCCTTTTTTAAAAAGCCCGAACGAAAAGTCAGAATTCCCGTTCGAGCCTTTAACTACGAACTTGTAAAAACTATTTGATTAGACCTTGCTTAACTTGTTCCATAATCAATTTTTCATTTTTAGCAAATTCCTCACCACTCATTCTGCCGATATCCTCACGAGTAAATACCTTTGTCATTTTGTTGTCAGAAGAAGCATTTTGAGCATAAGATGTCAACCTGCTCTTTGCACGTAAGTTCTCGTCATTCAATGATTTCTCGTATTCGGATTTTTTCAAATATTTATCAACTGCTGAGTTTTCCAGACCTTCAACAAGTTGAGCAATTTTGAGGATTTCATCTTTGTCCATATCTAACCCTTTGATATAATTCAAAACATCCCCTCTACCTTCTGCATCAAAAAATCCTGGGCGTTCTTGATTAAACAAATCCATAGGATTTTGAGGTTGCATAACAGGAGTTGGAACAGGTTGAACTGGCATCTGATTTTTACTTTGCGCATTTTTATACGCATTTATAGATTGAGCCTTTGCAGTCAATTGCGCCAACAGATATTGTCCTTGTTGTTGTGATATTATGCCTTGGGACATAAGATTATTAACATTTTGAACATCTGCACCTATTGATTGTTCTAATTGATAATAAATATCTTTATACCCCAAATTAGGATTTGCCTGTGGACTTACGGCAGGCGATGAAACACTATTTTGAAACTGCGGAAACATTCCGCCTATTTGATTTTGCATAAGATTATTCTCCTTCTATACTTGGCAAAGAATTCATATAATCAACAGAAATTTCTACTACATCATCAATAAAACTTGAAAGAAGAACCGAAATAATTGTTTTAACGAGAGGAACAAATGGGAGCTTGTTAACAATATATTGAATTGCTAATTTCTTTTTTTCTTGACCTTTTCCAGATCCTAGCTCGGCTTCTGCTACGATTACAGCTTTTTTTGCCAATTCTTTAATTTTATTTTTTACGTTTGAAAACATTACACTAACTCCTTTTTTAAAATGTACCCCTCGCAACAAAACTCCACGAGGAGTACATTTAACCAACTACACAGCGACAATCATTTTTGCTAATGCTTTTGGTTGTACAGTTTTAGCGCCATACAAATACAATCCTCTAACTAAATCTGAGAAGCTATCTTTGTCTCTTAAACTTTCAATTTTTGCTAATTGAGAAGCAAAAGTGATTGCATCATTTGTACCAGCTAAAACATAATATTTGCCATCAACTTCTGTTAAATTTGTACTTACTAATACATCCATACCAGCAATTCTACCGATTGAACCTTCTCTTAAAGTTTCATCAGCTACGTTATATGCAGAGATAAATTCTGGACTTTGTAATAAGTATGCTTCAACGTTCGGATTAATAACGACCCAAGGTTTTACACCTGAATGAACTGCATCAGAATTTTTTAACGCTAAAGATAATTTCACAAATTGTTCATAAATTGTTGTTTTATCTAAAGTAATAGGAGCTTCTTCTGTACCAACTGTATTTTCTTCTGTTACATCAGTGTGAAGCGATAATAAATATGCATCTTGAACTTCTTCAATTGCTTTTTTAGCATTACCTAAATGAGCTTCCATAATATCACTATTAGATTGAACTTGAGCAACATCATCAATTTTAAATGCAAAGAATTTCTTTTGATCAATAACTAAATCTTGAGAAGTTGGGGTAAGTGCTGAATATTCGATATTTTCAGAAGTTAAAGTTGAAACTGTAACATCAGCAGGAGTGATAATTTTTACTGTATCACCTTGATTTTTAATTTCACCTTCCCAATTTCTGTTTACACATTGAAGCATTACACAATTTTTGTCTAACATTTGACTTAATTTTTGGCTCCAAATTTGAGGAATAAAAGCTGAATAGCTTGATTGTAATTCTGACATTTTCTTTTCCCTTTCGTTTTTCATAACTAATTACACAAAGTCTATGAGTGGTGATTTGTTAAATTCCTAATCATCGTTATAAATTTCTCTAAATTGCAAACCTATAATTGCGCAATTACAGGTTAAATCATCCCCTTCAATACACAATTGAATGGAATAATTGCTATCACAAATTTCTGCTTTTTCTTTTGGATTTGAGTTAATTGGCCATACTGGGATTTCGGATTCTCCATCATGCCAGCAATAAGTAGCATCATTATCTGGGGTATTCTCTCCTGCCCACATAAAATGGCTAAAATGCTTTGAAAAAATAAGTTCCACATCATCTTTATATTCACTATCGTAGTCTTTATATAAAGAAAATTTGAATTTATTATCATTGATATCATCTAGAATAAAGTAGAACTCATCAATAAGTTTACGATGTAAGACATTTCCTAATGCAAGAAAAGGTGACTTCCACATAAACTGGATAACTTCCCCATTGAAAGTTCCACCATAATCTTCACGAAAAACTTTCCCCTCAGTATCCGCAGTTAAAATATATGTGTTAAAAACACAAGCACTAACGACATTTTGAGGGACAACCCTTTTATACCAAGCCTTATTTAAGTAATCGTTTATCCAAATTGTATGAAAATATTCACTATCTAAATACGGAAAGAAATACCACATTTGATGTTTATTTTTATAATGAACTACAAAAGTTTCATCCATACGAGATTCGTCAAATCGTTTAAACTCTTCTCTTATATTTTGAGAAATTTGAGAGCCCAAACGGATTTGATTTAATTCCCCAACTTGCTCTAAAGCATAAATACCATTACTTAAAAAGTACTGTTTGTTATCAACGTTAACAATAGCTTTTGCAGCACAAGAACCTTTATCTGCAAATAAAGTAATAGCAAAATCTGAAGGATTAGAACCAGACAAAAGATATACTTTATCTCGCTTATAAATAGCCAGATAATCCTTATAAGTGTTCATTGTAATAATGTCTGATGTATCAGTGTGGAAATCATTGATATAACCAGCATCTTCTTCTTGCTCAAAATCATCATACATCCCAAGAGCAGAATAATAAATTGTGGAATCCTTACTACACCAAACCCGACCTTTATATATAGTTACACAATCAGGATAGCAAATATTACCACTTAAATCTTTAAGATTACAATCAACAACTTCGTAACTATCATTATCCTTTATGTAAAACATTGCATCAGATTCAGTTGCAATAATTATTCCTTTAAGAAATTGTGCAAAAATCGGGTTTTGCCCAGTCAAAGTTTTTTCAAGTAAAACCAAAGAATTTTCTTGTTGACTATAAATATAAATTTTTCCACTTTCTGTAACTATAACCAATTTAAAATAATCGTCAGACTCCATTTCACACATTCCGACAATCTTTTCTGGTGTTGGAAGCTCTAACAATAAACTATTACCATTCTGTCTTGTAATACCTTTATTGTTATAAAGTTCAATATTTACAGAATCAGACCAAAAAATTCTTTTCGGATTTAAACCAAGTTCAGCTTTTGTTGATGCTTGATTAATGCCTCCAGATAAATCAAAATAATTAATATCCATAATGTTAACCCCTTAAATTTTCTCTATACCAACGAACTTTAGAACGAATAAAATTGCCAATATCATCCTTTGCAACCCAAGAATATGGGGGCAAATAAGTGATATCTATTTTCCCTGCACTAGATGTTTTTGGGTTCATTCTTCCAAACTCATAGTGTGTCAATACTGAAAGATTAGAAACTTCCAACTTATATTTTTCACAAAGTTCAGCTACAAATTTCATACACGCTTCGAATTGGATTTTTGATATCGGAAACATTCCACAATTTGATGAAGATTGAAATCCAAACATTCCGCACAAACAAACCCCAATAGAACCAGTATTTCCCCCGCCAGTGTGCGCAGCATACTTTCCATCCAAACAGTTATCATTATCTTCAGGTTTGAATAACCCTGAATATACATTTCCCTCTACATCAATAAGGAAATGGTAATATCTTTTTTCAAACTCACTTGGATAATATCTTCCTGCGCTCCAGTGCAAGATTATTCGCTTTACCATAAAATTTCTCCTTAAAATATGTCCCACTTAGGATGGTAGTGTTTATACAATGCAACTGCGTGTGTTCTATTTTTGGCATTTAATGCCAATACGATTGAATTAAGATGGGTTTGAATCGTTCGAGTTGACATTTGTAATTGTTGGGAAATTTCTTTGTCAGTAAAACCTTTAGCAACTAGAGTTAAAACTTTGAGTTTTGTTGGGGATAATTTCATTTTTCACCTCTGTTTGTCACTTAAACATATGTTACCCCAAGTTTATATAGCAAAAGTTAATAATATCTCCGTTTTTAAGAAAAATCGAGAGAATTTTTTTAAGTTAGGAGGTAGGGAGAAATCCAAAATTCCCTCGATGTTTAATAGGTTGAGAGTTATCAGTAACTAAAATAGTCCTAAGAAATAATATTTTTAACGTTACTTGCTATTTACAGAAATTCCACTTGTTAGATACATTTTTGCAAAGCAACTAAGCCATTACAGTAAGACTTTTTGGCTCACTATAATAGAAAACATATCCCACAAACACTTTTTCCTATGTCTTGTAATCTAGAGTTAAATTTTCATTACCCTTGAGCGATTACATTTTCAGTATAAGGGATTTTTTTAATAAAAAAAGTCCGTATTTTTACGTAAGTAAAATTACGGACTTTACAACTCTGAAAAGGGTTGCAACACAAAAGTTTTGACAATTTTAAAACTTCCTTCATTTACAAAAATTTACACACATATTTTTGCTAAAAATACGATAATTTATACATTATTTTAAAAAGTTGCCATATTTTTTGGTCGAATTAGAATAATGATATGGGGAATATATTACTAATTAGCGAAAACGATGATATTTTTAACAAGTATAAAAAATTGTTAGACACTAACGAGTACAATTTTAATGCTTGTTGTACCCCTACTGCGATATTTGATTTAATTGAAATTTCACCAATTGATGTTATTTTAATTGATGATTATTCAGAGAATTTAAACCTTTTATTAACTATTAAAAGGATAAAAACAAAACAAGAAAACGCACAAATCCTTTTGTTATATTCTGGCGAAAGCATTGATGAAGAAGTTTCTAAACTTGTCAGCGGATTCGTTTTAAAAAACTCATCAGATGAATTAATTGTTTCAACAATAAATTCACACTTAAAAACTAAAGAAAAGTTAGATATTTTATCTGGGAAAAATAAAGATTTAGCAGACAGTTTATATCGCCTAAATGTACTTTATAATACAAGCTCACAATTTGCAGGCACTTTAGATACAAAAGAATTGCTAAATTATATGATTGAAGGGCTTGATAA
Organism: bacterium; assembly: GCA_017626055.1. Lineage (GTDB taxonomy): Bacteria > Cyanobacteriota > Vampirovibrionia > Gastranaerophilales > Gastranaerophilaceae > Zag111. The sequence continues at coordinate 168,333 of JAGAJM010000006.1, read as the reverse complement.
GTCTTTAAGCTTTGACTTAACTTGTACAATTTCTTTTGGTTTTGAACAAGAACCAGTATTACTTATCAATTCACTTTATGACATTTCAGATGAGATTATGAGCGCATTAAAATTAAGGGCTATTTTAAATTACAAATCACTATTTGAAAACGAACAAGCCCCATTTGAAATTGACGATAAAAACTTAAAAATCATCAAGAATATTAAAAACCCAAACAACAAATTCACATTTACAATTTTCCAATTTGATAATATGTTTGCGCCAATTGATTTAGGCGACAATTTCTTTGGCTGTATTGAGATTTTTAAAGAAAACTCATTCACAACAGATGATGCAACCTATTTTCAAACAATTGTTCAACAGGTTTCATTACCTTTAAAAAGTGCAGGATTATACAAGGAAATCATCCACAAAAATGAAGAATTAGAAAAACTTGAACGAGTAAAATCTGAATTCATCTCAATTGTATCTCATGAACTTAGAACCCCACTTACACCAATTAAAAATGCGCTAAGCATATTAGCAAGTGGCAGATGTGGACAATTAGAAGAAAACGCAATGAAATTTGTTGATATGGCAAAACGTAACGTGGAAAACCTTACAAATATTATCAACGACATTCTTGATATCAATAAAATTGAAGCTGGCAAAATGGATTTCAATTACAAGATAATGAACATCCATTCAGTTATTGAAAACGTTAGAGCGAATTTCGACTGCGTAGCAAAAGAACACGAAATTATTTTCAACACTCAAGAAGAAGATAACTTGCCAGATATTTACGCAGACTCTCAACGCCTGGGACAAGTCTTAACAAACTTAGTTTCTAACGCAATCAAATTCACTCCTAAAGGCAAAAATATCACAATTAAATCAGAACTTAAAAATTCTAATGAAATTTACAAAAACCCACACTTTGAAAACGAATTAAAGAGTCTAGATGGTAATTATATCGTAGTTAGTGTTGTTGATGAAGGTATAGGCATTAAAGAATCCGATATCCTAAAAGCATTTGATAAATTTACTCAAATCGAAAACTCTCTATCAAGAAAAGTTGGAGGCACAGGCTTAGGCTTACCAATTGCAAAACAACTAATCAAAGCCCACAAAGGTACTATTTGGTGTGATAGTGAAGAAAACAAAGGTTCAAGTTTCCATTTTGCACTTCCAGTTACAACTGAAACCATCGAAGGTAAAACCATCCAAAAAGAACTTTTGTAATATAATAAAACTATGAGTATTCAAAAAAGAAAAATTAGCATACTAGGTTCAACTGGATCTATTGGAACACAAGCCCTTGAAGTTATAGAAAAACTTCAAGATAAATTTGAAATAATTGCACTTACTGGTGGAAATAATGCAGAACTCTTAAGACAACAAGCCGAAAAATTCCAACCAAAATATATTTGTGCAACTTGTACACCTGAACTTTTAAAAGGTAATCATAGTGCTAAAATCTTACAAGGCTCTGACGGACTTAACGAAATTTGTTCAAACAAAGAAAACGATATTATCCTTGTTGCCGTTTCAGGAAAGATAGGCTTAAAACCAACACTTAAAGCAATCGAAAACGGCATTGATATAGCACTTGCAAATAAAGAAACTCTTGTCATGGCTGGTGATATTGTTATGACAAAAGCAAAAGAAGCTGGTGTAAACATTATTCCAGTAGATAGTGAACACTGCGCAATTCATCAATGTATAAAAGATATTTCACAAGTTGAAAAGCTAATTGTTACTGCAAGCGGGGGACCATTCTTAAGAAAATCAATTAACGATATGAAAAATGGCACAGTTACAGAAGCTTTAGCTCACCCTCGCTGGAATATGGGAAGAAAAATCACAGTCGATTCTGCAACATTGATGAATAAAGGTTTAGAAATTATTGAAGCACATCACTTATTCAATATGCCATACGATAAAATCGATGTTGTTATTCATCCACAAAGCATTATCCACTCAGCAATAGAATACGTTGATGGTAGCGTTATAGCCCAAATTGGACTTCCTAGCATGCATATTCCAATCCAATATGCTATTACATACCCAGAACGATATGAGGGCATTAAATCAAAAAGCTTTAGTTTTTCAGAAATTGCGAGATTAGATTTTGAAGAACCAGATTATCAAAAATTCCCAACACTAAAACTTGCTTATCAAGCAGGGCAAACTGGGGGAAGTGCGACAGTATGTCTTAATGCCGCAAACGAAGAAGCTGTCTTTGCTTTCCTTGATGGCAAAATAAAACTATTTGATATCTACACAATTACAGAAAAAATGATGTCAAAACACAATGTTATTAAAACTCCATCAATTGATGAAATTTTTGAAATCGACAATGAGATTAGAATAAAAGCAAAAGAATTAATTAAAGTTTAAGTTTGTCTAAAACCCAAACAATAATTAGCAAAAAGTGATAGACAAATTTTACAATTACCCAAGAAAAAGCAAGCAAACACAAACCTAGCGGAATTGCAGTAAATACTAACTCTGCAACAAATAATACTGCGGCTTGACACCTAGCTATTTCAACCTTATTTTTTATAAACTCACTTAAATTACCAGTTTCAAGATATGCTTTAACCTCATCATCAATACATTCATGTGCAAAACTTGGGAAATATCTGCACATTTCAGCCTTAACCATAAAAAACTTATCCGCACCCAACATATGCGCAGAATTGTATTTAAGCAACTCATAACGTTTAAAAGATTTCCTTGTATTCAAAGTCAGATATACATTTTTAAATGTTTCATTACAATCAATCCTTACAAATTCCACCGCTGGATAAAATTTTTCAACTATTAATTCTTTCCCTTTGTTTCTTAAAATTGAAATACCCGTTTCAGAAAATCTTATACTTTTATTATTATTTCTTAAATCATTTATACCAAAACAAATTGCTATAACAAAAAAGAAAAAACAACTCCATTTTGAAATATCTGAACTAAATGCATAATACGTCCAGATAGAAAACATCCCACCCCAGAATATAATTGGTAAAAATCTTAAAGTAAAAACAAAAAACGGATTTCTTTTTAAAGCAATTGTTCTTTCTAACATAATCTCTCCTGTTAAAAGAATTGTAACATCTTTTACACTGTTTGCAAATATATGTTATACTGTAAAATACAGAAGGATTAGGGGAAAGTATGAAAAAAATTCTTATTGTAGATGATGAACAAGACATTGTAGAAAGTCTTAAGTTTGTACTTGAGAATTGTGACTATTCTTGCTATTGCGCATACAATGGCGAAGATGGACTAAAACTTGCACGAGAAATTGTGCCTGATTTAATTATTTTAGACGTTATGATGCCAAGAATTAATGGATTTAAAATTAGCAGATTATTGAAATTCGATGCTAAATATAAAAACATTCCAATTCTAATGATTACAGCTCGTTCACAAGAAGAAGACAAACTTATCGGAGAAGAAACTGGTGCTGATGAATACATCACAAAACCATTTGACCTTGATGAAGTAGTAAAAACTGTTCAAAAATACCTAGGATAATAATAAAATGTCCTCTCTTATGGAGAGGGTAAGATGAGGATTTTTCCAAATAAGATGAATATCATTACAAACAAAACACTTGAAACTTTAAAATATGACTTAGTAAGAGAAGGTCTTGTACAATACGAAGTTGTCGAGCAAGCTGAAGAAATTGCAAATGCTCAAAACATCAACATCGGACAAGCTCTAATCAATTCTGGATTTTTAACTGAAGAACAGTTGATAAAATTCTTAGAATCAAAACTTCACACCCCTTTTGTTGACTTGAACGACTATCAACTTGACCCAAAATGTTTAAAATACATCAGCTATTCTGATGCTAGAAGATACAAAATTATTCCACTTTTCAAAATTGAAAATACACTTACTGTTGCAATGGCAGACCCAAGAGATTTGTTCGCCATCGACAAAATTATGGAAAGTGCCGAATGTGAAATTGACCCTGTTCTATCTTCTGAAGAAAGTATTCTTAAAAAAATTGATGAATCATACAAAATTGATGTAACTGTTGGCAACATTTCAACAGACTCAAACTCAGGCTATGATTGGCAAGACGAACTCCACACAGAAGACCTAAGCGATAATCACATCCAAAAAATTATTCGTGCAATCTTAAAACAAGCAATTTTAGAAGGAATTCACGAAGTTACTTTCCAAGGCGAAGAAGAAGGTTTGGGAGTAAACTTTAAAAAACATGGTGAATTAACAAACAAAGGGGTAATCCCAACAGCCCTTGTTACTTTATTCGCTGCAAAATTAAAAACATTATCAGAACTTGATCCATCAGTTTCAGAAGTTCCTCAACTTGGGAAATTATGTTTTAAAGTTGATAATATTATTGTAATTGCAAGTGTTTCAACATTCCCCACCATTATGGGTGAAAGAATTTTCTTAAAAATCTACAAACCACCAAAAGCGTTGGATGAGATTATTTCAAACAAAACAGAATTATCTGAAATCAAACTTTCACTAGAAAAACCTGGTATTATATTGGTTTGCGGATCATCTTTAAGCGGTAAAACTCACGTAATCTATTCACTTTTACTTGAGGCTGCAAAATCAAAAGCTAAAAATATTATGACCCTTGAAAGTATTTCAAAATACGAACTTAAAGGGGTTAATCAGTGTGAATTTAATGAAAATGTTGGATTCAACATGGATAAAGCAACACGATTTATTGAATTCCAAAATCCAGATATTATCTATCTTGAAGGTATAAAATCAAAAGAATCTTTTGATTATTTCTCAAGCCTGGTTTATAATGACAAAACTATTATTATGGAATTTTTAGCAAATAATATGGAAGATTTGAGAAATAAAATGTCATTCTCAGATTTTGATACACTAAAATCAATCATTTCAAGCATGGTATTTATCCACTCTCAAAATAGTGTTGAAGTATTTAACAGAGAATCTTTGCAAAAATACTTAGGCTAAAGACCTTTCCTTTGTAAACTGTTGTAAAAATTACACTTATTTTATAGCCTCAATGTTGCACTTGTAGTATGATAAAATCCGTACACTAGAAGAGGATATTTATTATGTCAAAACAAAAAGCAAACATTGCAATTTTAGGTGCAACAGGCGTAGTTGGAAGAGAAATTACAAAAATCGTTGATGAATTAAAAGTAGATTTTGGTTCAATCAAGTTTTTATCAAGTGCAAAATCAGCTGGCACGAAGATTCAATTCCAAGGCAAAGAATACACTGTTGAAGAAGCAACACCTGAAAGTTTTGATGGTGTAAATATTGTACTAGCATCTGCTGGTGGTTCAACATCACAAAAATTTGCGCCAGAAATCGTAAAACGTGGCGGAGTTTTAATTGATAATTCATCAGCTTTCAGAATGGATGAAGATGTACCTCTAGTAATTGCTTACGTTAACGATGAAGACCTTAGAAAACACAAAGGCATCATTGCTAACCCTAACTGCTCAACTTCACAATTGATGCTAGTTTTAAAACCACTTCACGAAAAATTTGGTATCAAAAAACTTATTGTTTCAACATACCAAGCAGTATCTGGCGCAGGTTTAAAAGCAATTAACGAACTAACAGAAAACACAAAAGCAACTTTAGCTGGTGAAGATTTTACAAACGAAGCATTTAAAAAACCAATTTCATTTAACGTAATTCCACAAATTGACGTATTCTGTGAAAATGGTTACACAAAAGAAGAAATGAAAGTTGTAAAAGAAACTAAAAAAATTCTTCACTTGCCAGAAAACTTACCAATTTCATGTACAGCTGCAAGAGTTCCTGTTTATAATGGACACTCCGAAGCGGTTGATATTGAATTTGAAAAATCAGTTACCCCAGAAGAAGTTCGTGAAATCCTAAAAGATTCTTTCGGACTGACAGTTATCGATAACCCTGATAATTTTGAATACCCAACAACACGTGATGCTTCAGGTGTTGACCCAGTATTTGTAGGCAGAATTAGAAAGAACCTAGCATTTGATAACGGCATTTCTTTGTGGTGTGTAGCTGATAACATCAGAATTGGTGCTGCATTGAACACTGTAAGAATTTGTAAAAAAGTTATTGAAATGGAACTTTATTAAATAGCAAAAAATATTTTGTTTCCATTTTAAATGAACATAAAGAAAACAAAGGAATAGCTATGCCTAAATTATCAGAAGCATTAACTACATTAACTGTTGGTGGTAAAAAATTTCAAAACCCTGAATGGTGGAGTTCTAAGCATAAATTAACTCGTGAAGTTAAACGTGAAAACTCCACAAAAGAAATCATACAAAGACTTACCCCTAGAATTGGCGGGCAACTTGAGGTGGTTACTTTGGAAAAACAACCTCCTGCAGATGTTTATGTAAGACAAATGCAAACTATGCTTGATAGCGAAAAGTACAAAGAATTTGCACCTTGGAGCCCTATCCACCGCAAAACAAACGTTATATTTGTAAATAGAAAATAGAAAATTTGAAAGAGGAAACACGTGGACATTAAAAAATTAACAATTACCCCAGTTATACGTGGTGCTAGAAAAATCACAATCAACAACCCAACTCAAGAAAGAGCTCATAGACTTATGACAGAAAGACTTTGCTCTAATTACGAAAACGAAAAACCTGTAAGATTGAAGCTCCCAAAATTTTTAAGAGGCTTTGTCAATCCAAAAACTAGAGTAATTGAAAATTTAAGAAATAACATTTAATAAAAATCCTCCTAAATATTAGGGGGATTTTTATTACTTTTTGTTAATAAATGGGTTAAATTAGTAGTGTTTATTATATAATTAGGGTATTAGAGGGTATATTTTATGGGACAAGTTCTTAGAAGAGAAAACGTAGCAGACTTTGTCGAAAAACTGCACAAAAGTGGTAAAACAGTGGTAACAACTAATGGTTGTTTTGATATCTTGCACGTTGGACACGTTAGATATTTGCAAAAAACAAAATCTTTCGCTGATTACAGTATTGTTTTACTAAATTCTGACAAATCTGTTCGCTCAATAAAAGGCCCAACTCGTCCAATAAATAACCAAGACGATAGAGCAGAGATTTTATGTGCATTATCTTGCGTAGATTATGTTGTAATGTTTGACGAAGATAGTCCAGCATTACTTCTAGATGAAATCAAACCAGATGTTTATACAAAAGGTGCAGATTACACAATGGAAACTTTGCCAGAAGCAGATATAATGAAAAAAAATAATACAAGAGTTGAGTTTATAACTTTTGTTGAAGGAAAATCAACAACTTCAACAATTGCTAAAATGAAAGAAAATTAAATTAAATATAAGGAGAAGGTAGAATGAGATCATTTACAGTAGAAGAAATCACACAAATTGTAGGCGGTATGCTAACAAAGGCTGAAAGTCCTGCTATTACACAAATTGCTCCACCATTACTAAGTGATGAAAACACATTAGCATTAGCTTTAGGCGAAGAAGAAATCGCAAATCTTACAAACTCAAAAGCTAAAGCAGCTTTAGTTCCATTAGGAGTTCAAATCGATGGTTTCACTACAATTGAAGTTGAAAGACCTAGACTTGCAATGATGAAATTATTAAACTTATTCTACGTTCCACCTGTTGTAAATAAAGATATTCACCCAACGGCAACTGTTGACCCAACTGCAAAATTAGGTCAAAACGTATGTATCGGACCAAATGTTGTAGTTTCTCCAAATGCTATAATCGGTGATAATACAAAAATTCTAGCAAATTCTTATATCGGAAGTAACGTAAAAATCGGTAATAACTGTTTCTTCCACCCAGGAGTAAACGTTGGTGACAGAGTTCAAATCGGTAACGATGTAATTCTTCAACATGGCGTATCTTTAGGTGCGGATGGTTTCAGCTTTGTAACTGAAAACCCTAACAACATCGAACAAGCTAGACAAGATGGTGAAATTAAAGAAGGGGACGTTGAACAAGTTATTTTCAAAATTCCATCAATAGGTTCAGTTATAATTGGCAATAACGTTGAAATCGGTGCTAATACAGCTATTGACAGAGGTACTATTGAAAACACTGTTATTGGCGACAATACAAAAATCGATGACTTAGTTATGATTGGTCATAACTGCCGTATCGGAAAAGGTTGTTTAATCGTTTCTCAAGTAGGTATTGCAGGAAGTTGCGTAATCGGTGACAGAGTAGTAATCGCAGGTCAAGCTGGTTTAGCTGATCACATCGAAATTGGTTCTGATACAATCATTACCGCAAAAGCTGGTGTAACAAAATCATTCCCAGCTAAATCAATCATTGTTGGTATTCCAGCAGTTCCAAGAAAAGATTTCATCAAACAACTAAAAACAATGAAAGATGCTCAGGAAATCTTTGCTAAGTTCAGAAAATTTGAACCAATGCTAAAATCTTTCGAAGAAGCACATCAAGAGGACTAATAACAAATGGTAACGCTAAAGAAAGAAGTTAAACTTGTCGGAAACGGCTTAATGAAAAATAAACCTTGCGAAGTTACTTTATTCCCATCAAATTCTGGACAAATAAGATACTTCGTAAAGGATAAAGATTCCTTCACTGCAGATGTTGATAATGTGGTATCAACTGATCATTGTGTTGTCCTAGGTACAAAAAAAGCTCGTGCTATGCTTACAGAACATTTATCAGCAGCTTTGGCTTTTTGTCATATAGATTCTGTTGATATTTGTATGACAGAAGAAGAAGTACCTATCTTAGATGGTAGTGCATTGCAATGGGTTGAGGCAATCAAGGAAGCTGGAACAGACAAACCTTTCTTTGCAAAAGACCAATTTTACACAGTATCTGAACCAGTTTATTACATAAACGGAAAAACAAGCCTTGTAATTTTACCAAGTGACAATTTATTCATGTCATATGCGGTTAATTACGACCACCCAGATTTGACAAGACGCTTTGTTAATTTCAACCCTAAAAATAAATATGAAATTATCGAAGCAAGAACATTTGGTTTTTACAAAGATTTGAAAAAATATCAAATGCTAGGCTTTGCTCAAGGCGTAACTCAAGAAAACACTGTTGGTTTAACAGATGACGGCGGTTATACAACAGAATTACGTTCAGAACACGAACAAATAAAACACAAAATGCTTGATTTAATCGGCGACTTATACTTAACAGGCGTGAACCCTCTAAACCTAAGATGCCAAATCTTAGCAAAAGAAGCAGGACACGCGGTTCATGTTAAAGTAGCAAAAATGTTAAAAGATAAATTGATAGAAATATAAGGAGAGAAAAATGTCAGAAGAAAAAAATATTCTAAGTTTTGACATAATGCAAATTATGGAAATGTTACCTCACAGATACCCTTTCTTATTAGTTGACAAAATCACAGAATGTGTACCTGGTGAATATTCAAAAGGCTATAAAAACCTAACAATGAACGAAGAATTTTTCCAAGGACACTTCCCAAATAACCCAATTATGCCTGGGGTATTACAACTTGAAGCTATGGCTCAATGTGCAGCTCCAATTTTGTTAACATTACCTCAATTTGAAGGTAAATTAGCGCTATACGCAGGTGTTGAAAACGCTAGATTCAAAAACATCGTAAGACCTGGTGATAGATTTGAAATGTCAGTTGAATTAACAAAATTAAAAGGTCCTGTATGCAAAGCTCACGGCGTTGGTACAGTTGACGGAAAAGTTTGTGTTGAAGCTGATATGACTTTTGCAATCAAATAAATTTTTGCACAATAAAAAAAGAGGAACCAAATGGGTTCCTCTTTTTTTATTTTATTAACTAAACTTCAGTACGTGGATTTACTTTTTTATATCGTTGATATGAATCCACCGCTAAAGATTCAGCAGCTTCTTTACCAATTTTAGGTGCAACTGCTTCTACATCTTCTACCAAATCTGCATAAGCATCAGGATCAAGTTTTGCTAAATCTGTATCGTGAGCTAGAAATTTAGTTTCATCATATGCTGGAAGTTCAAACTTACCTTCTTCAATACCTTTTAATTTACCACGAATATTATCTACCGCTTTAGAGTAATTTCTACTAACCTCGATTGATGTTTGCACATGATCATCACCTTTTTTGAAAAACATATCGCTGAAGGAATCCATAAATTTAACAATTACAGATTTTTCAGATTTCCCAGGTAGAAAATACACATCAACATTATCTCTAAGTTTCACATATTCATCAGTGTAATCTAACATATCAGAAATGCAATGACTAATATTGCGTTGAACTCTATTCAAATCAGACTTTAATACAATACCTGTAAACGCTGGTGAACAATTGTTTCTAACTTCCATCAAGAAAACTCCTTTAAATTTAATACACACAACTATAATTCATATAAATATTATTTCTTGCTACATTATTAGTAAATATTACGAATTGTAACAGAATTTATAAACTCTGAAATTGTATAAAAAGTATATACTTTATATATATGTAAACATTAAATAAACACGAGAGATATTAAAAGAGAGATTTCAAATTCCGTTTAAGTAAATAAAAAAGAGAGAACATTATCCTATTCCTAATTCCTAGACAGATTTTTCCCCGCAACCTGCGGGGCTTTTTTTTGGACTAAAAAAGGGCTTTCGCCCTTTTTATTGCATTATATTTTCTAAACCATAAACAAAATCATTCTTTTCGTTTACGTGTTTAACTGCCATTAACACTCCGCCCATATAACATTTTCGATCCATTGAATCGTGTCTAATTTTAAAAATCTGACCAGAAGAACCAAAAATAACCTCTTGAGAAGCGATATACCCTGGCATACGAACAGAATGAATTTGAATATCTGAATAAGAAGTCCCACCACGAGAACCTTCAATAGTTTCAGTTTCAGGGCAATTACCTTTTTTAAACGTTTCTTTTGCTTCAGACATCATCAATGCGGTTTTAATTGCAGTACCTGACGGAGCATCTTTCTTTTGGTTATGGTGAAGCTCAATAATTTCTGCATTATCAAAATATTTTGCAGCCATTTGAGAAAACATCATCATCAAAACCGCACCTGTTGAGAAGTTTGGAGCAATCAAACAACCAGTATTATTTTCAGCTGAAAGTTTTTTCAATTCTGCAATCTCATCTTCCGACAAACCAGTTGTCCCAATAACGATTTTAATACCATTTTTTATACAAAATTTTGCATTTTCATAAATAGATTTTGGCTGGGTAAAATCAACTAGAACATCAATATCACAAGCATTTTTAGCTTCTTCAATTGAGCGATAAGCATCTCCTTGGATATCAATTTTTGCAACAAGAGAAGTCATTTCATCAGCTTCGACAGCAGCACAAACTTCTTGTCCCATTTTGCCATAAGCACCACAAACTGCAACTTTAATCATCATATACCCCCTAGTAATCTTCAACCATAGAATCTTCATCATCTTTTAAAGAAGATAAATCATCACTACAAGCCATGTCAAAGCCTTCTGGAAGCATATCATCATCTGGCCAAATTGTATCATTATCATAACGAGCTGAGTTTAGATTTTCAGCAGCAGTTAAATCAGAACTTGTTAAATTTGTTTCAGATAAAACAGTTCCAGCCATATCACAATCTGTAAAATTACAATAAGTCATTTCAGCATATGAGCAATCTGCACCAGTTAAAATACTTTCTGAAAAATCACATTCAGTAACAACTGCTCTAGTAAAATCTACCGCAGTTAAATCTGCACCATAAAAACTTACCAATGATAAATTACAATCAGAGAATGAACTTGAATTCAAATCTACATCAGAAAAATCAACTTCTTTAATAACCATATTTGAAAAATCAACTTCACTTAGGTCAACATCATCTCTATCTTTTTTCCACTCATTAAAGCGTTCTGGGGTATTTTCAATCAAAGATAATAATTCTTCTTTAGTATAATCTAACATTCATATCTCCTTAAAATCTATTTATTTTCCTACTAAATTCAATTGTATTGCACGCAATACGGCTTGGGTGCGGTTGGTAACATGTAATTTCTTAAAAATACTGTTCAAATGACTTTTTACAGTAATTTCACTTAGCACAAGTTTATCAGCGATAGACTTGTTGCTCTCACCCTTTGTAACTAATAATAAAACATCTTTTTCCCTCTTAGTCAAGGATAATTTTTGATTATTTTGACCTATTGTTACATTTTTATTAGAACCCTTATCTTCAGAGCGTTTTGAACGTCTAAAGACAGCTTCCATTCTTGCAATTAAAATTGGTAAAACATATGGTTTTACGACATAATCATCTGCCCCTAAATTAAGTCCTGCAATAATTTTTTGTTCATCACTAATTTCTGAAACCAAAACTACGGGAATATCTTTATTTGGAACTTCTGAGCGAATTCTTTTTAAAACTTCAAATCCGCTAATTTTTGGCAAGGTAACTTCAAGTAAGACTAAATCAAAAATTTTACTAGAATTTAAGACCTTTAACGCTTGCTCTCCATCGGTTACTGTACTGACGTCATACCCACAAACTGGCAAAACATCCACTAGATAAGATGGATTTTCATCAACTAATAATATTTTAGTTAATTTAGGCATAATGAACCCTTTATGTTATTACACAATTTTATATTTTAGAGCTTTTAACGCTGCCTGCAATCTATCATCAACTTCTAATTTTTGTAAAATACTAGCAACATGAGCTTTAGTTGTATTTACACTAATCACAAGATGTTGAGCGATTTCCATATTGCTAAAACCTTCAGTCATCAATTTCAAAATTTGAGCTTCACGTGCAGTTAAATCATAATCTTTGTAATTTACCGCAGGCTCGCCAACTTCCGATTTTGCAGATGCTTGAAGTACGATATGCGCAATACTTGGGTCAAACCAAGCAGCACCATCAGCAACAGATTGAACAACTTGAACCAAACGTTGTAAATTTATTTCCTTTGAACAATAAGCATTTGCTCCAGCTTTTAAACTATTCAAAACTTCTCTTTCATCATTGTGAGATGTTAAAATAATAATTTTAGTTTCCTTATTCATTTCATGAATAGCTTGAGTTGCATCAATACCATTCATATTAGGTAAACCTAAATCCATAATCACAATATCGACTGGATTATTCTTAAAAATTTCCAAAGCATCTTCAGCCGAAGCTGCTTCATATATAACATCAACAAAATCTACATCTTCAAATGTTGTCTTTAATCCAAATCTTGTTAATTCGTGATCTTCAACAATTAAAATATTTTTCTTCATATCTTCAATTCCTCTTTTGCTAAGTCGTAATTAGGATTTAAGTTCAAACTTTTTTCAAAATTTTTATCAGCTTCAGCTATTAAACCTTTATTTTTTAAAACCAAACCTAAATAATAATAATATCTGTAATCACTATCATCAATATATTTAGCAACCCCAAGATAAGTTAAGGCTTGATCGTAAGATTCCTTATCTATTTCCAAACGAGCCAAATCAATCCAACCATCTTTAAAATTAGGATTAATTGCAATTGTTTTCTTTAGGTATGCAAGTTCTCTATCTTTTTCTAACAAAGCCATTTGATAATATGCTTCGTATGCTTTTGAACTTACTTTCAACACTTTTGAATAAAGTTCTTTTGCTTTTTTTACATTGTCAGTTTTTTCATACACTTGAGCCAAACGAATTTGGGCATTATGTGTGGAATCTTTAGAAACGGCTTTTTTATAATAACTTTCTGCAAGTTTTAAATCAGCATTTCTTTGAGCGATATCCCCAAGAACAATCAATGCCTCTGGATGAGTTGCGTCAATATCAATAGCTTTTAGAGCATAGTCTTGAGCTTTTTCAAATTCTTTCATATCATAATAAACTTTAGCTGTAAGAGCATAAACTTCTTTATTTATATTTTTCTTTGTAGAAATCGATGTTTGAAGCACCCTAATAGCTTTGTTCAATTCACCTTCATCATAATAGTAATAAGCTAAATGATATTTTTTCCAATAATCATTTTTCGCAGCCTTATAAAGAATATACTGACCAGATGAATGTAGTTGTTTATCAAAGATTACAGTATTGATATTTTCAGAATTCAAATTATTCAGATATTTTGTTGCAACTTGAGGTTTTTCAGAAAGTGAATAGATTTCAGCCTTCAATCTCTTATAATTTATATTTTTTGGATTTTTAGAAATCGCTGCATCAATTGAATTGATAGCTTGTTTTATATCTCCACTTTTCATACTACCAAACGCAACAAGGTAATTCGCATAATCTGAATCTGACAATAAAGATGTCTGTTTAATCAACTCACTTGTAGCCTCACGACTTTGGTCGTTATAAATAATATTAGAAAACATTTCTGCCAAATACATTTGATCTTTGTGGGTCAATGTAAAATTCGGGAAGTAGTAATTTTTAACATCTTCTTCTATCAGTGATGATAATTGACTATCTTGAATTTTTGAAATAGATAATTCTGCAAGCGAGAAAAATCCAATTGCTGCCATCTCTTGAGTTAAACGCATATAAATATAGTCATTTGGCACAACGTTATCAATAAGCATCTTAAAATCACGATAAGAAGAACGAACATTTGCTTGCATAAACTTATTCATCGCAATTGTGTATTGATTTTTAATTGCGTTACGGGTTAATGTGCCACGTTTTAACTCTTTTAATTCATATGATGGTTGGTTTACAACTTCTTGGTATGTAGTCGGATTATTATCAAGCGGATTTACAGGTTTAAGGTTACCCAAATCAAATGCTACTGCGGAATTCACAGTAAAACTTGTCAAGATTAAAGATGTGAGGATAATCTTTGAATTCATTATTCTTGAGCTCCCCCTTCTTCTTCAAATTTTCCAGTGTAATATACGTTAAACAAGTCAAAAATTCGTTGTTCATCCACTGTTCTTTCTTCTTTTGTGCCGATTCTATGAATATCTAACAAATCATACTGACTTAAAACATTTTCATCTTCAGGTTTCATTTTGCCATTGGATTCTGATAAGAAACCTCTAATAATCTTATTCAATGAAATATTCAAGAATGTATCAACAAGTGATTTATCAAAGTGTGAACCAGAATCCTTAATCAAAATATTGATAACATTTACAATCGGCATTTTGTCACGATAATGACGTCTTGAAGTAATCGCATCAAACACGTCAGCAACCGCCAAAATTCTACCACCTAAAGTAATTTCTTCACCTTTTAAGTGTCTGTAATAACCAGAACCATCCCATTTTTCATGGTGTGAACACGCCATTTCAGTAATAATTCTAAAATCTTGGGACATATAAATTCTATTCAAGATATTATGCGTAATTCTAACGTGCTCTTGAATATGTTTATACTCCTCATCAGTAAGTTTTCCGTCCTTTTGTAAAACAGAATCTCTAATACCAATCTTACCAATATCATGTAAAATAGCTGCTTTTTCTAATAATGCAACATCTTTTGGAGCCATATCAATCTCTTGTGCTAATAGTGTCGAATACAAGCGAACACGAGTTGAATGACCTGCGGTAATCTTGTCACGAGCATCAACTGCAATCGCCAACGTATCTATAAAACTATCGAATAACAATTTTTGTTCATGATACATTTGCAACTGCTTATCAAATAATTGTGCATTTTCTAGGGCAATACTAGCGCTACCTCCAATTGCAACTAATAAATCTTCGTCATTTTTGGTAAATACACCATCAATTTTATTCAAAACTTGGAACGCACCAATAATTTCTCGATTATTATTAGTAATCGGCATACACAAAATAGTTTTTGTTCTATAACCAGTCTTTAAGTCAACTTCTGGGTTAAACCTTGAATCATTATAAGCATCAACAATATTTAAAGATTCTCCTGTTTTAACAACATAACCTGCCAAACCTTTATCAGCAGGGAATCTGATTTCTTTACTTGAATCCAACCCTAATGCAACTTTCGACCACAATTCATCTGAATCTTTATCCCACAAGAAAACAGTACATCTATCAGCTTGGATTGCGTTTTTTGTTTCTTCTGCAATTACTCTTAAAAGCTCGTCAATATCTGTCAATGCAGTAATTGAACGACTAATTTTCACCAACGAAACAAGAGGGTCACTTTTTGTAGGCAAAGAATAATCCATATTATTTTGCAACTGACGAATACGAGTATTTATAGTGTCAGCAAGCAAATACTTATCTTCAATAACTGAAAGCTTCAAAGCATTATTATAATGAATTAGCGCAACTTCGCGATTACCCTCAGAAAAATTCAAATTCCCTAATACTAATTCATTTATTAGAATTGCAGTATCACTGTTTGCTCTTTGTGCCATAAAATTTGCATCGTGTAACAACTTTGTAGCACTCTCATAAGCATTTTTATCTTCAGAATAATCTAAAAACGAAATCAGGCTCAAACACAATGAAATCCCTTCATTAAAAGAATTTCCTTTAAAAGCCTCATAAGCTCTAGTTACTTCAGTTCTCGCTTTTGAATAATCTTTCTCATCAATAGCACTAAGAACTTCACGAATTATATTTTCTGCCTCTTCTATTTTTAAAACACTCTTTGCCATATTTTTACCCTTTACTATATTGTACACTATTTTTTTAAATAACACAAAGGTTTTTATAATATTTTCAGCTAAAATAATGTACTTGTACGATGAAAAAAACACAATAAATGCTAAATTAAAGATATGAACAAATAAAGAAAGGCAAAACGAATGGCTGACACACAAAAAACACTAACATGCCCAGCTTGTGGCAAACTTATGGAAAAGGTTTTCATACCATCAGAAGGAATAAATCTTGATATTTGTACTGAAGGTTGTGGTGGTATTTATTTTGACAACAGAGAGTTTAAAGAATTTGACGAACAAAACGAAGACATTTCAAAAATCTTAGAAAAACTTGAAGGTAAAACATTTGTTAAAGTTGACGAAACTCAAACAAGACACTGCCCAAACTGTGGCGGAATAATGGTTAAAAATCATTCAAGCATTAAACAAGAAATCCAAATGGATGATTGCTATAATTGTGGAGGAAAATTCCTAGATAACGCAGAGCTTGTAAAAATCAGAGAAGAATACGACTCTAATACAGAAAGAGATGCGGATATTCTTCGCCACGTTTACAAACAAGTTGGTTGTGAATTAGCAGAACAAGAAAGACGATATTCAGAAATCGACCAAACTAAGTATTCATACGTAAGAAAACTTTTTGGATTACTTACAGGTCTGTAATATCTCAAAAATTCTTCCAAGATGAGGATAATAATCATCTTCAAGAAGTTCATAAAATCTTTTATAACAGTGAGGGGCTACGCTTCTGACTCTATTAGGGTCTAAGTATAGCCCCTCAATAAATCTAGCAAACAATTCTGTTGGTTTTGCATAATATTTTTTTAATTTATTTATACGAGCAGATACCCTTGATTGACGTTTCTGACAAGACTTCAAACGAATATATGCCGCAAATTCTTTTGGCATCTCAGCAAAATCTTTTTCAATATTATCAATAGTATAAACTTCAATCTTTCTAAATAAAATCCCAGAAATCAATTTCACTCTATCATGTTTTAATAAATATTTTGCCTTAGAACCTTTAATATATTTATCAAACTCTTTAAATTTTTTAGAGCGCATAAATTTTGGATAACGAGCCTTGATTATATTTTCATATTCTATAATTTTTGATTTAATAAGTTTCTTATGATGCTCTAATTTTTCACAACGAGAGTTTTTATCCACAAAATCCGTAACTTTCAACAATTCTTTTTCATATATTTCAACATATTCATCATTAAAAATAAACTCCAAAGTTCCACCTGTTTTTTCCATCCGAGGTTCAATAACAGAATGAACATAATGAGCAAATTCATGCACCAATGTTGGAACTACCCTATCTTTTGAAATGTTTTTAGAAATATCAATACGCTTACGTAAGAAAAAGCCCTGATGCCCACGAGCCTTAGTAGATGTATGAACATCTAATCCCAAATTTTCAAAATACGCAATCAATTCCTTTTCCATAAGGATATTATAATACACAAAAGACCGATAACGAAATTGTTACCGGTCTTTTATATTTGTCATCCTTGTTATGCTTGTCTGAATTGATCTTTACCAACACCACACAATGGGCATACATAATCTTCTGGAAGATTTTCAAATGCTACACCATCATTTTCTGCTGGATCATATTCATATCCACAAACTTCACAAATCCATTTTTCCATAATTTATTGTCCTTTCTTTTGTTTACATTCTATACATATACCATGGAACACAATATCGTGTCCAGCAATATCAAAGCCAGTAGCCGACTGGGTATTTTTTACCAAATCTGGAGCTACATTAGCTGGGATATCAAAAACTTTTCCACATTCTTCACAAATAAAATGATAATGCTCAAAAGTATTATGATCAAAATGAGCTGATGACTCTAACCCATCAATTTTTTTGATTATACCCGCTTGTGCTAATTTATTTAAGTTACGATACAAGGTCGTAAAACCAATATTAGCATTTTCAGACTTTAGTAATTCCAACAAAGTTTCAGCCGTTGGATGAACAGCATTATTAGATAAAACATCTAAAATTTTTTCTCTTTGTTTTGAATAATTCATAAAATCCTTCCTAAAGTGATAACTATTATCATTTTATCTGATTTTTATAAATTTGTCAAGTATTTAAGCATTTACTCTTAAACCTTTTGTATCAAGTCTTTGTTCTTTTGCCAACTTTGCCTCTACATCTTTTTTCACTTGATATTCAGAATCTGGGCTTAATTTTCTTGAAATGAGCATAATTGCTGGAGCAAGAACACCTAAAGCTCCAATACATGAACCAATATTTGTTCTGATTGCACTTCTTTTCGCCTTTCTTATGACATCCATAAACACATCAATTGATTCACCAGAACCTTCAAATTGAGTAAGAAGTTTTTCTACTTTAGAAGCAACACCTCTCAAATCACCTAAATCGATATATCTTCTTGTATCAGCGATTTGAACTTTAGCTTTTTTATCAACAACTTCAATAATATCTGACATTTTTGCAAATTCAACAAGTAAGTTGTTAGTTTTTGGATTTACAGCATATTTGTAAATATTAACATCAGATACATCTGCGGCTTTAAACGCCTCAAGGTGAGATTTAATAGAACCATCTGCAATAGCATTTTTCAACATTGGAGATTCTATAACTCTAGCATCTAAATCAATTGATGTTCCTTTTGCATCGGCTCTTTTTTCTAATGCCTTGGAAATCATTGGACCAGCTAAATACATAAATGCCCAGAAACTACCTTCTTTGATTACATAACCAAAGAAATCTTGTGGGTTTCTTGAATGAGAAAGTCTTTCGCCTGTAATTGTTGCATCAACAAGCATTAGGTTTTTAACTGGGTCGAATATAAAGTCTTGCACTCCTCCTGTGAAAGTTACATTTTTATTATTCTTTCTATGAACATCAGCAAAAGCAGATGAGAACGGGATGTTTGCACCTGAGTTTGCGCCATCCATAAACGAAACATCTTTACCTTTTTGTTGTTGTTTTTCAAAATACTCTTTTTTAATTTGATTTTCAGTGTATTTATGTCTAAATTTTGTCAAACCAAAATATGAAGCACAAGTCAAAAGTGTTGATGCTGCGAATTTCGCAATAGTCATATATTTATATTTTGACTGATTTGCCGCAACTTTTGTCAATCCTTTTAGAATTTCATCGTTAGCTGCAAACTCTTGAGCAGCTTTTAAAATATCTTGTTTTTTAAGAATTCTTGCGTCAACTTTTGGATCAAACCCCATTGGTTTGAACATTGCAAGATCTAAAGCCTTTTTATAAACTGGAATACCGAAAAGCCAAATTGCTTGTGTTCCAAATTCGTCAATAAATCTATCTTTTCCTTCGTGTGAATCCCCTGCCATATAAGAAGCTGCTGTTAAACCGCAACTATTAGCAATATCTTTCATTGCTAAAGGGACTAGTGAACTATTATTACCTAATACTGAATATATTTTACTTGCTGTACTTACAGTTACTTGTTGTATCATTTTTCCTTATTCCTTCTACGGAGCGCAAAACTCCGCCTCAACTTGTGTATTACAAGCCCCAGATTAAATTCATCAATTTCACGATTGGGGCATTCGCTTTAACAGTTGAGCGCTTTCGAGAATTATTTTGATTTTTCATAATATTAACCTTCACGTTCCTTATAAACCTACTAACTAAAATTAATTGCTTATTTAACAATTATTTATTTACATTTGTTACAAATAAAAACAGAGCCTTTTATTTTTTTAGGCTCTGTTTTAAAACTTTTTCCAACACGCTAAACGTCCTGTTTTTAAAACAAGCCTTTCGAAAAACGTTTATTGCGTCGGATTATAAACATAAATTATTACCTCATTTATAGTTACAAGTGTAAAAATAACACAATATAAATAAAAATGCAAGAACTTTGAAAACATAATGTAACAAAATGTGCAATATTTTAAAAAATATACTATAATAGAAAAGAAGAGAGAGATAAAAAATGACTGATTCAGAAAATAATTATTTTGGACACCAGGACAATAAACGAGAAGAAACATTTCTTGTAGATATGCCTGGAAAACAAGACAAAATTATTGTCGAACAAAAAGAACAAAAACGAGTTCGAATAGATAAACGTGAAAACAATTCAGGTATGGGTGAGCAGGCTCCATATAGCATCACAAAAAACTTCAACTGGGGTGCATGTTTGTGCAACTGGATTTGGGGTATAAGATATAAAAAATGGGCACTTTTAACAATCCCAGCCTTAATGTTAATCCCATATGGTATTGTCGTTTGCGTTGTAATGAGTTTATGGGCAGGTATTAACGGAAACCAATGGGCATGGGAAGAAGTTGAATACAAAGATGAAACTGATTTCCATAAGGCACAACAGCAATGGGTTAAAGTTTGGGGTGCACTTGCATTTTTCGTTGCAGTAGTATTTGCACCATTCATCGTTGAATATATTCAACGCCCAGAAGAAACTGATTTTTCTATCCAAAACCACCAATTGATAAGTTCTCTAGAATTAACAATTCCTGAAGAATATTTTGAGCAAACAGACATAACTGATAACCACGCAAACTTTATCACTTCTAATAAGAATATAATTTACTGGTTACGCCCAGATAATAAATTATCGGCTAACAATAGAAAATATATTGAAAACAGATTCGAAAAAAACAAAGGACAATTAGGAAGTCGATTTGTGTTATACCCAGACATCAAACGTTTGGCAGATGGTTCATCAAGTATTAGAAGCCTAGAACTTGATGCAAATTGCAAAAATGAAGTATGTATTGACACTTGGTTGTACAAAAAATGTAATAAAGGTTATTGTATAATAAACCCACAAACCAGAAAATATTACAAAGTAAGAACCAAAGAGAGTTTAATACCAAAAGCAAAAACATTATTAAACAAATGGTAATAATAAAAAAGGCACCTAACAATAGGTGCTTTTTTATTAGGTAAAATTTGCATTAAAAAAGGAACCTTTGCGGTTCCTGTTGTTTTAAATGGTACCCCCAAGCGAATTCGAATCGCTGTCTACACCGTGAAAGGGTGTTGTCCTAGGCCTCTAGACGATGGGGGCTAGTGCCAATCGGCTTACGAAACTTATTCTAACTTGAACAAAATTAAATGTCAACTATTTGATTTAAAAATTTTTAATTATGTATTAAAAATTGGCACAGAGCGAATTTCGTCAATTATTTCAACAATTTCAGCCGATATATCCTCTTCTGATTTTATATTATTTTTAATCATCTGAGCAAATTCAACTTTTTTAAATTCGTGCATGCCTCGAGTTTTAAAAACTTCTTCAAGGATTTTGACACGAGGTTCATCGGATTCAAACATTTCTTTTTCTAAGATTGAGATATTACTCAACTCATATTCTAAAGTCCTTTTAACCAAATCTAAAGGCAGTAAATCCTCAAACTCACCACATGCAAGCAAATGTATTTTATCATACGTGCGAAGTTTCGGTTTAATTTCTTCTAAATTATCTTTCGCATCTTTATCTAAAAGCACAAATATTGGAAGTTTAAGAGTCTCCACAAGTTGATAAAACAGTTTAACAACTTGGTTTTTACCACCCGCCGATAGTACATACACCCCTTCTTTATCAAAGTCATAACCACAACGTTTAGCAAATTCTGGGAGCAAAGTTTCTTCGGTTGCACCTTCAGCTATAACAACCATTCTTATAGGAAAACGTAAAGACTGTTGTTGTCTAATTACATCAATATCTTCAACCATAGACATAGCTTTCAACCACTTCAAATTTTTTGGAGAAGCCTCACTAATAAATGATAAAAATGCTTTATAATTAATTTTGTTTTTCAAAAGTTTTTGGACATTAGCATCACATTTAAAAACAGCTTTTTCATAATCAAAAAGTTTCTGATTAAGTGAATAGTCCTTATCTAGCTTACAACCCAATTGCTCTAAAGAATAATTAATTATATACTCAGCCCAAGTCTTTAATTCGCTATAATCCATAGACTCTAAATCTGATTTTTTAAATTTTGGGATTATCAAATTATTAGTTAAAATATCAAAAAAGACTCTCAAGTATTTAACTTCCGTATTTTTAAACCTAGTTAATCTGTCAATTGAAATTATAAGTTGATCTTTTGTTAATGGTTTGACTTTTGAGCTTTTCAATGATACCTTCTTTAATATTTATTTACACATTTAGCAATTTTTTATATTTTCAGTTTTTATTATAGATGTGGAGTTATCATGGTAGAAAACGTAAATTCTCGTATCCAACAATATAATTATAACACAATTTGCAGCGTAAAGAACACTGTGAACACTCAGAATGTAAATCAAACAGTTACACAACCATCTTTCACTGCTTCTTCTAGTGCAAAAACTCCACAAACAAATAATAATATTTCTATCAGAACAACTCTGTCAAGCAAAGAAGAAAAAGCTAAATATGCAGCAGTTTTATCACAATTGGATAAAAACGGAAGAAAAATTGCTGAGAATTTATTAAAAACAGGCGTACTACTAAACGCAGAATCTGATGATAGAAGTACAGTCCTAGATAGCTTACACAAAATGATTACAGAACCGAGAGCTGAAGGATTAAATGCAACCACAATGCTTCGAGACACACTAGCAACAATCGCATATCCTTACTTAATTACTCAACAGTTTGGGGACATCCCAGCTGAATACAGAGATGCGGTTATAAAAGCTAATACCGAAGGTAAGACAAACTTAATTGAAATACAACAAGCAACAAGAGATATTGATGTTAAGCATTCTGGGACTTGCGTTGCAGCTAGTACAGAATTCAAATTAGCAAAACAACTACCAGCAGAATTTGCAAGATTTGCACAAGAATTAAGTTCTCCAAAAATGTCTGTAACTAAACAACTAGACATGAAAAACTTAACAGACGAAGCACTTAATGCGGTTTGGTTGTTAAACGCTTTTGAAACACCTTGGGACGGCAATTTCCATAAAGCAACTTTAAAATTTGCACCAGATAAAAATGCAATTTTAAGAGCTCAAATTCAAACAACCCATAAAGATTCTTATGAAAGAACTCCACTTGATGTTTTAATGCAATCAACATTTATGCAAGTTGGTTCTCAACAATCATACAACACAATTACTGACAAGCGAACAGGTAAATTCAATCAAAACGATAAAGGTTTAATTGAATTTGAGAAGACATTTACAGAATCAGTTGTATTTAACAAAAATATCTTATCAGTAACATACCAAACAGTAGATGAAAACGCTCGTCTAATTGGATATGAAACAGACCTAGGCACAATGAAACGTCATTTATTAGAAGCACTAAACGAAGGTGAAACTGTAATTATCGGTTATACTCAAACTGATAGCAACAACATCATTGTAAATGGTCATGAAATAACAATTGTTGATTACAAAACAGATAGCAAAGGTAAAGTGACATTCATTTGTAATGATACAGATGATGGTGTTCCTCGTGCAATCGAATATTCAGAAGATTATTTGTTACCAAAAATTCACCACGCAGCTCTTCCTCAACACATTGTTCAACCAGATTTAGACATTGTTCCAAATTGGGTTGAAGGAATTGAGATGTATAAACAAATGCGTTCTGCTGCGTAATAATAAATTTATTACATTTTGTTAATAATTCCGTTATTTTAAGCAACTTTTATCTTGAGGAGATTTTATACTAATGAAGTGTAAAAAGGTAAACCAATGATAAACGTACCAAACATTAATCAATCTGCAATTAATAATTCAGGCACGATTACCTCTCAACCACAAACAGTGCCTGCTAATGTCTCTCAACAAAATAATACAACCCCAAACTATACGGCAACTATTTATCCACAAGAGACAGTTTCTGTTTATAATCCTTCTGAAAATGCGCCTAAATTAACACATACAAGCTGGTTTTACATAAATGATGTACACGGCAAAATGACAAATATGGAAAGAATTTATAACATTTCCAAAGAATTTGATAGCACTCCTGCAAATGTCATGGCATCAAAATTTTTCAGCGAAAGTGATAGCGTTTCAAAATTCAAAGTATCATCAGGTGACATAATTTTAGGAGAAGAAATCATCCCTAATACAGTTGCAAGCCAATTCTTAAACTGGAGCGGATTTATCGCTTCAGCCCTTGGTAACCACGAACTTGATATCACAAAACCTGAAACATTTGCTAAATTCCTAAGCGAATCTAATTACAAAATGTTAGCGGCAAACGTTGATATTGATCCAAATTCTCCACTTGCTAACAAAATCCATAAATCTATGATTACAGAAAAAGATGGCGTTAGATATGGTATTATTGGTATTGCTCCACCAGATATGCATGAACGTGTAAAACTAAATGATACATTAAAAGATTTCACAATTTATGATGTAGAAGAAACAATAAAACGAGTTCAAGCAGAAGCAAAAAGATTAAAAGAAGAAGAGGGTCTAAAACACATTATTGTTCTATCTCATGGTGGGAACCAATTAGATAAGCAATTAGCAAAAGACTCACAAGATATTGATATTATTTTTGGCGCACATACTCATAACCTAATTAAAGGTATCACAGAAGGCGAAAACTTATTTTATTCAAAAACAGGTGAACCTGTAATCATCACTCAAGCAGGTAAAGACGGAGAAAATCTTGGTATTTTAAACGTTTCATTTGACCAAGATGGTGTAATTAAAAAAGCACAAAATAATATTATCAAAACCAGAGATTACAACAGACCATTATTCATTAAAGATACAGTAGAAAACATCTTAGGTAAGCCAGAAGTTGTTGGTAGAGTAAGATCAGCAGTTGCACCTCCAGAAAATAGACTTATTGAGAACAACCCTCACAGTAATTTAATTACGGATGCAATGAGAACCCAACTTGGAACAGATATCGCATTATTGAATGCTGCAAATATCAGAGGCTACTTCTCTCAAGGTCCAATTGACACAAGATTATTAACAGACATCTCACCATTTGGTAACAAAATGATGATTTTAGAATTGAGCGAAAAACAAATCGTTGATGCAATTAAATATGGTCTTAAAACATCATTCTCTA
This sequence comes from bacterium, assembly GCA_017626055.1. GTDB lineage: Bacteria > Cyanobacteriota > Vampirovibrionia > Gastranaerophilales > Gastranaerophilaceae > Zag111. Next base: position 142,845 of record JAGAJM010000006.1, on the reverse strand, counting down.
GAGCATCAAATAAACCAGGTCTATTGCTTGTTTCAGGTATGAGATACACTGGAACAAAACAAGGTGAATTGTTAGAACTTGAATTTATTGATAAGAATAACCAAGTCCACAAAATTGATATAAACAATCCACGTACTGACAAAAAATATACAGTAGCAGCAGATGACTTCTTTGCAACAGGCGGAGATGGATACTTGGAAAGCAACAAAAACCCTAACTTTGTATTACAAAAATTTAATGTTGATAAAAACGTCTTAGCCGCAGATTATATCAAAAAACTAGATCAGCCAATTGATATTACTGACGACAAACGTATCCAAATCGTATAACCAAAAAAAATACGTTAGTTTCTCAAATGTTACCAACCAGCAGTGACATATTGCCCCGTACGGCCGAGGACCTAATAACCATATTGTTCGTGAGCGTTTAGGTATTCTCTAACAGTATTTAGAGAAGACTGAACAATACGAGTTACACGGGAAGGTGACAAACCAATTTGTGTTGCGATATCTTTAACCTGCATATTTCTATAAAAACGATATTCCACAACAGTTCTTTCTTTTGGTGGAAGTTTTGAAATTGCAGCTCTTATCATTTTACCCATTTCTGAAATTTCTGCATTTTCATCAGGCATAGCGTGAGGGTCTTTAACGAAATCAAATGGAGAATCGTTATCACTAGCAGCTGCAGCTAAACCATCAATGGACAGGATAGTTTCGTAAATCGCTTCACGAACCTTAGCCTGTTTCATATCCATGCCTTCTACTGCTTCCTCTTCATCGTATTCTTCCTCCGATTTATGTTTTAAAGAATACCATTTATATCTTATTCTCAATTCATTACGAATTGCCCAACGAACCGCAGTTGCAATATATGCAGAATTATATTTCTCCAATTGTTCTGGAGTTTTATTTTTAATCATGACTTGAATTGCGATAATACCGATAGACAGCAATTCTTCGTATTCAACCATGTGTGATGGAATACGTCTATGCTCTACTCTCGCAACCTTCTGTACGATGTCTATATAATGTTGTAAATTTCTTTTATCTTCGTTAGCCATAATTTTACACATCTATAATACTACAAGTTTATCAATTTCGTGGTCGTTTGTTTGGTGGATTTTTCATTTTATAAACGAACATCAAAATTTCTGCAACTGCTTTATATAATTCTGGCGGAATTGACTGATTAATATCAACCATCTTAAACAAAGCCCTTGCTACTGGTGGATTTTCAATAACTGGAACATTGTGTTCTTTTGCAATACTTATGATTTTTTTCGCAATTAACTCTGTACCTTTTGCAATAAGCATAGGAGAATCCATTTCTTCTGCAACATATTTTAGAGCACATGCCACATGAGTTGGGTTAGTTACAACAAAGTCTGCAGTTGGCACCGCATCCATCGCCCCTTGTTGAAGCATTTGCATACGTCGTTGACGAAGTTGAGCTTTTACATTTGGATCACCTTCTGAGTTTTTATATTCATCTTTTATCTCTTTAAAAGACATCTTTTGGTCTTTTAAGAATTTCCACTTTGTAACCCCATAATCTGCCGCTGCAATAACCAAAAAGGCAATACACGCCTTGAAAATAAATTCAGTAATCAATTTCCCAAATTCAATCATTACTGCAAAGTTATTGTCAACAGATGCAAGCATCAAAATAGTTTCAATATGGTCTTTATAAACCATCCAACCAATATAGCCTAAGATAATAACTTTAACGATGTTTTTAAAAAGTTCAAACAACGTTTTAATTGAGATAATATTTTTAAAATACTTTGTCGGGTTAAGTTTATCTAATTTTGGAACAAGAGGAGCAACTGCAATCAATGGCCCGACTTGAATAAAATCGGCCATAACTGCAACAAACCATGCTATTGCTAAAATAGGGCCAATAATCAATGCCGCACCTTTAGCAGCAATTAAAAGTACATACATATAACCAATTTTTTCAACATGAGCATTTGGAATTTGTTCATATAAAAGCGTAAAAACTTGTACAATCTGGTTCCAAATAAAAGGTGCTAAACCAAAAATCACAGAAAACAAAATTAGCAACGAAACAGCTGTTGAAAAGTCCTTTGACTTAACAACCTGTCCTTCTTTTCTTGCCTGCTCGAGTTTCCGAGGGGTGGCATCAAACTGCTTGTCCTCATCACCCATTTATTTAACCCTTTCTGATTTTTACACTTACATTATAGCATGACTTATAATGATTAGTTTTTAAGAAACAATCTTAACACCACTACTTGTACCAAGACGAGATGCTCCAGCCTTAATCATTGCAATAGCAGCATCTTTATCTCTAACTCCGCCTGATGCTTTAACTTGAAGCCCAGCATCTTTTACCGTGTTGTACATAATTTCAACATCTTCAACTTTAGCGCCAACTCCACCTTTTACAAAGCCAGTTGAAGTTTTTACAAAATCAGCTCCGCCTTTTACACATAATTCACTAGCTAATTTAACTTCTTCTTTAGTTAATAAATCTGTTTCAATAATAACTTTTAAGGCTTTACCTTGACACGCAGCTTTAATACCAGAAATTTCATTAACTATATAATCTAATTCTCTATCTTTCAATTTAGTAACGTTAATTACCATATCAATTTCATCCGCCCCATCTCGAACAGCATTAATTGTTTCAAAAATCTTTGTTTCTGTTGTATTAGCACCCAAAGGGAAACCAATAACAGTAACAATTTTAACGTCACTATCTTTTAGATTTTCTTTAGCTAAAGGTACATAACAAGGGTTTACGCAAACCCCTAAAAAATTATATTGTTTTGCTTCATCAAACAATTTGATAAGCTCCGCTCTTGTTGCGTCTTGTTTTAATAAAGTGTGCTCAACATATTTGTTTAAATTTTCCATATAATTCTCCTATCTTATATTCAATCCACCTAAAATTTCTGAAACCTGATCTGAATGATTTAGGGTAAAGAAATGCAACCCGCAAACCTCAGAATCAATTAATTGTTGACATTGGTCTATCGCAAAATCAACACCCACTTTTTTAACATCATTTGGATATTTTTCTAATCTTTCACGCAAAGTTTTTGGAAGTTCAACGTGAGTCATAGAAATCATTTTTTCAATCTGTTTAAGACTCCTTATTGGCATAATCCCAGGGATAATAGGGACTTCAATCCCAGCTTTACACACTTTTTCACAATAAGAATAAAACTTGTCATTATCAAAAAACAATTGAGTAAAAATTGCACTAGCACCTAAATCTATTTTTCGCTTCAAATTATCAATATCTTTGTCTAGATTTTCACACTCAATATGACACTCTGGATATCCAGCAACCCCAATAGATAATGTCGATTTCTGATGAATAAAATCAACCAAATCAGAAGCATATTTAAAATCATTTATCGAAACATCATCGCTCAAATCACCACGCAAAGCCAGTATATTTTCGATACCAAGATTTTCGATTTGCATAATATATAATTCAATAATTTCTTTAGTCGCCCCAACACAAGTAAAATGAGGCATTACATTAAGTTCCAAATCCAAAATCATCTGCAAAAGTTCATACGAAAACTGTCGATTTCCACCATTAGCACCATAAGTTAAGGATACTAACGCTGGATTAAATCTTTTCAGAACTCTCAATTCCTCAAATAGCTTGGAGCTATCACCATCTTTAGGCGGAAAAACTTCAAAGGAAATCCTCGGATAACTCAAACCCGAACCAACACACAAATCTTTTTGATAAATTTCCTTAAGTTCCATAAACTAATTATAACATGGATAAAATTATCACATTTTTAGGTTACTTTCACCAGATAAACGAGCTTTCAAACGAGCTTCGGCACGAGCAATCGCAGCTTCAGCACGTTTTGCATCCATTCTTGCTTGAGCGTTTTTAAGTCTTAATTTCGCTTGTTCTAACGCTTGGCGAGCACGAGCTTCGTCAATTTCTTCCCCAGGTTCAGCCAAAGTTGTAAGAATTAAACATTCCTCATCTTTAAACTGCAAAATCCCGCCCATTGTTGTAAATTTTTTAACCTCATCACCAATATAAGCTCGAGTTACACCAATATCCAAAGCAGTCATCATCGGCAAGTGACCCTTTAACAAACCAAACTCCCCGTCTATCCCTTTTGAATAAACAGCATCGACATCTTGATCAAAAACAACTCTTTCTTGTGTGATAATTTTTAATTTCATAAATTATTCCTCAACAATAGATTTTGCTTTTTCAACAGCTTCTTCAATTGTACCAACCATATAGAAAGCTTGTTCTGGCAAATCATCGTGCTTACCTTCGATAATTTCCTTAAAGCCTCTGATTGTATCTTCAATTTTCACGTATTTACCATCAATACCTGAGAATTGTTCTGCAACAAAGAATGGTTGAGATAAGAATTTTTGAATTTTTCTTGCTCTGTTTACAGTTTCCTTATCCTCTTCGGATAATTCATCCATACCTAGAATTGCGATAATATCTTGCAATTCCTTGTATTTTTGAAGAATTTCAAGAACTTTTCTTGTTACGTTATAATGTTCTTCTCCGATAATATGTGGGTCTAATGCTCTTGAGCTTGATTCTAGAGGATCAACCGCTGGATAAATACCCAAAGAAGCGATATTTCTTGATAATACAGTTGAAGCATCTAAGTGTGAGAATGTTGTAGCAGGAGCTGGGTCAGTCAAGTCATCTGCTGGAACATAAATTGCCTGAACTGAAGTAATAGAACCATCTTTTGTAGATGTAATTCTTTCTTGCAATTCACCCATCTCTGTCGCCAGTGTAGGTTGATAACCAACCGCAGATGGAACACGTCCCAAAAGTGCTGAAACTTCTGAACCTGCCTGAGTAAACCTAAAAATATTGTCAATAAATAACAACACGTCTTGTTTAGAAAAATCTCTAAAATACTCAGCCGCAGTAAGAGCTGATAATCCAACTCTCATACGAGCTCCAGGTGGTTCGTTCATCTGACCATAAATCAGACCAACTTTGTCTAAAACTCCACTTTCTTTAAATTCGTTCCAAAGGTCATTACCTTCACGAGTTCTTTCTCCAACACCACCAAATACAGACACGCCATTATGTGCCATTGCAATATTGTGGATTAACTCTTGAATTAAAACAGTTTTACCAACACCAGCACCACCGAACAAGCCGATTTTACCACCTTTTTGATAAGGTTGTAGCAAGTCAATAGCCTTGATACCAGTTTCAAGGATTTCGATATCTGTGTTTTGGTCAACCAATTTTGGAGATTCTCTGTGAATTGGTAAATATGTATCAGTTTCAACTGGACCGGCATTATCAACAGCATCACCAGTAACGTTCAAAATTCTGCCTAAAATAGCTTTTCCAACAGGAATTTTTATAGGTTCATTAGTATTGATAACTTTCATACCACGTCTTAAACCATCAGTTGAAGACATAGCAACAGTTCTAACTTTATTAGAACCTAACATTTGTTGAACTTCTGCAACAACTTTTGTTCCATCATCTTGGAAAATATTTAACGCAGTGTAAATACTTGGCAAATCCCCAGACGGGAATTCCACGTCAATAACTGGACCAATAACCTTAGTAATCAAACCTTCTGTTGCGGTTAATGTTTGCATATTTACCCCTCTCCTTATATAAAAATTTTAATAATTTTTCCCTTACTCAACCATTATACAACAAGAATTTAATTTATATAAGTCTTTAAAGTTAAAAAAATTAATAATTCTCAAAACCACTAGCAAAAAACTTTTTTCTCATGTATTATATTGTTCATACTCTAAAAATATGGAACAGAATATGCAGCAGTTAACAATCGGAAAAGAATTAAATTCTAACGATAAAATCTACAAACCAGATTTTAACTCAAAGTCAGGCAGAGAACTCTTAGCGTTCTACTTACAGACAAAATTTAGACAAATTTTCTTGTACGATAAAAAACAAGAAACCCCCATTATCAACCAAGTAAACCCTGATTTTATTGACAAGTTTTCAAGACGCCTAATCAACAAACCAGCAAAAAGACTTTTGATTGGTGTTACAGGCGAATCAGCTTCTGGTAAATCAACTATTTGCCACGAAATCAAAAATGTTATTGAACAACTTTCAATGCCTGTTACAGTATTAAGTACAGACAATTATTTTAACGATATTTCTGCATTGATTAATAAATATGGTAGCTTTGACAACTTAACTGACAATGGTTATGACGTTGATGCTCCAACAAGTTTCCAATTAGATATTTTACGTTCTGATTTAGAGGATTTATCAGATGGCTTAGACATCAAAGCTCCAATGTATTTGCCAAACGGGACAGGCGTTTCTGTACCAAAAGCATTTGATGTTAAAGCTCAAAAAATCATTGTTGTTGAAGGTATTGCAACAATGTATGATGATGTTAAAGACGTATTTGATATCAAAATTTACGTTGAAACAGAAAATGATTTAAGAAAAAGCCGTTTTATGAGCCGTGCAGTTGAAGAAAGAAACCAAAGTGTAGAAAACGCAGAAAAACACTGGAGCTACATCGCAGAAGCTGGCGAAAAATACGTTAAACCATTCAGAAAAGATGCAGACTTAGTTATTAATGGCAATTCAAATTTAAAATATTTCGCACAAATCCTTGAATATATCCACGAGATTACAAACAATTTCCAAGGCTAGGCGTAGGGGTAAATATAATATCAACTAAATAAAGTATTACCCAATTAAAACAAATATGCTTAAATAATAGTATATTATTTAATTAAAATATTAGGTTTTATATGAAATACTGCTCTAATTGTAAAAATACAGCAAGTGATGAAAGCAATTTTTGCTCAATTTGTGGTAATAAACTCCAAACCTTGAACACTGTTGAATTCGGATTTGAATACGAACGCGATGAGCAAAATAGAATTATAAAAAGTTCAAAATACAAACTTAGTCCTAATGGGAATAAAATTACTTGTTGGGAAATTATTCGTGAGTACCATGAAGATGGTTTGTTACATTTTATCGGAATTAATTATTTTAACGAAGATGGTAAAAAAATAAAATATAAACAACGTCACTTTTTCCATGTTGTAGTTTTGCAAGAAGAACACGAAGAGTACTATAATCCAGAAAATGGAGAAGTAATACGTTCATTACGTATTACTCACACGTTTGACGAAAATAAAAATAAAGTTTTAGTAAACAAAGAAGAATATTCAGTAACTTACACTCCCAATCTTAAAGAAACAACTAAATATATAGCCCACGCAAACAACCCAGAGAAAAAAAGACAAGGGGTGAATGAATACATCTATGATGAAAACAAACAACTTATCAATATTTTTGGTTGGTTAATCAACGATGAAGGACAAAAAATATTAAATATTAAAAATGTTTATGAATATATTGATGGACAAAGGTTCAAAAAATATTCATACCAATACAATAACAATGGAGAATTAGTTGAAGAAAATATCTATAAATACACAAGTAAAAAAGAAGAACCCGATTTATACAAACAAAAGACTTACAAATATGATAACAACGGAATTTTGTTAAATATCGACACCAAAGATTTCACCAACAATATTGTTGAAACCAAACCTACTACTCAAAAAGTAACAAATTCTGAAACAATTATCAAAACGAAGAAAATCAAATTTTATCAAAAGCTGTTAATATTTAGCACAACCATAGGTAGTATAATTGCAACAACTCACCTACCATTATGCATAATTTGTGCAATATGGCTTATCCTAATAAATAAATGGAACATACTCATTGGTGTAATTTTAAACAACTTAGTACTTGCACCACTAATCTTATCTTTATTATTTTTTATTCCTAATGAAATATTCAATCAAGCAAATAAAATAATTGGACAGAGAAAATCTAAAGGAATAGCATTTACACTTTCACTTTTAGCATCAATATTATTTTCTGGAATAATTGGATTATACGGAATAGGATGCATAAGCTCAGCTTTTCAAGTTGCAAATAAAGATAGTAGTAATTTATTATTATACCTCTTATTATCGTTTGTTTGCGCTATAACACCACTTTTAATTATCATCCCACGTTATGAAAATAATCCTAAATTATTTCTAGTTAGAGCTGCATACAAAGACCTATTCGCAATTAGTTACATAATGATGATAGTTGCAAACATCTTTTTCATCCCATTGACAACAAACAATCAAGAAGCATCAACAATATTTTTTGCTCTTGTATCAGGATTTATTGCACTTATATTAACTCTATGTTTATCAGTTATAATCCCTATTATTATTCAATGGGGAATTATTAACGAAAAAGAATAGCGAATAAAATTAGTACATGATTTGTACGTTTACTTGGCGTGCTCGAGCTTTGTTATCAAAGTCAATTAGCACAACTTGTTGCCACTGACCCATATGTAAAACCCCATCAATTAATGGAATATGTGTTGAATTCCCTACAATTGAAGCTCTTACGTGCGCATAACCATTACCATCGTGCCACATTTCATCATGGTGGTATTCTTTATTAATTGGGGCTATTCTATCTAGTGCTTCTGGCAAATCTACCAACAATCCTGGCTCAAACTCAATGTTAGTAATAGAAACTGTACTCCCTTTTGCATAAATAAAAATAACTGCATTCTGCAACTGATGATTGTACACAACATTTCTAATCTGTGGTGTAATATCAATTATATCTGTATTTCCCTTAGTGTGAACAGTAAAAACATCATTGATAATAGTCATACATACCCCTTTTTCTTAATTCTAAAACAACAATATTTTTATGCAATGAAATAGGGACTAATATTACAATTATTAAGGGGATTTTAGCCTTTTTTTATAATGATTAAATTTCTGGTTAATTTTTCTTCAAGCGGTAACTCATATTCCAAAATCTCAACAATTTCAGCCTTGTATTTTTTCAAAATACTTTTAGCTTCTGCGATTTCTTCTGGAGTTTTTCTTGATTTATACGCAACAAAATATCCACCTTTTTTAAGTTTTGGAAGTGCATATTCACAAATATTTTTCAAAGACGAAACCGCACGAGAGGTAACTACATCATATTCACCAGTCAAAGTTTCAACTCTGGCACAAGTTGGGAAAATATTACTTAAACCCAACTTTACAGCAATTGAAGAAATCGCTCTGATTTTTTTCGCAATACTATCAACTGCCGTTACTTGAATTTCTGGATATGTTATCGCAATAGGCAAAGCTGGAAAACCTCCACCAGTACCAATATCTAGCAAAGATTTACACGAACCATATTTATCAAAAAATTTTTCAATTCCTAAAGAATCAAAAACATGCTTTTCCCATAAATATTTTTCATCGTTTTTGGAAATCAAATTCACTTTAGAATTTTCTTCCAAAAATAATTCCATGTATTTTATATAATTTTCTTTATTTACCATACTTTTCCTGTAACTTCAAAAACTCATCCTCTTTGATTCTTTTTTGCAAATCCTCAATCCTAGATGAAACTTTATTCAAATTATCTTGCGTAAATGATGTTTTTGCAACTTTAAATGCTTCCATAAAATATTTATAGGCATTTTCAAAATCTTTGCGAAGATAGTAAAAATCTCCAATTTCTAAAGAAGCACCAGCTATATAAAATGGCTCTTTTAAAAGTTTTGCATATTCTAACGCCTTATTCATATACTCTAAAGATTTTTCATCATTTCCAGATGCATAAATTTCAGCCAAATGAATTGCCGAATTATACAAACCATTATAATTGCGCATTAAAGTATCAATTTTTATACTTTCATTGTAATACTTAACGGCTTGTTTTGTAGCACCAGCCTCATCATAAAGTTCCGCCAAATTAGACAAAGCCATTGATAAATATGTATTGTGCTTAGGATTTGAATCTATATCAATACATTTTTTGTAAAATTCAGCAGCTGTTCTTGGGTCGTCTTTTTCATCACTTGCAACTGCAAACTTATAATATAATTCAGAAACTAACGATTTATTCGTTGAAATTTCGACAAGTGGAATTGCTTTTTTGTAATAAGAATATTCAACTTCCACATCATCACTTAATTTTGCACAAGCTAAATAAACGCCAATTGCCAATTCGCTTGGCAAATCTTGAGCCTTTTCAAGTTCTGATAAAATAAACTTCGCATTATCAAGCTTGTACATCAAATAATAAATATTAGCAATTTCGAGCTTAATCTCGTAAAATTTGAACATATTTGAGGCATTAAAATAAAAATCTTGAGCTTGTGTGTAATATTCCAATGCTTCATACCAATCTGAAAGATTTTGATAAGCCTTTGCAAGTTTTGTATAAATATGAGGTAAAAACGTGTAAAAATCATCATCGTCAGTCTTTGTTAATGCATTTTGATAAAGCATTACAACACGTTTGTAATTATAACTTTGTTCTTCTTTGTTTGCTGCATTTAGAATTTGTTGCAAACTCATTCCGACACTGTCTTTCTCAAGCTGAGAATCTTGAGCAGTTGCATCAATAAAACCTCGAATTGAATCTGCAATGTTATCTAAAACCGATTCATCTTCAATAATAAAGCTGATTTTGTTAATCTTTTCTTCTGTTGTTTCTTCAACCTGAGAAACCTCTTCAACTTTTGGAGTTTCTTGAGGAATTTCTTGAGTTGGTTGAGATAAAATTACAGCTTGATTTGCCATAAGTGGTTGAATAGTTTGTGTTAGAACTGGTTTCTTAGGAATAAACATTGAGTGATATTCTATTTCATTTCTCATTGTTTGACGAGAAAGCATCAAATCACGTTCTAATGGTTTTAATGGTAATTGAGTATTATATAAATCGATACAAGCAGTATGTAATTTAATCATTACATTCTCTGGAATTTGATTTTCCATAACTACTCTTAACGTATCTTTTAAGTACAAACATTCACCAGCAACTGACAAAAGCGAATTTTGAACAAAAAACATAACTTTTTGCTCATCATACAAATGTAATGATTTTAACAAATTCACATGAATTGGAATACGCATCACTGTAAGCAATCTAAACAAATGCGCACTCACTGGATCAACCAAAGAAATTGCTTCTCTGACGATAAATTCTGGAAATCCCATATAGCTTTTCGAATATAATTCCAAAAAACTAACCAAAGTCAACTGTCTTAAATTGATTATATTTACTGCAAGTTTCAAATAATTGTAATAACCTTTAGATAGTTTATACAACTCATTTGAAAGAACTCCAATATTTTTAATTCCATTATCTCTCAAGTATTTTTCGAAAACTTTCTGAGAAAAAGCTAACATTGTAACTTTGTCATACTCAAAATCAGAAAAATCATCTGCGGCAACAGTCTTGCCAATCAATATAATTTTTACATTTGGGAATTTTAACAAATGTTTTAAGAAATTTACGATATCTGTTTTATTTTCTTTCACCAAACATTCAAACGAATCAATTACTATCAGAATAGGCTTGGTAATAGTTGAAAAATAAGCGTTTATCCTTTGGTTAAAATTCTCTACCTTAATCTTTGGTTGAGAAATCATACCTACCATAGTATAACCTCTAAACGCATCAAAAAAATTCAACAACATATCATCAAGAATAGTTGTTTCTAAACAAGTATAATGCAGATGAACAACATCTTGACTTAAAAACATTGATGTAAAATTAACAATTTCAGATTTGCCACAACCCTTAAAACCATTAACTTGTAGTAAATTTTTATCACCCATTAAAAAATCGCAAATTTGTCCAATTTGTTTTTCGTTGTTTTCAAGTAAACAAGAATCCATTGGAAACTCCTTTGGTAACTCTTTAATATTTATAGGTTTTTCAATAAATTCACTCATATATTTTTAGTTAACTCTGTTTCTGCCATTTTCTTTTGCATTGTATAATCGTTTGTCTGCCGATTCAATAATTGCGGCTGGCACTTGTCCATCTTCTTCTCCAAAAGATGCAACGCCTAAACTGATAGTTACATTGCTTTCTTTTCCATTACTTAACTTGCAAGCCTTTGAAGCCACAAGTGCACATAATTTGTTAGCAATCGCAACTGCTTCCTCATATTTTGTATTTGGGAGGATAATACTCATTTCTTCTCCTCCGTATCTACATACTATATCGGTTGCTCTGACATTTTTCTTTAATGTAAATGCAACTTGTCTTAACACTGCATCACCTGATTGATGCCCGAATGTATCATTGAACTTTTTAAAGTAATCAATATCTACCAAAATCAATGACAATGGTACATTATAACGAGCAGAATGTGATACTTGATTTTGCATTTGTTCTTGGAAGTATCTATGATTATAAAGTTCTGTCAAGCCATCAGTTGTAGCTAATTTATACTGATAATCAAAATCTCTAGATTTAATTAAATACTTAACAATAACCGCACCAATAAATGCCACAAGAGCAACTGTTAAAGGTACTACAATTCCAACCCACCAGTTACGATAAACCATAACATAATGAGCTACTATTACATATAAACCATAAACAGTTGCAGACAAACCTAGAGCAACAGGCATTGACGTAATTTTCGACACAAAAAGAACTGTTAACACACTCAAAAGCAAGCCCAACACGAAATTCACCCACAATGGAGCTTTTATAATAAAACTTCCATCAATTACGTTATTCACATAAGTTGCTTGAACTTCAACCCCAGGGAAAACTTTATCAACAGGCACAGTTTTGATATCAAACAAACTTGCTGCAGTTGCACCGAAATAAACAACTTTATTTTCAAAGTTATAATCAAAAGCATCTTTGCCATCAATAGCTTTTAATAATTTATACATCGGAATATTTTCGAAAGTTCCAGCATGTCCATACCAATTTAAGATAAGTCCCTCACCAGAACCATCATCTTCAACAACTAATTTAGGCTCTTGTCCAAGATAATGAACCCCAACAATATATCCTAACTGTGGATAAAACTTGTCTTGATATTTCAAAAATACTGGCATTTTACGCAATACACCATCTTCTGAACGAGCAACATTTATCATACCAATATTTGAAGTTGCATCAAGAATTCCTTGTAAAATAACACGGCAATTTGAATATTCCATAACATTAAAATCTTGTGGATTATCCAATTTTACAGACAATTTATCTGGCAAAATCGGTGGAATTCTCAAATCTTCTGGTTGATTATCAAGATTCATACCAGTAAACACATTATCATATTTTTTAAACGTATTAATTAAAGCATTATCAGCTGCGACATCACTTTTCATTGATTTTACGAACATAAAATCAAATGCAATACTTTTTGGATTTTGAGCTTCGATATAATCAACCATTTTAGCGTACATATCACGTCTTAACGGCCATTCACCATAGTTATCCAAAATATATTCATAACTAGCATCATCAATTGCAACAATGACAATATCTTTGTTATGTTGACGAACACCAGAATTCACAATAAGACTTTGACGAATATCGAAAGTTCTATTTTCCATAGAATTAATAAACGTAGCAAAACTTCCGTTCTTCACACTAAAAAACAATATCACTGCGAATACGGAAATCCATAAAGTATATAAAAACTTTTTCAACATAATCCAACCCTTGTGATTTTACCCATAAGTACGATTAAGTTTTTGTCATATCGTTTAAACTTACAAGCAACCAGTTAATTCATTTACTCCTTCAGTATAATTTAACATAGACACATTGGCAAGAATATTTTTAACAATAAACTTTTGTTCCAAGATTTTATTATTCAATTTTAAGATTTCTGTTGTGTAAGATAACTCATCAGGATAAGTTAAATAACGGAGTAAGCATTGCTCGTGTAAATTCATTGCCTTCTTCTTCCTATAAGGGTGATAACAAATACATTATTTCAAATATTAATAAAAATTACATCAACCTTTTAAATAGTTTATAAATGCTTTTCTAATATGAATAAACGATTGAGAAAAATCAATCCTTTTTCAGATTAATAAACAAAAAATTTCCAATATCTTCTTGAGAGAATATTCTGTTATCTCCAGATACTGGATTTCGATATCCTAAATAATTTTGTTTTCTGTTTGGATTTTGTCCAGCAAAAGAGCTAGGTAATTAGCCCTAGCTCTTTTCGTTTATTATTTTCAACCCTTATTTTTGAACTACATATGTTCCGTTTGATAATTGTTGAGCTACTTCTATTGCTTTCTTTAGTTGAACATCATTTTTGGTTTTCACATCATCTTCTGACAATTCAACTACAATATCTGGAGTTATACCTTTTTTATGAATATCTGTACCATTTGGAGTTAAATATTTTTGGATTGTAATATTTATACCAGAACTATTTGGAAGTTTGTTAATTTCTTGAACTAAACCCTTACCAAAAGACTGAGTACCAACGATTACCCCTCTTTTATTATCTTTAATAGCTCCTGAGAAAATTTCACTTGCTGAGGCTGAACCCTTGTCAATCAAAACTACTAAAGGTTTTGTTGTTAATACACCACGAGATGCTTTTTGAGTTTCTTTATAACCATCTCTATCAACTGTACTTACAATAGCTCCACCATTTAAGAACATATCTGAAATATAAATAGCGTTGCTCAACAAACCACCTGGATTTGAACGCAAGTCAACAATTACTGCTTTTGTATCTGGATTTTTAGCCAATATATCAGAAAATTCTTTAGATGCATTTCTACTAATAAATGAACTTAATCTAATATAAACTATATCTTTTGGCATTTTTACTGATTCTGGAACTTTTTGAGAAATTGATTTAATCTCAATTTCAGCACGAGTAATTGTATAAGATTTAGGTTCTTGATCTTTACGTTTTACAACTAAAGTAACTGATGTTCCTTCCTCACCACGAATTTGTTCAGCAGCTTTATCAACAGTGATACCTTTTGTACTTTTACCATCAATTGATAAAATTTCATCCCCTGCCATAAGTCCTGCTTTTTCAGCTGGAGTATCTTCAATTGGTGCAATTACAGTTAATTTACCATCTTGGACACCAATCTGAATACCAATACCTTTCAATGAACCTTTAATTGAAGTTGTTTCCTCATTAAATTCTTTTGGGTCTAAAAATTTTGTATATGGGTCATTCAAACTTGCAACCATTGTTTCAATCGCAACATAAGCATCTTCGTCAGTTTTGATTACATTATCATATTTATGACGCCATTTTCTCCAATCTTGTTCGTTATTTGTTTGATCAACATATTTTGAATTTATCAAACGCCAAACATTATCATATAACTCAATAGGAGTTGATGCATGCACATTTGAACGAATTACCCATCCAAACATAAAAAGAAAAATACTTAAAAATATAATACTTTTTTTCATCAATTTTCTCATTCTTATTTATACCTCCAATAATCCCCCTCTTATAATCAGACGAAACAAACTCTAAAAAGTTCCATTTCAAAAAGGATTATTATAGGTTTATAGTAGCACATATAAAAAAAAATGTGAAATTTTAAATCCCACATTCATTTATCTATTGTATGATTTATTCTTTATTAAACTGCAAAAGCTTAAATCCTAAAGATTTTTTCTTTGCATTTACGTCTGGTAGCTCGTAACATTTGATACATCTAGCTTCATAAGTTTCATCTCCACCAATCATAATCAGTGGTGAATTTTTATCCGCAGGTTGACCATCAATTAAACGCTGAGTTCTTGTTGCATGCTCACAACCACATTTCATACAAACCGCATGTAATTTATCAACCTTAGTTGCAATGCACATCAACTCTGGCATTGAACCAAAAGGTTCCGCTTTAAAATCCAATTCTAAACCAGTACCGATAACTTTCTTGCCTTCATTCATCAATTGAGTAATAACTTTTGCAATATTAGAATCAAAGAATTGTAGTTCATCAATAGCAACAACTTCTGCATCTTTTACCGCACTAAGAATTTGAACGGAATGTTTAACCTTAATTGCATCAAGCCATAATCCATTTCTAGATTCAATATAATCACCTTTAGCTCTTGTATCAACTTCTGGTGAAATAACTTTAACTTTCTTTTTCGCAATAATACAACGTCTGATACGGCGTAACAACTCTTCGGTTTTGCCACAACTCATAGGACCTGTAATCAATTCAAAACAATACCCGCTCATTTTTCCCTTTCTTTGAGAATATCTCCTAGGTAAATACAACTAACCCCTTAGTTATTTACCCACCCAAAATACATGTTCAATATACACTAATTATAAATCTTAAATTCAAAATTTGAAAGTAAAAATTTGTAAATGTAAACTTAAATTACTTTAAATTATAACTTGATTTATTGTCGGAAATTTTTTCTTTCAAACGTACAAAATCTGGTCCATAAAAATATTTCAACTGTTCTGGGAATCTTTGCGAAATATCCAACAAATACATTTCATGAGAAATTAATTCCTTCAAAACATACGCAATATCAACATTTTTAGACCAGACAACAGTTGTCTCAATTCTACCGAACACAACTTCTACATAATCCGAAAGCAAATAAATCAAACGACTACCTACTTGCATTTCAATTTCTTTTGCTTCTTCATGCCTGTAAACTAACCCTATCATTGTTGGTTGAAAATTATCATAACCTACAATTTTAATTTCAACCCCTCTATCATATGCTGCCGTTAATTCTTGTTCTAAAGCCTTGAAATCAGCAGACCAAATTTCTAAATAAAGAGATTTTTTTGTATTATTAATGACTTCTTTTAACTTTTCAATATTTTTATCATAACCAGAAATATTATGGATAGGTTCATTATAAGAATCTTTAACATTTGGAAGTTTTTTCTCAAGATAATCGATTGTAGAATTCATTCGACGCTTAAAACGTTGAGTAAGTTCTTTTGGTGGAATTGGAGTATATTTTTGGGGCTTATCGTTTGAAGAGTGAACAACACCTTCAACTTCCAAAGATTTTAACGCATCATAAGCTCGAGATTGAGGGACATCAGAAAGCTGAGAAATTTCATATCCAGTTGCTGGACATTTTTTCAGCAACGCAAGATAAACCTTTGCTTCGTATGAATTAAACCCAAGTTCTTTAAGTTTTTCAATCAAATTATCCATAAGATGAGTTTAGCAAATTTTCTAAACACTTGCAAGAACAAAAAGAAACGGCGGACTTAAAAGTCCGCCGCTCACTTATGTAACCATTAGAATTATTCAGTTTCTTTTGGTTTTTTTGCTTCAGCTTCAAGTCTAGCTTCTTCTGCTCTAGCTTGAGCTTCTGTATCAAATGGTCCAGCAACACGTTTGTTATTTTGAGCTGGGTCAATTACGTGCCACTTACCATTGATTTTAGCAACGTGTACACCATATTTTGGGTTCACGACTTTGTCACCTTGTGTTGCAGGTAATTTCATAATTCTATCGTACGCATCATCTGCAACTTTAACTTTTTTACCATTTGGTAATTCTAATTCAGTTGGTAATGAAACTTTTTTATCACGATAGTTTGCTTTACCGTCGTTATTAGTGTCAACGAATGCAATTCTGTTTGCTTCTTGTTCTAATAAACGTTTTACTTGTTTTCTTTCTGCTGGTGTCAATTCTGAACCATCAGCTGCAATATATGCGTGAGATGTGTACCAAGTACCTTCACGATATTTCAAACGTGGTAACTCTGTACGAACTTCAACATCAGGGTCTTGAACAACATCTAAGTCAAGAGCTGGGCCTGTTGGTTCAGTTGGACCTGTTGGGCCTGTTGGTTCAGTTGGACCTGTTGGGCCTGTTGGACCAGTTGGAACTGTTTCTGTTGTTTCTTCTGGTTTAAGTTCGCCTTCAATTTCAGCAATCTTTTTCTTAGTATCTTTCAAGTCGATATAAACTCTTGACAATTCTTCTAAGTTAGCAGTCTTAGTATCTTCACCTAGAGAAGCTTTAATAACTGCAGCTTTAATTAAATCATCAGTTTTCTTATCGCCAGTAAGTTCCATATCTCTAATTTGTTTAAGTACTGGTTGTACTTCTTTATCAGCTACTTGAATATCTTTTAAGACAGCTTCAACGTTAGCACCATTGAACGAATCTTCAGTTGTACCTTTAGTTAATAAGAATGCTGTAACACCAGCCAATACTGGAGCGGCTGCAAGTGCCCAAGGAGATACTTTTGCCACAGCTTCAGCGGCAGCTTCGCCACCCTTAGCTTCGTAGTAATGGAAGAATTCTTCACCATTTGAAGCGATATCGTGGAATTCACCAAATACAGTTTCACCTTGTGCATAAGCTGAATCTGTTGCTTTCAATGAACCTGTAAACAAGCTACCTAAAGCTGCACCAGCAGCTGCGATACCTGCAGCTTTCAACTTAGATGGAATAGCACTTTCTCTGCCGAAACCAAATGTCTTAGCTAAGTGTTTTACTTCGCTTTTCTTCATATTCAATGCTTCTGCTAATGGACCAACTTCATCTAAGTTGAAGTTTTGGTCACCACCAGATTTATCAACTAAAATATCTTGAACAGTTCTTACGTTAATCTTAGTCCAATCAACAGAACCATCCTCTTTTGTACCAAAGATATTTACATAATCGCCGTAACGTTCTTGAGCTTCTGCGATCTTAGCTTCATCACCTGTTGCTTCAGCTTCAGCAATTTTAGCTTTACCTTCGTTGTACAACTTAGTTAACGCTTCCATATCATCATTACTTACAACAGTAGTTTTGCCTTTTGCATCTGGATTTTCTGCCTCAAACGCTTCTGCCTCTTTCTTATCTAAGAATGCATATTGAACTTCTTGTGTTTCTTCATACTGTTCGTAGTTTTTGTGTGCAGCTTTTTCAAATTTCTTAGCAAATTTATTGCTATCACCATATCTAGCTACTTCAATGTCAACCATTTCATCTTGAAGTTGAGCAACTTTCTTACGTTGTTCAGCTAATTTTGGTTGAATTTCAGCTTGCGCCTCATTAAACGCATCTGGATTGTTTTTGTCGTATTTAATTTTCTTTTCTTGTTTTTCTAATTCTTTTAATTCTTTTTCAGCTGCTTTCAATTCTTCTTTCTTAGCTTTGTAAGCTGCATCATCTAATGCACCTTCGCCAAACTCTTCTCTAATTCGAGTTTTAGCAGCATCTTTGGAGCCCGCACCATCACGGCTATACTCACCCATTTGTGCTTGGACTTCATCATTAGCAATTTTGTTGTTTTGGTGGAAACCCATTTCTTCTGAAATGTTCAATTCACCACCAGCAGTTTCAACTTTACCAGCACCTTTTAGCAAATCGCCAATTTGTGTTAAGCATTTTTGAATTTCGGCACGTGCTTCAGGAGTATTTTGTCCTTTAAGCTCCAAAATTCGTGATTGCAATTGAGCAATGCTAACTTTGTTCACTTCGCCACTCATTTTCTTGTGTCCTTTCTTTTCTTATAGAAAACTTGTATTATATTTCACTATGAATTAATAAACGTTTTTTGAATCCTTAAAATTGCCAAAAAATATTTACTTTGTATATACTTAGTATTTACTTTCTATATATAACTGCATTACAGCTCATTAAGAAATGTTAAGAAACTAAGTTTTTTGGACCTTTTTAACCTGGTTTGCCTCTTGTGGTTTTGTAAAACATTTGCTGTCCTTTCTACACAAAACATGCACAGTTAACCTTTACTATGTACCATGTCGGCAACCATGAGCAGAAACTTTAAATATATATGAACAGAATTATAATAAATTTTAAAAAATAAGGCTATACTTGAATTATAGCCGTTTACATTTATTCACAATTACACTATTTTTACGCCAAAATCAGTTGATTTTAGTCCATTTTTAACCCAAAAACCATCCTCAGCACTGAATTCATCTACTGTTGAGTAATATGTTGACCCCGAACCTGTCATTATTGCATGGTTATAGTTAGTTTTAATATACTGTA
Source organism: bacterium (assembly GCA_017626055.1). Taxonomy (GTDB): domain Bacteria; phylum Cyanobacteriota; class Vampirovibrionia; order Gastranaerophilales; family Gastranaerophilaceae; genus Zag111. Next base: position 123,034 of record JAGAJM010000006.1, on the reverse strand, counting down.
ACTCACTATAATCGTTAATTATAGCCCATTCTAAATCATTCACATAACTATTTCTGTTTTCGATATCAATTTTGTTACTAAACTTGTGTGAAAACTTTGTATATGCCTCTTTTGCAGAAATTCCCAAGTTTATAGGTTTAATTAGATTTACATTAAATTCTTTAAATGGCAACTTTGCTACATTTTCCCCTCTGCCAGATGTCTGAATTCGTCCTCCCATTAAACATACATTCAGATCTGAACCCAATTTTGCACACAATTGATGTAGTTTTTCCTCTGACAAAATACCCTTAAATAGTTTATTCAAGCCAAATAGAGTCCCCGCAGCATCTGTGCTTCCACCAGCCAAACCTGCGGCTATTGGAATATTCTTTTCTATATATATATTAATAGCAACATTTTCAACATTTACTGAATCTAGAAACAACTTGGCAGCTTTATAAACCAAATTTCGTTCATCATAAGGAATTTCATCGCTAGTCCCAGATAATAAAATACTTGTATGAGATGAACTTGTTATTGAAATTGTCAAATAATCATATAAACTAATTGTTTGCATAATACTTTCAATATTATGAAACCCATCTTCTCTCTTATTTATAACTTTCAAGTCCAAATTTATTTTTGCAGGACATTGAACTTTAACACTTTTCATTCTATTTACCTAATAATGCCTCAGATAATTTTCCAAAAGTCTCAATTGACAATTTTTCACCACGAGTATTTTCATCTATACCAAGTTCAGCAAGAGCTCTGGTAACATCTTCACGTAGGAAACCGCCATTTAACAAGCAATTTTTAATATTTTTTCTACGTTGAGCAAATCCTGCTTTGATAGTTCTTCTAAAATGAGAATAGTCTGATAATTGTAATTTTGGTTCTTTTCTTACATCTAATTTCACTAACGCTGAAGTTACTTTTGGTGCTGGATAAAAACACTTTCTACCAACAACACGTAAAATCTCAACATCAGCCCAAAATTGAGAAAGTATTGTTAGCAAACCATATTGTTTACCTTGAGAATTTTCATCCGCAACCATACGTCTTGCAACTTCTTCTTGAACCATTAATACAATATCTTTAATCTTATTACGATTTTTATTATTCAAATCGTCTATCTCACCCAGTAAATGAGCAATAATCGGACTTGTAATATAATATGGAATATTTGCAACAACCTTGAATTCGCCATCTGTTAAAGCTGATAAATCGGTTTTCAATACATCATTATGAATGATTTCCAGATTAGGAGCTTCAAGTTTTTTTAATTCTCTGATTGCTTCTTCATCAAGTTCAATTACAATAACTTTTTTAGCATATTTTACGAGTTGTTCTGTTACAAACCCAACTCCAGGACCAATTTCAACAATTGTATCTTCTGGAGAAATATTTGCAAACTCAATAATATCTTGGATAACTTCACCATCTACTAGAAAGTTTTGTCCAAGACGTTTTTTAGTTCTAAAAAACTTTGCTCGTTCAAAATAATTTGCCATACAAAAATAATAACACAGAAGACTAACAACATTTACCCAAGGGGGCAAATGTTTACAAAATTTTATTTGATATCTTAAATAGTGTTATAATAAACACATAAGGGGTAGGCATGTATAAATTACAAAACAAATTAGAAAAAGAAGATATCTTAAAACTATACACAAAAGGCTTTACACAACCTGCAGATTTCAAAATCGGGATTGAATATGAAAGACTGCCAATTACCTCTTGTTCGTATAAAGCAGTCGATTATTGGCCTGAATACGGCATAAAAAACTTATTAGAAACCTTTGCCAAAGAGGAAACTTGGGACTATATCACTGATGATAAAAACATTATTGGATTAAAACACAAACACGACACCATTACACTTGAACCTGGTTGCCAAATTGAAATTAGCGCAAAGCCAGAAAAAACTATCTTTGAACTAAAAAATAAAATAGATAACATTAATTCTGCACTTATACCTATTACCGAAAAAATGGGTATAACTCTGTTAGATTATGGGGTTTCACCATACACAACTAACAAAGCTATAAATTTAATTCCTAAAAAAAGATATAAAATTATGGCAAGATACTTATGGGGAATTCTATCAGATGTAATGATGAGAGAAACCGCAGGTATTCAATGTTGTATCGACTTCGAATCAGAAGAAGACGCAATGAGAAAATTTAAACTTGCGAATAAACTATCACCATTTATGACTGCTATGTTTGCAAATTCACCAATTAGAGGAAGCGTTGACACTGGTTACAAATCATTTAGAGCTCTTAGTTGGTTAAACACTGATAATGACAGATGTGGCTTCTGCGGAAAAATTAGTGAAAAGTTTTCATTTGAAGAATACATTGATTGCGTTTTAAAAACACCGATGATATTTATTCAACGAGATGGTTTACCATTTGAAATCAATGGGAATATTACATTTGAAGAATTTCTAAAAGATGGATGGGCTGGCACCCAAGCAACACTTGAAGACTATGAACTACAAGCTAACCTTTATTTCCCAGAAGTTAGAATGAGAAATTTTATAGAATTACGAAATCACGACTGCGTTGGCGGGGATCTAAAATACGCAATTCTTGCTATCTACAAAGGAATAATGTACAACAAATCTGCAATGGAAGAATGTGAAGAACTATTTAAACAACTTCAATATAAGGATTTTGCAGAATTGAGATACAATATTCCAAAACAAACACTCCAAGCTCCAGTAAAAAAAGCAAAAGTCCTCGATTATGCAAAGGAAATATTACAAATAGCCGAAAATTCACTAAAAACATACTCTACTGGAGAAGATAAATTTTTAGAACCAATAAAAGAGCTCACGCTCAACGGCTTATGCCCAGCTGATATCATTATCAAAAATTGGAACGGAAGCTGGCATAGAAGCATGACCAAACTTATCAACTATCTTACTCAAGCATAATTTAAGAAGAGATTAAAACGCATCAAATGCTTGATCAATAGGGTTTTTAAATTTAGTAATATTGCCTTGGAATAACAATTTAACTGTACCAACAGGTCCGTTTCTGTGTTTTGCAATAATAACTTCTGACAAACCTTTTGAGGATGCCTTGATATTTTCTTCTTCTTCAGATTCACCTTTATTATAGTAATCTTCACGATAAATAAACATTACGATATCGGCGTCTTGCTCGATTGAACCAGATTCCCTCAAGTCTGAAAGCATTGGACGTTTATCTGTACGACCTTCAACTGCACGTGACAACTGAGAAAGCGTAATAATTGGAACATCAAGTTCTTTTGCCAAGATTTTCAAACCTCTGGAAATTGCAGAAATCTGTTGTAAACGATCATCTTTTCCGCCGCCTTCCATCAACTGTAAGTAGTCGATTACGATTAAGCCTAAATCTTTTTGTTGAGTTTTTAGACGACGACATTTTGTACGAATATCCGTTAATGTACAACCACTTGTATCATCGATATAGATTGGAGCTTGGCTAAAATCATTCATAGCCGCTGCCAATTTTTCCAAATCTTGTTGCAACATATTACCAGTTTTTAAACGTTGCGAATCAACTTCTGCGTATGAGCATAACATACGTTGAACAAGCTGAGACGCTGACATTTCAAGTGAGAAAATACATACTGGAACATTTTCTTTAATTGCAACGTTTTGCGCAATGTTTAGAGCAAACGCAGTTTTACCCATCGCAGGACGTGCAGCTAAGATTATCAAATCAGATCTATGTAAACCATTCATCATTGCATCAAGTTCTGTAAAATCAGTCCTTAAGCCTGATAATTCGTCTTTGTGATTATAACGATATTCAATACTATCCCAAGTATCCAAAACCAAATCTTTAACGTGTTTTAAATCAGCAGTCGCCTTACTTGACCCAATCTCAAATATCAATCTTTCTGCTTGTTCTAAAGATCTGTCGCTTGGTTCTAAATCATAACCTTTGCTAACAATCTCAGAACCAGCATTAATCAAAGCTCTTTTTACCGCTTTTTCTTGGATGACTTTTGCATAATATGAAATATTTGAAGTCGTAATGGTGTTTTCCACTAAATCATTAATATAAGCACGCCCACCAACTGCATCAAGTTTGCCACTATAACTTAAAACATCTGAAACTGAAACGATATCAATATTATCGTTATTATTAAACAACTGAAGCATTGCTTCATAAATATGTCTGTGAGCTGGTTTATAAAAACTTTGAGGCAATAATGAATCAGAAACCTTAGCTAAAGTTTCTGGGTTAACCAAAATCGCACCCAATACCGCTTCTTCAGCCTCTACGTTTTGTGGGATTAAATTTTCATCAACTTTTCTTTTTGAATTTGTTGCAGGTGGCATATCATACTCCAATTTTCTCTTTTTATTATCGTATTACATAAATAAAAACATGTCTTGTGCATGTTAAAAACATTTAACAAAAAAAATGGCGGGCATTTAAAAATGCCCGCCACCTCTTATATTTTAGCTTATTTAATAGCATCTAAACAGTCTTGGCAAATACCATCTGAATTTACTGAACGATATTTCCAACAACGTACACATTTTTCACCTTGAGCTTTTGCAACCCAAACTGTATAGCCATCTTCTGAGTATTCATTCAGAACATCAGCTGGTGCTGTTTGAGATAGTGTAGCTTGAGAAACAATATAAATATCAGCCAAATCTTTAGCATTAGCTTGAAGAACTGAATCATCTTCAGCTTTTACCCATACTGCAACTTCTAATGAGCTACCAACTTTTTTCTCAGCTCTTAAAGGTTCAATTGCACGAGAAACAACTTCTCTAGATTTAAGAATTTTGCTAAAATCAGCTTCTATTTCTGGAGCGTTCCATTTAGCATTTACCACTGGCCAATCAGCTAGAAGAATACTGATTAAACCGCTACGTTGACATTCTGGAATATTTTGCCAAATATCTTCTGCTTGGTGTGGCATAACTGGAGCTAACATCTTCACTAATGCCATCAAGTTTTCATAAAGAACAGTTTGACATGCACGACGTGATAATGATTTTTTACCAGCTGTGTATAATCTATCTTTTACGATATCAAGATAGAATGAGCTCAAATCAACTGCTGCAAAATTTTGTAAGCATTGGAAATATTTATAGAATTCATAATGTTCAAATGCTTCTGTAACATCAGCAATTAACTTATTCAATTTGTGCAATGCAAATTTATCAATATTCTTAAGGTCTTCATATTGAACATAATCAACTGCTGGGTCAAAATCAAACAAGTTACCACTTAAGAATCTTGCAGTATTTCTTGTTTTCTTAAAGATTTCAGTTAACTGACCAACAATGTTGTTACCGATTTTGATATCGTTTCTGTAATCAACTGATGCTGCCCATAGTCTTAAGATATCTGCACCATAGTTTTTGATAATATCATCTGGTCTGATATAGTTGCCTAAAGATTTAGACATTTTTCTACCATCTTCACCGAATACAAAACCATGAGTTAAAACTTGTTTGTATGGAGCTTTACCTTGAGTTGCGATAGAAGTTAATAATGAAGATTGGAACCAGCCTCTGTGTTGATCTGAACCTTCTAAATACATATCAACAGGAGAATGACCTAATTCTTCACTTCTTGCATCAACTACTGCTCTCCAAGACACACCAGAGTCAAACCATACGTCCATAATATCTTTTTCTTTTCTAAAATGAGTTTTACCACATTTTGGACATACATAACCAGCTGGCAATAATTCTTGAGCAGAATATTTAACCCAAGCGTCTGAAGTTTCTTTTTCAAACATTTTAGCTACATTTTCAATAGTTTCGTCTGAACAGATAACTTCACCACAGTCTTCGCAATAGAAGATAGGAATTGGAACACCCCAAGCTCTTTGACGAGAAATACACCAATCTGTACGGCTTTCAACCATATTACCAATTCTATTTTCGCCACTTGCAGGAATCCATTTTACACCATGAATTGCTTCTAATGCTTGATCTCTGAATTTATCAACTTTTACGAACCATTGAGGAGTAGCTCTGTAAATTACAGGCTTTTTACATCTCCAACAATGTGGATAACTGTGTTGAATATCTTGTTGAGCAAGTAATGCACCACATTTTTCAAGCATTTCGATAACCATACCATTACCTTTATAATATGGAACACCGATTAGCTCAGGAATTTTAACACAATCAGTCCAAATACCTTGACCATCAAGTGGTGAAAATACTTCAATATTGTATCTGCAACCAACTTCATAGTCTTCTAAACCGTGACCAGGAGCTGTGTGAACAGAACCTGTACCAGCATCTAATGTAACGTGTTCACCTAAGATAATTGGAGATTTTCTGTCTAATAATGGGTGTTTTGTATTTAATAATTCTAAATCTTGACCTGAGCAAGAACCGATAACTTTAATATCAGCTTCATCCCACTCAACATCTTTCAAAAATGCACCTAACAAATCTTGAGCTGCAACATAAACATCACCTTTGTACTCAAAGAATGTATATTCAAATCTTGGGTGCATAGAAATTGCCATATTTGAAGGAATTGTCCAAGGAGTTGTTGTCCAGATGATTGCATATACATCTTTTCCTTCAACTGGTGCAAAATGATTGATTGTAGCTAAAGCTTCATCTTCAAATTTGAATCTTACATAGATTGAAGTTGAAGTGTGATCAGCATATTCAACCTCAGCTTCAGCTAAAGCAGTTTCACAAGATGCACACCAATAAACTGGTTTCAAACCTTTTTCAATGTAACCTTTTTTGTACATTTCACCGAACACTCTAACTTGTTCAGCTTCGAAATCACCATCAATTGAAAGGTAAGGTTTTTCCCAATTACCTAAAACACCTAGACGTTTGAATTCGTTTTCTTGACCGATTAAATTTTTATGAGCAAATTCTCTACATTTTGCTCTCAATTCAACCTCAGTAATTGCATGACGTCCACCTTCAATGTTTTTAACAACAGCGTTTTCGATAGGTAAACCATGACCATCATATCCAGGAACGAATGGTGCATAGAAACCTTTTTGAGATTTGTATTTAATCAAAATATCTTTTAAGATTTTATTTAACGCAGTACCTACGTGAATTTTTTCAGAACTCAAGTAAGGAGGTCCATCGTGTAAAACGAAAGAATTTGACTTATCCTTGCTTGAAATAATTTGATTATAAATATCATTTTCTTCCCAGAATTTCTGGATTTCTAATTCTCTAACAGTAGCATTTGCTCTCATCGCTAGTGTAGTTTGAGGCAAATTCAAAGTATCTTTATACTCAACTTTTGTACTTTCAGTCATATTATTATTCCTCTGTTTCATTTTTATTACTACTACAAATCTTTTTTGATGCCCAAAATCCAAACTCTGAATTTTCGGCATCAATTTCTTCTATAAATAATTTCATCTTATCATAATCAAAAACTTTTTCCCAACGAGCAATAACAACTGTTGCAACGCAATTACCAATTAAGTTAACTGTTGTTCTACCCATATCCAAAATTTGATCAATACCTAACAAAATCGCAACCCCAATAATGGGGATATTGAAACTTGCCAAAGTACCTGCTAATACAACCAGCGATACCCTTGGCACACCTGCAATACCTTTACTTGTAAGCATCAATGCCAACATCATAATAATTTGTTGGTTCAAATCAAGATTAATTCCGCAAATTTGAGAAGAGAAAATTACTGCCATTGCAAGATACAATGTACTTCCATCAAGATTGAACGTGTATCCTGTTGGCATAACAAAACCAACAATGTTTGATGGCACACCAAATTTTTGCATAATTTCCATAGCTTTAGGGAAAGCTGCTTCTGAACTTGCGGTTGAAAAGGCTAGAATTGCAGGTTCTTGAATTGCTTTTAACAAATTTCTTAAAGAAATTCGAGCATATTTACAAGCAATAAATAATACCAACAATACAAATAACGCAAGTGCAGTGTATAATGAGAAAATTATTTTTGCATAATTTTTAAGAATTGATAAACCATTCATACCGACAGTTGATGCAATCGCACCAAAAATACCCAAAGGTGCAAAATACATAACATACTCAGTAACTTTAAACATAATTTGAGAAACTGAATTTAAAACATCCATAACAGGTTGGGCTTTTTTCCCAACGGCACAAATTGCGATAGCTACAAATATTGAGAACACAACAATTTGCAACAAATTCCCCTCAGACATTGCCTGAATAATACTTGTCGGAAATACGTTTACAATCATTTCCGCAATAGAGGTGTGCGGAGTTGTAACTGCCATTAAACCAGCTTCTTTTAATAATTCAGGATTTGCAACAGTCCCAGAAACAAAGCCTTTTCCAGGGTTAAAAATATTTCCCATTGTAAGACCTAGTATCAAAGCCAAGGTTGTGACAACTTCAAAATAAATAATTGTTTTCACACCAATTTTGCCAAGTTTTTTGATATCACCATGTCCTGCAATACCAGTTACAAGAGTTGCAAAAAGTAATGGTGCAATAATCATTTTTACCATTCTCAAGAAAATCAACGCAAAAGCGCGCATCTTGACCGCCAAATGCGGGGCAAAATGACCAAACAACACACCTAATATTAGCGCTAAAAATATCAGTAATGTAAGTCGTGAATGTTTCAATTCTAACCTCTCAAAAAGATTATAAAACAAACATGTAAAGCATTATACAGTTAGCTAAGTTTTTGTAAAATTTGTTAAAAAATCATCTATTTACGCTAATTTTTTTGCTTGAAAAAATGAAAATTCCCTCTTATAATTTTTCTAAGATTAACTAATGGTTCGTTTTAATAAAAGAAAGGAGAATAGTTATGTGGGAAAAAGACATTAACATCCACGAAGTACGTGAAATTCGCACAAGAACTAACGTTTATTTTGGCGTTGGTGCAATCAAAAAAATTTATGATATTGCAAAAGATATCAAATCAAAAGGCATCGATAAAGTTATCGTAATGTCTGGTAAAAATGCATACAAAGCAACTGGCGCTTGGGATGTTGTAGAAAAAGCATTACAAGAAAATGCAATCGGTTATGTAAATTATGATCAAGTAACTCCAAACCCTACAACAGTACACGTAAACGATGCAGTAAAATTAGCAAAAGAATTTGGAGCAAAAGCAGTTCTTGCTATCGGTGGAGGTTCACCAACTGATGCTGGAAAATCTGTTGCAATTCTTCTTGAATACCAAGATAAAACTGCAGAAGAATTATATGAATTTACATTCACTCCAAACAAAGCTGTTCCAATTATTTCTATCAACTTAACTCACGGAACAGGCACAGAAACAAACAGATTTGCAGTAGTAACAAACCTTGAAAAAGATTTCAAACCTGCAATCGCATATGACTGTATATACCCAATGTATGCAATTGATGACCCACAATTGATGACAAAATTATCACCAAAACAAACAAGATATGTTTCAATTGATGCAGTTAACCACGTTGTAGAAGCAGCAACATCTATGGTTGCTTCACCATATTCAATTATGTTAGCAAAAGAAGTAATCAGATTGGTTTCAACATACTTACCAAAAGCACTAGCAAACCCAGAAGATTTAGAAGCAAGATACTTCTTAGCATACGCAGCAATGATGGCTGGTGTAAGTTTCGACAACGGATTATTACACTATACACACGCTCTTGAACACCCACTAAGTGCAGTTAAACCTGATTTATCACATGGTTTAGGTTTAGCTATTTTATTACCAGCAGTTGTTAAAACTATCTATAAAGATAAAGCTGCAACTTTAGCTGATATTTTAGCTCCAATAGTACCTAACCTAACAGGAGAAGCAACTGAAGCTGAAAAGGCTGCAAATGGTGTTTATGCTTGGTTGAAATCTGTTGATGTACCTGAAAAATTAACAGACATGGGATTTAGTGCAGAAGATGTTGATAAACTTACTGAACTTGCGTTCACAACACCATCTCTTGATGGCTTAATCAACATTGGACCTAGCGGAAATTCTAGAGAAGTTGTTAGAAAAATCTACCAAGATTCTCTATAATCTCTAAAAATTATCCACTGACAAAAAGGCGGTTTGGAAATCCAAACCGCCTTTTTAAATAAATTAAAATTAAACCTAATCAGCCATTGAAACGCCCATAGATTTATGACGTTTAAGCATTACACCACGTTTTGAAGTTTGAATAAAATCAATCATTTTTTCAATGTATTCATTCATTTCTAATTCTGACTTAATTTTTTCAATAGCTTGAGTAGTATTGTATTCTGGAGAAGTCAAAATTTTGAACGCAGAATTTACCGCAGTTCTAACCTCTAGAGGAACACCACGACGTTTAAGTGCGATTACATTAATTCCAACTGGTGCGGCAGGTCTGCCATCACCTTTAGAATAAGGAAGAACATCTTGTCTTGCAGCAGAGAAACCACTAACAATAGACATTGAACCAATTCTTACATTTTGGTGGAACACACTCATACCACCAACAAAAGCGCCAAAGCCAACGTGAACATGTCCACCTAGAGTAACTAAATTAGCCAAAATTACCTGATCTTCTAAAACGCAATTGTGTGCGATGTGAGAACCAACCATCAATAGACATTTGTTACCAACTCTTGTAGTAAAATCACCACAAGCTGCCCCTCTATGAATAGTTACGTTTTCTTTAACAATAGTTTCATCACCAATAACAACCTTAGTTGGCTCACCTTTATAACCTAAATCTTGAGGTTCAGAACCAATAGTTGCAAATGGTGAAATTGTACAATTTTTACCAATTTCAGCAAATTCAATATAAGCATTTGCGATAACTCTTGTACCGCTACCGATTTTTACGTCTTGACCAATAACTACATTAGGTCCAATATATGCATCTTCAGCGATTTGTGCTGATGGATGAACAACGGCTGTTTTATCAATCATAATTTCCCCTCTTTCTCTTCCGAACCGATAAGTCAATTATATTACTAAATATTGGCAATAGCGGAAATCTTTATATCATTTTAATATTTACAAGTGCTGAAAAATATTATAAAATTAACTCATAAGAAGAAAGAGGTATATTATGAGAAATACAGTTTGGGACAAATATGCAAGAGTACTTGTCGATTATTCAACAGATGTCCAAAAGGGCGATTTAGTAATAATTAGAGCTGAATCAATTCACGCAAAAGATTTGGTTAAAGCTGTTTATAAAAGAGTTTTAGAAAAAGGCGGGCACCCACTAATCAGAACTGCTATCGGAGATATGGCAGAACTTTTCATCAAATACGCATCAGATGAACAACTAGATTACGTTGATCCAATCACAAAATTAGAATACGAAACAGTTGATAAATACATTTCAATCGGTGGACCATTAAATACAAAAAATATGGCAAGAGCAGATTTATCAAGACTTGCACGCCGAGGTAAAGCAACAAAATTCTTATCAGAAACACTTATGAAACGTTCAGCAGAAGGTACTGCAAAATGGGTTATAGCTGATGTTCCAACTCACGCTTTAGCACAAGAAGCAAAAATGTCACTTGATGAATACACAGAATTCTTATTCAAATCTTGCTATCTAGATTTAGACGATCCTGTTGCAAAACTAAGAGAATTAGATGAAAAACAGACTGCATGGGCAAATTACCTAAACCGAGTAAAAAAAGTTCGTATAGTTGGTGAAAAAACCGACATCACATTTGGTGTTGAAGGCAGAAAATGGATTAGTTGTTCTGGTGTAAATAACTTCCCAGATGGTGAAGTATTTACTTCTCCAGTTGAAGAAGATATTAACGGCGAAATCTACTTTGACTACCCTCAAAACTATCGTGGAAACTCTGCTCAAGGTGTTCATTTATGGATAGAAAATGGTAAAGTTGTAAAAGCAGAAGCAGACCAAGGCGAACAATTCTTGAACGCTATGCTTGATATGGATGAAGGTTCTCGTGGAATTGGCGAAATCGCTATTGGTACAAACGATGAAATTCAAGAAGTAACAGGAAACATCTTATTTGACGAAAAAATCGGCGGAGCAATCCATATGGCAGTAGGTGCATCATACCCAGAAACAGGTGGTAAGAACGTTTCAGGCTTACACTGGGATTTAATCAAGAATATGAAAAATGGTGGTAAAATCTACGCTGATGATGTTCTTATCTACGAAAACGGCAAAATGCTAATTTAGTATAGTCATTCTGAGAGTGAAAATATTATGAGATTCCACGGGCTTAAGCCCTCTGAATGACAACATAATATTTTCACCGAAGAATCCCATAAATTATTTAAAGAGAAAAGTTGTAAAAATTTTTCTCTTTTTTTAGCAAAAAAAATTTTTACCAGTTTTATAACAACATCAGCAACTAATGAAAAGGGGACCCCATGCAAATATCAAAAATTCAATTAAACAATATTCAAAATCTAAACTATCAAAACAATATTCAAAACAACAAAAAATCTGAAGCTCCTATTTCTCAACCTCTTAAATACGCTGAGATTCCATTAAACTATCAATTTGGAGCATTGGTAAACTTTAAAGGCGGTAGCGAATTCTTCGACCCAAACAGAACGATGCCTCACATCGACTACGAAGAATACAAAGCAATGAACGAAAATACTAAAATTCGTTTCCGCAAAAGATATTTAAACTTTGATAAAGATCCTTACATTGATAAACAAGAACTTGTGGATTCAAAATTCTTATATATGCCACTACGTACAGAAAGAACAATGAATGAATTTTTAAAGACAGCTTCTATTTACAATCGATACAAAGATCAACCAATCATCTGTTTAGGTAGAAGTCCAAAATGGTTCTTAAATGCTTCATTATGGATGAATGGCGGTATCAATGATTATAAATTTGTAGCGTTTTCAAAATATTGGTATAGACCTGACTACAGAGAAGGTGTAAAAAGATACGAAGATAAAGGACCTACAGAAAAAGAAGTTGTAGCTTATAGAAAATACTTAAAACGTATTCAAGCTGACCCAATGACTATCGTAAAACATATGCACGAAACAGGTCAAAAAACAGTAATCACTGATTATATTTGCTCTGGTAAAGGCGCAACTTCATTCTTAGAAGTTATGGGAGAATATGCTAAAGATCAAGGTGTATTAGAAGAATTTTCAAAATCAATCCAAATCGTAGGTATTGGTTCTATGGAATATATGGAAGATTTACATCCAGATGCAGATGAAATTGATATTCCAAAAGTTCATATGCCACCTGTTTTAAAACCATACGAAAAAAATATTAAACAAGAATATTATGATATGGACTACATTATGTTTAGAGAAATGCTTCTTAACCAAAACACAAACGAATGTCGTTCAACATACTATCCTCACGAAGCGTGGACTGTTTATAAACCAGACCAATTCAAAACAGGTTTGATTAAAGATATGAAAAAAGTAAAAGAAGTACGTGCTCAATTGAAAGGTTTTGACCAAATCTCTCACTTCACACCAGCAATGTACGATTACAGAAACCTACTTAACTTCTGGATTTTAGACAACCTAAATCAAAGAGGTATGTTAAAACCAAACCACAAATCAAAAATGTAATGGGGTAAATATATATTTTAAAAGAAGGCTTAAAACTAAGCCTTCTTTCTTTTATTTTTTATCATTAAAATAAATGTGCGGTTGGAGAGAGGATAAGCGGTTCTCCTGCTTTCCAACTTCTATCCAAATGGTCATATGAGTCATTTAGATATTTAACAAGTTCCTTAATCATTTTATTTTCGTGTTGCGACATCATCTCAGTCATTATGGTAGTATAAATCCCTTGAACTTGCATCGCATCAAGAACTCTTGGACTTGGGATACCTTTAATTGTGTTTTGAGTATCAAATAACCCATGATGAATTACACGTCTAATCATAAAGGCTAAATCTTTGGTTTCAGCAGTTGCGTGTGGTGATTTTTCAAAGGTTTTCAAATAATGACCAAACCTAATAAGTGTCATCTGCATAGTATTTGCAAGTTTTTGAGATTCATCACCCTCACAAGAATCGATAAATTTTGGAGTTAATGAGTTCAATAATTTTGCACCCGCAGGCTCCATATTTAACTCAGGATGATGAGGATAGAATTTAAAGCATTGGAAATCTAAATTAGTCTTATCAATGCCCATTTTATCACACCACGCAAAGAATTTACGTTGGAAACTTACTGGAGTCATATCAACAATATAAAACATATCTTGTTCTTCTTTTACTTTTTTCCAAGCATGTTTCATATTATTAGAAAAAGTTTTATTAGCCCAAGGATTATCAGCCCAGAATTTCTTCATCAACGCAGAACGTTCTTTTGTCATTTTATGTGGTGAAGTTAATTCATCCACAGAAAAATCTTGAACTTTATTTGCTTTCATAAATTTTGACATTGCTTTTCTAATATTATCAGCACTTGCCATATGCCAAGCTTTAACCATAACTCTATGAAACATTTCAGCTTGTTCTGGGTGTTCTCGGAAGAATTGTTTTTGTCTTTCAGACATCGCAAACGCACGTTCTGGATGCTCTCGATAGAATTTTAACAAGCCTTCTTGGATATGTTTTCTATGTTCAGCAGAAAGTGGACGACCATCACGTCTTTGAGGGATATAAACAGGTTCCCCTTCCTGTTGTTGAGCTTTTATATCCATAGTTTCCATACGTTTCAACTTCATTTGAGTAGTCAAACGCTCATTATATTCAGGATCTGAAAACTTCAAAACATGACCATAATTTCTATCAACTTTAGGAATACCTAATTTATTCATAATTGGGTTCAAATCACGACCGCCTGCATAGGCTTTCAAATCATTTAATGAAAAACCATCTGCCCAATATAATTTTATAAGTTGAAGCGTTAAATCCTCTTCAGTATTAAATTCAGGGATTCTACCAGATATCAAATCATCCATCAAAGTCCCTTCACGATAATCAACATCATACGCTGATTTGACATCCTTAAATTCAGGAAATTTTGCTTTTAATTCAGCTAATGAAAAACAATCTTTGATACTTTCATACAATCTTCTGTGAATAGTAATCAATGTATCTTTTGCTTTATTTCCTTCTTCCAAAATCAACCCTGCCCATTCACGAACATTTTTTGGGTAAATGTTTGGGTATTTAGCCGCTAATTTATCAAGATTGGCAACAGTTTCAGCTAAATCTAAACTGTAACCACCTGTAAAATTAGGCTGATAACCGATATAATGCTGAGCACTTGGAATAGCTAAATTTTGTTTCACTTCCTCATTTTGTGCAACTTGAGGTTGTTGGACATTTTGGACCTTGTTTTGTGCCAACATCTGCGGAGCAATTTTATCAATCTTCATTAAACACACCTACTAATTTAGTATCTATATAAATACTAAAACACAATCAATGAAAAATTTGCTAAAATAAGATCATATATATACAATTATTTTGATTTGAGCATAATTGAGCGAACTGCGTTCGAACCTGGTCCAACAGTTGCATCATGAAAAACAATAGGGAATATATCCGTCATATGATTTGCATCTTCTTTCACTACACACAAATTATCTCCAAACCTTGTAGTTGCAGCATTAGCAGAAGTTCCTGGAGCAGAACAAGTTACTTCTCTATTTGGCAGGGTAACACCATTTACATCAATGAACCCCTGACAATTTGCTAAAACACCAGTTAGTGAAGTATTATCAACCTTTGTCCCAATAGGTAATTCACATGCCTTTGCATTTTTGTTAAAAGCAACAATAGAGCCATCTGCCAAAATATATGCGTTATAATCAGCCAAACT
This sequence comes from bacterium, assembly GCA_017626055.1. Classification (GTDB taxonomy): domain Bacteria; phylum Cyanobacteriota; class Vampirovibrionia; order Gastranaerophilales; family Gastranaerophilaceae; genus Zag111. The sequence goes on along the minus strand of JAGAJM010000006.1, from coordinate 107,332 downwards.
CTTACCTTGTAATACTCCTGAATAACCATTAGGATAAATAATTTCATATGGCACAGATGAACCATTTGCATTACGTTTTAAATTAGACGCAGCTCCAACATAAGTTTGCCCTGTTAATGTTCCATTTAAAATTGAACAAAATGTCATTACCTTTTCTGGATGTTCTGCAGCACCATCAGCTGCAGTAGCGGCACAAATATCCGTCGTACCAGCAAAATCAAAATCATATTGAGCTTGAGCCATTAAACCTGCTTGATTCAATGTAGATAATGTTTTTTTAAATTGTGATTTAAACTTTGCACCATTTGTATTAGCAATTAAATTCGGAATAGTCATAGCCGCAACCACACCAATAATTCCTAAAGTAATTAATACCTCCGCTAAAGTAAAACCACATTTTTTCATTGTACAAAACCCTCTTTTATATTAACAACGAAATTATAACATATTTTTTGAAATTAGCAAACAAAATTAAAAGGAACAGGAGTACTGAAGGTGAATTCAGTACTCCAATAATGTAAAGCGTATCAAGCGATCCGATTATCACTTGACATTTAAGTCTTAATACTATTTAGATGATGTTAAAACGTATTTTGCAGCATCTGATGCTGGTTCAACAGTCGCATCGTGGAATACGATTGGGAATACGTCTGTCATGTGGTTAGCATCGTTTTTAACTGTACAAGGTGTTTGAACATTTTTAGTAGCAGTGTTTGTAGCACCAGTACCACAAGCAACTTCTTTGTTAGGAAGCGTTACACCATTAACATCGATAAAACCAGTACAATTTGATAGTCCAGCGGCATTAGCGGTTGCAGCACGACCGATAACAGTACCTGTTAATTGAGTACCAATAGGTAATTCACAAGCACCTGCTCCCGCATTAAACGCAACAATAGAACCATCAGCCAAAGTATAAGCATGAAAAGCCTTATAACCAGTATCAATAGTAATATTTCTTTTTAATTCATAAGCAACAGATGAACCATTAGCATTACGTTTTAAAGCTGCAACTGTACCAACATAAGTTTGACCTGTTAATGTACCATTTAAAATCGCACACATAGTCATTGTTGATTCTGGGTGATCTGCAGCAGGATCTGTACCACAAGCTGTTGATGTACCAGCATAGTCAAAGTCATATTGTGCTTGTGACATCAAACCTGCTTGGTTCAATGTAGAAATAGATTTTTTAAATTGTGATCTAAATTTTGCACCATTAGTGTTTGCAATTAAGTTTGGAATAGTCATCGCAGCAACTACACCAATAATACCTAAAGTAATCAATACTTCCGCCAAGGTAAAACCGCTTTTTTTCATACTCTTGAAATCCTTTCATTTATAAATACTTATAACATACCAACTTTGTTATTAATTCTTGGGGATTAATAACAAGTTTATAATTACATGTTGTCATATTGTGCCAACTTTGTCAACCCTTATTGTTACATTGTGTCATTTTTTTAATCCAAATATATGAGATAATTAAATAAAGGGAGATATTATGGGGAATTTAACAACTGCTTTAGGACAAAGAATAAAAGAACTTAGGAAAGCTAAAAAACTTACTCAAGCTCAACTTTCTGAAGCTATTGGTATGGAAACTACAAATTTCTGTAAACTAGAAAATGGTGGTCAACTCCCTAAAGAAGAAAACATTGAAAAAATTGCATCCGTTTTAGATGTTTCGGTTAAAGATTTGTTCGATTTCAACCATCTAAAACCTCGAGATATACTTGAAGAAGAATTGATCTCTGCTATTAAAAACGCATCAGATAAAGATATCGAACTTTATCATAGAATTGTATTTTCACTTGTCCAACATTGCTAATAGGGAACTAAAGCGGCTGGGTAGCTAAGTAGTAAAGTGACTAATATGTGAAACAATTAGGAGTAAATATAAATTCCCCCTCTATTGGATAGGATTAAGGTGTGATGAGTTATTTTTATTCCCTCGCCCGTGAGCGGGAGAGGGGTAGGGGTGAGGGCTTAATCTCCATCAATAATTTGACGCTTTAATTCTAAAAACACACCCTCTAAATTATTATCAACATCATTATTCCAAATCCTAAAAACTCTATAACCTTCAGATTCTAAAAAAATGGTACGTTCTGAATCTTTAATTATATTCTCAGGGATATTATGCTGACCACCATCAAGCTCAACTATTATTTTTTGTTCTATACACACAAAATCAACAACATAATCTCCGATTGGATGTTGACGCTTGAATTTTAAGCCAAAAAACTGACGATTACGCAATAAATTCCATAACTTAGCTTCTTGTGGAGTTTGTTGTTTTCGCAATATTCTTGCAATATTAGTATGTTTCATATGATTTATTATAACACAATATTCCCCCTCACCCCAACCCTCTCCCACAAGTGGGAGAGGGGGCATTTAATACTGATTCTAAAACTAATTTTAATTATAAAGATTAAGCTTAAATTGTTATTTTTGTTCCCTCGCCCGTCTGCGGGAGAGGGGTAGGGTGAGGGCATGTAATGACATAGGATATAAAAAAAGACCGACATTTCTGCCGATCTTTTTGAATCTTGTTGGTATAAAGATTAACGTTTTGAGAATTGGAAACGTTTTCTTGCTTTCTTTCTACCATATTTTTTACGTTCTTTAACACGTGGGTCTCTTGTTAATAGACCTTCAAGTTTTAGAACATTTTTGAATTCTTCGTTTGATTTAACCAAAGCTCTTGAAATACCATGTCTGATAGCACCACATTGTGATACAACACCGCCACCAACAGCTTTAACTCTTACGTCAAATCTTTCTTGAGTTTCAGTTAAAACAAGTGGTCTGTAAACTAGCATTTCGATAGCTGGTCTGTTACCGATATAATCTCTTAGTTTTTTACCATTAACGAAAATTCTGCCGCTGCCTTTAACCAATTTTACAACTGCGATAGAGGTTTTTCTGCGACCTGTTGCTTTAATTTCAGTATCTGCCATTATTTAGCCTCCTTTTCAAGAACGATTGGTTTTTGAGCAGCATGTGGGTGCTCAGCACCAGCGTAAACTTTTAATTTGTTGAATTGTTCAGCACCTAGAGTGTTGTGTTGTAACATACCACGAACAGCATGTTCAATAACGATTCTAGGATCTTTTTCCATCAATTCTTTGAATGTAGCTGATTTTAAGCCACCTGGATAACCAGTGTGGTGTAAGTAAACTTTATCAGTTTCCTTTTTACCTGAAACAACAACTTTAGCAGCGTTGATAACGATAACAAAATCACCAGTATCAACGTGTGGAGTGTATTCAGGTTTGTTTTTACCTCTTAAAATGTTAGCAACACGAACTGCTAGACGACCTAATGTTTCGCCTTCAGCATCGATTACATACCATTTTCTTTCTACTTCTAGAGGTTTTGCTGAATATGTTTTCATTGCATTTCTCCGTTTATTAATTAATACATTACTTTCATTAGTGTTAATCCGTGAGGATCAACTGTTCTTCCCGCCTTTGAGCGGTCTTGTGAATCCAAAACATATTTCATATGTTCAGGTTCTAAATTGTGCCCTTCTATTTCTAAAAGAGTACCGACAATTGTTCTTACCATATTATAAAGAAATCTATTTCCTACAATATCAATAATAACTTTGTCATCGACCTTTGAAACTTTCGCTTCATATATAATGCAAATTTTGCTTGGGTTTAGCGTTCTGGAACTCTTGAAACTGGAAAAATCGTGTTCACCTAACAAATAGTTTAAAGATTTTTGCATCCTATCAACATCTGTCGGATATTTCACCCTCATCAAATCGCCATCAAATGCGTTTTTACAACGTCTGTTTATAAATTCAAACCTGTAATGACGTTTTTTAGCAGACTTTTGAGCGTGAAACGACTCATCAACTTCTCTTAAGTCAGTAACAGATATATCGTCTGGTAGAATTTCATTTATCTGATAGAGAAACTTTGAAGCAACAATCGTTTCATCTGTATCAAAATGAGCTACTTGACCGAGTGAATTAACACCCTTATCTGTTCTTCCAGAAAAAATTGCCTTAATCGGTCTATTATATTTTGCGGGAGTGCTACCAGCGGCATCACGCCCGCCTAATATCAATGTGCTAAGTGCTTTTTCTAGTTCACCTTGTACTGTTGGTGTTTCTATTTGTTCGCCATTTTCAAACTGAATTTGACTTCCAGCATAGTTTTTACCTACGTACTGAACTTGAAAAGCGTATCGCATCTGAAACTACACCAATTGAATAAGTGCCATTTCAGTAGCGTCACCACGTCTTGGTGGTAAATGGTAGATTCTAGTGTATCCACCTTTTTTCTCAGAATATTGTTTACCGATGATTACGAACAATTTTCTAAGAACTGTTTGTGAAGCTAATTTTTTATCAGCTTGTGGAGTTTCAAATACTTCACCAGAAGCCAAGTCCATAAATTTGCCAGTTTCTTTGTTATAGATATATCTAGCAGCTTGGCGAATTGAGTGAAGGTCGCCTTTTTTAGCAAGAGTGATAATCTTTTCAGCATATGGTTTTAAAGCTTTTGCTCTAGCCATAGTTGTTGTGATTTCACCGTGCACAAAAAGCTCAGTAGCCAAAGAACGCAATAAAGCCTTTCTTTGATCTTGCGCCTTACCAAGCGTATGTTTTTTTGTTTGGTGTCTCATTTTTTTATCCTTTACTTATTAATTAATTGTATTTACTACGAGTTAATCGAATTAACCGATTAAATCTTCTTCCACTGGGCTTGGAGCTAAGTCTAAACCAAAGTGGTGTAATCTTTCGATAACTTCGTCAGATGACTTTTTACCGAAGTTTTTAATATTTAATAAATCATGTTCTGATTTTTTCAATAATTCAGCCATAGAATTGATGCTTGCTCTTTTCAAGCAGTTGTATGCTCTAACTGACAATTCTAATTCTTCAATTGTCATTGTAGGAGCTTCTTCTTCAACTGTAACTTCATCAACAATTTGTGCAACTGGAGTAACTACTGGTTGACCAGTAATTGAAGCAATTTGCATAAAGTGTTCGATTAGTAAGTTTGATGCTTGAGATAAAGCATTTTGTACATCAACAGATCCGTTTGACCAGATTTCTAGAGTTAATTTATCGAAGTCTAATGCATCACCAACACGAGCGCTTTCTACGTTGTAGCTAACTCTCTTGATTGGCATAAATGTTGCATCGATAGGTAATACATCGATTGAAGCATCTTTTGCATCTCTTGGAACATCATTTGGAACGTAACCTTTACCTGAATCAACGATTATATCAGCGTGGAATGAACCGCCATCAGCAACTGTACAAATTAACCAGTCTGGGTTAACAACTTTAACACCAGCAGGTAATTGAATATCACTTGCCAATACAGGACCAGGTTTATCAACGTCAATTCTTAAGTGTTGAGAATCTTTAGAGTCAGTTTTAACAACTAAACCTTTCAAGTTTAACATAACGTCAATTACGTCTTCTAAAACACCAGGAATTGCTGTATATTCGTGAGTAATACCTTCAATTCTTGCACTTGTAACTGCTGTACCTTCTAGACTTGATAATAATACACGTCTTAGAGAGTTACCAATTGTAGTACCGAATCCTCTTTCTAATGGTTCGATTACGAATTTACCATATTGTGAACCGTCAGAACTTGTTGCTGTATTAACACATTTAATTTTTAATTCCATTCTTTTTTCTCCTAGTTATACTCTACTTAATTGCTAGTTATATAAGCTAATGCTTACTACTTACAATTCCTACTTAGAATAATATTCGATTACAAGTTGTTCCTTGATTTCCGGATCTAATTCTTCTCTTTCAGGAATTCTGTCAAGTGTAATTTTTAATGCATCTTTATCGATTGTCATCCAAGCTGGAGCACAAGCCATATCGATCATACCAATTACATCATTTAAGTATTTTGAGCTTCTTGACTTAACTGTTACTACATCACCTGCTTTAACTAAGTATGATGGGATATCAACTTTTCTACCGTTAACAAGTACGTGACCGTGGTTAACAATTTGTCTAGTTTGTTTACGAGTGATACCGAAACCAGCTCTGAATAAGATGTTATCAAGTCTTGATTCTAATAATTGTAAAAGAATTGTACCTGTAACGCCACTTCTTCTAGCAGCTTCGTTGTAGTATCTTACGAATTGTTTTTCACTTACTAAGTAAGTAAATCTGATTTTTTGTTTTTCAGCCAAGTGAAGAGCATATTCAGAAAGTTTTTTTCTAACTGCACCATGTTGGCCTGAAGCTGTTTGTCTCATAGAAGATGTCAATTTTCTATTTGACAAATCTTTAACCTTTTTATTTCTAAATAATTTATTAGTAGGTCCTGTATATCTTGACATTTTTTAATTTCTCCTTTACTTGTGCGGGGCATCTATGGTTTGCGTTTGGACTAATTCGCAAGCCCCCGCCTATTACTTTCACTAACCAAGTTACTCTAGGCAACTTGTAGCCGTGTACTATACACGACGTTTTTTAGGTGGACGGCATCCATTGTGAGGAATAGGAGTTACGTCTTTAATAAGAGTAATTTCTAAACCTGCAGCTTGGATAGCTCTGATTGCAGTTTCTCTACCTGAACCAGGTCCTTTGATATGAACTTCAACTTTTTTCATACCTTGATCAATTGATTTTTTAGCAACCAATTCAGCAGCAGATTGAGCTGCGAATGGAGTACCTTTTCTAGCACCTTTGAACCCAGAAGCACCAGCTGTTGCCCAAGCAATAGCATTACCTTGAGTATCAGTAGATGTTACGATTGTATTGTTGAATGTTGATTGAATATGTACAACACCTTGCAATACGTTTTTCTTTTCTTTTTTCTTAGTTTTTTGTGGTCTTGCCATTTCTATTTCCTTTATCTTGTTACTTTATCTTTATTAATTAATATACTTTAACTTAATTAGGTCTTATTTCTTTTTAGAAACTGGGCCAGTTTTTTTACCGCGTTGAGTTCTAGCATTTGTTTTTGTTCTTTGACCGCGGCATGGAAGTTTACGTTTGTGACGCATACCTCTGAATGAACCGATTTCTTGAAGACGTTTGATATTCATTGTGATTTCACGTCTTAAGTCACCTTCGATGTTGTAGTTAGATAATTCGTTACGAAGTAATCTAATATCTTCTTCAGTTAGGTCGTCTGTTCTTAAATCTGGTGAGATGCCAGTAGCAGCTAAGATTTTTTTAGCTCTAGTTGGTCCAATACCATAAATATAAGTTAATGCGATTTCCATTCTTTTGTTACGAGGTAGATCTACCCCTACTAGTCTTGCCATTTATTTTTCTCCTTTTCTTGTTGTTAGATTTTTTTATTTATGAGGCTTAAATACTTCCTCACCACCTGCCGTTTAGCTCGCAAGTTCAGCTGGGTTAATTTCTAGATTATTGTTTTACACTTCACTATCATTCGCTATGTTTTCCTTCGTAAAACTTGGCTCATTACGTTCCGTGCATCTTCGGGTTTGTTCACTTCGTTCACATCACCCTACGCAAAATCTAGCCTTGTCTTTGTTTGTGTTTAGGGTTTTCACAGATAACTGCGATTCTTCCTTTTCTTTTGATACATTTGCATTTATCGCAAATTTTTTTAACTGATGATCTTACTTTCATTTGTCTTTTCCTTTATATATTTGTTTGTACGTGAGATTTTGTGTTACTTAAGTCTGAATGTAATACGACCCTTTGTTAAGTCATATGGAGTCATTTCGACTTTTACTTTGTCACCTGGCAAAATTCTGATGAAATTCTTTCTAATTTTGCCTGAAATGTGAGCTAATATTTCATGTCCATTTTCTAATTTAACTTTGAACATAGCATTCGGCATTGATTCAACAATCGTACCTTCTAATTCTATTACGTCTTTTGCCATATATTCCTCATTTTCGGCTTTGTAAAACTGCCCACAATCATGGGATATTTTAATTCTACTTGCAAAATATTTGTTTGCAAGCAATTTCAAAAGGTTTTTAAGGGTTCTTAATAATCATTTTTACATATTGTTTAATTAAAAATACAACACAACCAGTATTTTAAAGGTTTGCCACAAAACCTTTAAAAATAATCTTTTTACCATGTTTGTAAATTTTTATTAAGTTGTTCTAATGTGTGAATTATTAATTAAATAAATTACACCATTTGCGTTATATTTTTTAAAATTATTGCAAGGCTAAAACGCTCGTGCTAACATTAGATTATGCAAACAAATGTCGATACAGTAATCATAAGCAAAATGACACCAGACAATGTAGATGGCGTAATTAAAATTGAGCAATCCGCATATGGTGATCACCATTGGTCAAAAGAATCTTTTTTAAGTGAAATCAGCAACGAACTTGCAAAATATTATGCACTCAAAACCCCAGATGGTGAATTAGCTGGTTATGCTGGATGCTGGCACATTTTAGAAGAAGCTCACATCACAACAATCGCAATTGCTCCAGAATTTAGACGCAGAAAATATGCTGAAGCCCTTTTAAAACGAATTATTGACGATTGTTACAAAGCAAAAATCAAATACATAACACTTGAAGTGAGAGTAAGCAACGAACCTGCAATAAACTTATATTCCAAATACGGATTTTCATCATTTGGAACTCGCAAAGGTTATTATCAAGATAATAACGAAGACGCCCTTATCATGTGGACAAAAAACATTTTCTTCGATGAATTTAAGGAAAAATATACTGAAACAATCAAAAATTTAGAAAGCAAAATAAACATACAATGAGCGAAGAAGTTTTAATACCTAAGATGACAAGAATTGACAAAAAGAAGAGGAAAATAAAAATTCCTCTAATAAATTTTGTTATAATTATCTTTTGCACATTACTAATAATCGCTTCTACATTCATTAACATAAATTTAAAACATTATATTATCCCTCTAGATTTGTTCACAAATAAAAATCTATCGATGGAAAATTTTGTATTCGCAATTCCGTTTATTCCACAAATCCCAATCATAATGTTTATTTGCTCAATCTTAGGAAGAAGAATGGCACTAACTAGCGTATTGTTATACCTTATAATTGGGTTATTTTTCGTTCCAGTATTTGCATTAGGTGGCGGAATAAGATATTTTGGCGAATACGGATTTGGCTATATTTTAGCTTATATTCCAGCCTTACTAATTGCAGGCAAACTCTTAGACAAATATTCATTTTTAGATATAATTAAAGCAACTTTGGCAGGTGTTTTCACAATACACATCTGTGGAATTCTGTACATGATTATTATCGCACTAATTAAACAAGCTGGCGGAATGTTCATATGGGGTTGGATTACTGCACAAAGCGGTTTAAAAATTGTTTATGACCTTATCGCAAGCTTTGTATTAATTTTGATTGGTAAATACATCCACGAAGGTCTAAAATTTATATTGAAATAACATTGCCACCACGGGGAAAATGTGCTACAATGCTCCCAAGGAATGGAGAGTTTTGGAATGAATTTCGTAAAAATTATAACAGATATCCCTATTTTAGTAGTGTTGATAACCTTTATATCATCTACTATTTATTGCTTTTCAAAATATATGCAAGTTGGGAAAAATTTAAAAGCAATCATTTTATATATGGAAAACTTCAAGAAAAATGATCTTAACTTTAGATTTAAAGAAATAGACTCTTGGATGTTACAAAACCCATATGTATCAGCAATTTGGTCAGAATTTAAAAACACATTAGTTTTCTCTGAATCAATTGCTCTGAAATCAAATAACCAAGATATGAAATACAAAGATGTATCTTCAACTGTACAAAACGTACAAACAACATCAGATCCTTTGTATTTCTTTAACGAAGAATCTTTAGTAACTTCAAAATTCAACTACAAGATGACACAAACAATTCCAACAATCTTAACAGGTTTTGGTCCTTTGTTCACATTCTTGAATATTGCAATCGCATTCGGTAGAATCGACTTTTCTACACAAGAAAAAACAATCGCATCTGTATCTGGATTTATGGTAAACATGCAAACTGCCGCATTAGTTTCAGTAGTTGCAGTAGGTTCATCTCTTATTTATCTGTTAATTGAAAGATTTATGTATAATAAATTATGCAAAGCTCCATTAGGAAAAATTCAAGAAATTATGGGTGGATTATTTGCAAGTATTTCAGCAGAAAAATTCTTGTATGAACTATTAAGAGAGTCAAAAATATCTAACAATACAACAACAAATGTTATGTCAGATATTCCAGTACAATTCAAGACAGCGTTTAATACAAGTATGGCAACAAACTTAGTTCCGTATCTTGAAAACCTAATTTTTGGATTAAATCAACTAAACAAACAACTAAAAGAATCATTAAAGGAAAAGAAAAATTCAGACGTAGTAGATGAATTATTCTAAAGGAAAGTATGGGTATAAAATTCAGAGGACAATCGAATAGCGGAGATTCAGAAGGTAATATTTTCTGGGTAACAATGGCTGACCTATTGCTAGGTTTGGCAATTATCTTCATCACATTATTCGTGCTTGCTATGACTGGATTTTCACAACAAACTGTCCAACAACAAAAAATTCAGATGGAAGTTTCTGAAAAAATTAGTTCAAAATTCGAAGCAGAAAAAATTGGCGGTCACTTAAATAGCGAAGATATCCAAGTTGAAATAGATAAAATGACTGGAGATTTAAAAATATCAGATGTTGAACTTTTTGAATTGAACAGTTATGTATTATCAGATAATGGTAAAAAATTGCTAGATAAAATTGCTCCGATTTATATTGAATCAATTTTTGCAGATAAAGAATTAGCCGAACAAATTGAATTTATTATTATTCAAGGGCACACAGACTCACAAACATTTGCAGGGTTAAAAACTAAAGAAGAACAATTCCTAAAAAATATGGAATTGAGTTTAAAACGTGCACATGCAGTGACTGAATATATGTTCTCAACAAATTACAACCCAGAATATTCTGAACAGTTCAGAAAAATTGTTGTAGTAGAAGGCAAGAGTTACAACGAGCCAGTTTTGGTAAATGGAGTTGAGGATTACGACAAGAGCCGTCGTGTTGAGTTAAAGTTAAAAGTAAAGAGCTGGGATGTTTCCACAGCATTGGGATTAAAAAAATGATAGATACAAATAATATTATTGAAACAATGAATATGATTCGCCTGTACAATCTTGATATTAGGACTGTAACGCTAGCCTTGAGTCTTAGAGATTGTATTGCAGAAGATACAGACACAGTATGCGAAAAGATTTACAACAAGATTAAAAAATATGCAAAAAATTTGGTAGAATATGCAGATGAATTAGCAGACGAATATTCTATTCCAATTATCAATAAGAGGATTGCAGTTACTCCAATTTCGTTTATTGGTGAATCTTGCAAAAATCCAGATTATGTAAAAATTGCTCAAACATTAGATAAAGCCGCTCAAGAAGTAGGCGTAAACTTTATCGGTGGGTTCTCAGCATTAGTTGAAAAAGGTTGCACAAAAGGAGATAAACTTTTAATCGAAAGTATTCCAGAAGCTATGGCAACAACTGAAAGAGTTTGCTCATCTATTAACCTAGCATCATCAAAAGCTGGAATAAATATGGATGCAGTTTTAAAAATGTCTGAAATCATCAAAAAAGCAGCAGAAGTAACCGCAGACAGAGATGGTATTGGTGCCGCAAAACTTGTGGTTTTCTGTAACGTTCCTGGAGATAACCCATTTATGGCTGGTGCATTTTGCGGGATGGGTGAACCAGAATGTGCATTAAACGTTGGAGTTTCTGGACCTGGTGTAGTTAGAGCTGCAGTAGAAGCATTACCAAAAGATGCAGATATGAGCGAACTTGCAAACAAAATTAAAGAAATTGCTTTCAAAATCACTTCAACTGGAGAACTTATCGGAAGAAAACTAGCTCAAAGATTAGATATTCCTTTTGGTGTAATTGACTTATCATTAGCACCAACTCCAGCTCCTGGTGATAGTGTTGCGGGCATATTCCAAGCAATGGGCTTAGAACATGCTGGTGCGCACGGCACAACAGCAGCACTTGCTATGCTTAATGATGCGGTTAAAAAAGGTGGCATTATGGCAAGCTCCCACGTTGGTGGATTATCTGGAGCTTTCATTCCTGTTTCAGAAGACGCTGGAATGATTGAGGCTGCAACAGTTGGATGTTTAACATTTGATAAATTGGAAGCTATGACATCAGTTTGTTCAGTTGGACTTGATATGATTGCAATTCCAGGGAAAACTCCAGCTGACACAATTGCTGGAATTATTGCAGATGAAATGGCAATCGGTATGATTAACAAGAAAACAACTGCAGTAAGAATTATCCCAGCTTATGGAAAAGATATCGGTGACAAAATTTCATATGGCGGCTTGTTAGGTGAAGCACCTATCATGCCAGTAAATACGCTATCTTCGACTGGTTTTGTTAAACGTGGGGGTAGAATTCCTGCACCAATCCACAGTTTAAATAATTAGAAAATTAATATATAATAAATATAGAGGATTCAAACTATGAAAACACTTCATGAAATGGCAAGTAAATTGCAACAGTACATCATTAGATCTCAACAAGATGCTCACAACCAAACAAACATGAACATCACAAAGTACAACAACCTGAAATTAAAAATGGATACTAAAATTCACTATCCACACGTTATTATCTGCATCGGAATTTCAGAAGCAACATTCAATATCGCAGATGGTACGAAAACCGATGGTGGCTTAGGTCCTGATGAAAAATACGTTAGAAAATGGCTAGGCGGAAGTAATATTATTTCTGATCTAAAAGAAATCAACCTTGCTATGTTTGACCTTATCAAAGCTGAAGATGAACAAAAATCTATCTCAATGGAAGGTGAATCTGATGAAGCTAAAGCAGATGCTCCTCGTAAGAAAACTCAACGTCCAAAAACAATTGATGATGTTCTTCCTAATGAAATTCCATTCTTAGGCGATGAAGAACCAGAACAAGGCGAAGAATTGATGGCTGTCGATGAAACCTTAGAACATAAAATTACAACTGAAGAAGAGGACGAAGGAGCCCCAGCAACAGTTGAAACAGTTAAAAAAGGCTTACAAGATTACATCAAATCAATGTTTAGAAGAAAATAAAAAATGAGGTACCTTAAATGGTACCTTATTTTTTATCCTCACTTATTGCACTTTTTGAACGCAATTTTCTATGATACGTAATCGCAAACCTATGAGCCTCATCTCTTATTCGTTGGAATAAAAATAACGCACTAGATTCTCTAGGTAAAAGAATTGATTTCGATTGATTTGGTAAAAACACTTCTTCCTCTCTTTTTGCCAAACTAACAAAATCAATACCAGTTACACCCATTTCTTCAACAATTTGCATAACACTTGATAACTGACCTTTACCACCATCAATTATGATTAAGTCTGGTTTTTCCCAGCCTTTTTCACCTAACCTTGAAAGTCGTCTTGTCAAAACCTCTTTCATTGATAAAAAGTCGTCAGGCTTACCCTCAGTTGTTTTAATTTTAAACTTTTTATAATCGGATTTTTTGCTTAAACCATTCACAAAAGTAACCATTGACGCAACAGTATTTGTACCTTGAATATGTGAGATGTCATAACATTCCATTCTGTATGGGAAATTATTTAACTTCAATTTTTCTTTCAAATAAGAACCAATATTATTAAAATCATCCCTAATTTTTGACATCTTAGAAAGTTTAGCATTGTCTAAAACCACACGACAATTTTTATCCGCCAAACTTTGAAGCTCTTTACCTTGTGCAGATTTACCATAACTAATTTTAACTTTTTTATTTGAAATTATATTCAACCACTCTTCATAAAGAGCTTTATCTCCAACTGCTTCCAATTCATTAGAAACAATTCTGTCTGGAAATTCTAAGGACAAAGTGTTGTAATATTCTTTGAAAAACGTCGCAAAAAATTCTGTTTTATCTTCCTCTTCAACTTCATAAGTGAAATCTTTTTTATCAATCAAACGACCTTCTCTTATCATCATAATTACAATCGCTAAAATACCATCCTCGTGAAGAAGTGAAATGACATCTTCATTAAGTTTAGTATTTTCATAAACCACTTTTTGTTTTTCTAAGGTCTTTTGTAAATCTAAATAACTATCACGTAACCTTGCAGCTTTCTCATACTGCTGAGAATCAGAATACTTTTGAATTTGTGCCATCAATTGCTTTAACAATTCTGACTGTTTTCCTGATAGAAACATCTCAGCTTGATGAACAATCGCCTTGTATTCATCGCTTGTAACCAAATTCTGACAAGGCGCAAGACATTTTCCAATATGGTAATATAAGCAAGGTCTTGATTTGAATTTTGGTGTTTTACACTGTTTTAATGGGAAAATCTTTTTCAAAAAATCCAATGTTGAATGCATCGCTCTTATATCTGTATAAGGTCCATAATAACGACCCTTTTCTGGATTTATATTACGCTTACGAACAATTGAAATTCTTGGAAAATCCTCATTTGTAATAAGAAAATATGGGTATTTTTTATCATCTTTAAGCAAGATATTATAACGAGGCTTGTGTTTTTTTATCAAATGATCTTCTAAAATTAGTGCCTCTACCTCAGTGTTTGTGATAATGTACTCCAAATGGTCAATTTGAGAAACTAAAATATTTACCTTTACACTATCGTGATTTTTTCGATTAAAATACGACATAACACGACGTTTTAAAATCTTAGCTTTTCCAACGTAAATTACCTCGTTATTTGCATTATAATAAATGTAACAACCAGGTAAAGATGGTAAAAGTTTCAAACTTTCTTTTAACTTTTCGTTCATAAATTGATTATATCATATTATTTTGGTATTTTGTATGTTAGAGGTTGGATATGACAAGAATTTATGCACTAACAGATTCTCATCAGGAAAGTAGAAACCTAAGCCAGCTACTTAGCGGGATTTATCAACTTGAAAAAGATAAAAACGACAAGTTTTTAATCCTTGATGCTGGAGATATTTTCAAAGGAATTTATGATAAAAATTTATCTGTTAATGCGTATTTAAAAATTAAAGAACTTTTACCTCAAGCTCAAATCTTTCTAACGCTTGGCAATAATGATTTTGGGTTTAAAAAAGATGACTTTAGTTACCTAAAAGACACCATCAAAAAGTTTAAAAACGCTGGAATACATATGATTTGTGCAAATATTCTTGATTCAAACACAAAAGAAAAACCTAATTGGATTGACACTCACAAAATTATAGAACTGGATAATCAAAAAGTTCTAATTACAGGATTTTGCTTAAACAATTCTTGTGCCAAAAAATTTGGTTATGACTTGATTTCAGCTGAAGAAAGTTATGATAATTTAATTAAAACAATCGATGAAGATTATGACAAAATTATTGTTCTAAATCATCACTGGTACACTTATAGCAAAGCTCTAAAAGAATTTGCTCCAGAAATTGATTTAATAATTGGGGGACACGAACATTCACCAATCACACCAGATTATGAAAACAACATTTTCTATCCATTATCATTTGCTAGAACTTTATTCAAAATGAACTTTGGAGAAACTATCGAAAATATTGAACAAATAGAAATAAACAAATTTTCATTAACTGCAGAATTTGAAGAACCTATCATTGAATATGAAAAAGCAACAAACCTTAAAACACCAATTGCTAAAAGAGTTTTAAATTTAACAAAAAAATATTCTGATGCTTGTCCTTTGGGGACATTTATATCTGATGCTATGAAAAAAGCTGGTCAAACTGACATAGCATTTCATTCAACTGGTTTTACTATGTATCCGATGAGGTTAGAAGATAGTGAATTTATCACAAAGTACGATATTGACCAAGTTATTTGTGCAGAATCTACAATCGAAAAAATCGAGATAACATCAGCACAATTAAAAGAAGTTTTTGAAAACACAACCATTTTTAGGATGCACAAAGATAGAGGTAACCAAAAATTCTTACAATGCTCTCAAAATATGAGTATTCAAGGTAAACACCTTAAAAATAAAGAATACAAAATCGTTCAAATATCTATCAATGGCGAAAACCTTTTAGATAAAAATGCAAATCCAATAGACCCAAATCGTACGTTCACTTGTACAATTGATCCATATATTGGGGCAGGAGAACAAGGTTTTACAGTATTAAAAAATTTACCAAAGACAAAAATTCTACAACAAGGACAAGAAATACCACTAAACGAATTATTTAAAAACGCTTTAATTGAGGCTGAAAAAGAATTTAATGGAAATCACAATTACCCTACATTTGGATATATTGACCTTTAATGCTGGTCAAAACTCAAAACTTATGCTATAATCGACTTATACGTTTAAAAAAGGAGATTTATTATGCACACAGAAGAAAGAACCTTTATTGCAGTAAAACCAGATGCAGTTCAGAGAGGTCTTATCGGAGAAATTGTAAAAAGATTTGAAACTAAAGGTTACAAAGTTATTGGGCTTAAAATGATTAGAGTTTCTGATGAACAAGCTAAAGCTCATTATGCTGAACACGAAGGCAAACCATTCTACCCAAGACTTATCAGATATATCCAAAGTGGTCCAATCGTAGCTATGGTAATCCAAGGTTATGGAGTTGTAGCTGGTGCAAGACATATGATGGGTTGCACTGATCCTAACAAAGCTGATATGGGGACAATTAGAGCTGACTTTGCACAAGTTATGGAATATAACGTTGTTCACGGTTCTGATTCACCTGAAAGTGCAGAAAGAGAAATTGCAATTTACTTCAACGAAAACGAACTTTTTCCAGATGGTAAATGCATGTCTGAACTTGTTATCGAAAGTTTAGATGCTGATTAATCCATTGTAAAACTACAATTAAACAAAATTAAAAGAGTGAGAAATTCTCACTCTTTTTTAGTGTAAATTTTATTCATGCTATAATCAATTTATGAACGAAAAAGATTATTTTAACTACGAACTTTTACACAAAGATAAAGAAACTGGTGCAAGAGCAGGACTTTTAAAAACACCTCATGGTGAAATTGAAACACCTATTTTTATGCCAGTTGGTACAAATTCTTCTGTAAAGTCTTTAACTTGTGATCAGATTAGAGATACACAAGCTCAGATCATTTTGTCTAACTCATACCACTTATATTTAAGAGCTGGGACCAAAAGAATAAGAGAATTTGGTGGAATTCACGGCTGGATGAATTGGGATAAACCTGTTTTGACAGACTCAGGTGGATTTCAAGTATTTTCACTTGCTCATTTGAGAAAAATTACAGAAGATGGGGTTGAATTTAGAGATCCAAAAGATGGAACTAAACACTTTATTTCTCCAGAAGTTTCTATGGAAATTCAACAAGATATCGGTGCTGATATTATTATGGCATTTGATGAATGTGCTCCATATCCTTGTGATTATAAAACAGCAAAAGCTGCAATGGAGCGTACTCATAGATGGCTTGAAAGATGTTTTAAAGCTAAAACAAACCCAAAACAAGCCTTATTCCCAATTGTCCAAGGTGCCTTTTATGAAGATTTAAGAGAAGAAAGTGCAAAAGTTATCTCAACATTTGATGCAGTAGGATATGCTATTGGTGGTTTAAGTGTTGGTGAGCCAAAAGATGTTATGAATAAATTTGTTGAGTTCACTGCTCCGCTTCTTCCAGAAAATAAACCTAGATACTTAATGGGTGTAGGAACTCCTGAAGATTTATTAGATGGAATTAAACGTGGAATTGATATGTTTGACTGCGTACTTCCAACAAGGAATGCACGCCACGGCTCATTCTTTACTTGGGAAGGTAAACGCAACATTAAAAACAAACAATACGAAGATGATAAAGCTCCTCTTGTAGAAGGTTGCCAATGTTATGCTTGCAAAAACCACTCAAGAGCATACATAAGACACCTATGGAGATGCCAAGAAGCAACCGCTTCAACTTTATTATCAATCCACAACATTCATTTCTTGATAAATTTTGCAAAAGAATGTCGAAAAGCTATTCTAGAAGACAGATTTGCAGAATTTTATAACCAACATTATGAAAATCTAACAAAATAAAAAACTCTCCAATACGGAGAGTTTTTTATTGTTAACTTTTTGCTTCTTCTTAGAAGAATGTTTTATGACCTCTGCCTCCTGCATTCCATTGAGTATTACCTTGAGTACCTTGTTTTGTTTGAATTCTTACTCTAGGATTACGTTTTTCTGGGATAGGTTGACCTTTTGCAGCAGCGTTTTGTGGAACCATATTTGAGTTCATTTGACTTGTAGTCGCATAATTTGCTTCCACACCCTCTTTACCAACTGTAACCTGAACGCCATTTACATCAGTTGTAGTTTTTGTTGTAGCTGGCATAGTTGATAAAATTGATGGACTTAATGGTTCTAACAATAATGGTTCAGCCGCAATTGTTGAAATTGCTGTGAATGAAATTACTGCTACTAATAATGCTAATTTTTTCATTGAATTGCTCCTATTATGATTGTCTTGATAATATATTTATATAACGTATTTGTATAAAAATCAAACATGAAAAAATTTGTTATATAATTATATTAAAACGAAAAAGGGGATAAAAATGCGTGAAAGACTACCAGAGTACTTAAAAAGACCAATAATCGATACAGATACAACAAGAAATGTCAGAAGAATTTTAAAACATAACTGTTTAAACACAGTTTGTGAAAACGCGCGATGCCCTAACAAAAATGAATGTTATACAAAAAATACTGCCACATTTCTAATCATGGGAAACGTATGTACAAGAAATTGCAGATATTGTAATATTTCATGTCAAAAACCAGAACCACTTGATCCATTAGAACCTCAACATATTGCAAAAGCAGTTAAAGATTTAGGATTAAAATATGCAGTAATTACATCTGTTACAAGAGATGATCTACCCGATGGTGGAGCGGAACACTTTGCCCAATGTATTTATGAAATCAGAAAACTTACACCAAGTGTTAAAATTGAAATTTTAACACCTGATTTTAAAAACCAAAAAGATGCCTTAGATGTTATTATTAAAGCTCATCCAGATGTATTCAATCATAATATTGAAACAGTTAAAGCATTGTTCAAAACCGCAAGACCTCAAGGAAATTATGATAATTCCCTTGCAGTCTTAAAATATATAAAAGAAAATAGTAATATTGAAACAAAATCTGGTATGATGATTGGACTTGGCGAAACTATTGAACAAATCAAAGAAACAATGGAAGATTTGCACGCTGTAAACTGTGATATTTTAACAGTTGGTCAATATATTCAACCATCAAAAGAGCACCTACCAGTTGCTAAATACTACAAACCAGAAGAATACGAAGAGCTAAAAGAACTTGCCACATCAGTCGGAATAACCCGTCATCAAATCGGGCCGCTTGTCAGAAGTTCTTATAATGCGGCAAGCCTTGCATAAATTATTTAACATTTTTCAAAACAGATGCAGTAATATCTTCACCGCCTGATATAACCATACCTGTTGGCAAAACAAGGTTATAATTAGCTTTTTTTGCTTCTTTAGAAATTAAAGTTTTGATATTATTATTGATTTTAATAAGTTGTGCCGAGTATTTTTTATCAATATCTTTTTTCTTTGTTTCAATCTGTTTTCGATATTCAGATTCTTTCTGAATAAATTTTGTTCGATTTTGTTCATTAATCAATTCATTTTGAGCTTTTGAAATTAGGATATTTAATTCTTCCATATCCTTATCTTGAGCACGTTTCAACTCTTGCAGTTCAGAAGACTTTGCCATAACTTCTGGTACATCAATAACCGCAACTTTATACCTTGGAAAAGATATCGCAACATCATTGATATTATACCCAACACAGAAAACTAAAACACACGCTACAACAAACCAAATATTATTTCTCATAATACCCTAATCCTTTCTTTCATCTGATTACAAACAATACTAAACCTATTTATAAAATTTCAAAATCCACCAATGGGGTAAATATGAAAAATAAGGGATAGATTATAAAATCTATCCCAAAACCACCTATCTTGAACGATAATGACCTTTCACTTGCACCCCATCACTTCTTATATATGGTGCGATATAAATTGCACCTGAAGTTTGGAGCTCATTATTTGTAGGAATTCCTATACTTCCCCATTGTCCTCGAATTTCTTTTTCGTGCTTGGTAAATTCTTCCCCAGAAAAATTTCCAATATCTTCTTGAGAGAATATTCGATTATCACCTGATACTGGGTTTCGATATCCTGAATAATTTTGCTTTCTTTGTGTTGTTGGAGCTATCAAGCCTTGTTGAAGTTGCTCATTGATTGTTTTTTCATTCTTTGAAAATTCTTCTGGTGTCATTTGACCAATATCATCAGGTGTGAAAATCTTGTCATATTTTTGAGTTTGTTGACTATTCCCACGAGTTGTAACTGCTGTATTGAAGTCAAAATTTGGGATATTATCTTGAATATTACTGTTTATCGCTTGACCTAATGTTGCAGTTTGTGGATTTACCCACTTGGGTAGGTTGTTTTTTAAAAAATAATCCTCTATATTATTATTAGCTAGAAGTTCCGAGATAGAATGTGTACCATTCTTGGAAGAAATGTTTTGGGATGGTGTCCCGTCTCCCAGACGCTTCCTAGCTGTTTTATTTTGAGGGAATGCAGTTGTCATCCATTGTCTATCTACATTGTATTTTCCTATCCTAGGAGCTATTGCCATATTCACATTTAGGCTCTCAATATTTTTTGTTTCAGGGTGGAGTAAACTTCCATTAGTTACAATACCATTGTTTATGGTATTTGGTAATTCATTTGTAAATTTTGTTACATCAAAATTCTTTTGATTTGCTCGTCGCATTAATGCGTGAGCTAGTCCACTTTTTTCATCGCCCCAAGGAATATCAAATCTACCTATACCATTTTTATTTGTAACATTTGGCACAAACCCTCTTTGGTATGTCATTAGAGTTTCAATAGCTTTTTGAGGGTCTCCACTTGCTTGCCTATAAGGGATACCCCAATATTGTCGCATTTCATTAATCGATAATGTATCTTTCGCTCTTATATTACTTTTTATTTTACTTATGGGTGTACTAATAATCCCACCAGTAATTAAACCTTCTGCAGCACTTTGTACAGAATTATGTAAAGGATTTTTGTTTTCAGCTATACTTTCTCCAAATCCATAAACACCACCACTTATTGCACTATTAAGAGCACTTGCAGTGATATCATTTGTAAATTGTTTTCCAATAGTTTTTTGGATAGCTTTTGGAACAAGTTTTGACGCAGCGTTGGCTCCTACACCTCCAGGAATTAATGCGCTACCTATCTCTATGCCTGCACCTACATATTGATTTCTTACGTAATTATTGTATTCTCTATCTACCTGTTTCTGATAGAAATCTCCAGCAGCTTTGATAAAAGCTACTTTCTCTTCTTTTGTCATATTAGAGTTTTTTATGTACTCTTGGACATTTTTAAAAAAATCATTCATTTCGACATTTTCCTTTCTAAGGAAAATATCTGTTAAACACATTTTCGGCAAAGTCAATCTATTGCTATGATTATAGTATTTTGTTTGGACTTTGTCAAGTGTTATCAGGGTTTTTAATACTATTTACCCAAAAGAAAAACCTCCATAAAGGAGGCTAGTGTAAACTTGTAAACAAAAGGAAGGAAAATTTTTTATATTGAGAAATCTGTTAATTACGCAAAAATACTTTTTAATGATTCAGTTTCAGAAGTTGTAGTTTCTTCTTTATTAGATTTAGCAAGAAGAAGTTCACCATTATAGAATGGATTAGAACCATTTTTATCTTTAGCAGTTGCAGCTGTGAAGATACTCATAAAACGTGATGCTGAATTTGTTTCAGTAGCTTTTTGAGTTTCAGTAACTGTTTCATTAACTGCTGGCATATATTTACCATCAACTTTTTTTGCAATAGCTGCTTGAGAATTTAAAGCGTTGATAGCATTGATTGTAGTTTCATTGAATTGGAATTGAAGAGCATTGTTCATTGCGATTTGTTTTTGAACTGCTACATCAATTTTGCCTTGGTATAAATCTACACCCAATTCTGGAGCTTTTGCAACGTTTACTTGATGAGTAGTTGAAGCATTAGCGTATTGGGAATTTTTTTGAGCCGCACGGCGTAAAATTTCATTAGAGACATCTTTTAAAATAGATGTGTCAATGCCGTTCTTGTATAATGAATTGTAGTTTACATTTAGACTCATTAGACTTATCCCTTTGTTTCCTTACAAGTATATATTCGGCATATCTTGTAAAAACTTTAGGACATGTGTAGTAATTGTTAACCTTTTGTTACAATTGTACTATTTCAAAAATTCACGAGTCATTATTATATTATTATTTTCATCATAACAATTCTCTCCAACCCAATGAGCAAGCAGTTTCCCTGACTTTTCAAAAATAAAAGATTCCTCATCTGATACCCTTAAACTTGTATTAACAAGTTTTCCTAAAGGGGTATATTTGTAAGTTTTATATGGAAATGTTAAAGAAGTTTTTTTATCATAATAAATTAAAACCCCATCAGATGAATAATAAAAAACATCCGTCGGATTATCTTTATAAATCACTCCATAACTTCCATCAGAAAATTTTGCAAGGGTTCTATCTTTTAATTCAGTTATTCCTTTTAAAAGAGTCGTAGTGTTTTCTAGCCTATTATTATCGAAAAATTTGGCTCTTATAAGTCCAAAATCAAGGTTAGGGGTAGAATTTGAAAATATCTCCTCTCTTGCTTGTTCAACTGAAACTTCTACCCCGCCTGTAATAATTTTTGCCGATACGGGCACAGCGAAAAATAAGATTAATACCAGTATTAAAAAACATTTCCTCATGCTTTGTATATAACGATTTAGATACAGAAAGTCAAAAATCTATTTTAAAATCACACCAAATTTGCTATAATATAGGCAACTAGAATAGGTTTAGGAGTAGAGAATGATTAAAAGAATATTATTAGTTTTGGTTTTAATGTGTTTAGCTCTTCCTTGCTTTGCTAAAAAAAGCACACAAGAAGAAGTTATAACACCACTAACCCAACTTGAGAAAAGACAATTTCAAACACGCACATATAACGCAACCGATAAACAAACAGTTATGAAAGCATTATTAAATGTATATCAAGACGAAGGTTTTATGATTTATAACGCTAATCCATTATTAGGTTTCATTTATGGAGCCAAAGACTTTGATACATCAGATCCTGATGTTGATATTTCAAAAGAATTTGGACTATCAAAAGGTAGATTAAACGTCAATGGCGTAAAAGTTGCGACTTTAGAAACTTCAGCAAACGTTACTGAATACGGAGAATCAATCCGAGTAAGAGTAAATTTCAAACGAAAATTACTAAACATTTATGGTAACGCACAATTTATTGAAGACGTAAATGAAGACACATTTTACGCAGATTTTTTTGAAAAATTAGAAACCGCAATAATCTTACAACACAAATAAAATGAAAAAAGGAATTACAATACTTCTAGCACTAACATTTATATCACTTTCTTGCAACTGTGTATTTGCAAGAGGTAAAAAGTTGCTTTCTGAATTTCCACAAAGGGAAATTGAAACTCAAATTGTTGACACTTCAGACACTCAAAAAGTTATGCTTGCGGTTGCAACAACATTACAAGATAGCGATTATATTATCCAAGAATTTGAACCTGAACTTGGCTATATCAGAGCACAAAAACAATTCAAGAAAAAACACGTCAATAAAAAAAGAGTCGCAGGAGAATCATTAAAACTTGCAGCACTTTCAACTTACGCCGTTTTTACATATGGTTCAACTGCATACCATGTTGCAGATCCAACAAGACGTTTATCCAACGAATTTCATGACAAAACTATTGTTGTTGACACCAACGTTAGCGTAATTCCAACAGAAGATAATAAAACTAAAGTTAGATTTGTATTTGTACAAAAAGTTTTACAAAACGCTGACGGATATTCATTTGTAAAATCAACACCAACAAAGATTTTAAGGACATATGAGCCAGAAATTTATAATGAATTTTTCACACAATTAAACAAAAATATTTTTTACGAGGGAACATAATGCAATACATCGCAATTAAAAAAGAAGAAAAAGACGGCAAAGAATTTTATGTGGTAAACGCAATTCCACTAAAAAATAAGAATAAATCAGTGGTTCAAAAAATCCCACACCCATTAGGGTCTGACATTTTGCGTTATGAAACAATCGAAGATGCAAAAGATGCGATAGTAAGAGCAGGATTTTCATATGTATTACCAGACGGAAGAAAAGGTACAAAACCTACTCCAAAGGCAACAAAAACAAGTACTGGTTACGATTATTCCCAACTTGTACTAGAAGCAATTATGGACAAAGTCGAATCTTCAAACTCAAGCGTTGCAGCGGCAGCAATTTTAGCACTAGCAGAATTCCCAACAGAACAAACTTTTGACATCTTGTTTGATAAAATCGGAGAAGATAACGACTTAATTCGCAAAAACGCAATCTCTGGCATTTGTAGATATGGTAATATTCTTCAAGATAAAATTATAAACTCTCTAAAATCTACAAATTGGGTAACTAGAAATTCTGCACTTGCCTGTATATTAAATCTAACAGAAATTGGTAATTGCGATTTAGAAAAATTTATAATCCCACTATCAGAAACAACAAACGATTCAAATACAATTGTTCAAACAAACGCATTAACAACCCTTGGTAAAGTTTACCAAACTTACCAAAAGAACAAACGAATTTAGTAACTACCTTTTCTGATTAGTTCTGAGATTTTTAATTCTTTCGGAGCTGGAGCTTTTGTTTTCACTCTCTTTTCAACTGGAGTTGAAACCTCTTCTTTGAATGAAGAAAGCCCAACTTTTGCAGAATTATCTTCTTTCATCATAAATATTTCTTGTATGAATGATATAAAATTACCCATAATTATTCTCCTACTACTATTATAGCTAAAGACCTTTACTATATATCATACATTTAATCGATTTAAGAATCAAAAATCATTCTACTTTGTGTTATATTAACAGTACATACACAAAGAGGAATAAAATTTGAATAATAGTTATTATGAAACTTTAGATGAAAATTTTACACAAGCCTTGAAATTGTACGAAGAAGAATATTCTCACGCAGAACTCATTGAACTTTTGAAAAGCGGGAATATAGTACAAAAACAAATTGCTGCCCTAAGACTTGAAGAAATAACTTCAACCCAAGATGCTGATGTTTTGGTTGCAAACCTTACAGGGCAAGACGGGAAAATTAGAGAAGCAGTTTCAATGCGACTAAATGAATTTATGTCTAACGAAAAATATCTTCCATATTTTCAAGTTTCAAATAATTATGACATATTTTTAGATGCAATAATTGATATCAACGCAAACATTTGTCGTAATGTGATTTCAGCCATTAAAAACCTCAAAAACGACAATATTTTTTGCAAGCAATTTTGTACAAATTTAGCAAAATTATCATTTGATTTATTGGATAAAATCGGAAAATTTGATTTTCAAGATGGTAAATATAAAGTAAACAAAGAAGTTTTTAAATTATACTGGTGCTTAGAAACTATTTACGAATTCTATGACAAAATGAATTTTACAGATTTAAAACAAATCATTCTTCGTTCAAAAGATATTCAAGAATATACTATCAGAGAAAAAGCCGCAAAAATTCTTACTAAAAACTTTGATGACAACGAACTTAATAACGCAAAATTAGAATTACAAAACGATAGAAACTATTACGTTAGAAGATTTTAGACAAAAATAAAAGCGGAATATCTTCCGCTTGTTAAAAATTTAATAGGGGTATATATATATTCATAAATCGTTTAAGGCAAATTTTAAGCCTTTTCATCCATCTTTGCAGGAGCTTTCACATCAGCTTCCGCATTATTATTTGCATCCAACTTTTTAGCTGATGCAACTAAACCTTCTACAATTCCGCCAGCACACAAACCGCCAGCAGAAATCACTGGAGCTTTAATTAGCAAATCTTTTGTTAAGAATTTACCTAATCGAGCTTTATTGCATACGAAAGGAGCAGCAAAACCTACCGCAGTACCGATTGCTGGCCCTAATTTAAACTTTTTTTCAGCACCATCCTTTGCAGTTGCTTCTGGAGTTACTAAGCAATTTGTCAAATTATCATTAGCTTGTTGACCTTGTACAAAAGGGTTACCAGTGAAAGCTGGCACCTGCTGAGGGTTAACATTTTGTTGAACTACTTGTTGTTGAGCATTTTGAGCAGGAACTTGTTGTTGATCTACTTGTTGTTGAACTTGAACTTGTGCATCAGGTGAAATCAAACCTGCATCTTTTGCAGCTTGTTCAAAATCAATTCCTGTCATCATAATATCGGCATCATACGTATTTTGAGATTGAGGAAGATTATTCATGCCATTATTATATGGATAATAAACAGGATACGCTCCATTTCCTTGAGGATATTGAACCTGCTGACCTTGTGGCACCTGCTGACCAGTTGAATATGGTTGACCAACTGGAATTGGCTGATTTGTTGGAACATTTTGAGGCGCAGTCTGAACTGTACCATTTTGTTGTCCCATATATACTTGTTGATTTAATCCTACTGGTGTTACTGCCATTACTGTAACCTTTCCAAAGATAAACTAACCTTAACCTATAACTACATCTATATAAAGTATTTCTGTTTTCAAAAATTGCCTTTTATATTAATTTTGTTAAAGTTCGTTACAATAATAAATTTCTATAAAATTTATGCTATACCTAGATTATGGAAAAAAGTTTTTACGCAATATTCAAAACATTTTTCAAAGTCGGCACATTGTTACTCGGTGGCGGATACGTAATTTTACCACTTTTAACAAGTGAACTTGTCGAAAAGAAAAAATGGATAACTTCAGATGAACTTTGTGAATTTTACGCAATTGGAGCATCTTTACCTGGGATTATTGCAGCAAACACTGCCATTTTTACTGGTAGAAAACTTTTGGGATTTCGTGGGGCAGTTGCAGCAATTTTAGGGATGATTTTACCTGCGTTTTTGGCAATTGTTTTACTTGCAAGCATTTTGCACGAAATAGTTGATAAACCAACTGTTCAGCATATTTTTTGGGGTGTTGGAATTGGCGTAATTACGTTACTGTTTTTAGCAGTAAAAGAAATGTGGAAAAAATCAGTTAATGACAAATTGAGCTATATTATTTTCATAATTTCTCTAGCTTTAGCACTAACTCAAAAAGTTCCACTAGCTTTAATTATTATCGGTGCATTAATTTTTGGAATAATTTGGCAAAAAATAGAAGATAAACACAATGGAGGAAAAGTAAATGAATAATCTGTACTTACAATTATTCGGACAATTCTTCCACGTTGGGTTATTCTCATTTGGTGGGGGATACGCAACTTTGCCATTTTTATATGACATTGCAGATAAATTCCACTGGTACAGTCCAAAACAATTAACCGACATGTTAGCAGTAGCTTCAATTACCCCTGGACCTGTTGGGGTCAATGTTGCAACATTTGCAGGCTTTACAACATCTGGAATTTTAGGAGCACTACTTGCAACAACTGCGGTAATTTTACCATCATTCATTATTGTTTCAATTGTTGCCAGAGTTTTAGACAAGTTCAAAACAAACAAAACTGTTCAAGGTGCTATTAGAGGAATAAAAGCAGCAGGATGTGCACTACTTACAGCTGTTGGCATAAAATTATTATTCACCTCAAACTTACACTTATTAGGTACAATTTTATTAGCATTATTTATCGGAACGAGTTTTATCAAAAAACAAGATCCGTTGTTTTACCTTGGAGTTTCAGCAGTAATCGGACTTGCTTTAGGGTATTTTAATCTTATAGGAGTGTAAATACTAAATATGACCCCAAATTACTCTTTCGATATTTGCCAAGTCTTTTAAGACTTTGATGTCCTTAAATCCGTTTGTGTTCATAATTTCTGCAACGTCTTGAGCTTGTCCCAAACCAAGTTCAAACATCAAATAACCACCCTCCTTTAAAAACGCACCCGCACCTTGGGTGATTTTTTGATAGAATTCCAACCCTTTCTCATCACTTGTATAAAGTGCTAACTCTGGCTCAAACGATACTTCTTTTTGAATAGTTTCTTTAAATTTTGGCGGAATATATGGAGGATTTGAAACAATCATATTAAAACGTTCTTCAGGTCTAATTTTTGAATAAATGTCTGATTTTCTGAAACTTGCACGATTAAACAACTCAAACTTTTCCATATTAGAAAACGCTACATGCAAAGCCTCAGTTGAAATATCTGCACCAATAACTTGAGCATCAGTCAATTTTGCTATCATACAAGCAATACAACCAGAGCCTGTACACATATCAAGAACCTGAGTAAATCCTTTTTCTTTAATAATCTCAATAGCTTTACGAACAAGAAGTTCTGTTTCATCTCGAGGAATTAAAACATCAGGTTGCACATTAAACTTTTCTCCCATAAAATCAGCTAATCCAATAATATATTGAATAGGATGACGGGTTTTTGCTCTTAGTTTTGCTTTTTCTTCAACAATCGCAAGCATCTCATCAGTTAATTTTTTACCCATAATAATATCTGCTAGAGTATAGCCTGCAAAATGCTCAATTAGAAGCTTTACCTCAATATTTGCTTCATTTTGCTCAATACCAGCATCTGTTAAAATTTTCACTATATCTTGAATTAACATTCTTCTTGTTCCTCTACGAACTTCAAACTTGGAGCGTGATCAGTTATGATTTTATCAATAATATCACGTGCCTCTAATTTTGAAGTCAATTCAACTTGTTCAATATTATATTTTTTACACAAACGCTCATAATAATAAAGTTGCTTTTTAGTAGGTGCTTCTTTTGACATTTTTACTTCTTGTAAAAATTTACGTTTCTGTTTTTCATATTCCTTGTTAGCTTCAATTATTGGGCGTTGTTTTTCTTTGTGCTCATAATATTTTTTACATTCTTTTAAATATTTTATAGTATCAGCCTTGAACCAATCTTCATCAATAATTTCAGCCAAAAATTCAAATCTTGAACAATTCAATTCAAGATAATATTTCTCATCAGCCACAAAACTTTCCCAAACTTCATCAACCGACAAATCCATTGATTTTTTCACATTTGCACGCAAATAATTACAAAGTGCAGATTTCTGATTTTTGGTCAAACTAAGATAAATCTGTTTTTTAATCTCATACATAAAATAATTATACAACCAGAAGAAGAAACACTCAAGAGAAAACCAAGAACAATACCCCGACCAATAAAAAAAATTTACCCCACATACAACAAAGCGACCGAACAACTCGCCGATCGCTTCGCACACCCTAAGAAGTCGCTACACCACCTGGACAGAAGTGGCAGTATTTACTCCCCTAGGGGACGAAGTATAAATAGAGTTTCGGTTCCTCACAAACCGCACAAATTTATGTGCGTATCGACCCTCATAAAGCCGTGCTACACGAACCTATCGTGTAAACAGATCCTTGACTGAAAATTTGCGGGTTTTGTTAGACAAGCTAAAGTCCAGCAACTTTCTTGCAATAGGATTAGTCTGGCGAGTAGACTGTAGTTTTTCAATAACTTCTTTTTCTCTCGTCTCTTGAGAATCGCTTTCAATTACTCTTAAGTTTTGTTCAGTCATCTCATCCATGAATCTAATTATACCTCGTTATACTTTAATAAACAATTTGTGTTTTTAAAAATTGCTTAATTTTATATAAAAAATATATATTCTTTACATATTGTTACATATATCAAAACACACCTAACCCATTTACTTGTAATTGCCCAGTTTTTTGGGTAAATTTATCTTATGCACGAGGATTATAAAAACATCTTAGATGAGCTAAAATCTCATTCTCACTTTAGGGATTTGAAAGACTTTGAAGCCAAAGACGAAAAGTTTATTTACTATAAAGGTAAAAAACTTTTAAATCTGTCGTCTAATAATTATCTTAATTTTGCAGATAACAAAGCTATTACAGAAGAATTTTTAACTTCAATTGGCTCTGAATACTCTTTTGGCAGTGCTTCAGCAAGACTTTTGACAGGAACATTGCCTATTTATAAAGAACTAGAAACCCTTTTGGCTACTCTTTATAATAAAGAAGCTACCCTTTTATACAATAGCGGCTACCACGCAAATGTTGGAATTTCTAGCGCGTTGAACCAAAAAGGTGATGTAGTTTTCTCTGATAAATTAAATCATGCCAGTATAATTGATGGTATGCAATTATCACAAGGTAAGTTTTTCCGCTATCCGCATAATGATATAGAAGCACTTGAAAAACTTCTACAAAGAGAACGTAACAATTTCAAAAACGCTTTTATTATTACAGAAAGTGTGTTCTCTATGGATGGAGATATTGCAGACTTGAGAAAAATCGTTGAATTAAAGAAAAAATACAACTGTAATTTAATCATCGATGAAGCCCACGCATTTGGTGTTTTTGGAGAAAAAGGCTTAGGAGTAGCGGAAGATTTAGGAATTATCCAAGATGTTGATTTAATTGTTGGAACTTTTGGCAAGGCAATTGGCTCAATGGGAGCTTTTGTAGTTGGTTCAAGAACATTTATTGACTTTCTAATCAACAAATCCCGTTCGTTTATATTCTCAACTGCAATTCCGCCAATCAATGTTGCATTTACAAAATGGATTATAGAAAACAAACTTCCACAAACTTATAAAAAACGTAAAAAAATGATTGAACTAGGGAAAAAATTAGGAAGCGATAGTCATATCATACCTATAATTATTGGTGAAAACCAAGACACAATAGAACTTTGTGAAATTCTTTTCCATAACGGATATTTTACATTACCTATCAGACCCCCAACAGTCCCTGTTGGAACATCACGTCTTAGACTTTCACTTACAACAGATATTGAAGAAGACGAATTAACACTACTTATGGAGAAAATAAATGAAAAGCGTTTGGTTAAACAAACAAAATAATAAAAACTTAATCGTATTTTTTGCAGGTTGGAGCTTTGATGAAAAGCCATTTATTGCACTTAACTATACTGATTATGACGTTTTGGTTGTTTATGATTATAACTCATTATTTATCCCTGAGGATTTGAAAGACTTTTTAGGATATGAAAACAAAACCCTTATAACTTGGTCTATGGGTGTTTTTGTTGCGTGCAAATTAAAAGACTTATTCGCAGACTTTAATAAAAAAATCGCAATCAACGGAACAACATCACCAGTTGACGATACTTACGGAATCCCTGTCAGAATGTTTGAACTAACCCTTAAACACGCCCAAAAAGGTCTGGAAGGAAAATTCTACCAAAATCTTTTTCCAACAGAAGAAGAATATCAACTGTATTCCTCATACCCTGTTCAACGCTCAATAGAAAACAGAGTATCTGAACTTGAAAATTTATACACTTTGATTAAAAATGAAAATAACGTGGAAAGTGTTGGTTTTTATGATTTGGCAATAGTGAGTGATTTTGATAAAATTATCCCACCTAAAAACCAAATCGAATGTCATAATAAAAACTCAACACCTCTAATAACAGTTCCTTATGGACATTTTCCATACTATCATTTTGCAAGCTGGAAAGAACTTATCGAATGTCAACAGACTATAAACATATAAAAAAACAATTTGAAAAAAGTATGAACGATTACGACAAAAACGCAACCGTTCAGGATTTGATGGCATCAAAAATGATAATTGAACTGAATAAAATTTCTAATAACTTTGATACCATTTTGGAACTTGGTGCGGGTACTGGATTACTTACTAAAAGAATGGCAAAAAACGTCAAATTCTCAAATTATTATGCAAACGATTTAATCGAAAAATCTAAGCATTACATCCAAAAAATTATACCTAATACAATGTTTTTTGCGGGTAATGCTCTAAAAATAAAAACACCAAGAAAAGCTGATTTAATTGTTTCAAATGCAATGTTTCAATGGTTTGAAAACCTTGAAAAATCGATAGAGATTTTAAAATTATCGCTTGATAAAAATGGAATTTTAGCATTTTCAACCTTCACCCCAGACAACTTTAAAGAAATAAAAGAGCTTACAGGATTAACCCTTAAATACAAATCAGAAGATGAAATAAAAGAAATACTAAATCGCCAAGGTTTTGAAATTTTGTACTGTGAAAGTTTTTATGAAGAAATAAAATTCAACACTCCACTAGAGCTTTTAGCTCATATGAAAAATACTGGAGTTAATTCTTTAGCTGAAGAAACTTGGACAGTAAAGAAAATCAAAGATTTCTGCGACAAATTCAACAAAAAATACCCACAAACAAAACTAACTTATTCCCCAATAATCGTAATTTGTAGGGGTAAATAAGAACAACCCAGTCTGGCAAGAATTTTAGGTCAGACAATGACTGATACTATAGCTCTGTATATTTACCCCTGTCAAGTCTGGCCGAGGACCCACCTCGCAATAAACGGCACCGCTCACACTTACAACGAAAACTAAACGTTTACGTTGATTCGTGTTCGCCTCTCGCTTCGCTCGTGCCTCTGCTCGGTGGCAAAAAAAAGACCTCTGTTAGAGGTCAAGGTTGGTTATTTTTGGTTATGTTATAGTATTATGTCAGTTTATGAATACTGTATAGGTTAAATATATTTAAGGTTAATGTTTTATCAAGGGGTTAATTGTTTATTTCTTACACTTGCTTAAATTACCCTCAAGATTAAAAATTGCTTTTTTTGTTTTTAAGATTTACAAAACTTAACACAAATAGGCTAGAATTGAGATATGATAGAGTTATGTGGTTAAAGATTAAAAAATTTATTCTATCAAAAATCTTGAAAAAGCATTATTATCGTACTGGAAAATGTAAAGGTTGCGGTCAGTGTTGCACACATATTTATGTAAAACACTTCAAACATGTTCTTCAGGATGAAAAAGAATTTGATAAACTACAATACTTACACAAATTTTATGCTGATTTAAAAATTATTGGTAAGGACGAACTTGGATTAATTTTTGAATGTAAAAATCTAGACCCAGAAACTAGACGTTGCAAAATTCATTTTTGGCGACCTGGGATTTGTAGAAGATACCCTCAAGAAGAGCTTTTTGCGATGGGCGGAACATTATCAGAAGATTGCGGATACAAAATGGAACCAATTATCCCATTCAAAGACGTTTTAAAAAGTGTTGAAAAAAACAAGATAAAAAGATTATCCGAAAGTGGTTCTAAACATTATACTTTTATCCAATGAAATATAAATAAAAAACTTTTAAATTAGTCATGTTGATATATTTAAAAGGTGTAAAATTATGAAAAAGATTATATTTTTAAGTACACTCATTTTATCTTGTGTGACATTACCCTCATTTAGTGCATGCAAAATAGAAGCATTAGAAAATTGTAAAGCCGATATTGGTGTAGGAATAAATGATACATTACAAGATAAAATAATGCCAAATAATTTAGAGCGAATAAGACAACCTCATAACTCGTTTGAAAACAGAACACAACTTGGACAACCTCAAATACCAGAAAACATTAATATGGAACCTATTCAGGAAGAAAACACACAGCCATATAATGCTAACTGTCAATTCGGGAATTGTTTTAGCAGACAAAACGCTGGCGAAAATTCGAACAATAGATAAAAATAAGAGGCGACTACTTATAAGTAGTCGCCTCACATCATTTATTTCAAAATAATTATCTTTCACAGATTGTTCTTGCCACATAAACACCTGAAGCAGATGCTTGCAATAAACCTCTAGTAACACCAGCGCCATCACCAATTGTGAATAAGTTTTTAACACCTTCAGTTTCAAGTTTATCAGTAAGTTTAACTCTAGCTGAGTAGAACTTAACTTCGATACCATAAAGAAGGGTGTATCTTGATGCTGTACCTGGAGCAATTTTATCAAGAGCTTGAATCATCTCAATAATACTTGTCATTTGTCTATGAGGAATAACAAGGCTCAAATCACCAGGAGTTGCACAAGTAAGAGTTGGTGTAATGATACTATTTTTAATTCTATCTGGAGTAGATCTACGTCCATCTAACAAGTCACCGAATCTTTGAACCAAGATTCCGCCACCCAACATATTTGCAAGTCTTGCAACGTGTTGACCATATTGAATTGGTTCTTTGAATGGTTCTGTAAATTTTTCACTTACCAACAATGCAAAGTTTGTATTTGGAGTTTTAAAGTTTGCATAACTATGTCCATTAACTGTTGCAATACCATTGTAATTTTCTTGTACAACTTCACCATTTGGGTTCATACAGAATGTTCTAACTTCATCTCCAAATGTTGGAGAGTGGTAAATCAATTTTGATTCATATAATTTTGAAGTTAATGGTTCAAATACTGGAGCTGGAAGTTCTACACGAACACCGATATCAACAGCATTATTTACCATACCAATTTTATGTTTAGCAAATTCTTGAGTTAACCAATCAGCACCTTCTCTACCTGGAGCAATAATTGTGTATTCAGCAGAAATCACTTCACCATTATCTAATTTAATACCTTTAACTTGTTCACATTCAACAATTAAAGATTCAGCTGACACATTATTTAAGATAGTAATTCTTTCATCTAGATAGTCTTGCATATTTTTCAAAACTTCTAAACTTCTTTCTGTACCTAAGTGTCTAACTGGAGAATGAACTAATTTTAATTCAGCTAAAACTGCTTGTTTTTCGATCTCTTCGAAAACTTTCATATCAGTACCGAAAACTTCATCAGTTGCGCCATATTTTAAATACAACTCATCAGCATAACCAATTAACTCTTCAGTTTGTTTTCTTGTCATATAATCAACAAGGTGTCCACCAACATCAGGAGTTAGAGTAAGTTTACCATCAGAAAAAGCACCTGCTCCACCCCAACCACATAACAAACCACAACGACGGCAGTTTACACATTTTTGAGAACCTTCACGAAGAGGACATTTCCTCTTTTCAATTCTTTGTCCTTTTTCTATTAAAACAACCTTCCAATCAGGTTTTAAATTCATAATTTCTAAAGCTGCAAAAATCCCAGCTGGACCAGCACCAATTATCGCTACGTTGTACATCTTTTTCAATCTCCGTATTTTGTCAACCACACAAGTATAACTTGAACATTTTTTATTTTAAAGGCTTTGTAAAGATATTTATAAAAATGGTTAATTAATATAAAAAAATACTGCATTTTTTCTTGGATTGGTATATATTTTAAAGTGATATAATATAATTAATGTTGATAGGGAGAGAAATATTATGTCTAGTTCTTATGATAGATACAAAAGGCAAAGAGCATCTAAAGGTTCTTCAAGAAGAGAACGTGAACGTCGCTCAGAAAATCCGATAAGCAAGTTTTTTGCTAACGTAAAAATGTTTATTCTGGTAACAACAGCGTTAATGCTTGCTGGATTTGTTGCTTTAAATCTTTATTTATCATCACTTCCTCCAATTGAAAATTTGGAAGATTATAAGCCAAATATTGTGACAAAATTTTATTCGGCTGATGGTGAAGTTATCAAAACTTTCACCGCTTATACATATGATAGAGTAGATCTAAAAGATGTACCAGAAGAACTTAAAAAAGCGCTTATCGCAACAGAAGATAAAAACTTTTATAAGCATAATGGTTATGACGTTGTAGGTATTATCAGATCATCTATCCAAAATATCATCGCAAGACAAACAGTACAAGGTGCAAGTACACTAACTCAACAACTTGCAAGAATTTTATTCCTATCAAATGAAAGAACATTAACCAGAAAAGTAAAAGAACTTGAAGTTGCCGCAAGAATTGAAAAAACAATTACAAAAGACCAAATCTTGGAAATGTATTTGAATAACGTTTATCTAGGCGCAGGCGCTTATGGTGTTTCCGCAGCTTCAAAAATTTATTTCAATAAAAAATTAAATCAACTTACATTACCAGAACTTGCTTTAATAGCGGGTTTACCACAAGCACCATCTGTTTATAACCCATACAACAGTAAAAAACTTGCAATCAGAAGACGTAACCAAGTTTTAAAAAGAATGTTGACTATGCGTTATATCACCAAAGATGAGTATAAAAAAGCTATCGAAGCAGACGTAACACTAAGCTCAGTTCCTCAAATTTACACAACAAATAAAGCACCTTACTTCAGTGACTATGTTGTGAAAGAAATGCAAAAATTAGGTTTTACTGAAACTGATATAATTCATGGTGGTTATAAAGTTATAACAACACTTGATTCAAAAGCTCAAGATGTTGCAAATGAATCTATTCTAAAAAATATGAAAGCTTGGGGCTTAACAAACAAATCTCACCAAGCCGCAGTATTTTCATATAGCCCAATCGATGGGAAAATTCTAGTTTACGCTGGAGGCAAAAACTATGGCGAATCTCAATATGACAGAGTTACCCAAGCAATCAGACCTCCAGGATCAGCATTCAAACCAATTGTTTATGCTGCCGCTATGGAAAAAGGAATTTCTCCAAATGATTTAATTGAAGACATGCCTGTAACAATTGGGAACTGGTCACCTCACAATTATAGCCACAAATATAGAGGAAAAATCCCTGTATATAAAGCATTAATGGTTTCATCAAACGTTTGCGCAGCTAGAATGATTCAAGAAGTTGGTATCCGTTCAGTTAAACAACTTGCTACTGTTTTGGGTATTACAACCCCACTTGAATACGACTATACAATTTCCCTTGGCTCAAATGGTGTAAAATTATTTGAATTTGTAAGAGCATACGGAGCTTTTGCAAATGGAGGCTATGTTGTTCAACCTTATGCTATTGAAAAAATCGAAGATTCTCGTGGTAGAGTTTTATATAGAGCAGGTAAAACAAAATCTACTCATCAACTTAGTTTAAAAACTGCAGCAGAAATGACTGCAATGATGAAAACTGTACTTATTTCTGGTACTGGTACAGCCGCCAATATTGGTAAACCTGCAGCAGGTAAAACAGGAACAACTGATGATTGTAGAGATGCTTACTTTGTGGGCTACACCCCAGATATCGTAACTGGTGTTTGGGTTGGAGATGACAACAACAAACAAGTTAATGGCTTATATGGTGGTACAATTCCAGCAAGAATCTGGAAAGAAGTTATGACAGTCGCTACTCGTGATATGGGTTCTAAAGATTTCGATTACCCTCAAATAAACTTAGAAAACTACAACAAAGATGGTAAAGACGAAGTTCGTATCATTGGAGATGACGAAAACCCTGCAAACGAAGGGAAAGCGATTATCGTACCAAATACGGACGAAGAAACTAAAGCACTTATCGAAAATGTTGTAAAAAGCGCAGAAGAAGCAAAAGCAAAAGATAAAAAAGAAGATAAAAAGGAAGAAAAAGGACAAGCTGCTCCAGTTCCAGCCTCAAAATCTATAACCACCGCAGCACCTATTCCTATGGCAATGCCAGATAGCTTGAGATAATTAGATGACACAACAAGATCAAAAAAATATATTAGCAATAAATTTTGGAGGAATAGGAGATGAAATCTTTTTCCTTCCAACTTTACTGTCTTTAAAAAAAGAATTTCCTAATTCTAAAATCACTCTTGCATTAGAACCAAGAAGCAAAAGTGTTAAAGATTTAACTAATATTATTGATGAATTAATTTTAATTGACCCAAAAGGTTCAAATAAATATTTTGAAATGCTCAAACTACTTATCAAAGCTCGTCAAGGGAACTTTCATATCGTCGTATCATCTGGTGGGAATAAACTGATTAGTATTTTGTTATTCTTAACAGGGATAAAAGTTCGTTGTGGATACAATACAGGAAAACTTAGTGAAAATTTACTAACACATCCAATGCCATTAAACAAAAATCAATATGCTTGCTCAATGTATCACGACTTAATACGAGGAATTACACAACATAATACTGAGCTACCAGAAATTAATATCGAAAGACGAGAAACAATTACAAATTCGGTACTAATCCACCCTGGGGTAAGTAAATTAAGCATCCAAAAAGGTTGCATAAAGACAATCACGCCAGAAATTTGGGCTCAAGTCATTGACCTACTCGTTGCAGAAGGTAAAAAAGTTATGCTTGTTGGCGGCCCAGATGATAAAGAATGTATTGAAATTATATTAAAAACCGTTAGAACCCAAAACTTTGAAAACTTATACGGAACAACAAAAAATCTAAAAGAATTAGCTGAACTAATTTCTTCTGCTGAAAAGTTTTTATGTTCAGATTCAGCCCCACTACATGTGGCAGTTGCACTTAATGTAAGAACATATGTTATATTTGGACCTACTGATTTTAATACGTTAATCCCAAAATCAAATAATATCACCCCCATTACAACCGATGACAATTGCCCATTAAAACCTTGTCTATGGGCTAGACGTCAAACGACTTGTGAAAACTTAGATTGCTTAAAAATCACGGCAAACCAAATCACTCAAACTATTTGCAAAGATTAACTAATGTAAACAAATTATACCCCCACGCAATTTTTATAAAGAAAAATACTTTATATACATGTAGGTAAGTGCTTATAGGTTATTTTATGGCGTACAGTGGTGTAGCAACATTAGGTTTCATAGGAACAAATGGTAACAAAGTTTTCGAACAAGAAGACTGGACTAGAATTCCTGTGCTTACAGGTCAAATCATCAATGCCCTAGACGAAGCCTCTAATCTTAATTCAAAACTTGCTGGTAAAACCTGCAAATTAGTAACTACCTGCGAAAATTTAGCTAAAAACGACAAAGTTTTTGGTAGCGTATTTAATGCTGGAAAATTTATTAAAAATAACATCAACCCACTTATTGTTGCATCAGGTGTAACAAAAGTAGCACTTACTAAAAAAGAAGATAGAGAAAAAGCTTTCGTAACCGAAGGTGGTATGCTTAGCGGTATGTTCTTAGCTGAAGGCTTCATGAAGAGAAATCTTGATGGATATCTGGCAAAAGCAACATTTTTACCTAAAAAATTTCTACCAATTGTAAAAGGTGTAATCTTCTTATCTGCATCATTAACAGGTTCTTCAATTGGACGAAAAATTGGCAAACAAATAGCTGATGTTTGGGATGTTCCACTTGACGCTGAAATTAGAATGCAAAAAGCTTACCTAGAAAGAGAAAACGAATTAAAAAAACAAGAAGCATTGGAAATTAAGGCTTAATTATTCCGCAACTTTATGCTATAATTTACCCCAAAGGTAGGTAAATTATGACAACAATTAAGATTACAAAAATGCAAGGCTGTGGAAACGATTTTGTTATACTTGATTATTCAGAATACAAAAAAACTGGATTATCAATGGATGTTTTAGCAAAAAAATTATGCGATAGAAATTTTGGCATTGGCGCAGATGGGATGATAATCCCAAACACAACACCAAATGGTGAAACAGATATCGCATGGTATTTTTATAACTCAGATGGAACAACTGCTCAAATGTGCGGTAATGGTATGAGATGTTTCGCAAAATACGTTTATGACAAAAAACTTGTAAACAAAAAAGAATTTAGCGTAAAAACTCTTGCTGGCGTAATCAAACCAGAAATCCTAGACAATGGAACAATTAAGGTTAATATGGGAACACCAATTTTAGAAGATGAAAAAATTCCATTTAAAGGAGAAAGAACAGTTCAGATTAGGGATAAAAAATTTAATCTAACACCTGTTTCTATGGGTAATCCTCATTGTATAATTTTTACCCAAGAAGATCCAATGTATTTAGCTAAAAATTATGGTCCAGATATGGAAATTCACCCATATTTCCCTGAAAAAACTAACACAGAATTTGTAAAAGTTATATCCAGAAACGAAATTGATATGCGAGTTTATGAAAGAGGCTGTGGTATTACACTAGCTTGTGGGACAGGAGCTTGCGCTAGTGTTGTAGCTTGCGTTTTAAATAACTTAACAGAATCAAAAGTAAAGGTTAACCTTCTTGGTGGGGCTGTAAACGTTGAATGGAGCGGAACTCAAGAAAATCCTAAACAAGATATTTTCTTGATTGGACCTGCCGAATATAGCTTTATCGCTGAATACATGTTGTAATAATTTATTTTTTCATGATAAGATGAGATTATACACTAGAAAAATAGTAAAAGGAGAAATATTGAAATGAAAAATTATGAATTATTAGCTATATTCAAACCTAATCTAGATGCTGAAGAAGTTGATAAAGCTATCGAAAAAATTAATGAAACAGTTGTTGAATTCGGCGGAAGCGTAGTTTCTGTTGATAAAGCTGGAAGAAAAAAATTAGCTTATGAAGTACAAAACTTCAGAGATGGTTTCTTTACAACTACAATTCTTTCAATGCCAGCTGATAAAGTTGCAGAATTCAAAAGACAATTAAGACTAAACGATAGCGTACTTCGTACAATGTTTATGGAAGTATCAGTAAAAGCATCAGTTTAGTTTATGGCGTCATTGCGAGGAGCAAAGCGATGTGGCAATCCACATCGACCTCAACAGACATAGTATAAGGAAATCAAAATGACATTAGCAAAAGCAGTAGTTACAGGTATCGTTTATAAAACTCCAAAAACAGGGTTTACTCAAAACAATGTTGCAGTTTCATCATTTGTTTTGAATGTAGGTACTCAAGAAGAGATTTTAGTTAGAGTTATTTCAAAAAGACAATCTTTAGATGAAATAGTTCAAAATCTTTCTAAAAACCAAAAAGTATTGGTAGAAGGAAGATTGCAAAACGGCGTTAGCAAAATGGACGATGGCACAGAAAAGAAAGTTTTTGAAATTGAAGCATCAACTATTGAACTTATGGGTGCTGGCTCATCAGACGCTGGTTCTTCAGAAGATGGTGATATCCTAACATTTGGCGATATGGAAGCTAGTGCAGACGCTAATACAGACGTTTTAATGGACGACGAAGAAGTTCCGTTTTAACGGATTTTGCGTAGGGCGAAGCATAGCGTAGTCCCGCAAGGTGCGAGGTTTAAACCGAGTGATAGCAAAGCGAAACGAGCACTAAACCGAGCACAGCAAAATCCAAGATGGTCCTCGGCCAGACGGGGCATAAACAAAAATAATTAGTACAAAATAATAAGGCTAGAAAGGCAAATTAGAAAAATGGCAAGACAAGAAGATAAGAAAAAACGTAAAAACTGCAGTTTGTGTGCAGACAAAGTTACTTCTATCGACTACAAAGATGCTGCTAAATTAAAAAGATACTTAACAGAAGCAGGTAAAATCATCCCACGTAGAATCACAGGTAACTGCGCAGCACACCAAAGAATGATTGCAAAAGCAATTAAACAAGCTAGAGAAGCTGCAATTATTGACTACGTTTTTGACTAATTATTAGTTCAAATAAAAAAAGGAGTTCCAACTTGGAGCTCCTTTTTTGTTTGCTAATTATCTTCTAATCGATGTTTGCCACTGGAAACATTTGACGATAAAACTTCACAAGTTCAACATCAACATCAGCATAAACTGCAGTTTGCTCATCTTTAGCGTTAGCCAAAACTTGAGAAGTTGGTGCAATAATCATAGAATTACCAATTGCACAAACTTTTCCATTTATATCTTTTGTTTGGTTTGATGAAACTAGATAAGCGTGGTTATCAAATGCACGAACCCTATTTAGAGCAACATACATGTCTTGAGCAAATACCTTAGAGTTTTTATCTTCATAAATTTCAGTTGGAACAATCCACGCAACAGGGACTACAAAAATTTCAGCACCTTGTTTTGCCATTTCTTTAAATTGGATAGGGTAACGTAAATCAAAACATAAAGCTATACCCACTCTTGCAAAATCTAAATCCAAAACAACGATTTCACTTCCTGCTTCAATGCGTTCACCTTCAGTTCCACCCATATAATTATATAAGTGTATTTTGCGATATTTCCCGATAATTTCCCCACATCTATTTATCACAAAACAAGTGTTATAAGACTTATCCCCAACACGTTCAATAACTGATCCTGCAACAATATTGGTATTATATTTTTTAGCAAGTTCCTGAACTTTGGCAATAGTTTCACCACCATTTTCATCTTCAGGCATCTCATCAAAAGCCTTGTGATTTACCCCTGTTGAAAAAAACTCTGGGAAAACAACCAAATCCAATTTCTTATCAGAATATTTTTTGATAAAATGTTCAACTTTTTTCAAATTTATTTCTTTATCACCAATCGTTGGTTTAATTTGTATATTTAAAATACCTGCCATAATATCCTCTTTCTTTACAGTAATTTTAACATAAGGGTAGAAAAATTGACACTTAGTTATGTCTAGCCTAAAATTAGGGATATACATTTATTTAAAAAGGCAGAGGGATATGAATAGCACAGTAAAAAAAACTTACACAAAAGAAGAATTATTACATTTATACAATTTACCACTTGATGAATTATTAGCAGAATCTTCAAAATATATGTCAGACAAAGTTGAATTCTGCTCACTAATCAACGCAAGAAATGGGAAATGTTCGCAAAACTGCAAATACTGTGCGCAAAGTTCACATTACAGAACTGATATCGAATCATATCCACTTGTTGAAATTGATGAAGTTGTAAAAGTTGCCCACGAAGCAAAAACTAACCACGTTTCTCGCTTTGCAATTGTAACTAGCGGAAAAACTCCTGATGAAGGACGTGATTTTAAAATCGAACTTGAGATGATTAAAGAAATCAACAAAATAGAAGGGCTTTCATCTTGTGCTTCAATTGGGATTTTAGACGAAGAACAAGCAAAACAACTAGCCGAAGCAGGATTAAAACGTTTCCACCACAACTTCAACACTTGTCGTTCATATTATCCTGAAGTTTGTACAACACACACTTGGGAGGATAGATTAAACACTTGCAAACTTGTTAAAAAATACGGTATTGAACTTTGTTGCGGCGTTATTTTAGGAATGGGTGAAACCATTGAACAACGTGTTGAAATGGCAATGGAATTAGCTGAAATCGAACCAGATTCAATTCCAATAAATATCTTAATGCCAATTCCTCAAACCCCGTTTGAAAATTATCACGACAAAATTGACGAAGAAAACGTTTTACGTACAATGGCAATTTTCAAAATTGCAAATCCACAAGCTGTCGTTCGTTTCTGCGGAGGCAGAATGAGATTATCTCAAGAAAACCAAGAACTTGCCCTAAAAACTTGTGTTGAAGGAATTTTAGTTGGAAACTATTTGACAACAGTAGGAAAAGAACCAGCTGATGATATCGAAATGGTTGCAAAAATCGGTAAAACATTAAAATAATCGTATTAAAAGTTGATAAAAATTTTTAATAATTCCTGTATAATGCCTGTATTGGTAATAATAGAGGTTTAAATAATGGCAGTAAGTAAGGAATTATTGGCACGCTACAAAGAATTAAAAGCCCAAGGGGTTAGTATAACCTTGAGTGAATTAAAAGCTCAAATGGAAGCCGAAGGGGTAGGGGTAAATGAGAGTAATAATGAATTACCCGTAACAGAAGCTCCTAAACCAACTGGGTTTGCAGCTCTATCAGCTTGCCAAAAACAAGAACCTGAACCTGTTCAAACGTACAATGAACCAACTTACAATGAACCTCAACAAGAAAATTCTTGGTCAACTTCGTATTACTCACAAAGCGAGAATAATTACGAAACCCCAACAGAAAGTTATACAAGTACATTTGAATCAGCTGGTTCAAGTATGATGCAGCCTAATTCTATCGAAAGCTACTCATGCGGAGGGTCAACATATAATGAACCATCTTACTCTGAATCTCAACAGTCATACTATCAAGAACCACAACAGACTTATTATCAAGAACCCGCATATCAACAACCTCAGCCAGAGCCACAACCAACTTATGAACAACCACAACCCGTTCAAACTCAAAGCTACACAGGTAACGTAAGTTCAAACACTTCAGTTGATACAAGCTCATACAATAACAATTTTAACGCTAACTTTGGCTGGGAAAACCCGAGCTCACAAGCTATTACACATCCGATTGAACCTCAAAAAGCAAAATATACTGGTAATTTACCAGCTCAGGCGCCAAGTTCATTTTTTGGACCATCAGTTGTTGATAGTAATTCTCAACCTGCAACACCTATTCAAAACGGAAAATTTTGTTTAATAGGTTATCCTTTAGGTCATTCTTTATCTAGTCACATTCATAACGCTGGATTTAAAAGTTTAGGCATTGAAACAGAATATGAAATTTTGGAAACGCCACCAGATGATCTGGTAGATAGAATTAAGTTCCTAAAATACAATGGTTATGCAGGGTTTAATGTAACTATTCCATTAAAAATACCTGTTACATTATTCCTAGATACAGTTGATTCTTCCGCTGATTTAGTTGGTGCAGTGAACACTGTTGTAATAAACCAAGATAAAACCCTAAGAGGTTATAACACTGATGTTATTGGCTTTAGAGATGCGATACCTTCAGACTTTAGCCTAGCTGGAAAAACTGCTGGCGTATTAGGTACTGGCGGAGCCGCAAGAGCCGCTATCGTTGCACTAGCTCAAAGCAACGTGAAAGAAATTAAACTATACACAAGAAACATCCCAAATTGTTCAGAACTACTAGCATACTTACGTCGTAAGTTCCCAAATATAGAATTCAATGTTTACCAAATTGAATATATTAGAGATTTAGGCGATGTCCAAATCCTTGTAAATACAACTCCAATAGGTATGCAAGGCAGAGCGGCTGATATGACACCTGTTGAAGAAAAAGAACTCAAAACACTTCCAAAAGGTGCATTAGTTTATGATGTAATTTACAACCCTAAAAAAACACTTTTA
This sequence comes from bacterium, assembly GCA_017626055.1. Taxonomy (GTDB): domain Bacteria; phylum Cyanobacteriota; class Vampirovibrionia; order Gastranaerophilales; family Gastranaerophilaceae; genus Zag111. Next base: position 62,673 of record JAGAJM010000006.1, on the reverse strand, counting down.
TTAAAATTAGCTGAACGCAATGGTTACAGAACAATCAATGGGGTTGATATGTTCATCCACCAAGCACTAGCAGCTGAAAAAATCTGGACTGGCAAAACTCCAGACTTTAAAGACATGAAAATTGCAGCATTGGAAAATTTATAATCTATGCTTCTTCTTGTTCTGGTTCAATTTTGTATGAACAACCTAACTTAGAACAAGATACAACTGTGCCTTTTTTAAGTTGTTTTTTAACCAATAAGCTACCACAAGTTGGACAAGTTTCGCCAGTTGGTTCATTCCATAAAACAAAATCACAATCTGGATACTTATCGCAACCATAGAAAACTGTTCCACGTTTTGATTTACGCTCAACAATTGTACCTTTTCCACATTTTGGACAAGTTACACCAGTAGATTTTCGATAAGGTTTGCGATTTTTACAATCTGGATTTACACATTCTGTATATTTACCATATGGTCCATTCTTCAAGACTGTATCGCCACCACATTTGTCACATTTTTCACCAGTCAGCTCTCGTACTGGAGGTTCAGAAGTTTCATTTACCCCCTCTTCTTCCATTTCTTGCATAACATTTAATGACATTGCAGTTTTGCAATCAGGATAACCAGAGCAACCCAAGAATTGTGAACCAGTTTTGCTTGAACGTAAAACCATTGGTTTGCCACAATTTGGACAAGTTACTTTTGTTTCTATTGTAACCTTTTGTGCAGTTTTCATTACCGCATTAACTTCTTCCATAAATGGGGCATAGAAATCTTGTAAAACTTTCACCCAGATAAGTTCTTTTTCAGCAATTTTATCCAGTTTTTCTTCCATGCCTGCGGTGAATTTGTAATCCATAATATCTGAGAATTGTTCAACCAATTGTTTTGAAACAGTACGCCCCAAAAGTGTTGGACGAAGTGCTTTGTCTTTTTTCTCAACATATTTTCTTGTCTGAATTACAGTAATAATTGTTGCATAAGTAGATGGACGACCAATTCCGTATTCTTCCAACGCCTTAACTAATGATGCTTCATTATATCTTGGAGGTGGTTGAGTGAAATGTTGTTTCGGATTAATTTTCTTAGAAACAACTTTATCACCTTTGTTCAAATCTGGGATTTTAGCATCTGTTGCTTGTTCTTCATCATCTTCCGCATCGTTATAAAGAGTTAAGAAGCCATCGAAAGTAACCTTGCTTGTACCAGCTCTTAGTGTATAATCGCCTGATGTAATTTCAATTGTCTTATTTGCAATTTCAGCAGGAGCCATTTGAGAAGACATAAATTTTTCCCAAATCAATTTATACAATTTGTACTGATCATTATCCAAGTATTTTTTAATACTTTCTGGAGTACGTTCTGGATATGATGGACGAATAGCTTCGTGAGCATCTTGAACGTTTTGTTTTCCTTTTACATAACTGTTAGCTTGCTCTGGGTAATACTTTTCACCATAATTTTCCAGAATAAAATCATGTGCCATATTTTGAGCATCATCAGAAACACGAACACTATCGGTTCTCATATAGGTAATCAAACCGACTGGAGTACCATCAATTTCGATACCTTCATAAAGCTTTTGAGCAACTTGCATTGTCTTTTGAACCCCAAAACCAAGTTTTGAAGATGCTGCACGCTGCATAGTTGATGTAATAAAAGGAGCGGTCGGCTTACGTTTTGTAGTTTTTTGAGTAACCTTTGAAATCTCATATTGAGTTGCGGGATTAGTTAAATAATCTACAATCGCTTGAGCTTCTTCTTTATTTTTAATATTTTTATCAACAGTTTTACCTTTGATTTTAGATAATTCAGCTTCAAATTGTTTGCCATCTTTATCTAAAAGTGCATGAATTGACCAATATTCTTGAGGAATAAATTTTTCAATTTCTTCTTCTCTTTCACAAATCATACGCAAAGCAACTGATTGAACACGACCTGCTGAAAGGTTTCTGTTACCAATTTGTTTCCACAAAACAGGAGATAATTTAAAACCTACAAGTTTGTCCAAAATTTGTCTTGTTTGTTGAGCTTGAACCATATCCATATCGATACTACGTGGGTTTGCAACAGAATATTTAACCGCTTTTGGTGTAATTTCGTTGAATACAATTCTACAAATTTTTTCATCTGGCACTTTTAGGATTTGTCTAACGTGCCATGCAATAGCTTCTCCCTCACGGTCAGGGTCGGATGCAAGATATATTTTATCAACTTTTTGAGCTAATTCGTTTAGTGTTTTTACAACTTTTTGTTTGCCAGGGATAATTTCAAATTTAGGTTCGAAATTATTATTAACATCAAACCCTAAATTATCAGTCGCAGTATCTTTTGTCGGCAAGTTTCTAATATGACCATAACTTGCTTCAATTTGAAATTCATTACCCAAAATCTTTTTAATAGTTTTAGATTTTGCAGGCGACTCTACTATTACTAACGATTTTTCTTTTGATTTAGTTTCTGCCATTTATCTTCTTCTCTTTACACCTTTGCGTATCTATCCCCGCCACATTGTTTTATTATGCCCTTAAGCTCCATTGTTGTCAAGTTTATTAGCAAGTCATCAATTTTCATGCCAGTCAAACTCAACAGTTCATCTACTCCCTTTTCTTCAATTTCAAGGTTTGTAAAAATCTTTTCTTCTTCAGTTGTCAACATTGGAAGTGTCAGTTGTTCACCGCAAGAACAATGTTGAACTTCCCAACCTAGAGCATTTAAAATATCGCAACTTTCAGTAACCAAAGTTGCACCATTTTTTAATAATTTATAGATTCCCTCAGTATTCGGATTGGAAATTAACCCAGGAATACACATCAATTCTCTGCCTTGTTCTAAAGTAAGATTTGCCGTAATCAACGCACCACTTTTTAACGATGCCTCAGCAACCAATGTTCCATAAGACAGACCTGAAACAATTCTGTTTCTCTGTGGAAATCTAAACTTCATCGGTTCAAATGTTGGATAATATTCACTAACCAATGCTCCATAACCATTTTCAATATTTTGATAAAGTGTTTTATTACTTGTTGGATAAGTGAAATCAAAACCACTTGCAATAACACCGATTGTTTTAATATTGTTTTCGATAGCTGATGTGTGTGCAACAGTATCAATTCCAGAGGCTAAACCTGAAACAATACAAATATCAGTATTTGCCAAGCCAGATAAAATCTTTTTCAAATCATCTCTACCATGCATACTTGCTCGTCGAGAGCCTACAACGGCTAAAGTTTTATCTAAGTTACACTCAAAAAGTTTACCTTTATAATACAAAACTGCAGGTGGATTAGAAATCTGACGCAACATTTTTGGATAATTTTCACTTTCCAAAGTCAAAAAATTAATCCCACGAGTTTCCACTTCGGTAAATGTTCTATCAATATCAACTTTATCTCTATATTTTAAAAAGTTTTCAGCCTTTTTAACACTAAGACCATCAATCTTTTTTAAATCATCTAAAGAAGCATTGAACGCCACCTCAATATCGCCAAAATGCTCATACAACTTTTGAATAAAGTTGCTATCAATTTGTTCAATAGAAGAAAACGCTATCCAATACTTACTTTTCATAGATTAGCTATTTACCTTTGATTTCAAACCTTCTACCAATTTATTTACCCCGTCCTTTTCTTCTTGTGGGATATCAAATTTTAAATAATCTTCTAAATATTCAATAGCATCTTCATAATCACCACGTGCCATGAACAAAATCGCAACTTTTTTGTACGCTAAAGTAAATTTATTATTTGTTGCAATTGATTTTAAGAAGTTTGAAATAGCTTTGTCAATTTCATCATTAGCCTGATATGCTTCTGCTAAATAGTAATAAATCAACTCATTATCTTGTTTATATTCTAAAACATTTTCAAAATTTTCAATTGCTGATTCATAATTCCCGAACTCGAAATAAACTTTTGCCAAATCATAATAAGCATCATAATTATCTGGTTGTTGCTCTAAAACATTGATTAACTCATCAATAGCTAAATCAAGTTTTGCATCTTCCATATAAAAGCGTGCCAAATAATGTCTAAAAATGATGTCATCAGGCAAATTATCAACCGCAAAAGATAAAATATTTATACCTTCACCAAGTCGTCTTTGTTTATAGTATAAATCCGCTAAATTGATATAGCATTGTGGAATTTGAGGATTTAATTCAATAGATTTTAGATAATTTTTTTCAGCCTTATCTTCATCCCCAATATTCACATAACACAAGCCCAAGTTGTTATAAACTTCAGCATTATCAGTATCGATTTCTACAATTGATGTGAATAAATCTATCGCACCATTCCAGTCTTGTTTTTTAAAACATTCTATCGCTTTATCAATTTTTTCTTTCATTACTATAATCCTAATGTTACACTATCGTCTGAACCTGAACCAATATTTCTAATAACTGTTCTTGTATTACCTTGAGCATCAAAACTTTTTGGATTAATTACCATTTTGATTCTATCAGCATAAATTGTTCTCACACCTTGGGTAATACTTGAACGACCAGAAAAATATGCTTCATTTGGTTTATTTGAACCAGCTGATGGTAACAATGTAACTTTTGGACCTGCTGCATAATAGTCTTGATACCAAATTCTTACATTACCACTTGCATTGAATAATGCTTTCTTTTGGTTATATTCTTGGAATCTTGATTTCAAAACTAATTTAGAACCATCTTCCATCAACGCATTTGATGTAGTGTTGCCATAAGCAGTTAAATTACCAGTTGTTGCATCATAAACAAATTTATCAGCAAATGATTCATTATTTTCTTGCTTAACTCTTGCATTTGTAGTTAAGACAAGTTTTTTCAAATCACCATTTTTTTCCATTGTAATTTGAGCACTATCTGAAAAAGTTTCAATATCTTTGTATTTCATTGTAACCGCACCAGTAGCAGTCATTACACCTAATTTTGTATCGTATTCTTGAACATCTGCATTGATTACAACAATTGGAGTTTTACCTTCAAACACAACTGACTGAGTATCACCCTCTGCTCTTACAACTTTTGTAATCAAAGACACTTTCAAAATATTTGCTTTAACTTCTCTTTTTTTATTTTTCTTAATTTCAAAAGCATAAGGTTTGTCATAAAAAGTTGCAGTATCTAACTTTTGATCATTAGTAACGTTAACATCTGCACTTTCCCCAACAACTTTCAAATCATCAATGGAAACTTTTACATTACCATTGAATTTAATTTTACTATCTTCTTCGCTAAAAGTCTGATTTTTAGATTCAATAATCAAATCAGATGCTTGCACCCCAATACCAGTTAATAATAAAGCTGAAACTAATACTGTTAATATTCTTTTCATACTATTTTTCTTCCTCATATACTTTTGAAACAGTGTTTCCTTCAATTCTAAAACTTTCATAATCTGGATTGATTATAATTTTATCAGCAGTTGAAATAAGCTGATTCCCCTTTTGAATTACGATATTACCAGTTGCAATAATAGGTAATTTTGAATCTTCCCAATGAAGATTATCTGCTTTTAACGATACACCATCTTTCAACACAATAAATGTATCTTCATGCAAAATAATGTCACCATTTTTTGAATTATATGTACCTTTTGACGATTCAAAACTCATTGAAACTTCATTATCTTTGTAAAAATTACCAACAACATTTTCTAGTTGAGCAACACCATTAACACTGTCCCACTTACCTTTTTCACCATAGATTTCCCAATATTTTTGTTCATCTTTAGTTTCAGTAAGAATTACACCATTAACAGTTGCTTCTTGTTTATCCCCAAGTGCCTCAACTTGTTGACGATTAAAATCATGAGTAATAACGCTCGCAGTAATAAAAGCCCAAGCCAATATCCCTATAATAAGCGCTGATACAATAACATATAACCTTTTTTTCTTCGGTAAATTTTTCCAATCCATACAAAAATTTTAGCACAAAAGATTTTAAATTAAAAAGTTATAACACAATAAATAAATTAAAAATCTTAATATTTCGGTATTAATAAATAATTTTGTACTATAATTATTGTGTAATTAGACTAGGGAAGTAGAGGTATTTATATGGCATTAAGATATGATTGCGGAGAAGTTATTACGGCAATGGTTACGCCAATGGAAAAATCTGGTGCAATCGATTACGATAAAGTTGAATCTTTAGCAAAACACTTAATCGAATCTGGTAGTGATGCATTACTTGTAGCAGGCACAACAGGTGAATCTCCTACATTAACTAACGAAGAAGAAATCGAATTAGTAGATTCGGTAAAAAGAGCTGTGGCAAATAAGGCTAAAATTATTTTAGGTGCAGGTTCAAATTCAACAGAATCAGCAATCGAATACACTAAATTTGCACAAAAAGAAGGGGTTGATGCAATACTTTCAGTTGTGCCATATTATAACAAACCAAATCAAAGAGGAATGATTGAACACTTCTCTGCAGTAGCTGAAGCAACAGATCTTCCTATTATTTTATACAATATTCCTGGAAGAACTGGTGTTAACATGCTTCCAGAAACAGTTGCTCATTTGGCCCGTAAATATAACAACATCGTTGGTGTTAAACAAAGTTTCGGCGATATGGATCAAGTAACTGAATTAAGAATGTTGTGCCCAGAAGATTTTGTTATCTACTCAGGCGATGACAGTTTAACATTACCAATGCTATCATTGGGTGCACATGGTGTAATTTCAGTAGCATCACATATCTTTGGTTCTGAAATCAAATCTATGATTAGAAATTTCAAATCAGGTGAATTGATTGCGGCAAGAAATATGCAAAAGAAATTATACCCAGCGTTCAGAAAATTATTTATGGCACCTAATCCAACTCCAGTTAAGGCTGCATTATCTTACAAAGGATATATAAATGACTACGTAAGAAAACCATTAGTTACTTTAACAGAAGAAGAAAAAATCGATTTATTTAAAGTAATTGATAGCGTAAAAGCTGAATTAAACACAGAAGAATAAAGAGTTACAGTATATAAGAGGGTAGAAAATTGAAAAACAAGATTATTATGTTTTGGGTGATTGTAGCAATCGTAATTGCTTGCCTTTTCGTAATCTACAAAAAACCTACAAAACTAGGACTTGATCTTGTAGGTGGTTCAAGAATTTTACTTGAAGCAAGAACTACGGATACAGTTAAAAAAATCACTCCAGAAGTTATGAATCGTTTACAAACTGCGATTGAAAGCCGTGTAAATAAACTTGGGGTATCTGAAACTAGCGTTGCACAAGTTGGTGAAAAAAGATTATTGGTTGAAATTCCTAACGTAACAGACTTAAAAGAAGCTGAAGCGTTTTTAGGTAAAACTGCATTACTAGAGTTTAAAAAACCAGTATTTGATGCAAACAAAAAACATAAAAGAGATGAAAAAGGTATTTTCATTTGGGAATCAACTGGATTAACTGGTGAAGACCTTAAATCAGCATCAATTGGTGCTGACCAAACTGGACAATGGACAGTTTCACTTGAATTCAATGGTAAAGGTGCAAACAAATTCGCTGAACTAACACAACAATTAGTTGGTGAACAAATGGCAATCTTCTTTGATGGTGAAGAAATTTCAGCACCAGTAATTAGAGAAGCAATTTTCGGCGGTAGAGCTGAAATCTCTGGTGGTGGTTCAGGTTTCCAATACGAAGAAGCTGAAAAAATGGTTAACCTATTAAATGCAGGTGCACTTCCTGTTCCATCTGAAATCATCCAAGAAAACACTGTTGGTCCTACATTGGGTGCTGATAGTATTGAAAAATCAAAATTCGCTGGTATCTTGGGTATCGGTCTGGTTATGATATTTATGCTAGTTTATTACAGATTGCCAGGCTTTGTTGCTGACATTGCTTTAGTAATCTATGCATTAATATTATTCTCTATCTTCAAGATAGTTCCAGTTACATTAACTCTTGCTGGTATCGCAGGTTTTATTCTATCTGTTGGTATGGCAGTTGATGCTAACATCTTGATTTTCGAAAGAACAAAAGAAGAATTGAGAGCTGGTCGAAATTTATTCACTGCAATCAACTCTGGTTTTGATAGAGCATTCACAAGTATCTTCGATTCAAATATGACAACAGTTTTAGCTTGTGTAATTCTGTATTTCTTAGGTACAAGTGTTGTTAAAGGTTTTGCTTTGACATTGGCAATCGGTGTAATTGTTTCAATGTTCACTGCAATCACAGTTACAAAGAACTTCATGCACTTAATCTTCGGTACAGGCGAATTAAAATACCCTGCACTATTCGGTTTAGCTAAAGAAGAAATCGGAAAAGGTTATGAAGCAACAGAAACTAAACGTGAAAAAGCACGTTTTGGTATTTTAGACTAGGAAAGTTGAGGTAAATATAAAATGTTTAATTTCAATAAAACAGTGCATGTTGTAAAATATAGAATTGTATGGATGATTCTATCTGCGTGCTTGCTATTACCAGGTATCGTGGCAATGATTTATTCAATGATTACTTATCCTACACATGCTCCAGTAAAAGTAGGTATTGACTACACAGGTGGAACAATTTTACAATATGGTGTTCCAGAATCAGTTAATAATGAAGCCGTTGCAAAAACAAGAGAAGATTTAGATAAAATTGGTATTAAAAACCCATATATTCAAATCTTGAATGTTAATCCAACAACAGAAAATAACAATATTAAATCTATCATTTCAATTAGAACAGAATTTATTGAAGAAGGTTCTGAAACATCTGATAATATCACCGCAGCAGTACAAAGTGAATATAAAAATGCTGAACTAATCCAAGTAAGTTCAGTTGGACCAACACTTGGTAACGAGTTATTTAAAAACTCACTTATCGCACTAACATTAGCGATATTAGGTATGATTATTTACATCTCATTAAGATTTAAATTTGAATATGCAGTGGCTGCAATTTTAGGTCTTGTACACGATGTATTGTTCGTATGTGGTGTATTCTCACTACTTGGCCTTTTCTGCGATGTACAAATCGATGGTTTATTCTTAACCGCTATCTTAACAGTAATCGGTTTCTCTATCAACGATACTATCGTAACTTTTGATAGAATTCGTGAAAACTTAAGATACTATGGTAAGAAAATGTCATTTGGTGAAATCGTTGACGCTTCAGTTAACCAAACATTAACAAGAAGTATCAACACTTCATTAACAGTATTCTTGACTCTTGCAGCGTTATACTTCTTCGGTGGTGTAACAACTAAAGACTTTGTTCTTGCAATGATGTTAGGCGTAATCGTTGGGGTTTACTCAAGTATTTTCTTCTGCAGTATGATTGTTGAGATGTGGGAAGAAAAGAAAGCTGCTAAAAAAGCAACTCCAGCAGTTTAAATATAACAAATAAAACTAAAAAGACTCCAGAAATTCTGGAGTCTTTTTTTATTATAAATCTTCAACTAATCTGAAACAAGAATATTACTTAGTAGGAAATTTTTATATTCAAGATAATCAATATATCTATTTCCGTCTAAATCATATGTATCAAATTCAGCAGATAACTGTTCGATTTTACCCATAATAGCATCTGGACCTTCAGCATCTAAAGTTGCGATATCCTCTGCCCATAATTTCAAACAATTTAACATCCATTCATTTTTAGAAATAAAATAATCCTTATCAACATCTAGTTTCAAAAATTGCTTTGCAATTTCCTGTTCTGTCAAATTACGAAAACCTTCAGGAACATTTGTTCTTTCTTTAGTAATAATATAACGTGGTGTCATAAATACTCTCTCCTATATAGCTTTAATTACATTTTTAATATTTTCATCATCTACTGACTCAAATGCTAATTGCTTATCTTCTTGAGTAAGAGAATTCATTTGTTTCAGTATCTCTAACGATTTTAGAACAACTGTTGGATTAGGGCAAGAAAGTAAAGTTCTCACAACATCTTCATTTTCTGTAAATTCTAACGCAGTATAAACAAATAAACTTTCAGCTTTTAATTCTTCATCTAATAAATTATACAATTCGCCATGATTTACCGATGCCAAAAGGTTTTTAATATCTAAAATCTCTTGTTTTGTTTCTTTAGTTTCATCAAACAAATACTCATCGTTTTCAGTAAGCGTTTCAAACTTATCAATCGCATTGACTAAAACGGCTGCAACCTGAGAAGTTTTAGGCTCTTTTATAAGCATTTCTAAAAATTCATACAACTGAAAATCGAAAACTTGAGCCAATCCAAGAATTTCGCCCAAACCATTGATAATCATATTTGCAACAAAAAGTCCATCAGTTTTATTTTTCTTATATAGAGAAAAAACATCTGTTAAATATGGAATATCACCCGCAATATTTTCAGCCATCGACGACTTTTTCATTGCATCAATAATTTCATCCAAAGCATCTGTTTTACCATAAGATACAAGGAATTTTACCCCATCAAGACGGGTAAATTCATCATCAGAGTTCAACATTTCCAAAGCTTGCTCATAAGATGAAGTTTCTCCTAATTGAGATAAAGTTGATGCACAATTAGAACTTAGATAAGTATTTTCACTATATGCGTATTTTTTCAATAAATCAATTGCCAATGGGTCTTGGATATATGAGAAAAACTTTGCACAGTATGTTTTTTCATCATCCGTACCATTTTCAAATATATCAAGCATTTTATCAGTTAAATCTTCATCTGCATAACGAACAAGTGCTGAAATAATAAATTCTTCATATGAAGGTGAATAATACTTCAAAAAGCCTAACAAATTCAAATAATTTGATTCATTACAAACTTTAGCAAGTCTATCTGCTACATTTTGTTTAACAAAGTCAAATAAAAAATCTTCTTTAGAAACCAACTCAGAAAACAACTCAGTATCAGAATTATTTATAAGACTATACGCAACAGACTCAAAATCCCTAGGATTTTTGCCTGTCAATTTCTTTAAATTTTCACTCATAAAATAAGCCTTTAAATTAGTCTAAATAGAATACTGTAATAACTTTATGACCTTCTTCAGCGTATTGAACCGCATTATGAAGAGTTTTACTTGTATGAGACAAGAAACAGATTAATTGATTACATTCATCGATAATTTCTCTGTTACAAACTCTGGAAGCATCCGCCAAAGTCATCATTGCTCTATCTGAGTGTTCAATAATATTAGGAACCCCAATTAATTGGTCTTGAACGTCAGAAGGTTGCTGACCAATAGTTTGAGGCAAGATTACACATAATTTATCAGGATTAGCTTTCATTGCGCCACGAATAGCAGCAGCGTTAGTACCTGAAGAACCACCTGAAGTGATGATTGTATTACCTTGCATAACAAGAGCTGTCGCAAGAGTTTCAATCATTTGTTGATGAGTGATAGGAAGATTTCTACTTCCGATGATTGCGATTTTTTTAGCTGATTGTTTAATTGTAGCTAATTCCATTGCCAATTCGTCAACTGTATTAGGAGCATCTGATTTTACTGTATCCATATCTTCATCGATTGGAACAACAATCGATCTTTGAATATCGTCTTGATTTTCGTCTGCGCTTAATAAAATTTCCATATCACTGTCTAACATTTTTTCTTTTACCTTCTGATTGCATTAATAACATTTTTAAACTATTCTATATATTAGCATATTTTTTTTGATTTGGGAAGAGGTCATGGAAAAACTATTAGAAAATCTTAATAAGGAGCAAGCCGAAGCAGTACAAACAACCAAAGGTCCTTTGCTTATTTTAGCAGGTGCTGGTTCAGGAAAGACAAAGGTTTTAACCACTCGCATAGCTTACATGATTAAGCAAGGTGTGAAACCTAGAAACATTTTGGCTGTAACATTTACTAACAAAGCAGCTAAAGAAATGAAAGAACGTATTGGTAAAATTCTAGGCGAAGACACTGTTAAATACATGTGGGTTGGGACATTCCACGGCATTTGTGGGAGAATTTTACGTGAAAACATCGACAAATACAACACTGCAACAGGCAAAAAACTTGATAAGAATTTCACTATCTATGATGATTCAGACACTAACCAAATCATTACAAGAGCAATTAAAAAATTAAATCTTGATGATAAAGTTTACCAAACAAAACTTGTAAAATCGGTAATTTCAAACGCTAAAAATAAAATGCAAGATGCAACAACATTTGCAACTTATGCTAGAGATTTCAAATCTCAAAAGATTGCGTCTATTTATGAAGAATATGAAAAGGCTTTAAATAACAACAACGCTATCGACTTTGACGATATGCTTATGCTAACTGTAAAACTACTACAACAGAGTTCCGAAGTTAGACAACAGTACTATGACAGATTTCAGCATATTATGGTTGATGAATACCAAGATACAAACTTGGCTCAATACAATTTGGTTAATATGCTTTATACAAATCTTTCAAAAGCAGTTCCAGATGAGCGTTCACTATGCGTTGTAGGAGATGTTGACCAATCAATTTACTCTTGGCGTGGTGCGGATTTCACTATCATTATGAACTTCCAAAAGGATTATCCAAAAACAAAATTAATTAAACTTGAACAGAATTATCGTTCAACAGGGAATATCCTAGAAGCAGCAAACGCAGTTATTGAAAATAATAACGAACGTGTTGAAAAAGTATTACGTTCAAATAAAGGAACTGGTGAAAAACTTAGCTACTATATAGCAGATGATGAAGCAGACGAAGCAAATTACATCGTCGCAAACATTAAACGTACAGCTGGTGGCAACTACAACCAATTCGCCATTCTATATAGAACAAACAACCAATCACGTGCCCTTGAAGAAGCATGTATGGCAACAGGTGTACCATATAGAATTTATGGCGGTACAAAATTCTACGATAGAGCTGAAGTTAAAAACGTTATTTGTTATTTAAAATTAATAAATAACACAGACGATTCTCAAAGTTTACGCAGAATTATCAACGTTCCAAAACGTGGTTTAGGCGATACAACACTAAAAAATCTTTCAGATTTTGCAGCATCAAAAGATATTAGCTTGTTTGAAGCTATCAAGATTTGTGAAGAATCAGATATCCCTGCAAAGACTCAATCAAAATTGAAAGATTTTGCAACACTTATCACAAAATTCCAAGATGCTAGAAACTCATATTCACTAAAAGAATATGTAACTTTAGTCATTGAAAAATCTGGTTATTTAGCAGAATTACAAACAAAAGCCGCTAACGATCCAGAGTTTCAAGATGATATAAACAACTTGCAAGAACTTGTAAACGTAGCAGAAGAATTTGTCCCAGAAGAAGAAGATAACTTATTAGGTGAATTCTTACAACAAGTAGCATTGGTTTCAGACCTAGATGCTATGGAAGATGAAACAAATAATATTACAATGATGACTCTTCACTCAGCTAAAGGTTTGGAATTTCCGACAGTATTTATTGCAGGTATGGATGAAGGTATTTTCCCAAGCCAAAGAACACTACAAGTTCCATCAGAAGTGGAAGAAGAACGTCGATTGATGTACGTTGGGGTAACTCGTGCAGAAGAAAAGCTATACCTAATCTCTGCAAAACGCCGTCAAACTTGGGGTGAATTTAAGTATTACAACCCATCAAGATTTATGCAAGAAATTCCACAGAATTTGATTGAATCATTTGAATCTGAGGGTCGTTCAAGCAGTTCTTCAACATTTAGAAGTGCCGTTTCTAAAGCGAAAGAAAATTATGCAAAATCAGATTCTGATGGATATGTAAAACCATCAACTGGTTTTGGTGCAAATTTTGTAGCTCCGCAAAGACGAGGACTTGCTTCATCTTCAAGCAATTCAAACTCTTCAAATAGCTATCACAATAGCTACAATCGTTCTTCAAGCTATCAAAAACCTCAATCAAATCGTACACCTCAGCGTACAATGATAGTTAAATCAGCTATAAACAAAAAACGTGAAGAAGAAAAAATCGCAGCATTTTTCCAAGATAATGCGATTAAAAGGATGGCAGAAGAACGCCGTCAAAGACTTGCAGCAGAAAAACAAGAAGCTGAAGCAAGAGAAAAAGAAAGAGAACAAAACAAATTCGTTGACGATGTAATGGAAGTTGGTCAAAGAGTTTTCCACGAACAAATGGGAATCGGACACATTACAGATGTTATGAATGTTGGCGAAAGTATTATGTACACCATTGACTTTGGCAAATTGGGTAAAAAAGCAATGGACGCTTCATATGCTAAGTTAAAAAAATTCTAAGGGTAAATGGGTAATATAACTCCAAATACAATTCTCATTTGTGATAAAATAACAGAGTAAGTTAATAAGGAGAGAAAAACATGGCAGATGCAAAAATTTTAGCAACAATTGAAAGATCAGATACTGAACAATTACAAATTTCAGTTAGCGAATATAAAGGTAGAAGCTACTTAAATATGAGAATATTCTACACAACAGATGAAGGTGCAACTTGGTTACCAACTAAAAAAGGTGTAACTTTCTCACCAGATCAATTAGACCTTTTAACAGAAGCTATCGAAGAAGCAAGACAAGAATTCATGGCTGCTGAGGAAGCATAAAAAACACTTATAAATAAAATTATTAAAAAAAAGGATTATCAAAAATGGAAGATGGAATTCAAACAAATTTATTTGAAATACCTTCCCGTAAATTAACTCTAAAGAAACGGGAACCATCTCAAGTGGATGATAATCCTTCTTTTATCTCTCACAAATACGCCGTCTGCCTTGTAAATATCAAGGTTTTAGGTGTTAAAACATTTAGCTATATTATTCCACCAGAAATGCAAAATAAAATCAAAATCGGTCAGGCACTTCTAGTTCCATTTGGCAGACAAGGACTTATAAATGCATTTTGCGTAGGTTTTTCAGATTATTTACCACCAGAAATTAAGGCAAAAAAAGTTAGTAAAATTCTGGACGAAACCCCATTATTTTCTGTGGAATATTTGAAGCTATTAGAATGGGTTGCAAATTATTATTGCACTGATTTAATTACAGTTTTGAATACTGCAATTCCGTTAAAACTGATTGAAAAATCTCTAAAAACTGAACAAACTATCGAATTTATAAAAACAGATGGTGCAACAAAAAGACAACTAGAAATCCTTGAAATCCTAAAAGAACAAGGGAAAATGTCTTTGATTGATTTTGAAAAATTAGCAAAAACCACACGAGCAACAGTAAAAAAACTAGAAACACTGGGTTGTGTAAAACTTGAAGAAGAACAAATTTATAGAAACCCATTAGATATTCTAAAAATTGATAAAAAAGAAGATTTATTTGAGTTATCAGAAACTCAACAACAAGTTTACGAAGGAATTTCAAAACAAATAAAAGATGAAACCTCACCACAAATTCTTCTCCACGGAATTACCGCAAGCGGTAAGACTGAAGTATATTTCAAACTAATTGATGACACGATTAAAGCTGGGAAAAATGTTCTATTCTTAGCTCCAGAAATTGCTTTAGCATCCCAATTAACAAAACGTTTAGCAAGAAAATTTGGGACAAAAGATGTTGCAATTTGGCATAGTAGTATTTCAGAAGGCGAGCGATATGATGTTTGGCAAAAACTTTATAAGGATGAAATCAAAATCTTAGCAGGTGCTCGCTCTGCGGTTTTTGCACCGCTTAAAAACATCGGACTTATTATAATTGACGAAGAACACGAAGGAGCTTACAAACAAACATCTCCAGCCCCAAGATATGATGCTAGGCTTGTTGCAAGAAAACTAGCTGAATTTAATTCTTGTCCATTGATTTTGGGTTCTGCTACACCTGACATTTCAAGTTATTATCGAGCAGTAAATTCTAATCACTTGTACGAAATGCTAAAACGCTACAACAATGCAAAGGTTGCACCTGTAACAGTTATCAATATGCAAGAATATGGTCGTGCAGCGTACAAAAGCCTTATTTCAAAACCGCTTCAAACAGCGATAAAAGAAACACTCGATAACAAACAACAAGTTATTCTTTTAATAAACCGTCGTGGTTTTTCAACTTACACCCAATGCCAAGGTTGTGGACACGTTATTGAATGTCCAAACTGTGCAATTCCTATGATTTGGCACGCAAAAGACAATATGCTAAAATGCCACTACTGTAATCACGCAGAGTATTTCCCTGACGTTTGTCCAAACTGTGGTTTTGATACCCTAAGAAACTCTGGAACAGGAACCCAAAAAATCGAGCAATATATCAAAGATTTATACCCAGATTATAATGTAGAACGCATTGATAGTGATGTTTTAACAAGAAAAGGTGAACACATAAGACTTTTAGAAAAATTCCAAAAAGGTGAAATTGACATCCTTGTTGGGACACAAATGATTGCAAAAGGTCTTGATAACCCAAACGTTACACTTGTTGGGGTAATTTCAGCTGATGCAAGTTTCAACTTACCAGATTTCAGAGCTTCAGAACGAGGCTTCCAACTTCTAACCCAAGTTGCAGGACGAGCAGGACGTGGGGAATTTAAAGGTCGAGTACTTTTTCAAACCTACAACCCAGAATATTATGCCCTAGAAAGTGCAAAATCACAAAATTATTCAGAGTTCTATAAAAAAGAAATTCAATCAAGAGAGGACTTTGACTACCCGCCATTTAGTCAAATTATTCGTTTAATTTTGAGTTCTCAAAACAAATTCCGAGCAGAAAAAGCTGCTCAAGAAATTGCACTAAGACTATGCACAATGATTGAAAAATTCGGCTTTGGTGAAAGACTTGATGTTCTAGGTCCAACACCTTGTGTAATTGAAAGAATAAATGGTTATTATCGTTTCCAAATTTTGATGAAAAACAAACTTGAAGAAAAGGGACATCAATTCATTTCAAGCTTCTTGAATAAAATCTCATCACCCAAAGACATCAAAATGACAATCGACGTTGATCCGTTAGATATTTTGTAAAATAAAAAAGAGCCCTCTATTGAGGACTCTTTTTTGTTTATAGTTTTACTGATTATTCTTCAGTTTGTGTATCAATTGCTCCATCTAACAAGCTTGTTTGTTGAACTTCTTCAACTGGAGCTTCAACTGTTTCTGATGAAGTAACTTTAATTGTTACATCATCTTCATCTGGGTTGATGATTTTGTTTACTGAGCAAACTGTATCATTATCAGACAAGTTTTGTGCTCTTACACCAGTTGCTGGTCTGCCTTGTTGAGAAATTGAACCAGCATTTAATCTAGTTACAACACCTGAAGATGTTACCATCATAATATCATCAGAATCTCTAACGATAGTCAATGCTACAAGTCTTGATGCACTTGATTTGAACTTAGTAGCAATTAAACCAATACCACCTCTGTTTTGAGTTCTGAATTCAGAAAGTTTTGTACGTTTTCCAAAACCATCTGATGTTACTACAAGTAAGTCAGCATCATAATCTTGAGGAACGATATCGCAACCTACGATTTCATCACCTGTACGTAATTTCATAGAAATTACACCGCGAGCGCTTCTACCAAGAGGTCTTAAGTCTTGGATTGGGAATCTGATTGCCATACCACAAGATGTACCGATGATGATTTCATCTTTTGCAGTTGCAAGTTTTACCCAGTTCAAGCTATCGCCTTCATCAAGACCTATTGCGATAATACCATTACGTCTGATATTAGAGAAATTATCTAATTCGATACGTTTGATATTACCTTTTTTAGTCAACATGATTAAATTCAATTCTTTAGAGAATGAACTTACTGGAACTACCGCAGTAATCTTTTCATCTTGATCAATTGGAAGTACGTTTACGATTGGTAAACCTTTAGCTTGACGACCACCTTCTGGGAAGTCATAAACATTCAAGCTATAAACTGTACCTTTTGATGAGAAGAACAATACTTTATCGTGCATCATAGCAGTAAAGAAATGTTGAATATCATCATCCTCTTTTGTCTTCATACCAGACTTACCACGAGTTGCACGATTTTGACGTTCAAATGTATCTAGAGAAATACGTTTCAAATAACCTTGGTGAGTAATAAATACTGCCATAGGAGTATTTGGAGTTAAATCTTCGATAGTAACTTCACCTTGTTCAGGTAGGATTTGAGTTTTTCTATCATCGCCGTATTTTTCTTTATCTTCTAATAATTCTGCTTTAATGATGTCTAAGATTTTTGCACGACTAGCCAAGATAGACTCGTATTCAGCAATTTTCTTCAATAATTCATCATATTCAGCTTTAACTTTGTCTTGTTCCAAACCTGTCAAACGTCTTAATTGCATTTCCAAAATAGCGTTTGACTGGTCAACATCAAGACCGAATCTGCTCATCAAACCTTCACGAGCATCATCAGTTGTTTTAGATTTTTTGATAAGTTCAATAACTTCATCAATTGAACCCAAAGCAATGATTAAACCCGCTAAGATATGAGCTCTAATTTTAGCTTTTTTCAAGAAAAAGATTGTTCTTCTTGTAACGATTTCAATTCTGTGTTCCACAAATTCGTTTAACACTTCGTACAAGTTCATCAAACGAGGTTGTTTACCACACAACGCAACCATATTTACACCGAATGTTGTTGCAAGTTGAGTGTATTTGAACAAGTTGTTTTTAACAACATCAGGTTTAGCATCACGTTTCAATTCAATAACGATACGCATACCTTCTCTATCAGATTCATCACGAATATCTGAAATACCTTTGATTTTTTCATCCTTAACAAGTTCTGCGATTTTTTCAATCAACATAGCTTTGTTAACTTGGTATGGAATTTCAGTAACAACGATAGCAGTTCTAGCTTGACGACCACCGCCACCAGCAATCTCTTCAAAACCAGCAACTGCTGACATCTTGATTGAACCTCTACCAGTTTCATACGCCTGTTTAATATCATTTAAACCAATAATTGTTGCAGCAGTAGGGAAATCAGGTCCTTTAATATGCTCCATCAATTCTGCGATTGTAATTTTTGGATTATCAATAAGTGCAATAGTACCATCAACTACTTCACAAAGGTTGTGAGGAGGTACGTTTGTTGCCATACCTACTGCAATACCAGAAACACCATTTAATAACAACATTGGAAGTCTAACAGGAAGAACTGAAGGTTCTTGTAATGAACCATCAAAGTTTGGTTCAAATTCTACTGTTTCGCAATCAATATCAGCCAACATTGATTGAGTAATTTTGTGCATACGAGCTTCTGTATAACGCATTGCAGCAGCTCCGTCACCATCGACAGAACCAAAGTTACCATGCCCGTCAACCATCAAGTATCTTGTTGAGAAATCTTGAGCCATACGAACCAATGCTTCGTAAACTGAACTGTCACCATGTGGGTGATATTTACCAAGTACTTCCCCTACGATACGAGCACACTTTTTAAATGGCTTATCTGGGTACATACCTAACTCGTTCATAGCATAAAGAATACGTCTGTGAACTGGTTTCAAACCATCACGAACATCTGGTAATGCACGACCAACGATAACACTCATCGCATAGTCAATATATGAACGTTTCATCTCTTCTCTTATATTTACAGGAACAATTTTCCCGTGATCAAACATATTTTGTTGCTGAGTCAATCCTCTTCCCTCCAGTCTATACTCCTAAAAACAGTATATCACAAACATACAAATCAAGGCTAAATCTTTACATGCGGTAAAGATTTTGTTACTTTTTTGATAGAAAATAAATTAAATTTTACCCTTCATATATTTTGCGTAATCTTCACGACGCCATTCAATATCAGAACGGATTTTTTCTGCAGGAGCACCTGCAATTAAAGTATTTTCTTCATCAAATTTTTTATTAACCATTGACATAGCACCGATTACAGAGCCTTTTGGAACAACTGCACCCTTAAGTACCATTACTCTCATCCCAACCCAAACATTATCCCCAATAACAATATCTTCTGGCGGGTTTATAACTTCCCCAGTTTTTCTATCTAAAATTATATGCCCATCGTTATTACGAACCATAATTTCACGAGCAAACATACACTCATCTCCGATATAAACATTCTTACCATTTTTGGCAACGATATTTACATCACGATAAGCTGAAACTCCAGAACCAACAGATATTTCTGAACCACCCTCAAGCCCAAAAGTTGTATGACGAATAGTTCTATGTTTTGTTGATTTTAGTGTAAATTTGTTATTATCACCATCTATTACAATGGCACTTGAAACAAATTTTGATGGAAGTTCAATTTCAACATAATTTCCGTTTCCATTGATTGTAATATTTAACCCTGGAATATCTTTTTCGACACGTTTTCCATTTTCAAGAATAACAATCTCATTACAAATTCCGTCAATCTTATTAACCATTGTTTTCCTCCTTCTGGAATGAACGTTCCGTCATTTCCATCCACTTTGCATGATTATAATTATCATAGCTTTTGGCAAATTTTGTCAATGCACTAACCAAAACTCTTCCACTATCAGATTTTCCAACAATCAAATAATCACCATTTTCGTTTTCACAATACATAATTTCTTTATGCACAATTTTATCAATGTTATTTTTAGGATTTTTATTTATAACAGATTTCAACCACTCGTGCAAAAGCTTCATTGGTGTAGTTTTACGAGTTAAAAGTTCATCATTATGTTCTTGTAAAAATTTTGAATACTCTGCTAAGATCATACCCTCACCCTAACCCTCTCCCGAAAACGGGCGAGGGAATAATTACCCTCCAAATGGTGTTGTTGTTGCAAAACAAGTTATATCATAAATACCAACATTATTAAACTCTTTTATCATCTCTTCAAAAGTTGAACCTGTTGTGCAAATGTCATCAATAATCAAAATCTTTTTGTCTTTAATCAATTTTTCCTGATTAACTTCAAAAGCATGCGACAAATTCAACATTCTTTGAGCTTTGTTTAACTTGTATTGAGGTTTTGTATCTTTCACACGTTTAATTAAATCAAAATTAACCTCATAACCAGAAAACTTAGCAAATTCATTTGCAACAAGTTCCATATGATTATATTTTCTTTGCTTCTTACGTTTTGCAAAAATCGGGACAGGAACAATTTGAAAATCATCTTCTAGCAAATCCAACCTTTGCCAATATTGCCACATAAATTTTGCCTGATAATACGCTAAATCGGATTGTCTGTGATATTTCAAACCCCTAATCAATTTTTGTAAATTCTTATCGTAAACTCCTGCACAATAAACCTCAGATTTAAAAACTTTTCGATTAACTTCTGCGGGTAAGAATTCTAATTCATCAAAACATTTTGAACACATCCTAACAGATTCTTTTGATGATTTGCAAAAGTAACACTTTTTCTTATAAATCCAATCTAATAAGCCTAACAAAAATTCTTTCATACAAAAAAGATACCATACAATTAAAATATTGTAAAAATATAACCCCAGTGGTAAAATCACAATAAAGAAAGATAGAGGATATTAAAAATGACAAATTCAACAGCACAAACAGTATTATTTGACCCAGGATATGCACAACACACAACAATTTTATCAATCAGTGCAGAATATTTATACGCAAGTATTAACCAATTCAAAAACCTAGGTCAGCGTAAAATGAAATTCAAAATGCTTTACCCACAAATTACAAGAATGGTTGATAATAATGTTGGATTTTGTCTTGGTAGCCTACTTTGGGCAACATATATAAAAACACTAGGAGATGTTCAAATTGAGGGTAATCCTTGCCTTGGGGGGACTTATGATAGAGAAGAAACAGTCGAAGAAGCTGATTATTCTATCGAATTTTTTGAAAGACTTAAAAAAGATGTTAAATATTACCTAGGCACAGACTATCAAGTTAATCCAACCTGTGTAAAAGTTTTAGAATTATACAAAGAATTTCTAACTCTAAACTCAGGTTTTGTTAGTACCAAAACAACAAACGATGTAGTTCTTCCTCAAGGTTTTGTAACACCAAGCAAAGAAGATGCTGAAAAAATTCACACAAAAATTCAGACAGTAATCCAATCAGGGAATTTACTAGATTTGTTAGAAGTATTTGAATTAGCTTACAAAGGATAAAATGGTTGATTTAAAAGAAAAGTTATATCAAATGTTCATCCTCGGAACAGAGGGTGGAAATCTTAATGAGGCATTAGCAAATAACGTTGGCGGAATAATTTTTTTTACAAAAGATATTCAATCTGCCGAACAATTCAAAACTCTCATTACAGACATTAAACAAAAATGTAAAACCAAACCATTTTTATCAATAGACCAAGAAGGTGGACGAGTTGAGAGAACTGAAAATATCCATGGTGGTAAAAAATATCTTTCAGCAAAATTTGCCTACGAAAAAGGGCATAAATTCTTAGAAAAACAGACTCAAGAAATTGCCCAAGAACTAAAATCTTATGGAATAAATTTGAATTTTGCACCCTGCATCGATACAAATACAAACCCAAACAACCCAATAATCGGAGAACGTGCGTTTTCATCAAATCCTGATGAAGTTATTGAGGCTGAAAAAATTGTATCTTCAACTTATCGTAAAAACGGAATTATTCCTTGTGTAAAACATTTCCCAGGGCATGGTGATGCAAATTCTGATAGTCATCTTACCTTGCCTATTATAGATTTATCCATTAACGAAATGAAAAGAACTCACATCAAACCATTTAAAAGTGCTATCGAAAACAAAATTGATATGGTTATGGTTGCTCATCTGCATTGTACTTGTTTTGAAAAAGAAGGAATACCAACTTCTTTAAGCAAAAATGCTATTGATTACTTAAGAAACAATCTAAAATTTGAAGGGATTACAATTTCAGATGATATGATTATGAAAGGGGTTGCAGATTTCGGAGAAGTTGAGGCTTGCGAAATGGGAATTCGTGCAGGCTTAAATATGTTTATTTATAGAAATTGTGATAACAAAACAATTAATATAATTGAAAAAATTTACCAAAAAGCTATAATTGATGAAGATCTACGAAAAAATATAGAAAAATCTTACACAAAAATTCTAAATCTAAAACAGAAATACGAAAGAGAGCTATAAATGAAACTTGATATAACTAAAAAAATCACTCTAGGGGTTTTAGCAATTTTGGTAATATCAGCGATTATATCAGTTGTACCTAAAATCATTGCTTTTCATCGTGCACTAAACAGAACCCCAAAAAATTACACAACAAATGAAAAAATGTCTCGTTCTTTTTCTATTTCGGCCAGAAGATACAAAGCATACAAAGAAATTTTCTCAAGCAATAGACCTATCCTTATTTACGGATATACCACAGGGGCCTTAAATGACAGAATGGGCAAGCCTTTCCATGAAAAACTATCTTCTCGATTAGATGCAGAAAATATAGATATGGAAGTTATAGCGTTTAAAAATTGGAAAAATAAAAAGAAAGAACTTGAAATTAAATACATAAATAACACTTCAAGTTGTATGATGAGTAAAGTTCAAGAAGATCTTGAAGAATATTTAGGATTTATAGACAAATGTATGAATAGCACTTGTATAATTTCATCTGACAAAAGACGTTATGTTTATATCGTTGGCAGGGATCCTGAATATATAATTCAGATAGCTAAAGAATATTCTTTAGGTAATTATTTTAAACGAGATTAACAAACTTGCGAAAATCTTATTTGAAAGTATAATTAACTTAAAAAAGGGGAGTGTATAATGAATTTGGAAAACATAAAAAAAATCGACCCACAAGTCGCAGAACAAATTGAATTAGAATTAGAAAGACAACAAAATAATATTGAGCTTATCGCAAGTGAAAACTTCACATCAGAAGCCGTTATGGAAGCATGCGGAAGCGTATTAACAAATAAATATGCAGAAGGCAAACCAAATAAAAGATATTATAATGGTTGCGAACACATTGACGTAATCGAATCTATCGCACAAAAAAGAGCTTGTGAATTATTTGGAATGGATCATGCTAACGTTCAACCTCATAGTGGCGCTCAAGCAAATATGGCTGTATTTATGGCTACAATGAAACCTGGCGATAGAGTTCTAAGTATGGATTTGTCAAATGGTGGACACTTATCACATGGTTCACCAGTAAACTTCTCTGGTTTGTATTTTGACGTAAAAAGCTATGGCATTAACGAATACGGCGAAATTGATTACGAAGACGTTAGAAAAATGGCACTTGAACACAAACCAAGATTAATTATTTGTGGCGCAAGTAACTACTCTAAAATCATTGATTTCAAAAAATTCAGAGAAATTGCAGATGAAGTTGGGGCATTGTTATTAGCTGATATCGCGCACATCGCAGGTTTAGTTGCAGCAGGAGTTCACCCATCACCTGCACCTTACTGTGATTTTGTAACTACAACAACTCACAAATCACTAAGAGGTCCTCGTGGCGGTATTATTATGTGTAAAGAAGAATACGCTGCAGCTATTGATAAAGCAGTATTCCCAGGATTGCAAGGCGGACCACTAGAACACATTATCGCAGGTAAAGCAGTTGCCCTTCTTGAAGCATCTAAACCAGAATTCAAAGCTTACGCAGAACAAATCGTTAAAAACGCAAAAGCACTTGCTCAAGGTTTAATCGATGAAGGTATGGATATCGTTGGCGGTATGACAGAAAATCACCTTATGACTTTAGATCTTAGAAAAACTGGTAAAACTGGTAAAGATATGGCTAACGTTCTTGAAATCGTTGGTATCACTGCAAATAAAAATACTGTACCAAATGATCCTCAAAGCCCATTTGTAACAAGTGGTATCAGATTAGGCACACCAGCAGTTACTACAAGAGGTTTTAAAGAAGAAGATATGATTGAAGTTGCAAAAATTATTGCATCTGCAGTATTTTCATCAGATAATGAAATCGGACTTAAAAATTTAAGAGAAAGATCTCTTAAACTTTGTAAAAAACACCCACTATATAGCTAAAGGAGCAGAACTATTATTATCAAATTAGCACATTCACACATAATCGGAACAATAATAGCCTACATTTTTGGGGTATTTATTGTACCAATGGTTATAAGTTATTCTAAAAAAGAAGGCTTAGTTGACGTTCCAAACGAAAGAAAAATTCATACTAAACCAATTTCTAGAATAGGTGGGGTCGCAATTTGGGCTAGCACAATGCTAACTTTCTTGTGCTTGGTTCTAATGAGTTACTATCCATACGGAAAACTAATGTCTGGAATACTTTTGGGTAGCTCATTGATGTTTTTACTAGGTTTAATCGATGATATCTATGGTTTGGGAGCAAAATTCAAATTACTTATTCAAGTATCTATTGCAACAATTGTATATTTACTTGGAGTTCAAATAAACACTATCCCATTTTTAAATTTAGATCTAGCGTGGTGGTTGTCTTATCCAATCACAATGCTATGGATTGTAGGGATTTCTAACGCCGTTAACTTTATTGATGGTGTCGATGGTTTAGCAGGCTCAGTTGTTACAATCAACGCTTTAACTTTAGCAATTTTGGCTATTACATTAAGCCCACCAAACCCAATAAGTGCGTTAATTGGATTTATCTTAGCAGGTTCAATGTTGGCGTTTTTAACTTTTAATTTCAACCCTGCAAAAATCTTTATGGGAGATAGTGGAGCATTATTTGCAGGATTTTTACTTGCGACAATATCAATTACTGGGGTTATGAAAGTTGCAACACTTTCAATTCTATTACCATTTGTTGTTTTAGCAGTTCCAATTATCGATATCACTTACGCAAGCTTAAGAAGAATTGCAAAAGGAAAGTCCCCATTTGTTGCAGATGCTGAACACATTCACCACAAATTACTACACGCAGGATTTTCACAAAAGAAAACTGTTGTTATCTTGACTTCAGTAGCAATTTTGGCTGGTGGTTTGGCGTGTCTATTCGCAAGTCATCACGCTATAAAATATTATTTCTATCTAACAATTACACTCGTTTTAGTAATGCTTTTCCTAAATTTGATTAGAGTATTGACAAAAAAATAACTTTAATTTATAATGCATACATTAAAAATGAGAATTTGATTACTCAGTTTTAAACGGGTGCCGAAATCCGAATAAAATATTTAAGTGCAAGTTCTTATCATATGGTAAATTAAGCTAGAAGGCTTAATTTATGGGCGTATTGTAGCTAAGACATAAAAAGGATTTTAGGACAATGACACAAGTATATGCAATACAATCAAATGATAGAAGACGTAGTTCTTTCTTCCCAATGGTAGAAGGAGCAGCACTTGGTACTGTTGCAGGTTATGCAACAAAATACATCCTACCATTAACTCAAGAAGAAAAATCTTCAGACGAATATATCAAAATTAAAAATCAAATCAATACACAAAAAACTCAATATAATTTCAGAACTGCTAAAGTTATCGAATCATTAAAAGGTCAAGAAACAAGAACTTTGGCACAAGATGAGTTTATAAAAATGTTTGACGGCTTGAAAGATGGCGATCACGTAAAATATACAAGCATCCGTAAAGCTATGAAAAATTTACAGGATAATCCTGAACAATTAAGAGAGTTCAAGAGAGTATGTAAAGCAACATCTGAGGTTGCTTCAACAACAGCTAAACAATGTTTGGCTGCCTACAACTTAGTAACGAAACACATCAGACCGACTAGCTTCTTCCTAGCGTCTGGTGCTGTTGTCGGTGCTGTAATGTCTTTGTTTAATGACATTTTAAAAACAGAGATAAGACAATAAGTTTTTTATATTATTAATAATTGAGTCTAATAAATAAAGACAAGGCGGGAACCTTGTCTTTTCTTTTTGTTACCAAATAGCAACTTCATCAAACTCACTCTTATAACCAAATTCAGAAAATAATTTAATCCTATTTTCAGCCATATCTTCGTGAGTCTTTTGTTCGTATTCCAAGATTTTGTCCTTTAGTTGTCTATCTTCTTTTGGAAACAATTTAAATAATTGTTCTAAATCAAATAAAAATAAACTAATTTCAGGCATTTTTAAATCTCCTCATATACTTCACGTATATATAAAAAATTTCGCAAAAGATTGATTGCCTAAAAAAGACAAAGTATGAATTTATGTAAAGAGTATATATTAATTATCTACTGAGTTGATTTTCTATTTTGTAAAAGAATAGAAACTACACCAACAACTCCAACAACCAATAAAATTATTGAAATAACAATAGCGATAGGAATATCCCCCGCAACATTAAAAGCACTATCAACCCTTATGCGTTCAATGAAAAATCTTATTACAGAATATAAGCATAAGTAAGAAAAGAAAGTTAAACCTTGGAATTTCTTACCAAATTTAAGAATTATAAATAATAAAATGCCAAAGCCAATTAAATTCAACACACTTTCATACAAAAATGTAGGATGAAACAATGTATAATTGGCATATTCTGCAACTCTTCTTGCTTCTGGGATAAATAATCCCCAAGACTGGCTCGCAACTGGGATGCCATATGCTTCAGAGTTAAAATAATTACCCCAACGACCAATAACTTGCCCTAATAAAGTTCCGCAAGCCATCGCATCTAAAATACACATACTAGGAAGTTTTACTTGTTTTGCCACTGCAATCATACTAAAAATTCCACCAAAAATCGCACCATGAATAGATAAGCCACCTTGTCTTATACTCATAATTTCTGATGGATTAGCAAGATAATAATCAGCATTTAACAAGCAAAAATATAATCTTGCACAAATAACACCTGAAATAATAATTACAGGAGCATATTCTATAATTACATCCTTTTTAAGAGTTGGATTAGTGATGCTAAATAACTTATTACCAACAACCATAGCAATCAGAATTGCAATTGCCATAGCAATTCCGTACCAATAAATTGGTAAGCCAAACATATCAAAAGCTACTGGATCAGGAGAATGAAGTACAAACATTAATCTTTATCTAACTCACTTTCAGGATTTAAAACTTCATCAATTTTTTCAATTTGAGCCTCAACATCAGCTTTATCAGAGGCATTTGGATTTAATTCTAAATATTTTTTATAATTTTCAACAGATGCTTCGTACAAGTCTTCAATATAATCTTCTTCATTTTCTGTTAATTTAATTCTTTCTTCAAACGCTTCCTCATCTTTTTCTGCATATAGAGAACCATCTACATTTAAACGGACTTTTCCTTTTTTCATATCAACTGCCAAATTATTTTGCGCAGTGGCTAAAGAATAATAAGAGTCTGCCATATTAGGCTTCATTGAAATAACTTTTTTAAATTCATCAACAGCATTAACATAATCTTCGGCTTGGGTATAAACAACCGCTAAATTATAATGAGTTTCAAATATTGAAGGTTCTAAATCTATACTGGATTTTAACCTTTCAATTGCTTGAGTATAATCCCCTTTATCAGCATAAACTTTAGCTTTATTATTCAAATCTTGAACTGCTAAATTATTTATACAAGCCGTCGAAGCAACCGCCACAAACAGTATGCTGGCAATTAAAATAACTTTTTTCATCTATACCCCTCTCAACATGTTAAGCTGATGTTAAACTAATTATAATTTAATAATAAAAATATGGCAAATTTTATGAATTTAAGTTACAATAGTTGAGTAACAAAGGAGAATTTATATGTCAGACGACAAAGTAGTCAGCCTAGGTTCTAAAAAGAAGTCTAGTGAAGAAAAACAACAAGATGAAAACAACGTTGTAATGGAGCCTGTTTATTGTAGTTTCTGTAAAAGACCTAATACACAAGTTATAAAAATGGTTAAAGGACCTGGAGTTAATATTTGCTCAGAGTGTGCAATGATTGCAGTCCAATACTTGATTTTACAAGATAGAATGCCTTCAGCTGAAGCTCAGCATATTCTAGACGCATTTTGGGGGAAAGCGAGATAGCCTAAAATGACAAGCGCTAAATTTAAACAATTAAACCCTTTTGAATTAAAAACCGCAATTACAGATTTGCTAGGAAAAATAAATTCCGTTAGTGATTTGCAAGATTGTCTTGCTGATTTTGAAATGTTAGATTCACAAGAGGATAAAAAACTAATTTCAAAAGTGTTGTTTAAAGAACTAACTAACGCTCAAGAAAGTAAAATACCTATTATTTGCTTTATGTTAGAACATTTTGTACCAAAGGAAGAACTTATCAACAAACTTTGGGAAACCCTTAAAAACCAAAATCTTCAAACAGAAGTGAAAATTACAGTCTTAAATTTATTAAGAGAACTCGATGCAGATTGGTCATATGAATCTTGTGAAGAATATTTAGATGATGCCAATGAACTTTTAGATGCAAATACAAAACAGTTATTGAATTCTGCAGTAATCAATCCAGAAGTTCAAATCGATTTTATGGACTTTTTAGCATCAATCAGAGTTCAAGATAAAATTACACTGATGAACTCTTTTGCTGATGATTTTTCTTCAGATGTTTTAGCAAATATTTTAATACCAGTATTTGTGTCAGATCCAAGTAGTGCAACAGGAAAAGAGGCACTAAAGCTATTAGGAAACACCAAATCACAACTTGCATTGCACGTATTACAAGAAATGGTTCCTTTAGCAACTGGAGAACTTTTACAAGAAGTTAAACGAAGCCTTTCTACAATTAAGATTTCTGGGATGAGAGAAGATAATACAAAAGAATTTTACAAAGAAATCTTATCAAATAGTAAACCATACAAATTTTATATAACTTACCCAGATGGTCACGGCGATCAGGCAATGATTTTCACAAGAATTACAGAAGATGAAAGAATTCGTTTTGTTTCAATTGTAATCAACGTTGAGACAGGTATTCGTGATTGTTTTGGGTTCTTTGATATTTCAAAATTTGAATGTAGCAAAATTTTAGAAAGATTTTTGCGTGATGAAAAAACAGTGGATATTGACCCAGAATCATTTAAAACAATCCTTTATAACGCAGAAATGACAACAATAAAGAACAATCACAACACTTGGAAACTTCCGTACGAATACGTTTGCTGGAAAAATTTATTAATCGATATTGACTTTGATGAACAATCTTTAGAACAAACTGTTAAAGAACAAATCGTACCCGCAAAAGTTGACCAATCAATATTTGACAGACTTTCTGAAATGAAAATCTCTGCGCATTGGTTTATGGATTATCAGTATAGCGATGAATTCCAATCAGTTCTAAAAGAACTTAAATCAGTAAAAAATATTGATGAATTAGTTGAAGAAAATCTTGAAAAAGTATTTTATGAACAAGAAAAATACGCTTGGTACTTGAAACTTGTAATGGCTGCATATATAAAACTTGCGATTGGAAAAGATGGAGAAGCAAGTGAAATATATGGTCTTGCAGTAGATGAAAATTTAAAACAAGAATTTTATAAAATTATTCTTCAGCAAAGTATTTATGAATATTTAATGGTAATAAAATACGACAAAGACGTAGAACATTACGGCTTGACTATCGATGAGATAAACGATAAAATCAAGTACATTGAAGATAAGTGGGTGCAAAATGTATAAAGTTATGGCTCTAGACATTGGTACCAAACGTATCGGAATTGCTCTTAGTGATTATCTTTTAATGCTTGCTAATGGGCACTCGTACATTCAAAGAGAACCTGAAAATAAAGCTCTTGAAACAATCCAAAAAATTGCAAAAGAAAACAACGTAAAAAAGATTGTAATCGGCATACCATTAAATATGGATGGAACAAAGGGTTTTCAAGCTGAAAACTGCGAACAATTTGCCTCAAAAATTCAAGGATATGAAATTATTTTTGAGGACGAAAGATTAACATCTGACGCGGCAGAAGAAAACTTACGAAACAAGAAAATTGATTTTAGAAAAGACAAGGGTCTAGTTGATATAGAAAGTGCTTGTATTATACTAGAACAGTACCTTGCAAGAAAATAAAGGAGAAACAAAATGGCATTTGATGAAGAAAACGTAATTGAAATTACAGATGATGATGGTACAGTTTTAAGATGCGAGTTGTATGATATTCTTGAATATGAAGGAAAACAATACGCTTTATTATTAGAAGAAACAAGTGCTGACACAGAAGAACCAGAAATTGTTTTAATGAGATATGTTGAAGAAGGCGAAGAAGTTTTCTTTGAAACTATCGATGATAATGAAGAATTTGCTAAAGTTCAAGAATATATTGAAACACTTGAACCAGTTGACGAAGACGAAGAATAGTAATAAGGAATAGAATCTTGTTTGAAAAATTTACCGAAAAAGCGGTTAACGTAATCGTGGAAGCTCAAAATATCGCAATTTATGACCACTCAGATAAAGTTTTATCTGAACATTTATTGCTGGCTTTAGTTAAAGAAACAAAAGGTTTCTGTGCAAAAATCTTTAAAACATATGACCTAACATATGAAAGATTAGCAGAAGAAATCTATCTTAGCCTTAACATTGAAGAAGCTGATATGAATTCAGCAATTCCTTTCAGTGAAGATTTCAAACGTATTCTAACCAACACTATGGACTTGATTGAAAAATCTGGCAACCCAACTGTCCACTATGAACACTTGGTTCTTGCTGCAATCAATGATACTCATTCAAAAATTCCACAATACTTGGAAAATCTTGGATTTGATATCGAAAAATCTCGTCCACTAATCGAAAAACTTGTTCAAAGAAAAGTTAAAAAAGACTTCCACCCAGAACTTGATGAAAACAAAGAAAAAGAAGTTAACCTAACTCAAGAAACAGATTCATTGTTTGATAATGAACAATCTTCAAAAGTTTTTGAACGTGCGGTCTCAAAACTTTCAACTTCAAACTATGAAATATTAGGTACTGAACAAATTATTTCATCAATCTTAGAAGACAAAGAGTCTGATTTAACAAAAATTTTAGAACAATTTGGTATTACAGAAGAAGTTTTTGAAGAAAAACTTTCTCATATCAACTCTCGTCAAGCAGAATACGAAGGTCGCCAAATCGTATTCACACCAAACGCATTTATTGCAATGAGTTTAGCACTTCAAACTGCAAAAGAACTTGGCTCGTCTGAAGTTTTACCAGAACATATGATTTTAGGGTTGTTAAAAACTAAAAAAGGTGTAGCTTACAACATTTTCAAGGAATTAAATATTAATGATGATGATTTGGCACACGGAATTATCAAACCTATCGAAAAACAAATGCCAGAAACATTAACAATCCTAAGATTAGCAAAACAAGAGGCACGCCGTATCGGCCGTGGTGTTGTTGGTACTGAGATGTTTTTACTTGGTATAATTGGTGAAGCAACAGGTATTGGCGCAGTTGTGTTAAACGAATTAGAAATTAATATTCGTGATGCAAGAATTATTGTTGAAAAAATTATCGGCTATGGTAATGAATATTTTGACAATGAAATGGTGTTCACAAAACGTGCAAAACGAGTTCTTGAAACCGCTTGGGAATACGCTAAAAAACAACATAAGACAAAAATCGAATCAGCAGATCTTCTTTGGGCAATCACAACAGAACCAGATTCACTTGCTATGCAAGCCTTAGAACAACTAGGTACAGACGTTGTTGAAATCAGAGAAGGTATCAAAAAACATTCACAAAAACAATAATTATGAAACAAATCCACAAAACAATTAAATCTTTTTTAGAAAAATACGATTTGAATAAATCAGATTTAGTTTATCTTGTAGCTTTTTCAGGTGGATTTGATTCAATGTGCTTACTTCACGCTTTAAAAAAATCCTGCAAAAACAAAATCGTCGCAATTCATCTAAATCACAAATGGCGAGGAGAAGAAAGCGATTTAGAAGAACAAAATTGCAAAGATTTTTGTGAAGATTTAAAAGTAGAATTTTACAGTGAAAATTTATCCAAAGATATTGCCAAAACTGAAACTGCAGCTCGTGAAGCTCGTTACAAATTCTTTGAAAGATGTGCAAAAAAATTTGGTAGTAAAATTATATTTACTGCGCACAACAAAAACGATAACACTGAAACCCTAATTTACAGAATTTGTACAGGAACAGGTATTGCAGGTCTGCAAGGTATCACAAAGCAAAGAGAT
Organism: bacterium; assembly: GCA_017626055.1. GTDB lineage: Bacteria > Cyanobacteriota > Vampirovibrionia > Gastranaerophilales > Gastranaerophilaceae > Zag111. The sequence goes on along the minus strand of JAGAJM010000006.1, from coordinate 29,907 downwards.
ATTTATTACCGACCACTTCTTGAAATCACAAGAGAAGAAATCGAGAGCTATTGCAAAGAAAATAGTTTAAATCCAAACAATGATAGTTCAAATGCTGATACAAAATATAAAAGAAATTATATTAGAGCTGAAGTTATACCAACATTGGAAAAAGTAAATCAAACTATTTCTGATTCAATCAATTCTCTTTCTGAAATCGCAAGAGAAGAAACCGAAATTATTGAAGAATATCTAAAAATTTTAACCGATAAAATTACCGAAAGTGGTAAAATCAAAACTAAAAAATTCTTAAAATTATCTGATAACGTGCAAAAACGCCTTATCTATAATCTTTTTATACAAAATAATTTGGATTACGATAGAAAAAAAATATTAAATATTTTTGAATTTATTAGTGAGAATTCAAACTCAAAATCTGGAAAAACTTGTTCACTAACTGACAATTTATGGATTTTTGTAAGTGAAGAAAACATCGAAATCATCACAGGCGAAAAATTTTTAACTCCATATTTTCATATAACAAAAGAGGGAAAATATGAAAATAACGGCTATATTTTTGAGATAGAAAAATTTGAAAAAGAAGTTAGAAAATTTCCAAAAGACAGTGATTGTTTAGCATATGTAAATCTAAAAAACCTACCATTAGATTTTGAAGTAAGAACCCGTCAAGACGGAGATATAATCCAACCTTTTGGACTTAATGGAACTCAAAAATTAAAAAAATATTTGAACGAAAAGAAAATCCCGAACCATGAAAAAGACAATTTACTATTTATGACACAATTCAATGAAGTATTTTGGGCTATTGGTCTTGGGATTAGTGATAAAATAAAAGTTAATTCAAGACCAACACATCGTTTGGCATTTTATAAGAAGGGACAAGCATAATGGAAATTAAAATTGAAGAATTAAAAGTTTTATTCAGCGAAGAACAACTACAAACAAGAATTAAAGAACTTGCGTGTGAGATGAACAAGTTTTATAACGGAGAAGAAGTAATCGCAATATGTGTATTAAAAGGTGCAGTTATGTTTGCAGTTGATTTGGTAAAACATTTGGATATGCCACTTCAATTGGAATTCATCAGACTTTCAAGCTATGGTTCATCAACTACAACATCTGGAAAAGTTAACGCTGTTGATATTCAATTACCAGACTTAAATGGCAAAAACGTATTAATTATAGAAGATATTGTTGATACTGGTTTAACTGCAAAATTCTTGATTGATTTTATGAACTGCAATTTCCGCGCAAAATCAATCAAATTCTGTTCACTTCTAGATAAAAAAATTACACGCAAAGTTGAAGTTGAACCAGATTATTATGGATTTGATGTTGATGACAAATTCGTTGTTGGCTATGGTTTAGACTACGATGGCTATTTCAGAAACCTAAAATATATAGGTTACAAAGAGGTATAAATATACACAACATCTAGCAAAAATATTTTTCACACACATTATACAAGTATGAAAATTTCTAACATGACATTTACTGGAACTAAGATAAATACTTTATATTACAACGATTTACACAGTTCTATAAAATACGTTGATACTTTTTTAGAAGAAAAGGACGAGTTTTATAGGCAAAATCAAGGTGCTATAAATATAACTCTTTGTGGTGGTGATATGTTTTTGGATGAAAATTCCAATAACGAAATTGTCGCAGCAAAACTAGGTCCACAAACAGATGCCATCAGTGTTGGAAACCACGATCTTGAACAAGGCGAACACCTAGCTACAATTATTAATAAATACAATCTTCAAGATAAATTTTTATCAACAAATTTAAGATACACAAAACCAACACAATTAAGTGAAATTCCAAAAAGTAAAATCATTGAAAAACAAGGTGAGAGAATCGGAGTAATTGGAGTTTCCCCATTTGATTTTAACCATATTACATTTATGAATAATCTGACTGAATTTATTCGAGTAAGACCACTTGATGAAACTATCAAGATCATCAAAAACGAAGTCAAAAAACTTGAAACAAAAGGTATTGATAAAATATTCTTGCTAGCTCACACAGGAAATCAAAGCAAATCAGGTGATATTGACTATTACAAAGAACTTGCAAAAATTGGTGGAATCGATGTAATTATTGGCGGACACGACCATAATGAAACCGACAGATGGGAAATTTCAGATAGAGGTGAACCTGTAAAAATTGTTGCAACAGGTAAAACACCAACAAAGCATTTTGGAGAAAACCTTGATGAATATGGAATTCTAAATTTGGAATTTGATGAAGATGGTGTTCTTGTCAAAGACAACTGTAAAAATATTTTCAAGCCCCTTACTAATAATGGAACACCACAAACTGGCGAAACTATATTTACACTTGATAGACCTCTAAAAAAATCGAACCCACTATTTGGACATAGTGAAATAGGTAACATTATTGCAGATTCAAGTTTATGGTACGTAAACACATACTCTGATGGAGAAAAAGCAGATATTGCTTTAGTTAATGCTGGTACAATCAGAGATAACTTTGACGATCCATACGTTACAAAAGCTGATATTAACAGTGCTTTGCCTTTCACAACTTCAACTTTAATCAAGGCAACATTAACTAGGAAACAGATTATAGACACCCTAAACTGGTGTGCATTATCAACATCTTTTGGTAAAGTTACTCCTGGAATTATGCAAGTTTCAGGACTTGAATACACAATCAATCCAGACTTAAAAGTAACTTCTGTTCATATCCTGAATCCTGATGGCACCATAAAAGTTGATTTGGATAATTGCGATGATGATGAAGAATTCATTGTTGCCTATGATGTATTCCTAACAACTGGCGTAGCTGGTTTATCTGAGATGAAAAAAGATTTAGAAAACGACTATAATATTGAATTTTTTGATGCCTCAAGACAAGATGCATTGTATGAATATTTAACAAATTGTCCAAAAATTCAAGACTATAAAACAACACGTATCCATAAAATAGAAGTTCCTGCTGAATGTTTATAAGAATTCCTGCATCTAAACGAATTGATTAAATTAATTATTTATTATAAAATTAAGAAAAAAGGAGAGCCAAAATGGATCAAGAAACTTATATGAAAATAATGGGTTATGTACCAACAGTTATTGAAGCATCATCTCGTGGTGAACGTTCTTTTGATATTTTCTCAAGATTATTGAGAGAAAGAATTATTTTCTTAGGTACAGAAATTGATGATGAAGTAGCAAACTCAGTAGTAGCACAACTTCTACTACTTGATAGCGAAAATTCAGAAAAAGATATCATGTTATATATTAATAGCCCTGGTGGTGTAATCACAGCAGGTATGGCAATCTATGACACAATGAACCTTATTAAATCAGATGTTTCTACAATCTGTTTAGGCGAAGCTGCGTCAATGGGTGCATTTTTACTTTCTGCTGGTGCTAAAGGTAAGAGAATGGCATTACCAAGCGCAAGAATTATGATTCACCAACCATTAGGTGGCGCTAGAGGTCAAGCAACAGATATCGAAATCGAAGCAAAAGAAATCCGTAGAATGAAAGATATGTTAATTGGAATTATGGCAGAAAATTCTGGACAATCCTTCGACAAAGTTAAAGAAGATTGTGAACGTGATCACTATCTATCAGCACACGAAGCTATGGAATACGGCTTGATTGACAAAGTTGTAGAACGTGGTACAAAATAATAATTGTTAACAAAACTTAATAAATAACCAAAAACATGCAATTACTTGATATTGCATGTTTTTATATATGTGTAGGTTATAAAAAAGGTTAGTTTTAAAAAATTTGAAAAGGTAGGGTTAGGTATTATGTGTATTCTAATGTTCAATGCGCGTGTACATTCACTGATCTATCAGAAAAGTGACATTCAGTACCGCTTGCAAAAAATCACGAAGAAATTAATGGATTTTCAACAGTATGCAGCACTCATCGGATCTGGTGAAGTAGCACCTGAAACGTTATCTGCATTGCCAAGTTCAATGTTTGGTAGAGCGTACAATTATTTGTTGAATGCAAACAATAGTGCATATAATTATATGCAACAAACTGCACCTGTATTCCAACAAATGTGGATGCAGCAGCAACCAACTCAACAAACTGCACAACAACAACAAATGATGAGTGTATTTATTATGAAACAATTGTATCAACAAGGTAGGGACAGAGCTCTACAAGTTGAAACAAAACTTCTAAAAGTAGAAGAAGAAAAACTCACTCAAGAGAAAGAAAAACTTGAAACCTTAGCTCAATCAATTGAAGCAGAGTTAAAAGCAGCTAAAGAAGCTCGTAACAAAGGTATTCAAGATATGGCTCCAAAATATACAGCTTAGAGCTAATAACTTAACATAACCCTCAAAACTAACTAACCACAAGAAAAGGCTCCATCAATCGATGGGGTCTTTTCTTATGCACAAACTACATAATCAACCGCAACATCAAATTTATCTCTAGGTAATGTTTCTAACATTAGTTCTTCAGGAATTGGACAAATTGTTTTCACTTTAGTATTAATTATACTTTGCAACAATCTATCATAATAACCTTTGCCATATCCAAGCCTAAAACACTGCATATCAACAGACAACGCTGGAACTATCATCAAATCTAACAAACCAGGCTCAATAGGTTCTGTAACAGGCTCAGAAATATTAAATTTTGAAGGCACTAAAGGATCTCCAACTCTATATGGGCAAACAACCAATACATCACCATCAACTCTTGGTAAATAAAATTCCTTATTATCAACTAATAAAGCCCTTAAATCAATTTCATACTTCTTTGGATAAAAAAGCATAACACGTTTTGCGTTAATATACGCAGGATGTTTTCTGATTAAAGCAACAATCTTTTCAGAAACATCTGAAATTATTAACCTTCTTCTAATATTCTTTGCTTTTATCCTAAGTGCTGTTTTCATATCTACAATTTTAATATATAATATTTTCATTAAATTTGCTACAAAAAATTTAAAATTTATAACAAAATATTAAAAACATGACAGAGATTTGTAATAACAATTTAATAAATCCAAACTGGGCACAACACGGCTATATCCAAGTCTATACAGGCGATGGCAAAGGTAAAACAACTGCTTCACTTGGGCTTGCTATGAGAGCGCTTGGTCGTTGCTGGAAAGTTTTAATCGTTATGTTCACAAAAGGCGGCAACGATTATGGCGAACTTAATTCATTTACTGAACTTTCACCAACAATTTCCGATAAACTTAAAATCGTGCAAGCTGGACTTGATAGGGTTATTTACAAAGAAAACCAAAACGAACAAGATGAACAAGAAATCAAAAAAGGTTGGGAACTTGCAAAACAAGCTATCCAAAATCACGAATACCAATTGATAATTTTAGACGAAGCAAATATCGCAATTGATATGGGAATACTTGATGTTGACGATGTCGCTAACACTCTGAAAAATAAACCAGAAGAAATGGAAATCGTTTTAACAGGTCGTAACGCCCATCCAAAAATTGTTGAAATTGCACATCTTGTTTCAGAAATCAAACCCGTAAAACACTACTGGGACACTGGGATTGCAGCAAGAAAAGGAATTGAATACTAAATCAAAAAAGCCGTACTAGACGGCTTTCAATAAACACGAGAAATTTTGTAAAATCTTTTTATTTAAACTTACCCAATATAGCAAGATAATAAAGTTGCACCAGATAGTTTCATTTTTTTCAAAGCTCTTAACTCAGTTTGACGGATACATTCTTTTGTAACACCATAAAGATTACCGATTTCTTCCAATGTATAACGATCAGAATCATCAAGCCCATAACGCATTTTTACAACTTCTTGTTCTCTTTCTTTTAATGTTGAAATTACATTATTAATATCATCTCTTAAAGATTGATATTCAACATTTTCAGAAATCAAGGTTGAATCATCTGCCAAAATATCTGCAACATTCAATTCTTTACCATCATTACGCTCTAGCCCATTCTCAATAGAAATCGTTTTTGTATAAGCGGATAAAAACATTTCAATTTTATCTGGAGCAATATTCATCTTTTTGGCAACGTCTTCAGTTTTTACAGTATCGTTAACTTCTTGCTCCATTTGAGATTTAACTTTTGAAAATTTTGATAATGTTTCTTGAATATAAACAGGAATTTTCATGCAATGAGATTGTTCAGAAATAGCTTTAAACATAGACTGTTTAACCCACCAAGTAGCATAAGTTGAAAATCTATAACCAAGTCTGTAATTGTATTTTTCAGCCGCAATCATCAAACCTAAATTACCTTCCTGAATTAAATCAATAATTGGTAATGATGACATATGAATAGCCTTTCTAGCAACAGTTACAACCAACTTTAGATTTGCTTGAATAAGTCTTTTTTTTGCTTCAGTATCCCCTTGCTCAATAGCTTGCGCCAATTTCTTTTCTTCTTCAAATGTTAATTGAGGATAATCCGCAATTTCTCTTAAGTAAATTTTCAATGCATCATCCTTAGATGCTTCAATAACTTCATTTTTTGCTGGGTTAGAATTTTTTGGTTCAACTTTCATTTCGACTAGAGGTTCTCTCAACATAAATTTAAACTCCTTCTTATTTGCATCAGAATTTTGACGGCGTCTGGCTCGCCATCTATGGGGAAATGTAACACGAGATAAGATATATACTTTGTATATACCCAAATATATATCAAATGTTACATCATGTTAAGAAAAGTTAAGATAAACCTTTGTTAATATATGTTAAACATAAGATATAAGCGGATTTTCGTATTATAATAATAATGAAAGAAGAGGAGAATTTAAAATGGGATTCAATTTAAAAGAAAAATTACAGAACTTAAACAGAAAAAACATTGTAATCGCAACTGTTATTCTTTTAGTTGTAGCAATTTGCGCAATCACAGGTTATGAATACTATCAGTATCACCAATTAAAAGTAAAAGCTGAAGCAGCACTTCAGGAGGCTTTTGATCAAGCTGGTCCAGATTTGTCACAAGAACCTAAAAAACCTTCTGAATACAATATCGGGGAAGAATACAACAAAGCAATGAAAAGCAAAAAGCCAGTATTAGTTCTATTCTTCGCTGACTGGTGTGGTTACTGCGTAAGATTTATGCCAATCTATCAAGAAATTTCTGAAAAATACGCTGAAACATTCGATTTTTCAAAAGTAAACGTTGAGGACAAAAAATACGAAAAAGTAGTTAGAGAAATCGGTATTACAGGTTTCCCTACTGTATTTATCCTTGACCCAAAATACGATAACAAAGTATTATTATCTAACGCAATCCTAGGTAATACAGAATCTTTAAGCAAAGAAATGGATAGATACGTTAGAATTAGAAAAATTCTTGATTCTAAAAAGAAATAAGTACATATATCTTAATAATGTACTTTAAATTTTAATATGTGTTTTGTATAATTGCAGTGTTTCCTCATTTGGAAACACTGCAGGGATTCAAAAATAAAGGGTGAAATTACAATAGTAAAATGGGTTCTCTGCATTGGAATAAAAGAGTTAGGGGAATTTGTTAATATTTCTTCATAATCGGGGAGATAACTAGCAATTTTTTTAATTTTTGGAATTCTATATATATAGAAGGTCATAGTAGGTGTAAAATGAGTATCGAAAAGATTAAGAACAACAAGGAAGTTTTTTCTGGTCGTAATCTGCTCGACGCAAAAAACGTCAAAAACAGAGCGTACCTGAGCACTCCTCAAGATAGCGTCAGCTTTACAGGCAGTCCTGCAAAAGCCGCAAAAACGCTTAACGAATTTTTATTAGGCTTAATGCCTGGCAAAATTAGAAGCATGGTAAAAATCCATGAAGGTATGGGTGAATTTCAAAACCAACTTATCAACGCAGTGGGTACTGGTTTAGTAGCTCCTATTTTCATTAAATGGAACCCATTATCAGATAAAGACGAGGATACAAGAACATATACAGCATGGCGTCAACCAGTATCAGCTGTATTAGCAATCGGCACACAAGGTGCGATTGTTATTCCTTTCAACCATCTTATTAGAAAGCTATCAGATGTTGGCTACTTAGGACCTCAATACAACGCTACTTTATTCCCATCTGATGCATATATTGAAAAAGAAATTAAAGCTGCAAATCCTCAAACAAAATATACAAAAAGTGAATTAAAAGCTGCAGTAAGTGCACGTAAAGGCGAATACGAAAAACGTCTTATCAATATGATTGAAGATGACAAAATCGTATGGAATACCACAGATGGTAAAACCGCTTCTACTTTAGAAATGCCAAAAGCAGAATTTAAAAAGTTATTCGAAGAAACTTTAGATACAATTATTCAATCTGAAGAATCTGAAAAACTTGCTGCAATTCAAAAGAAATTACCAAACAAAATCAAACGTGGTATTTTCTTCCATAACAACCCAGATGAAGCAGTTGCAATTTTACAAAGACTACAAGGCAAATTAAGCCAAGTTTATAACGTTACAAACATAAATTCTAGTGGTGCTGACGTAAACATTACTAACGCAAGCAAAAACTTTGATAAAGAATGTAAAGCCATTATCAAAGAATTAGAAAAAGATTCAACAAAAAAAGGAATAAACGCTGAACTTATCAAAATGGTAAAAGAAATCAAAGATAAGAACACAGGTTCAGATCCTATTTCTTTGAGAGTTCTTGATGCAAAAATCTCAAAAATGATTGGTAGCATCGAGATTATGAAAACAAAAGGTTCAACTCAAGAAATTATCGAATACGTAACTGAAGCAGTTATAAGAAGAACAAATGCAATTGACGGAACAATTGCTACATTATCAAAAATCAAAGCAAGATTAATATCTGGCGACATAACAGTAAAAGAAGCTCAAAAAATTATCGATGAAACTATTAAAAATTCATACGATGCAGTAAGAGCTCAACACGCAGCAAAAGGTCTTCCAGAAGGAGAACTCAAAAATTCAGTTGAGTGGATTGAAAGTGTTGCAACAAGACTTTCAGAAAAAGCAAAATCAATTGCTAGATGTATCGCTGACCAACAGAAAAAACACGTTAAATCAAACATTGATGGTATGAAACGTTGGACAGGTTTAGGTGTATCTCTAGCAATCTTACCATTCACTTGCTGGTTATTGAACAAAATTTATCCTTGGTTTATGGACAGAGCATTCCCAGATCTATCTAACAAAGCAGCCTCTGCTAAAAAAGACAAGTACAACAAAACAGAGGAGGTTAAGTAATGAGCGGATTGAATTTAATGGAAAGAATGATTGCTAAACCTCTAGGCTGGTTCTCTAACACTAGAATCGCAAGACACGCTGGTAATCAAGTATTTAATAACAACAGAGCATTTATCGATGGTTTAGGCGTAGGCTCAATCGTAGCAAAAGACGGCTTAGGTTGTTACCTATACGTAACTCAATCTTTAAATAACAAAGACATCCCTGATGATAAACGTAGTTTCGTAGCATCATTAGACTTAACAAACGGGGTATTGATGATTGCATTGCAATTGTTAATGTTCTTCACAGTATCTCATAAAGTTTGCCAAACTAAGATGTTTGACAAAATCTTCGGCAAAATGTTCGATAGACCTATCAAAAAAGCGTACTACACAATCGCTAAAAACCAACCAGACTTTGCTGGTATGGAAAGTATCAAATTTGCTAGAGAATTTGAAAAAATCAGAGGCAACGTTAAAGACGCATTTGGTGGTGTTACATCACTTGTTGCAGCATCAATCATTGGTAAACGTGTATTAGTACCATTTATCGCAACACCTCTTGCTGGTACTGTTGAGAAGAAAATGAAAGCTAGAATGGATGCAAAAAATGGTGTTCAACCAGAAAACAATGATAGCAAAGATAAATCTCAACCATCAATGCAAGGTGGAATGAAAGATGTAACAACATCAGCTCAACCAGCGCAAGTTGCGACTCAATTTGATACTGGTTCAACAAATCTTCTAGATAAATACAGACAAAAATAATAATCAAACAATATATTTACATCTACAAAAGAGAGCTAATCCCTTAACTGGGGTTAGCTCTTTAAAATTCCTCTACTTATAATTAACCTACATAATTTTATCTACAAGCTCTTGAATATACAACTTAATTGCAGGAGTAATCATAAGATTAGGCTCAGCCATTGCAAATTCGTCCAAAACAAAGATTGCTTTTCTAATATCTCCACTTTGTTCGTACAAAAGTCCCAACATAACCTTATCATAAGGTGTATCATTCTTTGTTTTGTAAATTTCTAACTGTTCAGATGCCTGACCTAATGCTTTATAACACTCCACAAGATTTTTATAAAATTCGAAATTCAAACTATACTGAGTAATTGCATTTTTAAAACAATCAAGCGCCAAATTTGGATAACCAATTGTCATATAAACTTTTCCAAGATTATTAAAATAAATAGCAGTAGCTTGGGTTTTTGGATTTAAGCTAATAGCAATTTTAAACTCCTGGATTGCTGCATAATAATCCTTTTCTTCAACGTAGATAAGCCCCATATTATTATGTGCATAAGCATTTTTTTCAGGATCAATAGTATAAGAAACAACAGTACCTGGAGCAGCCAGAACAGGAAGCCCCATTAAAAAAAACATTAATAATACTATTGTCTTTTTCATTCTTTACCTTTTAATTAAAATTTTGGAATTTTCAACTTATAACAAATTAAACTCTAAACCTTCATATGCCATATGAACATTTTTAGTATCAGAAGTATAACGTTCTTTAATTCTAGCAAGTCTTGTATCATCATAAGATGGGTCATAATGGAAGAAAACTAAATTCTTAGCCTTAGCTTGCTTCATAACTTCAACCGCCATATCGTAAGTCGAATGACCATAACCTTGTTTTGGTGAATATGGACTCAAATAATCCTCTGTTGTATATTGAGCATCATGAATTAAAATATCACAACCTTTGGCAAATTTTGCAAACTTACTATCACCGCCAAAATAACATTCTTTATCGGTAGCAAATACAACGGATTTATCTTTGTATGATATTTTATAAATCATCACACCATCTTGAGGGTGAACATATGATTTATAAAATGTTACTAAAACATCTTCCTCACCTTGTTCAACATCTATAAGCTTAACCAATTCTGGTTTACTTTCTGGCTTAATCAAAATAGCTTGTTCATCACAAATATCTTGAATTTCTAGACTACAAGCAATATCACCTAAATCCAGTGGAAAAGTTTTTCCAAAAACTAATTCTGATAGATTTTTTGACAAATTACTATCAGGAGTACCTTCCCCAAAAATCATTAATTTTGTACTTGGAACATGGATAGGTTTAAAGAAAGTAAGACCTAATAGGTGGTCTTGATGAATATGAGAAAGTAGAACGATAGCCCTTGTTTCTTTTCTTTCTTCTGGACGAACGGCTGAAGCGATATGCTCTTGCATTAAGTCATCTCCAATACCAACAATACCAGTACCTGCATCTAGGATAATTAAATGCCCACAAACATTAACTTCAACACAAGATGTGTTTCCGCCAAATTTTAAAAAGTTTTTATCAGCAACAGGAAAACTTCCTCTAACACCTCTAAATTTTACCTTGAATTCGCTCATCTTCTATCTTCCTTTATTCTTTTTAATTTCATAAGTTCCGAATTGATCTTTTTCTTCTCCCGCATATATTGAACCTGAGAATACTAAAATCTTAGCCATTTTTTGAATAGTTGTTTCTCGAGTTTCTTTCCACTCAAAATCAAAAACGACTTTATCCTTGTAATTATTTACATTAACCACCCTAAACGCATTTGGATAAGACACAAGGGCTGGAGAAGCCACATACAAAACATTATCATGTTGAACAATTTTTGCAGCATGATAATGTCCCTGAAAAACTGCAATCGGATTTTTATAACTTTCTAATAACTGTTTTAAAACAATACCATTACGCATCCTATGATTTGGACTTGCAAAAGGCTCTACAACAGGAACATGCATAAAAATCATAACAACATCATTTTTAGATGCATCCAATTCTTTTTTCAGCCACTTCAACTGCTCTTCATCAATATAACCATTTGAGGTAATTTCATCAAGAATAATATTATCTAAAACTATAACCTTAAAATTTTTCTTAGGCTCAAATGAATAATATGATTTTTTCACTTTAAAATCAGGATTTGCATTACGTACCAGATCCCAATAAACAGAAGTTGTCAAATATCCACCAATACATCTGTCATGATTTCCGAAAGTCAAATACCAAGGGAATTTCAAATTTTGAATATGTGGCAAAAATGCTCTTAACTCTTTTTCAAAAGACTTATCAATCTGATCTCCAGTGAACATAACAAAATCCATATGATTATATTCATTGATTTGATTTATCGCATCGTCTAATAACCTTGGCGATTCACCAATCATCTTGAATGTCGTATTAGAAGCATTTGCCATAAAATGGACATCACTAACTTGAGCAAATCTTAAATTCGAGTCACTAACAACAGAACATGCCTGCAAGCCCCATAACATTCCCGCAGTTAAACAAACAGTTACAATAGTATTAAATACTTTTGTAAAAAAACCTTCTTTTTTCTCTTGAATGGCACGTCTGCCACCTTTACGTCTGCTCATTGTTGTTACTTTCCAGTATCTCTTTTATTTCATTATACTTATCTTGTAAGTATTCGTCATCATCAGAGAGTATGAGAGCTTTATCAATATTCATTAGGGCGCTCATATAATTTTTTAATGCAAAATCACACAAACCCATATATTCGTAGGTCTTTGAAGTCTGAATATCAGGTAATAATTCACTAAAAATATCTTTCGCTTCCTGATATTTTTCAGATTTATAGAGAAGTTTTGCTCTGTCAAATTGATATTCTGGACAATTATTTAACTCAATAGCCTTATCATTATCTTTTTTAGATTCATCTAACATTCCTAATTCAAACTCAGCACGAGCCTTAACGGCATATGCTAAATCATCATTAGGATTAAATGCCAAATACTTATCAATCGGATCAATTACGGCTTGATAGCGTTTAACATCAAATAAAGTTAAAGCTGCTGCCAAATAAGCCTGAGCAAAATCTGATTTTACAGATAATGCCGCATTATAAGAATCAATTGCTCTGAGAAAATCATTATTATCTCTATAATAATTACCTAAATAATAATAAGCTAAATATGCATTTTTACTTTCTGTACCAGCTTTTAAATACGCTAGTTCTTTTTTCTCATCGCCAACTCGTTTATATTCATGGGCTTGTTTTACGTGAGGATTTACACTGGTTACAAAAGTTTTCTTATCTTTTGCAATAACATGTGCTAAACCTTTTTTCAAATCAGTAACTTGTTTATTATTTGGATTAATTTCTAAAATTTTATCCAAATAAACCATCGCTGATTCATAATCCCCAACAACACAATAATTCGCAGCGATATCAAGATAGTCTTCTTCCATTTCATTTGCTAAAACTGGAAGATTACAACACACCGCAAAACCTAAAATTATTGATAAAAGTAACTTTTTCATAGCTACATTATAACATAAATGTAAGACTAAGGTAAACATCAATCTTTAACACTACTTCCAATTTAAAATAATTTATAGGATAATAAACATATGAAAGATGAAAATCAAAAAATTGCAGTTGTAGCCCTATCTGGCGGAGTTGATAGCTCCGTTGTAGCACTTTTATTACAACAAAAAGGATACAAAGTTATCGGTATTACAGGAAAAATGGTAAATACACCTGCTGCAGATTTGATTTGTCAAAATGCAAAAAATGTTGCAGACAAACTCGGAATTGAACACCATATTTTAGATGTTACAGAAAAATTCCAAAAAGAAATTATTGATTATTTTGAAAACTCATACAAAAATGGAGAAACCCCAAACCCTTGTATTATGTGTAACCAACATATTAAATGGGGCGCTATTTTCGATTATGCATTTAATGAACTAAAAGCTGATGTGTTTTCAACTGGACACTATGCAGATATTCGTTTTGTTAATGGAGTTTATAAACTTTACCCTGCAAAAGATGAACACAAAGATCAACTTTATTTCTTATATCGTATAAATCAAGAACACTTATCTAAAACAATTTTCCCTCTGTATGAGTACGAAAAAGAACAAGTTAGACAAATCGCATACGATTATGACTTACCCCCAAAATCATCAAAAGAAAGTCAAGATATTTGCTTTATTCAAAAACCTTGTACAACAAAAAAATATCTAACCGAAAAATTTGGAGAAATAAAAGGTGATTTTATAGAAATCCCTACTGGCAAAAAACTTGGCACTCATACTGGACACTATCAATACACAATTGGTCAACGCAAAGGAATTGGCATAGCTGCTCCTTACCCACTTTATGTAATAAATATTGATGCTGAGAAAAATATTGTATATCTAGGTAAACGAGAAGATGATTTCCGTACAAAACTTGCGATTAAGGATTTGAATTTCTCTTATCCACTAAAAGAAAAAGAATTTGATGCAATGGTGAAAATTCGTTACAATATGCAAGCTAAAAAAGCTAAAGTAACTATTTTAGATGATGTTGCTGAAATAAACTTCTATGAACCAGTTAATTCCGTAACTCCAGGTCAATCTGGCGTAATTTACGACATAAATGACGGACACTTAATCGGTGGTGGTTTTTGCATATACTAAAAAACTGGGCTTTGACCCAGTTTTTTAATTATATAATACTTGCAGTTGTGATAATTCCAGATTCTACCCTTTCTTTCAACGCGCCAGTTGGTTCGTAGTATGGAGATACTGTCATAACTTTTGCGGCAATATCTGGGAAGTAATACAAGAATTTCAATTCGCTTGTTGTCAAAGGTTTTTGAGTATGTACGTTTGCATAACGAGCAAGTTCAAGGATGTTTCTTGCTTCATCTTCGTCATGGAACTCAAGCTCTAAGTTGTTATAAACGTTACGGAAACCTTTAATACCACCATATTCACCAGTTGTAATCATACGACCTGTTTCAATAATTTCAGGTTCACCACGTCCTAATTCTTCAAAGTCATACAACTCATAATTTCTTCTATCTTTCAACGCACCATCAGCGTGAATACCTGATTCGTGAGCAAAAGCATTGTCACCAACGGCAGGTTGATTAATTGGAATATCTACACCAAACGCATAAGCTGTATATTTTGCTAACTTCCAAGCTCTATCAAGTCTGATGTTTTCATCGATTTTATACTTGCCTTTGAAACCAGCTGATTTTAAACAAGCCAATAAACAAGATACTAAATCCGCATTACCAGCACGTTCACCCATACCATTTACTGCAGTATTGATGTAAGCATCTACACCAGCGTCGATAGCTGCTCTTGCACCCATAACAGAACATGCAGTTGCCATTCCTAAGTCGTTATGGAAGTGCATCTCAATAGGCATTTCAGTTGCTTTTGCAATTTTATAAATTCTATCGTAAGTTGTTTGAGGATCTTCAAATCCTAAAGTATCACAATATCTAAATCTATATGCCCCAGATTTTTTAGCTTCTGAAGCGTATTTAATTAGATAATCCAAATCACTACGAGAAGCATCTTCAGCATTAACCCCAACGATTTTAGCACCTTTATCAATAGCACATTCAACCGCTTCTTTAGTCATTCTGATAATATCATCAGGAGTTTTCTTTCCTTGATATTTACCATTAATCATCTGTTCAGAAGTTGATTGTGAAAGATTCACATACTGCAAATCTGGAACATTTTTAAATGATTGCTCAACATCAGATGCAATCCCTCTCATCCAACCTGACAATTTTGTTGTTGAAATCACACCACGTTTTACAAGTTCTAAGTTACCATTTAGGTAATTCAATTCGTGTTGTGTTGTTGGGAACCCAAATTCTGATTGAGTTATACCCATATCGTTCAACATAATGTTTATGATAGTTTTTTGTAATTTCGCCAATCCTAAACGAGAAGTTTGAACACCATCTCTATTTGTTACATCTACAAAATAAATTCTGTTATCTGCCATTATTTTTCCTCTTTTGGAATAATTATAACATGAAAAATATTTATCATTGACCATATTTTTCTTTACACATTCTCCAATAATAAATTTTTCTAATTTTCCATAATTGCTTAACGACCAATTTTACAGCGTAAATCATCGCATAAATATTTTCACCTACTTCTCTATTATTTGAAACTTCAGAATAATCCCATTTTTCAAGTAACTTATACTCCAAAGACTCTAATAACAAATCTAACGACTTCAAACGAATGTACAAATCATTCAATAAATCTTCTTCCATACAACCTCCTGTATATTTAACATTGTTATAACAATGTTAAATATACAACATCGTTAAAATATTGTAAAGTATTTGTTATAACATGGGAGCAAAAAATGAAAAAGAATTTAACAAAGGTTGGAAATAGCTGGGCTTTATTATTACCAAAAACAATTCTTGAACTATTAAAAATAAATCCAGAAAATAACGATCAACTAGAATTGGAGATTGAAGGCGAAGTGTTAAAAATTAAAAAATCGCAAAAATAACGATAGCTGGTGGCATAGCACCCAGTCCTGCGAGGACACTTGCAATTTTATAAAAGATTAATTAAAATTATTATTATTGAAGAGCTTATGGATATGAAAAACGAAACTAAAATTTTAGATAAAAAGATTAAAAAAGAAATTAAAACAGGAAATGTAAAATCAGCGATTGAATTATGCCAAATCGGCTTACAAAAAGACCCTACGAATGCTGACTTACACTTGAGATTAGGTGATTTATACCTTGCGTGGCACTTAGATATTTATTCTTCTTGCCAATATATTGATGAAGCAATTACAGAATATCAAATTGCACTAGAAACTTATATGGATTCCGCAGAAATCTATTTCAAAATAGGTATGGCACAATTCCACAAAGGCGATATGGACAAAGCTATCAATTATTTTGACCACGCAATTGAAAAAAATCCAAAATACGCAAAAGCATACCATATGCTTGCTGAAACTTATACAAAAAAAGCAAGATTTATTGATGCTGAAACTAACGCTAAATTAGCAATTAAATACGCACCTTTAGCAAGCTCATGCTCGCATTATTTATTACACAATTTGTATAAGATTTCATCATTCAGAGTTTTCAAAAATAAACTTCGTTCAGCATATCAATATGTTTTAGCAGGTTTAACACTTCCTTTTGATGAGGATGCAAGAAAAAAAGTTAAAGAAACAATGACTTATATTAAATTCTTGCCAATCTTATTAAAAGGATACATCCAAGTTCAATCAAAAGGGCTTGATAATGCCATTGATATTTATATCGATGCGGTTGATAAGGCTCCTGGGTTTGTGCCTTTGTACTGCTTATTAGGTGATATTTATTCATCATTAGGACAGTTTGAAGATGCAATCACAGAATATAAAATGGCAATTTGGCTAGATAATTTAAACATCCCTGCATATCGTCATTTATGCAAAGCTTATGAAGATTTAGGTGATTATGATAATGCTATTGAGGTTTACAAAAAACTTATCCAAATTATGCCAAACATGCCAGAATTTCATTCAAACTTGGCAAATATTTTATACATTAAAGGGGATGTTGATGGAGCAGTTTCTCACTTCCAAACTGCGGTAACCCTAAACCCAAACAAAGAATGGACAAGTGTTGTAAACCAAACATTAGGTTTTGTATTCCAAGAGGCAAAACAAGATATTGATGCGGCAATCACTTCATATCAAAGTGCTTATCTTTTAACCCCAGAAGATATTGATATTTATATCAATTTAGGTAGCGCTTTTTACGATAAAGAAGATTATGAAAACGCATTAGCAGTTTATAGAAACGCACTAGAACTTGACCCTCAAAATGCTAAAATTCACTGTAATTTAGGTTTCTTATACTGGGGCAAAGGTGATACTGAAGAAGCAATCAGAGAATACGAAGCAGCTATCCAATTTGATAAAAATTATGATATTGCATATAACAACTTAGGTGTAATTTACCTTGATGATTTAGGCAGAGTGCAAAAAGCTATGGAAATGTTCAAAAAATCTGTTGAATGTAATCCAAACTATGCTTTAGCACACTTCAACTTAGCTCGTTCTATCGCAATTACAGGTGACAAAATTGAGGCTGCAAAACTTTATCAAATCGCTCAAGACGTAAACAAAATCACAAACGAAATTGATCCTCAAGATATCACAGATAAGATTAATGCGTTGTTTGATTAGTGTAAAAATTAACTACCATATCTATCGTATAACTTATATGCTCCAATAACTAAAGAAATAACCATTACGTTAATGTAGAAATTTCTATCATTATTAGGATTTGACATTCTTTTAAATTTAGAATATGGAAAGATAAACATTGTTGCAACAACAATAGCAATACCTAAAAACTTTAAAATATCCATTTTATGTGGCATATAATTACCCTCACTATACTAAATCATCCTCAACACAATCAAGTTTTGATAAATCAATTGGTAAAGAGAACCCAAATGTTGAACCTTGATCAATTTGAGATTGAACAAATACATTTCCGTAATGATGTTTTTCAATAGTTGTTTTCACCAAATGTAAACCAAGACCTGTACCTTTTACACTGTGAGTTTTATTTTCCACACGGAAAAATCTTTCAAAAACTTTCTTCTGATGCTCAGGAGCAATACCACAACCTTCATCTTTAACAGTAACAGTAACTTGATTTTTATCAACTTCATTAAACAATTTCACTGTAATTGTAGAATCTTGAGGAGCGTATTTAATAGCATTAGAAAGATAATTAGTCAAAGCCCTTGCAATAGCATCATAATTAAACATCAAAAGCGGAACTTCATTATCTTTTTGAACATCAATTTTCAAATTATTTTCTTTTAATAACACTTCAACCTGAGAAACACACGAATCCACAAGTTGAGAAATATCATTCTCAGATTTTTCAATTTTCGCATTAGAATCTAATCTTGAAAAATCCAAAATATCATTAACCATACGATTTAAACGTACAATTTCAGTATTTAAAGTACCAATAAATTCTTTTTGAGTTTCGATATCAAACTCTTCACCATAATTATAAAGAGTATCAATATAACTTCTTAAAACAGTTACAGGTGTTCTCAATTCGTGAGAAACATTTGAAATAAATTGAGATTTCATCAAATCCATTTCAGTTTCACGAGTAACATCAATTAGAACAATAATGTAACCCACATAATCTTGATTACGAGTAAACATTGGAGAAATAATTGATTTTAAAATTCTTCCACCAATAGTAACATTGAAGATAATTGGTTTAGAAGATTTTTCTTCCATTGAAAGATTTTTATACTCATCAATTTTTTCAGAAAAACAATATTCACCTTCTGTATCAACATATTGTTGAATATTAGAATTAAGAAGCTCATCACCTTCAAGCGCCAGAAGTTCTTTTGCATGACCATTTAATAGAACAACTTTGTCATTGTTATCACAAACAACAACTCCGTTCACAATACTCATCAGTACTGCTTCTAACTTGTTACGTTCAAGCGTAATTTGTTCAATATTTTGTTCTTCATAGATATTCAAGCGAGCTGACATATCATTGAATGAATCAAACAATTCCTGAACTTCATCACTAACATTTTCACCCTCAATTTTATAACCAAATTCACCTGATGAAATTTTGTGAACACCATCACGCAAAATACGAAGTTCACGAGTAATCAAATAAGTATTGATAAGAATTACAAAAGCAAAAACTAACCAAACAATTGTGAATACAAATAAAATAGAAGCTCTTGTTGTAGAAGAAACCTTACCAACAACAGAACCAGATAAACCAACAGTTACAGAACCAATATTTGTATTATCAATCATGTTTGTCATTGGTGATGAAAATGCTATACTTGAACGTTTTGAACCATCTTCATCTTTATTTTTTGCTTTATAAATCAAACTACCATCTTGAGCTCTAAACTCGATAAAAGTGATGTCTTCATTAGACTTTAAAATAGAATCTGAATGGGTTTTTAAAATATCAAAAGTCTGAGTTTTAGATGCATCTTTTGTCATCTCAACACTTTCAATTGCCAAAACTTTAGAGATAACTTGTCCAAAATTCTGATAACTTTCGTTTAAATTTTTCTGAATATTAACAGTGGCAAATACTGCAATTGCCATAATTAGCAATGTACTAAGAACCAGCCCAAAAATAATTAAACGATTTTGAGTTGTAAAACTCATCTTTTGATTATTACTCATAAGTCGATTATACCACTACAAATAATATTTTCCAATAGCTAAAAAAACTTTAATTCATTTGATCGTAAACTTTACGAACCTCTTTAATATCCTGCCACATCAACCATTTTGGAGAACCTTTTTCTTTGCTATCATTTCTTAATAGATAAGATGGATGAAAAATTGGCATCATTTTTGAAAAATGAGGACCTTCAAACCACTTCCCTCGAAGTTTTGTAATACCTAATTTTGTATCAATAAAAGAATTAACTGCAACTCTACCACAAAGCAAAATAATTCTTGGTTGCAAAATATCAACTTGAGCTTTTAAATATTCCCAACAAGCCTCTTTTTCTTCTGGTAATGGATCTCTATTTTCTGGTGGACGACATTTTAAAGTATTACATATATAAATATTTTCTTTTCTAGAAAATCCAACGCAGCCTAAAATTTGGTCAAGCAACTTTCCCGCTTTCCCTACAAAAGGTTCACCTTGCTGATCTTCATAATACCCTGGAGCTTCACCAATAAGCATAATTTTTGAATTAGGTACACCAGCAGAAAACACAGTGTTAGTCTTAGAATGACAAAGTGAACATTTTTCACAATTCAAACATTTTTGCTTAACTTCGTTCAATCTATCATCATATTCTGTTGGCATATTACTACCCTTAACCCTCTGGAATTAAGACAGAAATCACAGCATTATCAAGTGATAAATATTTAGAAATAGTTTCGTTCAAATCTTCAACAGTAATACTATCTAAATCTGCCAAATATTCTTCAATCAATGATAAATCATCGCAAACTGTCATATAATAACCGATAGTTTCACCGATTTCTGAAACAGTTTCTGCAGAATAAGCAAAACGAGATTTGATACGTTTTTTAGCTTTTGATAATTCTTCTTCAGAAATTCTGACATTTAATAAATTTGCCAACTCCTGTTTAACAAGTTCAATTGCTCTATCTTTGCTTTCAGGTTTGAAGTTAGCTTGAATAAAGAAGTTATTACCATCTTTGAATTGATAATGCTCAGAACCTATCATATTAAAGATTTTTTCTGGCAATTTTTCAACTAAGTTTTGTTGTAAACGAGAACTTGAACCATCACCAAAAATAATACTAATTAAATCTAAACAAATTGTAGCCTTTAATTCACAAGCTCTTGGTCCTAACCAACCAAACATCAAATAAGAAGTTTGAACATTAGCTTTTGTTTCAATATATTTAGTTTCAGTAATTGGTGTATCAATTTCTTTTGGTTCTGTTTCAGTTTCAACACGATTAGGGAATTTGAAATTATCAGAAACAATTTTCAAAACTTCATCATGATTAAAATCACCAACAACAATTGTTGTAACATTTTTTGGAGTATAGAATTTTCTATAATACCCA
This sequence comes from bacterium, assembly GCA_017626055.1. Taxonomy (GTDB): domain Bacteria; phylum Cyanobacteriota; class Vampirovibrionia; order Gastranaerophilales; family Gastranaerophilaceae; genus Zag111. The sequence goes on along the minus strand of JAGAJM010000006.1, from coordinate 8,353 downwards.
TCTATTTCTTCTCTTGTAACTTGAGAAATAATTTCTGGAGTTCCAATAACATCACGTTTATAAGGATGAGATGTGTACATATTTTTATTACATACATTATAAACCTTTGTCCAAGGTTGGTCTTTTCTCATTCTAATTTCTTCAATTACAACGTGACGTTCACGCTTATCTGTAACTGTTGAATCATTGATATCAAACGGAGCACCCAATTCTTCTGCTGGAAAAACTGGATCCATCATCATATCAGCATGCAAATCAAGCGCCATTTTAAAATCTTTTTCATCAATCCCTTTTGGTAAAGTTACATAATAGAATGTATAATCTTTCCAAGTTGCAGCATTAACAATCGCACCTTTTGATTCTAACATTCTATCAAATTCGCCAACTTTATAAGCATTGGTTCCTTTGAACATCAAGTGTTCAAGGAAATGTGAAATTCCATTATTTTTGTCATCTTCATTTATTGAACCTGTTTTAACCCAAGAAGATACGTTAACCATATCACCTTCTTTGTGTGCCAAAACAATTTTATGTCCATTTTCTCTTTCATAAATTTCAACTTCTTTTGTTAAAAACGGATATTTCACTAATGTTTTATTCATAAATTTCAATTCCTCATAATCTTAATAAAACTATTATACCATAATGCAAAAAGTTTTGTTTAATATATAATTTTATGTATGAATAATGTCGTTAATAAACTAAAGGGTATGATAGTGGTTTCAGTTCAGGCTATGCCGTCTGAACCATTGTATTTAGAAAAATGCATGGTCGCAATGATGAAGTCCGTTGTAAATGGCGGAGCTGGGGCTTTGCGAGTAGCTGGCGTTAGAGATGTTAAAAACGCAAAACGTCTTTTCCATATTCCAGTTATTGGAATTACTAAACCAAACGTTATTACAAAAAATTGGAAAGAAATCGTTTATATCACACCAACAATAAAAGATGTTATCGATTTAATCGAAGCTGGGGCTGATGTAATTGCACTTGATGGCACACAAAGAAAACGTCCTAATAACGAAAAATTAGCAGACTTAATCAAATATATTCACATAAATAAAAGAGTTGCAATGGCTGATATTTCAACTCTTGAAGAAGGATTGAAGGCAAAAGAAGCTGGTGCAGATATTCTATCAACAACACTTGCAGGATACACTTTAGAATCTGCAAATTCACCAGCAGATGGACCTGATTTTGAATTGCTAAAACAACTTGTTGAACAAACTGGTTTGCCTGTTGTTTTAGAAGGTAGAATCTGGGAACCAGAACAAGTTAACAAAGCATTTGACTTAGGAGCTCATTGTGTTGTAATTGGTTCAGCTATAACAAGACCACAACTTATCACAAAACGCTTTGTATTCAGAGATAAGGGATAAAATATAACTTATTCCCTCTCCCACTTGTGGGAGAGGGGTAGGGTGAGGGTAAAATACCAACAACACATAAACAAAATCTAATAAAGGAATTAAAATGAAAAAAGCATTAGCAATAGATGTTGGCGGAACTAAAATCTATAACGCCATAATTGATGAAAAAGGTGAAATAATTAGCGAAGTTGAAAAATATTCAACTCCAAAAACTTTTGACGAAATAAAAGCTACTTTCAAATCAATTATCGAAAAATATGAAAATGAAGTGGATGTTATTGCTTTTTCAACATGTGGAGCGGTTAATAACCAAAATACAGGTATTGTAGGCTCAACTGGTAATATTGCAAAAGAATATCCAACATTAGATTTTCAAAGTCTATCAACAAAACCCGTTTTTGTTGAAAACGATGCAAATTGCGCAGCTTGGGCAGAATATAAAGTTGGCGCATCACAAAACACAACAGTATCCGTTATGATTACACTTGGTACTGGAGTAGGTGGTGGAATTATCATAAACGGACACTTATTAAAAGGTCAGAATGGAGCGGCTGGAGAAATGCATTTTAAAATGCGCTCGGATAAACACAGAAAATGTACTTGCGGAAGTTATGACTGCTTTGAAATCTACACTTCAGGTACAGGCTTAAAACTAACCGCAGAAGAAATGACAGGAAATAAAGATATTACAACTTATGATGTTGTTGAAGGCGCTCAAAAATCAGATTCTAAGATGTTAGAAATTTTAGATAGATGGCACGACGATTTGGCAAATGGAATCATCGGACTTGCAAATCTATTTGATCCAGATTGTGTTGTATTATCAGGTTCTATGGCAGAATTTGTTAATACAAAAAAAGTTGAAGATGAAGTTAATTTCCAAATCGTAACCACACCAACAAGAATTGTAAAAGCTCAAGCTGGCAATTTTTCAGGAATGATTGGGGCTGCGTTATTAGCTCTTGAGGTACGCCATGGGTAAATCAAAATCAAGAATTTTAAGAAAAGGAATTAACGACCAGTTTACAACAATGACAAGAGAAACTGCGGTAATAGAAACTGCAAAATTCTTAAACTCAAGAAACATTACAGAAGCTCATAATTTGATTACAATGTTTGGCTTAACCGCAGAAGAAATTCTTGAAGCTGGTGCAAGTTATGAGTCTGTTGTTGCAATGAAAAACATCTTTGAGGGATAGGGGTAAATGTTCAAAAAGATTTCATTCTGGCTAAATAATGCTAGAGTATACTCTCTACCAATAACTTTGCTAAACTGCTTAGTAATTTTTATTTTTGCAATAAAACAAGGAGGCAACCCTTACCTTGGACTATTAGCAATTCTTGGCAGTGGACTTGTTCATATGGCAACAAACTTAATCGATGATTATTTTGACTATAAAATTCTGATGAAAGACGAAAACTTCATAAATTCAGCTCAAAACTGTAAATGCCTATACCTAAAATCTGGACAAGCAACCACAAAAGATTTAAAAATCGCAATTTGTACATTTTTAGGAATTGCAACAATAATTGGTGGGATTTTATTTTTCCTATCTGGGTATTATGTTGCACTTTTAGCTTTAATTGGGCTTATTATTGCTTTAACTTATCAAAAACTTTCATTAAAAGGACTCGGCGAAGTTGCAATCATAATCGCATATGGACCTCTTTTATACGAGGGGATTTATTATGTTATGACAAGCAAATTCTCATGGGAAGTTTTATTATTGTCACTTGCTTGTGCAATGTTTACGAATACAATTCTATATGCTCATATGCTGATGGATTTTGATGGGGATGAATGTTCACATAAAAAAACTTTATGTAGATACCTAGGAACTAAAACAAATGCCCTAAACTTCATCTTATTTTTCTACATAACAGCATTCATTTTAATTTCATGCCTGTCATATAAAACAAACAATTATTGGTACTTACTTGGCTTATTAACTACTCCGCAAATAATTGATTTGTACATATCATTAAACCTATTTAATCAAGATAAAACCAAAATACCAACTATTTACCCTTGGCATTATCCATTAGATAATTGGAAAGAAATTTCCCAAACCCCAGATGCACCATTTTATTTTAGATTTTTCTATTCAAGAAATATTGTAACTAACTTCATGCTTTTAATTTGTTTAGCTATTTTGATAAAATAGTTTTTATTAAGAATTGTAAACATGAATTTGTTTTCTAAAGCCCAATAAAATCAATACTTTTCAAAATTAGTATATATTCTTTAAATAAAAAAAGGCACTTTTTTATATATCAAATCCTTTATATATATGTAAGTATTTTGACAACATCACAAAAAAAAGGAGAATATATGGCGAGAGTATTGATTTCAATGCCTGAAGACTTTTTGAACAGAATTGACGAAGTTGCAGATGGCGAAAACCGTTCAAGAAGCGAACTTATTCGTGAGGCACTAAGAACTTACATTTACAAACAAAAAATCAAGGAATCAACAGGTGCATTGCAAAATGCGAACTTGTTAGAAACGTTGTTGAGTTAATCAGTGGTAAGGAAAAAGGCGAAAAGATTTGGGAAACAATATATAGAAGCCCTCGATTAGTCGGGGGCTTCTATTTGTGATTAAAAAAGGCGACATAGAAAAATCTATACCGCCTTTTATGAATTTATTTAAAAGAAAATTATTCTTTTACATATTCTGCATCGATAACATCATCATCATTATTTGAAGACGAATCTGATGTTGCACTTTCAGAGTTTGCGCTTTGAGCAGCTTCACCTTCTTTTTGAACTGCTTCATAAGCTTTTTGAGAAATAGCAAACATAGTTTGTTGTAATTCTTCAGATAATTTTTTCAAATCATCTGTTGATTTGTTTTCATCAAGAGCTTTTTGTAGAGAAGCTTTTTGTTCGTCTAATTTTGATTTATCAGCAGCATCAATTTTGCCTTCAAAATCTTTAACGATTCTTTCAGCAGAAGCGATTAAACTTGAAGCATTGTTTTTAACTTCAGCTTCTTCTTTTTTCTTTTTATCTTCAGCTGCGTTTGCTTCAGCTTCTTTAACCATTTTATCAATATCATCATCAGAAAGGTTAGATGAATTTGTGATAGTGATTTTTTGTTCTTTGTTTGTCGCTTTATCTTTAGCTGAAACGTTTACAATACCATTTGCGTCAATATCAAAAGTAACTTCGATTTGAGGAATACCACGCATTGCAGGAGCAATACCTTCCAAACGGAACATACCTAAAGATTTGTTATCTCTAGCCATTGGTCTTTCACCTTGAAGAACTTGGATATCTACCGCAGTTTGGTTATTTTCAGCAGTTGAGAAAATTTGAGATTTAGAAACTGGGATTGTTGTGTTACGAGGAACTAAAGCAGTCATAACACCACCCAAAGTTTCAATACCCAAAGTTAAAGGTGTAACGTCAAGTAACACGATATCTTTAACTTCACCAGCCAATACACCAGCTTGAACTGCAGCACCAACTGCAACAACTTCATCTGGGTTTACTGATTGGTTAGGTTCTTTGCCAGTATAATCTTTAACCAATTTTTGAACAGCAGGGATTCTTGAAGAACCACCAACAAGAACTACTTCATTGATTTCTGATTTAGAAATACCAGCATCTTGAATAGCTTGTTCAACAGGTTTTTTACATCTTTCTAATAAGTCATAGCAAAGATCTTCAAATTTAGCTCTTGTTAAGTTCAAGTCTAAGTGTTTTGGACCATTAGCATCAGCAGTGATGAACATCAAGTTGATGTTAGTTTCCATAAGTGAAGATAATTCACATTTAGCTTTTTCTGCAGCTTCTTTAATACGTTGCATAGCTTGTTTATCATTTCTTAGATCGATACCTTCAAGTTTTTTGAATTCATCGCACATCCAATCCATGATTTTTTGGTCGAAATCGTCCCCACCTAAGTGAGTATCCCCAGAAGTTGATAATACTTCGTGAACACCATCACCAATTTCAAGGATAGATACGTCGAATGTACCACCACCTAAGTCGAATACTAAAACTTTTTCAGCTTTTTCTTTTTCAAGACCATAAGCCAAAGCTGCAGCAGTAGGTTCGTTAACGATACGAAGAACGTCTAAACCTGCAATTTTACCAGCATCTTTAGTTGCTTGTCTTTGAGCATCGTTAAAATAAGCTGGAACAGTAATAACCGCAGAAGTAACTTTTTCACCTAAGTATGAAGAAGCATCATCAGCTAGTTTTCTCAAAATCATAGCTGAAATTTCTTGCGGAGTATAATCTTTACCATCAATATTTACTTTGTAATCATCGCCCATATGTCTTTTGATAGAAGCGATAGTTTTATCTGGGTTAAGAATAGCTTGACGTTTTGCTAATTGACCAACTAATCTTTCACCTGTTTTAGAGAAACCAACGATTGAAGGAGTTGTTCTAGAACCTTCTGCGTTAGCAATAACTGTTGGTTTTCCACCTTCCATAACTGCTACTACTGAGTTTGTTGTACCCAAGTCAATACCAATTGTTTTTGCCATAATTTTTATCTCCTTTATTTATAAATTTCTTGGCTGCTAAGCTGCTTATATCCCAGCTGCTATACATGTTATAACACCGATTTTCAATAATCCTTAAAAAATAAACAAAAAATTAACAATTCAAATTTACATAAAAACATTTATCTCCAACCCTTTGATTTTTAGAAATTTTAGTGCAATTATAAAGGTATGATTTACAACAAAGATGAAAGAAAAACCCAAATTTGGCTAAACGGAGCCCACTTTATAAATGACATTTACACAGGATTTCTAAACCCTATTATGCCATTCATTGCTGAGCAAGTAAAAATATCAATGCCAATTGCAACAATTATACTAAGTTGCTCACATATATTTTCATCACTTTTGCAACCATTTTTTGGTTTTTTCGCAGATAAAATGAGAAAAAGAGCACTAATTTTTTGGGGACTTTTATTCACTTCAATATTTATTTCACTTGTACCTGCAAGTGAAAATATCGCATTTATGATTTTATTTATAGTACTAGGAAGTTTAGGCTCAAGTTTATTTCACCCACAGTCTTTGGGCTTTGTCGTTAAATTTTCAACATCAGAAGTTGCAAGAAATATGGGAATATTTATTGCAATGGGAACTCTAGGTTACTCAATGGGACCATTGTTATCATCAACCATTGCCCAATATTTTGGACTTGAAAAAATGCCAATTTTAGCTATCTTAGGCATTTGTTGGGCAGCATTGATGTTTAGTTGTGTACCTAAATTTTCTCACATTGAAGCACCAAAAGCTGAACTTAAACTAGGCCAAGCATTAAAAGATATTTTATCAAACCGAAAACTAAATATTTTAAATATAATTGCAATGTTAAAATCATTGATTACAACATCATGTTCAATTTTGTTGCCGTTTTTATGGAAAGCTCAAGGATTTTCTAAAATGCAAATTGGGATTGCAATGTTTGGATTTTTACTTTTAGGCGGAATTGCCTCATTACTAAGCCCAAAATTTGAGAAAAAAATCGGAACCGCTAATGTATTTTATATTTCTATGATTGCTACATGCCCAATGATGATATTGTTTATGCTTACATACAAAACAATGCCGGAGATTTCATTTGGAATTTATGTTTTGATGGGCTTTATCACAATGTTTGCGACCCCTATCACAATGAGTATGGCTCAACAAGTCCTACCTCAGTATAAAAGCATTATCGGAGGTTTTATAAACGGATTTTCTTGGGGAGTAGTTGCAATTGCGATGTCTGTAATCGGATTTATTGCCCAAGCAACAAGTATTGTTCCTGTGCTTGTGGTAATATCAATTATCCCAGCAATAAGCTCAGTTCTAGTTAAGCATTTATTTATTGGAGATAAGAACTAATACCTTTACCCCTAAGCAATCAATTCTAAATATTTAGAACTTTCGTCAGACTTTTTCATAAACAATGACTTAAAAGAATCAATAAAGCTTTTTACAAAACTTGTGTCATTGCTTTGTTTCTTATCGTTGGAGTAACCAAACCCTTCATTCAAACTCGCTTTATTAACAGACTTATCCTTAATCACACTATTAGGAACAATAGTTTTATTAACATTGAAATAAGCAATAGACGAAACTAGCATTTCTTAACCCCAACTAATCTTCTCCTAGTTCATGGTATTATAAAAATTTTGATAAATCAAGAGCAAAATTATAAGATAATTCTAAAGTATTAGATAGGCTAAAAAGCAAGCTAAATAAGACTTTATAACCCACCATCTTGCAAAATTTATCACAAAAATTTTACATATTTTATTATACAGTAGGATTTATTATTATGAAAGAACTATAAAAAACGAGAATCAAACCTTTGTTCAATTCTCGTTTTCTAAATTTAATTTACCCCTCGGCAACTATGCCATAGCTAACGTCATTCTGAGGACGATAGTCCAGAAGAATCCAGTATTATAGCTTTGTGAACTCCCTCTCCATAGGATAGGGTTAGGGAGAGGGTTCAATTACAAAAAAAAAGAGAAATAGACTTTTGTCTTATTTCTCTTTTTTCTAAATTAGACGTCGGCAACTAGCTATCTTCCCAGGGGGTGGCCCCCCAAGTATTGTCGCCACTATGAGTCTTTACGACCGTGTTCGGGATGGGAACGGGTGTTTTCCTCACGTTTGGTCACCGACAAACCTGTGACAGTGCTTCTCGCACACTCAAAATTGCATAATAATTATAAGCTAACGCAACCGTCAATTTCCCTCGATAGTCCTTTCGCTCCTGTGGAGTTTTCTTCGAAAACTCTTACGTCGCTACGTTATGTTCGTGCCTGCTCGTCTTGCTCTCGCAAGCCGACTCTGCACTCACACCGACTATCGTATTTTAGGAAAAGCCCTCGTCCTATTAGTATCAGTCGGCTGAAAATGTTGCCACTCTTACACCTCTGACCTATCAACGTCGTGATCTGCGACGGGACTTACTAGCTTGTGCTATGAGAGATCTCATCTTGTGGTGGGCTTCGTACT
>JAGAJM010000005.1 GCA_017626055.1 bacterium | reverse complement strand
TTTCAATGACTTTTCTTATACCAATCATACTTTCATCTAAAGCCATTTCTTTTTCAGCAAAACTTGTAACACCAGCATTTGTTAAGGTCTGTCTTGCAATTGCAAGTAGATTACCTTTATCTGGTGTCCAATCATCTGGGTTTTCTTTCATATCATTGCTAAGTTGAATAAATTGTTGATAGGTTTGCTTTAATTCTTCTGTCCAATTTTCTTCTCCAATAGACTTTTTAATTTCATCTTCCATAGATTTTTTCTTTAATGCATACATAGCTTCCTCAATACGCAATTCATTAACTTTAACTTGCAACATTTCTTCAGCTAATTCTGTAGCACTTTCTATATTTAATTTGAAACCTTCACCAGTGGGAATTAAATCATCTTTAATATCAATTATATCAGGATATTCAGATACAAGATTAAAAGCGTCTGCCATATCTAATTCACCACTAAGAGCTTTTTCTATATCGTCAAAAGACTCACTAAGTTTTTTTACTTCTTCGGCGGTTTCTTTGAATAAAGTTCCAATATCTCTTGTTGCTCTATCAGTAGCATTAGATGCAGAATCGATTATATCCCTACGCCCTGTCCAGGCTTCATGAGATTCATCGCCATATTAAAGCACTTGTGCTCCATATTGAGCAATACTTTTTGCATCAAAGAAATCTATATTAGCAAAAGCACTTTTTAATTTTTCATTGCCAGAAAGTACGTTTTCAAAATATGTCTTGTATTGCGTAGCCATCTCATTTGCTGCTTTTTCACCATATAAATCTGTGGTTTCTTGCAAAAGACTTTTCATATTTTCAATTTGTGCAGGGGTCCAGTCGGCAAATGAATCTGGGGTAAATGTGCCATTAATAAGAGCATTTATACCATTTATATAATCCCTTGCCAAATTTTCTCTTTCATCTTTAAAATCCTGTAATGCTGATTTCAGTCCTATGGTTAAATTAGAGTCTAATTCAACACCTAAAGATTGTATAAGAGTTTCTATATTTTCTCCTGCACCAATTGTTCCATTTGTGATAGAAATCATAATTCTTTCAAAGGCAGCATTTACCTTGTCATTTAATCCTAAATATTTTGATAAATTTTCTTTTTGTAATTGGACAAAGTCTTCACCAGTATATTCTTGCGCAAATTCGTCTGCTGCTTTAACCGAAGATTCTTTAAACATTTCATTGTTTACAGCTTTTCTGATTAACATGTTAATTGCAGCTTCTCGAGTTGTGGCAGTTTCACCATCCATTGTCCATATAGTTTTCTGAGTTTCGCTATCATATGAACTAAAATGTCCTATATTATTTTCCGCCCATGCCGTTGCAGATTTGATATATGCTTCTTCATATTTTTTACCATATAAAGAATTTGTATCATTGATATTGATTTTACCATCTTCATTGCCGTATAATATTATATTTCTTTCTCGCTCAGCATCCTTTATAAAAACTTCTTCAAGCTTTTCAGGTAATTTTTCTCCAGTTTCTGCTTCTTTAAAATCCGCCCAGTTAGTGATTTCAGTTTTCATAATATTATTGCCAAAAGTAGACTCCCAAAGTTTCTGTATTAAATCTCCACCATATTGAGCATTTAATGCGTTGAACCAAGTAAGAACTTCTTTATTCTGTCCAGCACCAAGAGCATTAACATCAACTCTACCTTCGGCATCTTTTGCAAGTCTAACATAACTATCCATGAACTTTTCGTATTCTTTTGTAGAGTAATCCCAGCCAAATTCATTAATAGCCTCTCTAGTTAAACCTTGCTCAGTCATTTTAGTAATATCTTTTACATTAATATTTTTATTTGAATTACCTAAAAATTTAACTTGGTCTTCTGATTGTTCACTAAGAACGGAAGCTATAGACTTTACTTCTTCATTAAGCTCATTAGCTCCAGCTCCAAGATAAACCCCAGCTCCCGCCGCCAACTGAGCATTGCCCCTAATTCTTTCGTGTGCAGCACTAATCGCTGCCTCAGACGCGCGAATAGTAGAATTATAAAATTCTTCACTGGCTTCTTCTAATTTATATAATCCATCAGCAGTTTTTGTAACCATCTGCGGAAAAGTCTCATTTAATTCACTTAGAATCTTTTGATATTCTTCAGTTTCTTCTTCGGTTCTACCCAAACCTTTATTGTGTAATTTTAAAGCTTTAGTATAATTCTTTTGTAATGAGGTTGTCTTTTTAATCTCATTATCAATTTCTTTGCTTGAAGATTTAACTTTCTTTGCGGCCTCTTGTTCCTTTTCGGTATCAGCTTTTTTAACTGCGGACACTATTGCAGATATAACTCCAACCGCAAGTATAGCAACAAGTACATACGGCATTGCGGCAGATAAAAACGAGCTTAAACCACCTGCAATTCTTCCAAGTCCACCAGCAACACTACCAACTGCAGTACCAGTACCTTGTGTAGCATTCATTGCTATTCGACCCGCTTTGCGTCGAGCGGTTTTTAAAACTTTTCTATTACCTCTAACTTCAGCTTCACCTGCTTGTTCACCAAGTGCCCTTGATTTTCCTATTGCTACACCTTGAGTATAAGCATCTGCAACCTCTTTTGCATTTTTTCCTAATTTACTCTTGTCTATAGTCGCTCTATAAGAAGCCATAAAAGCAGACCCAAATGATTTACCAAATTTAATAGCGCTATTTACAAACATTACTCCAATAGTAACCAAAGCAACCGATAAAACGGTGGTTAAACCACTTGCCCAACTTGGTAACCATTCATTTAATTTATTCAT
>JAGAJM010000028.1 GCA_017626055.1 bacterium | reverse complement strand
TAGATACCACAACGGCGATAGGAGTTCTTAAATGCACGTTCAACCACCCCTGCAATCATTGCACCTGAAGCTTTTTTATCAACTAACATTTTGGCAACTGAATCTCTATCCATATTCTCATCTGCCACCCTATTTTTAATATGGATATCAAAAATTTCACGACAACCATCTTTATCAGGAAGATCAACATTGATAATTACCCCAAAACGCCCATCACGAGTAATCGCAGAATCCATCATTTCAAGCCTGTTTGTTGCCATAATAACAAAAACTTTATCATCACTTTCTTCCAATTCTGACATCAATGTTAAAATTTGGTTCACCGTTTTGTTATCATATCTTGCATTACTTGAACTGTCACGTTGTTGAGTAAACGCATCACCTTCGTCAATAAAAATAATACAAGGCTGCTTTTCTCTTGCCTCAGCAAATCTTTTACGCCAATTTTCCTCAGTCAAACCTACTTCAGATTTATTTAGAGCATTACCATCAACATTCATAAATGTAACTTTCTGACCTAAGCGTTCAGAAACTTCATTTGCTAAAGCTCTTGCAATATAAGTTTTACCTGTTCCTGGAGGACCGCAAAGAATTGCACCTTTATTCATAATATGACCAAACGCATCAGGCCAAACTAACGGGAACAAAATTTCTTCTTCAATCTTTTGAATTACCTGTTTTTGACCACCGACATCAGAAAATAAAGGTTTTAAAACTTTAGGTTTCACTTCTGTAACATTGTCAACATCAATGCCAAGAACTTGTAAAACATTATCTCTACTATTCATATCAAGTTTTAAATTTTCACCTATTCCAAGAAAATCGACTTCCTGATCATCTAAAAATTGATCAATATTCACAGTAAATATATATTCTCCATTAGGCTCAACAAATGCTTTATGGTTTTTGTCAAGAAAACTTTGATTATAAATTGTAATTGGATCTATTGAACTATTAATTTTCAATTTATCGTTACTAAAAACTGGCACAACATGCTCATAATCAGCGCATATATCCAGCCCCGATTTCATATATGATGAAAGTAATGAAGAAGCTGGCATAATCATACTATACCCCTGCATATTATTAAATTCAAAAAATACAGGATGATGAATTCTCTCATCTACGATTAACATTAAATTGTCAGCATCAGGATCTAATAATTGGCCTTCAATTAAATCAGAAAATCTTGATGCCGTAGCTTGAAAATCAGAATTTGTTAACACTAAAAGCGTCTCTTTATCAAGATTATACAAACCATTATAAAGTGCATTTTGAAGTTTTTCAGATTTTGAACCACTTTCGGTAACTGGAACTATTGCATCATAGTTTATAGCATCCCTTTTGGCTTCATCATCAACGATATCAGCTTCACCAAAGCTAATTGGCGACATTAAACGTACTTTATTATAGGCAGAAAGGCTCTCTAGACCTGCCAAATTTGCCTGCTTAACATCAGTAATCGGGTTGCTATTTAATTTCTTTTTTTCGCCAGCACTATGAGATGTTAAAATCGGCGAAAATGTTATCTTTTGAACGTTCATTAATTTACCTTTTAAATGTTACTGATAGAAAAAACAAACATAATAAATTTTGCTAGAACACTTGAGATTTTAACAATGCTTAATAAAAAAGCAATTAAGAAAAAAAATATACGTTTATAAATATATGGTAGAAAACAGGAGTAGGTATGTTTAGATATTTAAACAAAACAGGCTTATTAGAGTTAGGATTTAAAAAACTCGGGGTACGAGAAGGAAAAACTATTTACAAAAGAATTGTCCCAAAACTTGATATCAACGATGGGATGTCATTTTTCCCTAGTCATACAAGAGCTAGACAAGTAACAGAATTTGCTTATTTAGATGAAGCAGCGGATAAAGTTGTAAAAACTGCGACTCGTAGAGTTGGTGAATATGGCGATTCAGCAAAAGCTCTTAATAGAAGCACTAAAACAGAGTTCACAAAAGCAAATATAAATGGATACAACGTAGATACAAACTTTGCTCATTATACAGACTCTCAACCAGTTCATTATTACCCTGTCGAAGGTAAAATGCCAGGAACATACTTCGTTGCAGAACACCATTACCCAAATGTTGGGACTGAAGTTGGACGTAGCACTGATTTTGTAACATTTAATACTCTTGGCGATATCACTCAACGTGGTAGGGTAAGAGTTCCACAACTATCAGAAGAAACACAAAACGGATTAAAACGTGTATGGACATATGAAAGAGGTCCTGGACACAAACCAGGTCAAATCCAGTCAAGTTTTGTTTCACACGAAATAACACCTAGAGGCAACTACATAAGAAGCGTAGAAGGCTCGGGGACAATCTACACCCCAGAAGCACAAGTCGGGGTTCCAAAATACACAAGTTTAACAGACTTAAAAACAAACAATCAATTTTATACAGAAGCATAAACGTAAAGGTTTGGAAACATTTCCAAACCTTTTTTAACATTTGCTTTTATTTTATTATTTGCATGCTTTAATAAAAGTATGATACAACCAGTTCAATACAATATAATATCATTCAAATCAAATTCACATTCACAACCTATTGAAAAGGCATTAGACGTACACCAAAAACTTATTGTTAATGGATTTTACGATTATTCAAAAACAAACAAAACCAGATTAGATTACTTGTATTCAGAAATCGATGAATTCAAAGAAGCTGTCAAAGAAGGTAATCGTAAAGATATGGAAGAAGAAATCGGAGATGTGATTTTTGACGCAATTCTACTGGCTGACTATTATGGAATTGACCCTGAAAAAGCCCTTAATGGAACAAACAAAAAACTTGACACAAGAATACGTCTAGCAAAACTCTATGCTCAAGTTCCGCTGATTGAATACCCATTTGAAATGAGAATGGAATTTTGGGAAAAAGCAAAAAAAGAAATCCGCAGAAGAGAAGCTAGAGGCTTAGACACTACTATTTAATTGATTTATTTAACTTTGGCACGAAACATAATAACAAAATGAATGAAACAAAAGACACAATAGCCAGCATTCCAAAAAGTTGTGCTGGAGTTAGTGCATCATATTTACCGCCAACCATACCTGCGATTAAGTTACCCAAAAAACTTGTTAAAAACCAACATCCCATAATTAAAGATAAAAATTTCTTAGGAGCTAATTTTGACACCAAAGACAAACCTATTGGGGATAAACAAAGTTCTGCAACTGTCATTATAAAATAACCAGCAACAAGCCAAAGCGGCGAAACTAAGCCACTTGCAGATAAATATCCAGCATATGCTAAAACAACAAATGAAATCGCAATCAAAAATAATGCAATTGCAAATTTTTCAACAGAACTTGGTTCTTTGGATTTATTCCTTAAACTACCCCATAAAACAGACATCAACGGAGCTAAAAGGATAATAAACAATGGATTTAAAGATTGAAAATAACCTGTTGGAATTTCCCAATTAAAGAAATTTCTATCAGTCATATATTGAGCAAACAAAGTCAAAGATGAACCTGCTTGTTCAAAACATACCCAAAATGGAACAGTAAACAACATCAAGACAAGTAAGGCACCTAGCCTTGAATTTTGCTGAGCAGAATTTGTTTGTTCATTTCTATCTTCTGCAACACTATTCACCCCCACAGGTTTTAGCCCATATTCGCCAATCCATCTATTTTCAAATAATTTATAAAAAGTCAAACCTATCAACATCCCAATACCTGCGGATGCAAAACCATACTCATAGCCATATTTAACAGCTAAAGTTCCACAAACTAAAGGGGAGAAAAACGCACCAAGATTTATACCCATATAGAATATTGTGTAAGCAGAATCTTTTTTATCTTCGTTATTTTCATACAATAGCCCCAACAAAGAACTTATATTCGATTTAAAAAAGCCATTTGCAACAATCATTAAACACAATGACAATAAGAACAAACTTTTAGGACCAAATGCTAACAACAACAAACCACAAATCATAAGAATTGCACCTGTTGAAATACACTTTCTTTGTCCAAAATATCTATCCGCCAAATACCCACCAATAAGCGGAGTTAAATAAACAAGTCCAGTATAAAGCCCATAAATATTCCCAGCTTTCTGGGTGGAATACATCAAATTCTGCACCATATACAAAACAATTAATGCACGCATACCATAGTAGGAAAATCTTTCCCACATTTCCACACAGAATAATAAATAAAGCCCTTTTGGGTGTCCTTGTTTAAATACATTTAACATAAAACAATTTTATCATATTTTTTAAATGTGGCAAAAATATTTATGTTTTGATTTAATAAATAATATGATAAACAAAGTTTCAAACATTACATTTACAGGATATAAACAAAATTTCACAGACGAGGAATTCAAACACAGTATTGAAGATTCCACAACTTGGGCAAAAGATAACATCAATAATCAAAGATATCTTTTACCCAAAAAGCTTATGGATATGCAACTTGAAAGAGAGGCTAAAAGAGCTTCCTCAATTCTGGAACAAATTAGAACAACATTTAAGGCACACGAAATGGAACCAATGCTTGAATTATCAATAAAAGAAAATGAACTTATTGGGAATATTTCATATTATAATGTTCGACCAGTTGAAGTCAGAACACAAATGCCAAGAAATTTGAAAAGTTTTTTTAAAAAACTAATCGAAATTGCAAAAACTCAAATAGAAGTCGATAAACTTGAACGTCAAATCTGGAATATTGTACAAAATGAGAAATATACAAAAGGTTTACAAAATGTTCGATATAAAGAACTTATGCAAGAAGATCAAAAACTTTCACGAACAATTGTTCTACTATTTGATCCAAAATATTCATTATTAACAGACAAGCTACTTGAACTAGAAAAAGAAAAACACGCAGTAATGGAACTTCTTAAGCCATTAAAGAAAAAACTTGCAGATGTTCAATTTAAATTCAAAATCAAGTAGCAAAAAGTATTTTCACAAGGTTTATTAACATTATGCAAGTACAAAATACTTATACCCCATTAAATTTCGAAGGCAAGGTTAAATTCAAAAGAGCATCTCTTTTTGATAGAAAAAAACTTTGCTCTTTTGGAGTTGAGCATAAAGAATTCGGACACTTAGAGGTAGCTACAAAAAGAACACACAAAGGTAGATATTTAATAACAATCAACAACCCAGCAAATACAAGACTTACAAAAGAATCTTTTTGTATGACTAATGATGATATTTATGGTGTAAGTATAAAAACAGGGGAACCTTACAGACGCAAACACTTGGGAGAAATCACAAGACTTGCAAGCATCATCACTATGCTAAAAAATGGACTAAAAGAGATAAATATTCTATCACTGAATGATGCAGCATTATTCCATTCAAAATACAAATTTGAACCATATATTACAGATAGACACAGTGCAGTTATAATCCTTAAAAACATCGCAAGTTCAAATATCCAAAAATTTACGGATAGGGTAAAAGTAATTTTAGAACAACTAAAAAAAACTGATAACACAGAAGAGTTACTAAAATCTGCAAATGAAATTGTTTCAGAATTTATTAAACACATACAAAAAGTAGAGCCTCAACAAAAAAATCACTTCAAACATTGGGGTCTTTCAATGAGATTAACAAGAGAAAATGTTGTCCAAAACAAAGATTTTTTCAACGCTCTTTTTGCAAAACACGACATTGACTACAAAATATAAACCTAAAATATCAATTTACTTGATAAAAACAAATGCTTTTATTATGATTAGGACAAGAGGAAATAAGAGGAAATATTGTAATGGGAATTTTTGAAGAATTACAACAAAGACAACTAATCGCACAAATCACAAATGAAGAGCAAGTTAGAGAATTAATTAACTCTGGAAATGCTCGTTTTTATATAGGTTTTGACCCAACTGCAGATTCACTTCACGTTGGACACTTTATGGCGTTATGCTTAATGAAAAGATTACAAATGGCGGGTAACAAACCTATCGTTTTAATCGGTGGTGGAACAGGTCATATCGGTGATCCTTCTGGTCGTTCTGATATGCGTTCTATGATGACTAAAGAAATGATCGACCACAACTGCGAATGTTTCAAAAAACAAATGGAAAGATTTATCGAATTTGGCGAAGATAAAGCAATTATGGTAAACAATGCAGATTGGCTTTTAAACCTAAACTACATTGAACTATTACGAGAAGTTGGTGCTTGTTTTTCAGTAAACAATATGCTTAGAGCAGAATGTTATAAACAAAGAATGGAAAAAGGCTTAAGCTTTTTAGAATTTAACTATATGATTATGCAGGCTTATGACTTCTATTACTTGAATGAAAATTACAACTGCAACTTGCAATTCGGGGGAGATGACCAATGGTCAAATATGCTTGCAGGTTCTGACTTAATCAGAAGAAAAACAGGTAAAGATGCTCATTCTATGACAATTACACTTTTAATGAACTCTCAAGGTAAGAAAATGGGTAAAACTGCATCAGGTGCAGTATGGTTAGATAAAAATAAAACTTCAGTTTACGATTTCTACCAATACTGGAGAAATGTTGAAGATGATGACGTTCTAAAATGTATTAGAATGTTGACTTTCTTACCACTTAACCAAATTAAAGAAATGGAATCTTGGCAAGGTGCTGAACTTAATAAAGCAAAAGAAATCTTAGCTTATGAATTAACATCACTTGTTCATGGTAAAGAAGAAGCTGACATAGCTCAACAATCAGCAAAAGCTCTTTTTGCAGGCGGCGGAGATGATTCAAATATGCCAACAACTGCACTAAACTTTGAAGGTGATGAAATTCTTTTAATCGACGTTTTGGTAGAAACTAAATTATGTGCAAGCCGTGGTGAAGCTAAAAAACTTATCCAACAAGGCGGTGTTTCGGTTGAAGAAGAAAAAGTAAATGACCTTGGATACAAATTCTCACGTAACGAGTTAAAAGATGGTATCAAAATCAAAAAAGGTAAGAAAATTTACCACAAAATCACAATTTAGGGGTAAATAGGTAATATTAAAAAAGAGGAACTTCATGTTCCTCTTTTTTATTGAGTTAAAAACTCCCTAATTCCTACCCCGATTTTTTCAAATAAACTATTATAACCTGCGTGTTCAGACTTATAATTTTCAAACCATTTTAATGAGCTTCTAAAACTTGCAACATCACTATTTAAACGACTTCCGTCAGAATGGATAAATGAAATAAAACAATCTGTTTTATCTTTTGTCCAATAGTTTGTATAATAAGTAGTCAATTCCAACAACTCTGGATTTTTGTCATTCTTTTTAACAAAAATATCATATGACTTACGCTTCAAAACTTGGAGATTATTTTTCTTCTTATAAATAATTTTATTGAAATTCTCAACCAACTCAGCTTCCCCTTTTGACAGGGTTTTAGCTAAAATAAAATTACCCCTAAATGATGTCACATTGGATGTATTATTCTTTATTTCCATTAATCTGAATCCTTTTTGAATAAATATAACTCATAAATTAAATTTTTGCTAGTTATTGAGCCAAATAATTTTTAACTTTATCTAAATTCGCAATGCAATCATCCACACCGAGTTGATAAATCGCCTTTAGTTTATCTAAATTTTTCTCAACCCTTGCAACTTTCATATCTTTTGACGGACGAAGCACAACAATTCGTCCATCATTTTCGTGTTTTTTAATCAATTCAAGCGTTTTGTTATAATCTTGATATTGCTTTTCAGCAGTTTTTACAAAATTAGGATACTTTCCATAAAGCAATTTATATGGAAAATAATCTTTATGCTTTTTATAACCCTCAGGTCTTGTAAGAACAACAACAATTTTTCCATAACCTTCATCAAGAGCTTTTTGAAGAGGAATAGGATCACTTACCGCACCATCTAAATATTTTGAACCTTTATATTCAACCAAATTTGATACAAAAGGCATTGAACCTGATGCTCTTAAAGCCTCTAGGTCATTTCTTGCATCCGTAATTTGTATATGTTCAGCCTTGCCTGTTTCCATATTGGTTACAACTGCATAAAAATCAATCGG
>JAGAJM010000004.1 GCA_017626055.1 bacterium | reverse complement strand
GGTTCTGGCACAAGCCAAAAAGTCGCAAAAGAAATGGAATCTATGGGAAGTAACCTACTTATGATTCGTTCAGCTTCAGCAAAATCAGGCGGTGTTAGAATGGGTTCTGGCACACGCCCAACATTAACAATTAAAGACGCTGATGCTATCAAAGCTAGATGCCGTGGAGTCTTGGCACTTGCTCCATACTCAGCTGAAACAAAACAAGTAACCTATGGCAACCAAAACTGGTCAACATCAGTTGGTGGAACTACAATGCCTTATTTTATGATAAGAAATTATGAAATCGAATCAGGCAGAGGTTTTTATAAAGACGAAAATAAAAGCGGTTCAAAGGTTGCAATTATAGGTCAAACAGTTGCAACAGAACTTTTTGGGGATGTTGACCCGATTGATAAAACTATCCGTATCGGCAATGTCCCATTTAGAGTAATAGGACTTTTAAAAACTAAAGGTTCAAGTGGCATGGGACAAGACCAAGACGATATTATTTTTATTCCAATTACAACGGCTCAAAGAAAAGTCTTTGGTACAGCTTTTCCTGGAACAGTTAGTATGATTGCAGTAAAAGCTCAATCAGATGAAATGGTTTCTATTGCTCAACAAGACATAACAGAACTCTTAAAAGAACGTCATAACATCGGTAAAAACCAAGAAGATGACTTCCAAATAAGAAACCTTGCAGAAATGCAAGAATCCATAAAATCTACAACAAAAGCAATGTCCTTACTTTTAGGTGCAATTGCTGGAGTTTCGCTGATTGTCGGCGGCATCGGGATTATGAATATTATGTTAGTTTCAGTAACTGAAAGAACTAAAGAAATCGGTATCCGTATGGCAATAGGAGCTAAAGCATCAGATATTCGTATTCAATTTCTTATAGAATCATTCCTACTTTCTATGATTGGCGGCTTGGTAGGTGTCGTCATTGGCGTCGGAGGGGCTCATTTGATGCATTACTTTGCAGGAATGAACATAGCAATAACGGCAGCATCTATAATACTTTCGCTGGGATTTTCAGCAGCAATTGGTATCGGCTTTGGATACTACCCAGCCTACAAGGCATCTTTATTAAATCCAATTGATGCCCTACGCTATGAATAATTAAGCATACAAATAAGGTAACACATTCCCAAGAGGACTTGGTCCAACATCAGAATTCACTCTTGGTGTTAAACCACCAGTGAAGTTTGTCATAAAATTACTTTTTACAGAACCATCATTTTTATTCTGTTGATGATGAGCAAGCAATGTCCCAGAAGTCTTAGCGTTAAAATACTCTGTTAGTGCACGATTTTTACCCAAACCATATGCTTGCAATTCTTTTAACGTAATTTTATCATTACCATCAGAATTTAATGTTTTCAAATCTTCTGCAGTTACACCATAAACAGTTCTCGCAGTATCAACAGAAATCGAGATATTTGGATTGAATGAAATTCCAGACATAATCTTCCTTCTACAAATTCACCTTACTTATATATAAAGTATTTTTTTTTGAAGAAATTGCAGAATTATAAAGAAATGTTATCAGCTTTTGCTAAAAACTCTAAAAGACTAACAACTTTAGTCTTTTCACCTGTCAAAGCCAAGCCTTGTTTCAAACCTAGAATACAAGCAGGGCAAGTTGTTACAACATAATCAGCTTGAGTTTTATTGATATTTATTGCTTTTTGTTTTGACAATTCTTTTGAATATTTTCTGTTCTTTATCCCGAAACTTCCCGCAAAACCGCAACAAGCATCATAATCTTCCATTTTTACATATTCAACATTTTCACAATTTTCAAAAATTCGCTCAATATACGAATCGACTTGCAAGTGACAAGGTTTATGGAAAGTTACTTTTATAGGCTTTTTAAATTGAAATCTTATTTTTTTTAATGCAATCAAATAACCCCAATTTACAGATTTTTCAAGTGGTAAATGTATATTATTCAAATACCTAGGGTAATCAAAAATTGTACTCTCGCAACTAGCACAATCCGTCACAAAATAATCGTAATCTCCGTTTATTTTCTCGACATTGCTTTGTGCAACTTCAATAAATCTTTCCAAATTCCCCTCTGATAAAAATGGTAATCCACAACATTCAAAATCTGGCTCAATTATTTCAAGTGGTAAATCTTTAAAAATTTTTTCTATGTATTTATCAGTTCTAGGACAAATCTGATTTAGACAGCCTTTAAAATACATCACCCTTGCAACAGGATTTTCTACTTTCTTCTTCTTAGGTCTAAATGGCGCACTAATAAATTTCCCAAAATTCATAAATGTACCGAAAACCAATCTTGATTCTAAAAATTTTATAAACCTACCCAATAATGTTGTTTTCATATACTCATATTTTGCAGTGTTCAAAATTCTACAAACATCAATTCCACTAGGGCAATAAGCATTACATTTGCCACATTTTAAACACATATCAAGATACTTATTGATATTTTTTGAAAGTTTCAAATCCCCTTTAGTGACACCATGCAACATAATAAATTTACCCTTACTTGCAACACAGTCATTAGGATTTATCTTAAAAAGTGGACACGCAGATTCACATAGACCACACTTTGAACACTTATTCAAATCTTTTTCAAAATCTTTCAACATATCCATAACTAAATATTAGCACAATAAATACCAATAAACATTAACAATTGTTAATATTTACCTCAAATTATTAAATTTTTCAAAAATTATACCGATAACATAAGTAATCTTAGTAATAAAGGGTATTAAAATGACTGATTCAAATTTCATGTTTAATAGACCATACAAACCTTTCGGGATGAATGTACGAGTTCCTGAAAGAACTATTCAACAAGCTGCGGAAACTTTAGAGAATTTAGTAAAAGCTCCAACAACACCTTTATTTGAATTCTTAGAAGAGAATGAAGGAGTATTTAATGGTGATGTTGCATATGAAATTAACAGAACAGTCGCCCAAAACTTCACCATTGGTTCTGCAATGAGAATGGAAGATGAAAAAATCAATGGAAGAAACCCAAGTTTTGATATGCATTTCTAAAAAAAGAGCCTTAAAGGCTCTTTTTTATTACTGAATTTATGTATTTACTTTCCAAGAGCATTCGCTTTTTGGGTGGTTTTGTCAATCACATCATAAAACAATTTATCAGAATGTTGTTCTTTCATCTCAGTAATACCAACAAAAGTACAACCACCTTTTGTTGCGACATTATCAATTAGAGTCTGAACAGTTGTTTCACCACGATTAAACACCATTTGAGCTGAACCTAAGGCAGTTTGAGTTGCTAAAATTAAAGATTTTTCATAATCTAAACCTAACTTTTCACCAGCTCTTGCTATGTCTTCTATAACTTGGTAGAAAAACGCTGGACCTGAACCTGAAATTGCAGTAACAATATCAATTTGGGATTCTTCAACAGTAATACATTTACCCAATACAGAAAGTAACTTCACAATCAAATCTAAATCTCCGTCACTAGCTTTTGAACCTTTACAAACCCCAAACATTCCTAATTTAACAAGTGCTGGAGTATTTGGCATAACTCGAATTACACGAATTTCTGGGATAATATTTTCAATTTTAGTTGTACTAACACCCGCTGCAATCGATACAACAAGTTTTTCAGAAGTCAGAACATCTTTAATTTCTTCAACAACTTCAGCTACATAATTCGGTTTGGTTGCAATGAATACAATATCAGAAGATTTTGCTAATTCTTTATTATCAGCAATAACACTTATGCCCAATCTATTAGATGCAGATTTTGCCACATCAGCATTTACCTCTGAACCAAGGATGGTATAATCTTTCCCCTCATTTACCCCTTGAATTCCTTTTATAATAGCACTTGCCATCTTTCCACAACCGATAAATCCGATACTCTTCTTCATAATATTTAACTATTCCCTTCATTGTTTGTTGACTAATGATTTTGTTTACTATAATATCTGAATTATACGACAAATAAATAGTAAAAGGAAATAAAAAAATGAGACGTACACTAGAAGGAACAAAAAGAAAAAGACAAAACGTAAGTGGCTTCAGAGCAAGAATGTCAACTCCAGGCGGACGTGAAGTTATCAACAGACGTAGAGCTCGTGGTCGTCACAAAGTTGCTATCACTGCTAAAAATCGTGCTTAATTTCTAAGCTAGAATTTGGCAAGTGTGCCAGCACTAATTAACAAAAGGCTGGATGAATGTTACCAAAGCAATATCGTTTAAAAAAAAGATCAGCTTTTAAAGCTACATATAAAGTTAAAAACTCATCCCACTCGGGTGGAGTAACTTTGTTTGCAGGGATTTTAAAAAAAGAAGATTACCCCACTAAAGTCGGATTTGTCGTGAGCAAAAAAGTTCATAAAAGAGCTGTTAGACGTAATCGACTAAAAAGACTTATGCGTGAAAGTTACCGACTTTTATTAAAAGAAAACAATCTTGGGAATTCTCAAAAATATATGTCATTAATATTCGTAGGAACAGAAAAGGCTATGGATAAACCTTTTGACGAAATTCAAAAAAGCATTAAAAAACTTGTAGAAAGGATTTAGAAATGCTTGAGGGAGTTTATGTTGACAATATAATGATGCACTCTGAAACAAGAGTATATCCAACAGAACCTCAAATATCTGCGGGGCTTGTTGTTGGTACGCAATCATTTTATAAATATGGGCTTAGAGAATCTTCATACCCTACACTTTCACTTGTAGATGAACTAAAAGATGCTTATGGGAATGTTATTCCAGCAGGACACTATGAGTTAGCACTATCAGATGAAAGAGATTTTCTAATCCTAATCCAATCAAAACAAGCACTTGCTATTATACCTGTATTTAAAGTTGAAGTTGATATGTCTGAATACGCACAAGTTCACGACAAGAAATCTTTGAAAAAGAAGAAGAAAGAAGAACAAAAAATCGCAAAAACAAACGCCAAGCGTGAAAAACAAGGCTTGCCACCAATAAACGAAGAACAAGACATCTACCAAGAAGCATCAATTGAATGGATTCCATCAGGTTCTTATTACTTAATCCGTTATGAACGAGATGATGTCAAAGCCTGGGGTGCAATTAAAGGCTAAATATACAAAAACAAGTAGGACATAGTTCTGAAAATACAACCCTAAGGATTTACGCCCATGCTACCGAAAAAATGGATTAAAATGCACTTGAATTATGACAAATTTTAATCAACTAATGACAAACATTGATCCTTAATATCAAGTGCAATATCTTTTGCCAATTTTTCTTTTATCCCAATATTTTTTGCAACAGCAAGAATATCATCTAAACTTGGTTTTTTACCTTCTCCATTAATTGTTGTAGCATGTTCACCGTTGAATGATGAGCTATAAGTCAAATCATACGCAGGGGACAGATGCCATTCTTTTATATTTTCATCATACAAAAACGAGAAATTCTTTGAATGGTCATCTCTGTTGTGCGCATAAACATTGAAGCACATTAACCTGTACAACTGCTCAATATCTTGATAATTCTTAGTTAATTCTAACGTCAATTTCATCAAAATACTGTAATCAAGATTTGGCAAACGGTGGCTTGTTTCTATCAATCCGCTAACTGAAACCATATGAATTTTTCTATCGTTTGTTCTGTCAAATCGCTTTATACCAAAATACCCCGAACATATTTTAGATGGGAATAATTTTGTTTCACTCATCTTTATTCCGCAATCTTTTGCAACAAGGGAGTATTTATATTCCTGTTCTCCGATATTTTTAGGGTCAAGTGAAAACGGAAATTTTATTATCCAATCTTCCCCATTGATTTTAGTAAGAATCTTTGGTCTTGCTCCGCCTGATGAACCGCCTAATTTAAAAAGTTCATCCAAGTTATCGGAATTTTGCGACTCTAATATTTTTGAACACTCTTGCGCAAGCTTGTCATAATCGGATTCTTGTTCTTGTGTTTCAAATTTATGTTCAGGCTTATAAGTTAACGCCCCCATACCGCTTTCTTGAACAACAGCAAGACGGTTTAAATTATCAGTTTCACTTGGGTTAATTTTATTTTTTAGCAATAGGCGGTCAACTAACAATCGCCCCCAACCGTCAGGCAAACTGTCATTAAAAACCCCAAATAACCCCTCAAATGGTTCAAATTTTGGCAAATATACTTTTTTCTGTAACGGTAGTGAGAATGGCGAAATGCTAAAACCGGTAGCAAGCCACTCGTTATCATATTCAAATGCAACAAGCCTATCAGGAGTTTTAGCCAGAGTTCCGACTAATTTATCGTTATAAAAAACTTTAAGGTATTTGTAGTTATCCATTAATTACCTCATCAATAGATGTGTAAGTTTTTGTTGTGAATAGATTTTCAATGTCACTATCTAAATTAAGAGCAATGGCAATTTTAATAAAAGATTGCAAAGATATTTCATACTTAGTTTCAAATCTCTTAATGCTGCCAAGACTAACTCCGGATTTTTGCGCTAAAACCTCTTGCGAAATTTTTAATTTTTTACGGTGTTCTTTGATTTTACCCGCTAAACTTTTCACAATTTCATTAGGAGTTTTTTGATTTAAAAATTGATTGTTCATGGATAATATATTAACCGAAGTTATTAAAAATGTCAATATATAGACAATATATTATCTAATCGTAAAACAACATCAAAGTTTTATTATGATGTATTTTTATCAACTTTTAACAAATTATATTACACTATTAATTCACATAACATCTGGAAATTTACTGGATGTAGATTATCAGAGAGATTGAGAAAAGTACCCCCGGAAGTTTGAGAGAATTTCAATTTTGCGAGCAATCAGGTGGAAAAATTCCAAAACTCTCTGATACAAATTCTCAAACTTACTGATAATTCATTCTCAAACTAACCGATACTTTTTTATTTATTTAGCCCGTTGGCTAATTGAATACATGTTTTTATACATTATAATAATCGTTAAATTTAAAAACTTTTGTAATAAGGAATTAAAAATGGCAATCAAAACTCATAAATTAGCTCAAACACTGTATAACATTAAAGAAAACTTTAATATTTCTGATGAATTAATAACACAGTTAATAAATTCAACAGAAAATCCTGAAATAATAAATAACTTGGATAGGTTTATTAAAGGTTATAAAATTGAAGACATTTATTTTTATTTAATTGGCTGTTTGTCTAAAGTGGAATTAGTTCATGGACTTAAACAAGAACAACTCCCTGAAGAATCTAAAAATAATTATAAATATCAAGTGCCAGATTATTTATGTATATATAAAAGTCCAGAAGATAAATTACAAAATCTTCTAATAGATGTCAAATCTGTAAAAGATACTTCTTTAGTATATTCTTTTAATAAAAAACAATTAAGAGCATTGTATAATTATTCACAACAACTTAATGCAGATATGTGGATGGCTATATATTGGACAAAACTTCACGTTATTACGCATATTCCCGTTGCTTTTCTAATAAATAAACCAAACAGCAAATTAAAGTTTGAAGAAGCTTATATGAAGGATTTTTCTTCACTGTTAGGTGATTATTCGTTCATTTTGGCAGACAAAAATTTATTTGTTAAAACCACATACAAAAAAATAGAAAACGATACAAGTCATATTCAAGGCAAATACGGCTCTATAATAAAGGAAGAAATTGCTATTAAAAAAAATAAATATGAGAAAATTGAATGGCTTCATTCTGCAATACTTGATTCGATATTTAAATTAGAAGAAGTAGATGTTCAAAATAACAATAATTATACTACTGCATATAGTAATGCACATAATAATATTGTTATGATGAAATTAACTTCATTGATACTAAGAGTATTGGTTATGACACACGGTATTGAAACTATAGATCAAAGGTGTTTTAATATGACTCAAACTTATATAAAAGGCTTTATGGAATTTATAAAAGTTCCAATTTCATTCCAAATACCAAACATTTAAATTTGGTTAGTTTTTAACCATTGATAAGAAATGTGTCTGAAACACACACTATTATTATCAAATAGACTTGACTTGTCTAATAACAGAGTTACTATGAATAGTGACATAACAAGCGTTTTAAGACTTAACAGGTTCGTGTCCAACCTGAGCAGTTTTATGGACTTGTGTATATAGTAATCATGAATATCTCTCTGGGTGGGTTGGGGTTTAATGGGACATTTGAAAAAAGATTTTTCTGCCGACTTTCGGCTTTGTGTAGTGTAGATTATCAGAGAGATTGAGAAAAGTACCCCCGGAAGTTTGAGAGAATTTTCAAACTTTTTACATTCTTGGGGAAGAATTTCAAAACTTAGTGATACAAACTCTTAAACTCTCAGATAATTCATTCTCAAAGTTACTGATAAATTTTTGATAAGTTATGTGTTAATAATAAAAAATAATTTGGTCTTGTTTGTTATATAATGCTCTTAGAGTTTCTAACTAATTTGGAAGTATTATAGTGAGCAAACCATTATATTCTACAAAACTAGGCAAATACTATATTGATAAATGTGAAAATTTTATCAAACATTCTAGGTTGCAAGGAAAGGTTCAATTAATTTTAACATCGCCGCCTTTTCCACTTAATAAAAAGAAGAAATATGGAAATTTTTGTGGCGAAGAATATAAAGCATGGTTTGTAAGCCTAGCTCCATTGTTTGAAAGTTTATTAACTGATAATGGTTCAATCGTAATAGAAATGGGAAATTCATGGGAAAAGGGTCGCCCTGTGCAATCACTACTTCATTTAAAATCATTGATGGAATTTGTTGAAAATCAAGATGCAAGTTTAAGATTGTGTCAAGAGTTTATTTGCTATAATCCTGCTAGATTGCCCTCGCCAGCTGAATGGGTGACTGTAAAAAAAATACGTGCCATTGATAGTTTTACACATATCTGGTGGATGTCAAAAAACGATTATCCTAAAGCTAACAATCAAAGAATTTTAAGGCCATATAGCAAAAGTATGCAAAAATTACTTTCGAGTGGGAAATATAATGCCGGCGCAAGGCCTTCTGAGCACAAGATAAGCGAAAAAAGTTTTTTGAAAGAAAATAAGGGAAGTATATCGCATAATGTTTTGGAACTTTCTTCAGTTAATGGAGAAGATTTAAGGTTACCATATTCTATGTTAAGCATAGCAAATACCAAATCAAATGATTTTTACACAAGAACTTGTAAAGACCGGAATATTACACCTCATCCGGCAAGAATGCCATTGGAATTAGCCAGTTTTTTTATTGATTTTTTAACTGATGAAGGAGATATCGTATTCGATCCTTTTGGGGGAAGTAATACTACAGGTTTTTGTGCAGAAAAAGCTAATAGAAAATGGATAAGCATAGAAGCAAATGGAGATTATGGTAAACAATCCATGATTAGATTCGAAGATCCCACAATAAAAACAAAAATTAAAACAAATATGGAGTAATGGTATGAGTATCGTTGATGAAATTAAAGTTATGGCAGATGTTGATATTTTTGAATCGGCAAAGAAAAAAGAACTATTTGTTGGTCGTCCTTATTATCTTGATTATGATAAAGCGTATATTTTGATCACTGATGCTTGGAAAGAAAAAGTCGGCGGTGTTCCGCAGGGTTGCTTTTTACTTGCTTTTTATGAAAACTCTAAAGATAATGTTGAAGAATGCTTATTATTAAGGACTTTAAGGCCGTCTAAATTGCCAACAGATAATGCTGTAATCTCATCAATGGTTGAATATTATAAAGATAATTTAAAAACATCTGGCAGCAATAACCAGTTAGATGATTATACGAAATATACTTTTAGTTTTTCTGGGCTTGAATGTCGCATATTGGGAACATTTTATAAAGATCAGAATGGTAATGTAACATTTGGCGCAGATGTAGAGAATTTTTATAGTGCTCATAATTATGTAGTTTATAAGCCAACTGGTAAAGTTCTAGAAAAAATTGTTAATTTCCGCGATGGCAATTCTGTTGTTGGAGGAAGTAATGATGTCAAAATTGGGAAAGTAAGATATAGTTCAAGTTTACGTTTTCAAGGAAATGAACAAAATGTCCCGGTTTATATAACACCTCAAGATTTTTTAGGAAAGCGCACAGCTTTATTTGGTATGACAAGAACTGGTAAATCTAATACTGTAAAAAAAGTTATAGATGCCACAACAGAAATTAGTAAAAAGGCAAATCCTTCAACAGAAATTATAAGTACATCCGTGGCAGATAACTTAAAGTCATTTGATGATTATGGCAATCCAAAACTTCCAGTTGGGCAGATAATATTTGACATTAACGGTGAATATGCAAATGCTAATATGCAAGATTCTGGTACTGCAATTTTTGAAAAGTATAAAGAACAAACAACTAGATATAGTGTGTTAGATAAAGAGGGTTTTAAAATCTTAAAAGTAAATTTTTATAATGATATAGAAGCTGGTTTTGATTTAATATATAACTTATTGGAAAATGAAGCAGGGGATTACATAAAAAACTTCCTTGCAATTGATTTTATACAACCAGATCAAAATGAAAACCGTAGTGATTATATAAGATGGCAAAGAAAAGTTGCTGCTTATCGGTGTTGTCTATATAAGGCGGGTTATACTGTCCCAAATGATTTTAAAGTGTTTTTCCAAGGAAATAAAGATATTAATAATGCCATTAAGGAAAATGAAGAAATTGATCCAAATAAAGGAATCAGTATTGATGAGGCAGTTTTATGGTTTACCTGGGTTGCAGAAAATTGTGACAATCACGAATTTTTCCGCAAATATAAAGCTAGTCATGGACATGAATGGGTAGATGAAGATTTAAAAGCAATATTAGTTATGCTAACGCAAAAAAGAGATTTATCTGCAAAATCTAGAAATATTAGCGGTTATAAAAAAATTGTACCATTAAGTAAATATCACACAGCAACAACAGAAATTTCATTTGAAAAAGAAATCATTGAAGATTTAAGGAATGGAAAAATTGTTATTATCGATTTATCACAAGGAGATCCTAAGATACAACAAACATTTTCGGAAAGAATCTGTAGAAGTATTTTTCAAGCTTCTATGAATGCTTTTGTAAATAATATGCCAAATAATTTCATACAATTTTATTTTGAAGAAGCCCATAATCTATTTCCCAAGAAAGATGATAAAGACTTAAGTCAAATATATAATAGGATTGCAAAAGAAGGTGCAAAATTAAACTTGGGTATGATTTATGCAACACAAGAAGTAAGTTCTATTAGTTCTAACATTTTGAAAAATACTCAAAATTGGTTTATTGCACATTTAAATAATGATGACGAGATAAAAGAAATTCGCAAATTTTATGATTTTGAAGATTTTTGTGAGAGTTTGATAAAATATAGCTCAGGCAGCGATAAGGGTTTTATCAGAATGAAAACTTATTCCAATGCATTTATTGTTCCTGTTCAAATAGACAGATTTACCTCAGAAAGTTCTAATTCATAGGTGGATACAATGAGTTATAATAATAAATATTCCAATAAACCTTTTGAATCCGCTAGTAAAACCAATCATACAAGTATTATTAACGATAGAGACGTAAAGAATTTCTTGAGCGATTGTCATATTCCTTCATTTGATAAAGATATTTCTCAACAAGATATGCAAACCTATTTTCTTGAAGATCTTGAAAATAATCCAATAAAAAACATTATTGCAATTGATGGTGGTTTTACAGATGTCTTTGTTAGAAAGGAATTTCCTTCTTCAACAATTGCTTTCTTTCAATTTGGAGCTTTATTTTTTAAATATCAAGACTTAATTGAAATGGAGGAAAAACCTTTTATAGATCCGGATGACTTTTCTAAACTACAGAATATGCAAAGAATGAAATTAGTTCTTCCTACAAAAGGAGTTACATTTAAAGATGAAATAGATCTAATAAATTCTGTTAGAAGATCTATATATGATTTTTTTGTCAATAATATTGAAAATCAAGGTTTAATAAAAGCTTTAAAATGGTTAATCTTTGAGGAATATAATTCTAATAGTGAAGTAACCTGGACTATTGCGCAATGTCCACATTGCACAAAATCTATAACCTTTAGAAGAAGTGATTTATCCTCTGATTGCACCTTTAAATGTCCTCATTGCAATGAAACTATATATTTAACAGATGTTTTTAGATTACATGAGGTCGTTGATAATGAAATTGGGGCAGGTGGAATCTTAGGTTATTTATGTACTACTATTGAACAGCTAATAATTGTTTATTTGATAAAAGAGATTCTTAATACAAAAGCAGATATCTTGAAAGAAACATTGATAGTTAAAGATGGTCCCTTGGCATTCTTTGGTCAGACCGCTAATATACATAAACCAATGAAAAAATTAATAAAATACTTGAATGAAAATTATACAATAAATTTAGTTGGTTTAGAAAAAAGTGGAGCTTTTGTCGAACATGCTGAAATGATATCCGATAAATTAAAGAATAACCAAATTGTATTATTGGGTAATAGTTACATATATAAGTATATTTTACCAGGACAACCTAGACCTGGATCCATTTATGGAGAGACTACATACTATAGTCATAAGCTAATTTATAAATCAAAATATGATAATATTTATATAGCATCCATACCAACAATGAATTTAAAGGCTGAACCGAATTTGTCTGATTATATAAATTTACCAATAGTATTAAATAATATTGCATATTTAAAATGTGATTTATATTACAATTCTCTAGTTCCTGTTGTATTAGCCAATAAACTTGTTTCATTATCAGACCATCCTAGTGCTGATATATTGAAGAGTTTTGCACAACAAAATTTATTATAAATAAAACAAATAATGTATTCATGGAAGTAATATTTTAGCACCATTATATAGATAAAATAAGTTGTCGAATGATTAAGTTTTCAAGTTTTGAATATAGTCTTGTGTAATTATCGGTATTATTTTTGCAATGAATAGCCTCATTATGGATGATATTTAGCAAATAGTAATTTTCTGAAAGATCTTCTCCTAATTCTTCCATAAACTTAAGTTTCTCAATGGTTGTATAACAGTCTAAAAACCTATCTTTGTTAGAAGCTTCTAATCTGTCGTATAAAGATTTTTCAATTTTTAGTCTTACATAACAGCATATAGCTAAAGGATCATATTCTGTGGTTCTATTTTCATTTTTATACAATTCATAATGATATTTAATATAAGTAATAAAATCTGTTTTTGTATGAATTTTGTTTAAATTTAAACGATCAAATACATCTATTGGTTCATAATTATTCGGATTGTAATGTAAATAATATCTTGAAATATTATCAATTTGTTCATCTGTAAATTTATTTTCCTTTTTATTTCTATAAATCAATAATTTTTCGATTATTTTTTCATTCGGTTTTCTTTGAGATTTTGTTAGATAGTAAGTATGCAAATTTTTAAAGTAATAAGATTTAAAGACAACCGGGTCCAAATGAGTCATAATAATTACGTAAATTTTTTTATTTTTTTCTTTAAAAGCTTCTATAAATCTATTTATATAATACTGTGCTGATACCAAATTAGCTTCATCTAAATAATCAAATATTTCATCTATAATTAATATACTATTATCCCCGTGTAATTTTACTTCTGCTCTTAATAGTTTTGCTACAAATACTAAAATATCCCTTTGACCATTAGAAATTAGACTAGGATTTGGGAATTCGGCTATAAGTTTTCCTTTTTTCTCCAATAATTCCAGTTTTAACCATGCATTATTAAAATTTTTAATTCTACTTTTAAATTTTTCTTTTTCTAAACAGTAGGAATAATATTTGTAAATATTATTAAATTTAGTTGATGGCAGAGATAGTACAACCTCAACAATTTGGATACCTTGAATGTATAAATCCTTAATATCTTCAATTTCGTTACTATATTTTTTTATTAAATTAATAATATCATTAAGCTCTTTAATGCTTTGAATTGTTGTTATGTCGATATTTTCAAAATTTTTTATTTCTTTTGATGATAATGTGCATAATTGTTCTTTAAATTCTCGAAGAATTTTTTGTCTTTTTTTAAGTTCAAAAGACTTGTAATTAATCTTATTTTTAAACTCACATATGAACTTCTTATTACTAAATAAAAAATTGAGATTCTTAAATATATGAGAATTTTTCTTCATAGTTTTTCTGAATTCTGTAACAGAATATGGCATATTCTCCCTTTTAGGAATAGTGTTCCATATTATTAATGGTTCGATATCTATTACAGCATATGAATTTCCACCTCCTAAAGATTTTTTCTTGGCTTTTAGAGGAGAATTTATTACTTCTATTTCAAAAACATCATTTATTGTATTTTTATTTTCATCCGCATAAAAAACATGTTCATCATTACCATGTTCATCGGAAGTTATAATTGATAAATAAGGTTTATAATCAAAGTTTTGTTCCCTATATTCTAATGGGGAAAGTTTTATTTTTGTTTTAAGTAAAGAATTAAAAGCTGTAGTAATTGAGCTTTTCCCAAACCCGTTTGGAGCAACAAACAAATTAGGTTTATTTGGTATCAAATATTGACTTGGGGAAAATAAATAATTTTCAAAACCTTTTATATTTTTTATTTCTATTTTTTTAATTCTACAATCATTAGTCATAAAACAATTATATAATAAATTTTTGATAAATAGGCCTCTTTCTTAACCTTTCTTCATTACATTGTGCTAATAACATGTTTAGCATATAATAATTTCTATGGAGAAGGTGAACGAATTGTCGCCCATAGTTAAGTGGGCTGGAGGTAAAGAACAAGAACTAAAGTATATTCTTCCGAATGTACCGGATAATTTTGTTCGCTTTATTGAGCCTTTCGTTGGCGGAGGGGCAGTTTATTTCTCCATGGGCAATAAAAATAAGCTTATAAACGACAAATCCGTTGAATTAACAACTTTATACAATAATATAA
Organism: bacterium; assembly: GCA_017626055.1. GTDB lineage: Bacteria > Cyanobacteriota > Vampirovibrionia > Gastranaerophilales > Gastranaerophilaceae > Zag111. Next base: position 389,842 of record JAGAJM010000004.1, on the reverse strand, counting down.
AGTATAAAAACAAGGATTTTATAACTCGTTTGCAGTCTCTTCAAGATGCTTGGGTTGGGTTAGAAAGCATATTAGATAATAATATTGATGTTTTTAACGCAATTTATTCAAAATATAAAGCCAATGAAGTTTCAAAAGAGGATTTAATTAAAAATATTGAATTGTTTGTAAACAATAACAAAAAGGCTTTTAAACAACTATTAAACGCTGAATTATTGAAACATTATGGCATTTTTGAGAAAGAACTATTGCGTAATATTAGTGCAAAATTAGTCAGAATGAAAGATTTGGAAGAAAAGAAGGGAAATCTTTCTGAAAAAGATATATATGACAATTTCGAATGTGCTTTAAAAGGCTCTTTCTATATGTTTATAAGGGCTTTGTATAACAAGTATGATAATAGCGAATATTTTTATTTTATTCGTGAATACTGCTATTCTTCTATGTTTAGATACAATTCTAATGGAGAATTTAATGTTCCTTATGGTGGAATTTCTTATAATAGAAAGAACTTTCAAAGAAAAATTAACTATATCAAGTCAAAAGAATTGCAATCACACTTTGTCAATACAGACATATACAATCTCGATTTTGAAGAATTTTTGGATAAAATTAAACTTACTAAAAATGATTTTATATTTTTAGATCCGCCATATGATACTGATTTCAGTAGTTATGTTAATAATACTTTTGATAAACAAGATCAGGAACGTTTGGCAAATTATTTAATCAATAAATGCCCTGCAAAATTTATGCTTGTAATCAAAAACACAGATTTTATTTCTGAATTATATAGTAATAAGGGTTTGCATATAAATAGTTTTGATAAAACTTATATGGTTAGTTTTAAAGGCCGTAACAATAGAGATTGTGAACATTTAATCATCACAAATTATCCGTTGCCATCTGAAGAAAAAACAGCAACTTCTTTAAATATTAAGCGCAAAAAACAATTGCAATATGCATAGGAGTTTTTATGGAAGAACGTATTTCTGAAGCACAATTAGTAATTCCTACATTAAAATTACTTTCCATACATGATAATGGATTAAGTACTTCAGATTTGATTGCGATGCTAACAGAAGTAATGCAACCTAGTGGTAAAGATGTTGAAGTAATTTCTGGAAGAAGTGATACTTATTTTTCTCAAAAGGTTAGGAACTTGCGTTCACATAAAACATTAGAGCGCTATAATTTTGCAGAATATGTAAATAAAAAATATTACATTACAGAAATTGGCTTAAATTTCCTTGAAGTTAAATACGAAGAATATGAATATATTAATAGTGGGCATTTCGATGTTGAAGACCAGAAAATTGCTAATTTAAACCTACTGGGTGCTTCAAATAGATATTTTGTACTAGAGGAAGAAGTCAGCGAAGGTAAATTGGTAACAACTAATTCTAAAACTCGTAAGCGATCGCAAAAATTAAGAAATTATGCATTTGAATATTATAAATCCAAAAATAAAATTAAATGTGAAGTTTGCGGTTTTGATTTTGAAATCACATATGGTGCTTTAGGTAAAAATTACATTGAATTACATCATATTAAACCCGTATCTATATACGAGGAAAATGGTGAAATATCTAATTTAGAGGAAGCAAGATTAAATTTAGTTCCGCTTTGTTCCAATTGTCATAAAATATTACATCGAAATAATATAAATGTAGAAAAGTTAAAAGAGGTTTTTCAAAATGAGAGATAGAATTTTTAACATTGTAGAAGAAGAATTTTCTTCGTTAATAGAAAAAATACAAGGTGATTTTGTAACAAATTTCAAGGCTAAACAACATAATTTTTTGCTCAAAGAATTAGATACTCTGATGTCTGCTCACATGGTTTTCGTAAGTAGCTTTGAGTCAAAAAGCGGCAATTCTATTCAAAAAGTTGCAAAAGAAGTTGCGAAATTAAGATATGGTACTGAAAATGTTCCTCAAATAATTAACCCACATAATCTTGAACACAATATTATAAATTCTAACGAACACGAACAAATAATTGTTTCAAATGTGGATATGCACAATCCAGCTTTGCAGGGTAGAATTGCTGAATTTATGACTAGATGCGAAGGTGATAAAAAGAGGAAAGTTTGTTGCTCAGTAAACCATGAAAGCATACTGGAACTTATATCTGGCGACTTGCCATTTACCAATGACTATCAAACAAAGCCTGTTGATTTGGCATTTTGGGATGGTGATGAATTAAATATTATGGAAATTAAAGCAGGTGGTAATCTTGATAGTAGCAACGCACCGTCAAACGCTAAAAAGCTTTTAACTATTTATACAGGTCTAAATTATAGAAAAACAAAACCTTATTTTGCAACTATTTATCATAAAGATGGGGAAGGTAGAACTTGGTCTGGTTCTATTAAGAAATATTTGCAATATCCACATATGTTTTTAGTGGGTTCTGCTTTTTGGAATAAGATTTTGCCTGATGGCATTGATTTTAATGAGTTTACCAAGATATACAATGAAGCAATCAATCAAATCAATTTGAACGAAAAGTTAAATGATATGATTAGAGAATGTTCTCAATAAATACGGAGACTGAAATGGCAGAATATAAAAATTGTGTAATTTTCTTTTTAGACATTTTAGGGTTCAAGGAAATAATTGAAAATAATAAAATTTCAGTTGATGAAATGTTGAAACAGTTTGATAATGCTGAATATCACCTTGATTACACAAGATGGATAAGTAAACGTAAAGCTGAAGAAATAAAATGGGCAAAAAGCAAAGAAAAAAATTATTTACAAGTTTCTGATTCGATTATAATTTCTTTCCCTATAGAAACACCTTCTGGTTTATTTTACACAATATTGGATGTCATGAGATTACAAGCAAATTTTGCAGCATTGCATGGTATTTTCTTAAGAGGTGCTTGCACTTGTGGAGATTTGTATCATAAAAATACAACGATTTTTGGACCAGCCATGAATAAAGTTGTTTCAATGGAAAAAGTTGCAAAATACCCAAGAGTAATAATCCCAAATAAAGTTATCACAGAATGTTCTAAATATTCTTCACAAATTGATTATGATGCAAGAGATGAAGAAAAAGACATAGTTAGTTGCTTAAAAATGGATAATGATGGCTATTATTATATTGACTATATTTCGTATGATACTTTTGGGTCTGAAGTAGATAGTAATGAGCAATGGGCTGACTACATTATAGAACTAAAAAAGCAAATAAAAATTGGATTATACGACCAAGTAGCCTTAGATAAATACATGTGGTTGAAAGAAAAATACAATAATACCATCACAGCCAATATTATAAAAAATTATAGAGAAAAAGACGGTATTATATTATCAAGAATAAAATAACTCTTTTTAGCGTTTTATTTTTTGTTCATATGCTTTAAATCTTCTAATTGTTGCATCAAAATATTCTTTGTCTAACTCCATGCCAATAAAATTACGATTTGTGTTTTGCGCAGCAATACCTGTTGACCCGACTCCCATGAATGGATCAAGAATTGTATCACCTTCATTTGAGGCAATTTTAATGATTTTTTCTAATAATTTTACAGGTTTTTGAGCTGGATGTTTTGGGTACTTCAAACGTTCCGGTTGCATGCAAATTGGGGTTTCAAAAAAGTTGTGCATTTCTTTTTGATTAGAAAAATTCCAATTATGACCTTTATTCCACATGCAAACTATTAATTCGCAACTATTTAAAAAACCATTCTTGTATATTTTAGGTGCAGGATTTATTTTATGCCATACTGCGAATTGAAAAGTATCAAATTCGCTATCAAACGCTTCATGCCATTTGCCAATTTGATTATATGTGGTAAATGCGAAAATATTGCCTTTGGGCTTGATAATTCTTTTAAAATTTTCTAAAAGGTCTTTGGGTTCAATTTCAGCCTTATCCCAATCTGCTAAATCGTTATTTAATGCAGAACGTCCTGGTAAATCGATATTTCCTGTTGAATATTTTGCAATATTATATGGAGGATCCGTCAATATTAAATCGACAGATTTGTCAGGAATATCATCTAATAATTTAAAGCAATCACCATATCTTAAGTCGTATACCATTCGTATCTCCTTTCTTTTATCATACATTAAAATTTTTGCTTTGTCCTTTTATATAAGTTTTCACAACATACATCACTCTTTTAATAATTTATTCAATAGAATGTGTTGCAATGTTAAGATTTAAATGCTTTCTCTGTACTTTCACGCTAATGTATTGTGTGAGTTAGGAGGTCTTAAGTATGGAAAAAGTAGGATTTAATATTACTCCAAAAGAGTTTAAACAGTTAAGTAAGTGGGCGGAGAATATTTATAACACAGCGGTTGTTATAGATTATTTTGTCGCAAATCAACCGGAAATAGAAGAATGCTACAATCTTGCACCGGTTATTAAGCATCTGCGAAATGACGCAGATGTTTTGAACGCATTCTTTATAAATCACGAAAAAGATGCCGAAATTTAAATGCCGTTTAAAAGGTGTTTAATCGGTGTTCAAATCGTGTTCACAAATTTCCTCGTGAGTTATGCCGAGAATTCGTTCTTCAATTTCTCGTATAACATCCGGCGTTAAACCTTTCGGCTTTTCTTCTTTAGTTTTTTGTTTTTCGTTTAACACTTCATCCTCATAAGATTTAACAGGATCAATCAATTGCAGCATTTTAGTAACGGCATAATATCTTGCAGGCTCGACTTTACCGTTGCTCTCCATATCCTTTTCGATAGAATTTATCAAACTTCGGGTAAAATCATATAAATCTGAATGTAACGTTGTTTTAGTCCGAAGATATTCAGCTCTTTTGGTTTCCCAATCATCAGACTTTTTCCATCGGCGAAGCGTCCTTTCGTTCAAATGAAGCTGCCTTGCGATATCTTCTAACGACATAAATTTTTCAGCATAGAGTTTAAATGCATCTTGTGCCAATGTTTGTTTTTTCATAATTAATCTCGAGGTAAATAAAGTTTTGGTACACACAGGATAACTCTGTTTCGCACAAACATCAAGTCCCAAATGTGTCTTAATGATACGATTTCGAGATTTTGAGTTGATATTTCATATAAAAAGAGTGATGTATTGTGTAGCTTGAAAGGAGCAGAATATGATTGAAATCGGTAAAAAATACAGATTAAAAAAGCTTAAAGGCTGGTTTGAAAAAGATAGCGAAGAATTTACGGTTGTTTGTTTGGGTGAACCCAATATTGTCGGCTGCGTCGCACCGGATGGCGAAAGATATGTGTTTGATAAAAATTTTTTGATTGACCCAGATAAGCCGGATGAGATATACGCAGATATTCAAATAACGAAAGGATAAATTATGGTCGAAAAAGATTATAAGTTATACGGAACAAAGATTTTAAACTTAAAAACACAAGAAATTGGATTATTGATTTGTTTATGGGAAAACAAGTTTGCCGATAAAACCGTAGACTTCGCAACTTGTGTTGATAAAACCGGCAAAAGATACAACATTGAACTTGATAATATCAGAGGGTTTGAGGATGATTTTGAGAAATAAATTGACCAAAGAAATGTTGGATATTCCGTATTCTGAATTCAGAAAAAAGTTTGCTAAAGAAATTCAAGATGCGTTTGAAAGTTACCGCAAAACACAACTAAACAAATATTCTTGGAACTTCAAAGATGATAATTCTTTGGAGTTTAATTTTTACTTTGAATTACATTGGAATTTCAATCATTTTGGAAATAGTAACTGGTATATTGAACGCATTAATTAATATTCATAAATGGACAAAAAGCTTTTTTAAAAGCAAGAGTTTTTTCTTCAAGCCAAATAAAGTCTTTTTCCCAACTTTTATTGTCATAAAGGTTAAAGTTATCTCTACTAATGGAAATTCTGCTTGCTTTTTTACCTTTTAGTTCTTGCCAAAGCAATTCTTCTCCAAAAAGTTTTTCAATTTCTTCTTTATGTTCAGCTAATTGATAGTAAAACTCTTTATTATCAGGAATATATAGTTCAACACCAATTTTGTTTTCTTTTCCTAACGCTGTAAGACTAATATGTGCTTTTGAAGTTCCAATAGAAACATTATTCCAATGATCTGATGATGGTTTTTGTGGATGAACTTGGGAACCTTTATTGCTCAAATATTCATTTAAAGCTGTCCAGAAATCAAGCAGTTTTAATTTCCTATCCGTAAGAGATGAAACTGGTGCTTTCATAATTTTTGCCCATTCATTTGGCTTACTGATAATTTGAAATTTAGGTGCATATGGAGAACCATCTATTTGCCATAACTCTAATTTTATAGCAAAGAAATTTATATTCTCGTCTGTATGCTCATTTAACCAATCTATTGCTTGTTTGTGTTCGTTTCTAACATCTTTAACTATCCAAATTACTATTTCTGCATTGTAGCCGGATGCGTAAGTTATAATTTTACCCAAGTGGTCATGATTAGTTGCTTCTAATTGATTTTCAATTACGATTTTCCTGCCATTAGAATCTTCTGCTAATATATCTACATTGAAAGAACCTACACTAGCTTCAGTTTGAATCAAGTTAATATCAATTCCTATTTCTTCGCTTAATAATGCAAGATTATCTTCTTGCGCAAGCCAACGAGTAAAATCTAATGCTTCATGTTTCCATGCTTCACGCAAATTAACTTTTTTCAATCTTCCTAATGTTGCAACCATACACCACTCCTTTTTCTTTTAGTGTATCACAAACATAAGTATTAAAATATTGGCAAATGAAGGTCGTTATATATTGGTGTTTCCATAGTAACACATAGGCCATCAGATTCTTTTTCATTTTTTAATTTTTCGTTAAATTGAACAGCTAAAACAAAATATATCATTGCTGTTCGAGCATATCTAAATACTTCCAAAGCTGCAGTGGACAATTGCTCCAATGTACAAGTAAAAGCATAATCTTGCTCACCAAGCCATACTGTACTTTTTGCTTCTGATATGCGAACCCAATTATGCTCAAGGTTATTTCTAAGTTTTCTTAGTATCCCCGCACTTGGGTTTGTCTCATTCCAATCTGCTATGTTATCAGTATCAGTTAAATCACAAGATAACCAGTATAGTGCATCTATATAAGGATTTTGAATATTAGAAAAACTCTTTCTTATCCATTTTGGATTAAAATAACATTTATCTTTACTATTTATTGCAAAATAATTTTTCATTAAAGTGGCCAAGCTATCCAAAGTGCTAAAGGCTAGTTTTATGGCAACTTTTATGAATTCGGCATTGGTTGAATAATTCTCATATTCTAATACAGATGTTAAATTTAGACCATTTTCAAGCCAGGCCGGAAAAGGATTGTTTAAAGCATTAAATAATAAATAACGAGCCTTGCAAAATCTGTTTTTTATATCGGAAAAAGCAGCGCTAAAATATGGTCCTTCACCTACTTTTACAATGTAATTTGGAAACTGTATTATATCTTCAAATGTAGCTATATCAATTCTTACATCATTAATAGGATTGAGAAAGAGTTTGTTTTTTCCACACCATGAATAATAAATTTTTTGCTCTATGTTATCGAATTGTATTGAATTTAACAGCTCATTTAATTTCTTGTATTCAGATTCAGCAGATTTCCCCCATATTAATATATTTTTTACCCAAGTCTCTTTTCCTATGTCATTTTTTATCCCCGCATGTGTTATATTCTCTTGATTTTGGCTTAACCGATCAATGAGACTATATGCATAATATGAATAATGAATATTTACAGGCTGTTCATTTATTAAATCTTTTAAAAGAATCAAGGTGTATGCTTTATTATATGGAGCAACATATTGGGAATCAATTTGTAAGTTAAAATTATAATCAAAAGTGTAATAATGTATAGCTTCAACAAATCTATTAAACGCTTTTATGTTATTCGCAAGATTTGTTTGAATCTCTAATAATTGCAAAGAATTAAACTTTATTGCCATTGAATATGCTTGTCTGACATAGTTTAAGCTTTTCACTAAATTTTGAGGAGACATAGATTTACGCCATTGATCAATTCTTTCATTTTCTATACCAGCCTTAGTAAAATGTAAGTTTGAAAGACAATATAGTATATGTGTTAAAAGCAAACCTTCAGATACATTTGACTTTAATTTTTCTAATTTTTCTATTGTAATATCTATTGTTTTTATGTTTCCGGATGCAATTGCTTTGTCACATTCTGTAGAAAATGTTTGTTTAAATTCTTTATCCATAGATATATATTATCACAACTTTATTTGAACATATTTTGAACAGTTATAAAACAGGGTTTGAATTAATTTGGCGGTTTATCCATTCCATAATTACTGAAACAAGGTATTCTTGTTCGTTTTTAGTTAATTCTCTGTGTTGAGGGAATTTGTACCATTTTTCAATGCAGCCGCGGCAGCAAGTAGCGGTTGCATGTTGGGCTATGAACACAGGATGACCTCGCATTGGGGTTTGTTTACCGTCGTTTACAGGTTCTGCCGGAGCAACTCTATCCCGAATAAAATCGCAGGCATGAGAATGAATTGTATCAATTCCTTTATCCTTGATATATTCAAGCTCTTTTGCTCGGAGTTTAAATCTGCTCCTGAATTTTGATTTTGCAAGTTTATCCAATATTTCCATAAATTTATGATAACATAATGAAGATGAATAAAACTGAAATTAAAGAATTAGAAGAAAAAGAACAAGTTGAAAAGTTTTTCAAAACCAAAGTTGGGCAGGAATGGTATGAAGAACTTGGTATTGTTGATTATGCAAAATCAGAAGCTCCGGATTTTAAAATTAAGACTATAAATGGTGACACTATCGCATTAGAAATAACTAAATTTATAGCAGAAAATAAAAACCTTAAATTTTCCCAAGCATTAACCAGAATAGGTAATAAAATATGCAGGGAAGCCGAAAAGAAATATAATCTCCACATACATATACTTATTGATAAATATGATGAAAGGGAATTTAGCATCCATTTGAAAGATCTTTTGGATTATGCATATAACCCTAGGTTTTCAGAATTGCCTGATTTGAAAACGCTTAAACAAAAAATGCATGATGTTCTCAAAAATAATATAGAAAAATTGAGACAAGGTTGGCTTGTGCAAGAGTGGATTCAAGTAGAAAATGAATATTTTAAAATTTCAATTGAGTCTTTTGCTTGTCCTTGGACAGGGAAATATGATTGCCACGTCAATAATGCAGGCATGGTAAAGCAAACCCCCATTGATGAATTACAAATCTGTATTAATAAAAAGAATGATAAAATCCAATCTTATAGCAAGGATTGTACTAAATGTTATTTGTTAATAATTGTACCCAATGCATACAATGCTAATTATTGTTCTTTTGATAATTCACTATTCGAGCATAAATTTAATTCTAAGTTTAAAAAGATATTTTTATGCGAGAAGAATGGTAAATACGCATATACTTTAAATTAAACTTTATATATGTATCATCTCATAAATCAAATTCAATTGATCTTCAAAATTAGGGTTCAGTTCTTTCCATAAAAATACGGCGAGGTGGTGGTCGAGGTATTTTCTCATACTTGCCATAAACTTTTTGCGGTAAAGAATATTGTATAATCTGCGTGCTTCTTTGACTTCCTCGGGTTGTTGGCGTCGTTGCGACAACTTTGATTTTAGTGGTTTTTGAGTGATAAAAACATTGTCATTATAGCAGTACAAGCATATTGAAACATCATTCATAAAAATCCTGACTTGCGGGATTTGAGGCTCAGACTCAAAATGCTCAACCAACTCCTGATATTGTTTGTCAAAGATTTTTGCTCGAATATATTGATAAAAAGTTTCCGTTGTTGTATTTCCCAAATTTGCGATTTTTGCGGTTTGTGAGGCCGGAATTCCAAAGCAGAAACATTTATAAATAATCTCTATTTGCTCTGTCGTTGCTAAATTATAGACTTTCGGCAAGCGGTTTAAGTTTCTTCGGACTTTTGGTTCTTCGTTTTTATTATCCGGCATAAAATATTTGGGAAATATTCCCATCATACCTTCTGTTTGGTACTTTTTTCTTTTTGAATGAAACGCAGAATATGAAACCTTTAGTTTCGGATTCTTTAAAGGAATTAATTCCAAAAAGCTCCGCAGCTCTTTGCAATTCATACCTTCTGTTAGTTTAAAAAGTTTCAGGTATCTATATATAAATTCTTTGCCCCTGTCCGATGCCACAACATACAAACGTTCTTCCTCTTTATTATGGAAAAGTTTTTTGACTTCTTTATCCATTGCACGCCGTTCGGAATCCTCTAAAAATTCGTATAACTTTAATGAAGAGCGTTTAATTAAATATTTTCCATTCAAGTCAGGTTCTTTATTAGGTTTTACGATATAATTTCCTTTAAGACAATTCCTTTTTACCGTTTCTTCCTGAATATTCAGCAGTCTAGCAACTTCGGGTATTGTGAGCCAAATATCTGAATCTCTGTTCTGGCCGGTGGGGACTAGTTTATTCACACGTTTTTTAAAATTTGTGTATAGATATTCTGTATTTGATATCTTTTTAATTTGGTCCAAAGACTCTAAATCATTAAGTGCTTTTTGAATTGTTTTTTCATTTTCTTCAAGCATTGGAAGAATGTCAGGCAGAGTGAATTTATTAAGCCCCTTTGCTATTTTAAGAATTTTCATTTGTAAGTTCAATTTCTTCTGCGTCAGCATCGTCATTTTTTAGCACCTCCTTCAATGTTATTTCGTCAATTTCTTTTATTCCGTTTGATTTTGCAACCTGTTCCGCTTTACTGATAGTTTTTACCAATTGCCTGAATCGATTTGTGCGAGTGTATAAAAGTTTTTTGGCGCAATCTGTAAACGGAACTTCAGATAATTGGTCGATTATTGAAGTTATATCTTGTTTAGAAAATGGTTCAAATTTTATAATTTCTAATAATCTATCGTATAAATGTTTGTGCCTTTGGAGCCTTTTATTTGCCGTACCCATCCCGACTAAAATAATAGGGACATTCGTTTTGTCGTGAATGTCCCTTAATGTTTCAACCGCCCGAGAATCAATAGTCAAATAGTCCGTTTCATCTACAATAATGGTTCTTGGAGTTTTGATTAATTGCGATACTACTTGATTGAAGATATCCGAGAACTTGTTATAAGGAATCTCGCCTAATTCTTCAACCATCTCTTCTAATAACCACCGAGCCGACATAAGATTGGCACTCCTGATTAGTATTGCATCATTTTGTGCCGCCCACCAAGTAATCGCGTAAGTTTTGCCAAGCCCCGGTTCGCCATAAACAAGTCCCATTCCCGGTACTCCGTCTTCTCTTTCTTTAAGACGGTTCATCATCGAGATTAGTTGTTTTACATTCTTTGTTTTTACGAAAACCTTTTTCATTACTGCTCCTTTCCGTATATTTCTTTGTATTCGTCAGATTTTATGTAATTTGCAAGCCACGTTCTATCTTCAGGGCAGATACAACCATTCTGCATATGCCATTCATAACGCTCGTATGCACTTTTAAATATCGGCCTTGCAACAATTGAAGTTTTAACTTTCGGTTCAAAATTCTGTTTCGGCTTTGGTTCAGGTTGAACCGTTATTTCTTTAATAGGCTCAGGTTTGGGTAAACGAATATTTTGCATCAATTCTTTTTCAATATAATCCATATCCTCTAAATTGAAATGTTCTCGAACCGCCTTAATAGTTTTTCTACGGAGCTTTTGTTGTTTTTCAATCTTCTGTTTGTAGTCCTCAATATCTTTGATATCGCCCATTTGATAAGCAAGCGGATGAGTTTCAGTTATACGTTTTGCTTTACAGATAAACTCACCCTTCATTGAATAAACCTTAATATACGACAAATCGAACAGGTTGTACTTTATAACCGTTTTTTCTTTGATACCATATAGTGCCTCGTCAAAATAATCAGCTTTCAAAAACCGGATTCCGTTTCTGCCGATACTCTTAATTTCTTGTGCCATCATCAAATCATCAAGTGAGTTTTCGTCAATATTTTGCTTTTCGATTTCGTTTAAAACTTCTTGAATTGTTTTATCTTTAGCATTCGGACAAGGTTGCGAGTGTTTGAATTCAAGCCATTTATCAATCATTTTAAGAGCCTGTTCTATCGTTGGAGTGAAGCCAAATTTTTCGTGGATGTTTTTGTGCAATTTTTCGTTTCGCATCAAATATGCCGGCTTGTTTTCAATGCTTGTGCCGATATAGCTTGGAATTAGCTTTTCAAAACTCTCCTGAAAATCCAAAAAGAAACGCTCGATGACTTTTGCTCGAGCATTGTATGGAGTGGCATAGACAGGTTTTATTCCGAGTTTGTTATATACTCCTGTAAAACCAAGTTCCTCAAACTTTTTATCACCATTGAAAAACTTGCTTTTAAAAGCCCGGCCGTTATCTTGGTAAACATATTCAGGAATGTGATCCATTTTTAAAATCGCGTTACGAAGAGCTGATGCAATATTTTGCGTACATTCTTCAAGCATAATGTCGTATCCGACAAGCCCGCCGGATTTCCAATCCAAGAACCCAAGCAAAGTCGCTCGGCAGGGTTTGCCTGTAAACGGGTTTATCACTTGGAAGTTAAGTGTATGCCCGTCGGCAACAAGCACTTGCCCCGCTTTTAAAAGTGCTGCGTTTCTAACTATGAACGGACTTACTTTATCTTTAAGTGCTTTCTCTCCGTCTCTTGCGAGAGTCCATTTATCAAAATTATTATCTCTGAACCATTCTGCGTACCTTCTAAAAGTAATATCTTTGGGCAAAATTTCCTGCCCGCGTTCTTTTAAAATATGCTTAGTTAAAGAAATTGCTTTACCTATTGAAAACGCACTTGGTGATAACAAAATCTGTATAAATATTTTAATTTGTTCTTCATTTAAGGTTGTTCGGTATTCTTTTCTTGTTGAATATTTATATTGTCCGACAAGTGCCGTCCAATCTTTGTTATAATCTAAAAGTGCCCGCCAGCGATAAAGTGAGCCGATTGAGACTTTGCCCAAGATTTTAAAAATCTCTTCCTGAAACATTCCTGTATTATATAATTGCAAAAATTCTTTATCGGGTACGTTGCCGCTTGTTTTCAACTTGTCCCTTTTGTATTCTTTTCTAAAATCAAGCCAAGCATAAATCAGATCATACTTTGCGAGTGCAATTTTTCTCTGGTTTTCGGATATAAGTTTTTCTTGTTTTATGTTGAGATTAGATAGTTCAATAACTTCATTCTCACACGTTTTATAATCATCATAATATTCCTGAAAATACTTAAGCTGAAGTTCTTCTTCAAGTGTTGATAATTTAATTTTGTATGTTTTTCCGCCTCTAATATTTTCAACTTTGTATTCATATTTATTCTGATTAAGAGCAAGCCGAACAGCTCGACGAGTAATGTTTTTCAATTTCGCGAGTGTTTCAACATCAATCCAAATATCGTTATTATTAATTTCTGCCATGCCGTATCCTTATTTATTATTGAAGCTACTGTATGTTAGACTGGTTTCTCTCAAAATGGAAGTGTTTGAGGGGGAAATGTGTTGTTTTGTGTTCCATTATATCTGAATTTTAAGCAGAAAATTTTATAAAACTGCTTTTGAACACCTTTTAAACGCAATTTAAACAGGGTTTGAATTTATTATTTAGCAAAAATCTGCTACTTTCTCTCAATTCTGCTTCCAGCTTTGAGGGGTAAAATTAATCCGATATTTTTTACACATACTTTTAGAAAAGTCATACATAAGTTTTGGAATTTATTTCGATATAATATTTGAAAAATAAAGTCAGGGAAGCGATTTCCCACTAAAAAATTACTTCCGACTTAGGGGTAAATATCATAGAATTATGCGAAATAATTATAATTCTAAAAAGCACAATTTGCGGGCTTCTTCCGAGTTTAGTATAAATTCTGATTGGTAAATTGCACAAAATGTCCGCTTTTTGCACTTGGCCGCAATTCAAATATAATAGGGAAACTTGGTAATTTTATAAAATTTTATGGAAAGATACCGGACATTTTCGTCCTAATAACCGGACATTTCGGACTTTTCAAAACCCCGACTCTCAGACTTGGGGAAGCAGGTACAACTCAAACACAAAGCCAATCATAGCGATTAAGAATGGCAAAAACCGATTTCAAAAGTGTCCGAAAAACTATAAAAAGTGTCCGAAAAACTATAATACTAATACTATCAACATTTATATTATTTTAACTAATGCCACGAAAATGCCACGAAAATCTGACAAGGGCAAAAAAATACACCCTGGATTGGATTCGAACCAATGACCTACCGCTTAGAAGGCGGTTGCTCTATCCAGCTGAGCTACCAGGGCTTGTGTTCCTTTATCTTAGCACGAAAATTTTTTCTTGCAAGTAGATATTTTATTATTTGTCCAGTTTTTATACATTCAACAATAATAAACAATTACGGAGCCCAAGCAGAACCCCGTAATTGCACCATTATATCTTTAATAATCTTTGAGATATTTCATCGATTCAAAATCAATATCAACAAGATGTTTTTGAACAGCATAGCAAGCAACCAAAGTCCGATTTTCTAATCCTAACTTCCTAATGATTGATGTAACGTGAGCCTTTGCTGTATGAGTGCTTATAATCAGTTCATTAGCAATCTGAGAATTTGAGTATCCTTTACAAACTAACTCTAAAACTTCTTTTTCTCTTGGTGTTAACATAAATTTTCCTCCTTAATTTATTAACCACAAGGATATGATAACCCATTTTTAAGATAAAAAATTAAGGATATCTCCGTTTTTGAAATCTTTACAAAAATTTACAATTTAAATCAATAGAAATGAAATTAGTCAAAAAGCAGTAATAGTAACACTTTCTACAATATTAAACAAAATATTTAAAAATTAAACAAAAAAAGAGTTTTGATTAAATCAAAACTCTTTTTTACTAAATGGTTGCGGGAGCTGGATTTGAACCAACGACCTTCGGGTTATGAGCCCGACGAGCTACCAAGCTGCTCCATCCCGCGATATATTCGCTTTGCATAATTAATTATCTACGCTAAATATTAAAAATCAAGCCTTTTCTTTTCTACTTGATAAACCTTTGTTTTGTCAAGGTTCTGGCTACATTACCCAAGTCATCCAAAAACTTTTTAGTTATAACTTGTAAATACTGTGCAGTTTCTCCCTTAGTTAATTTAGTCA
Organism: bacterium; assembly: GCA_017626055.1. Classification (GTDB taxonomy): domain Bacteria; phylum Cyanobacteriota; class Vampirovibrionia; order Gastranaerophilales; family Gastranaerophilaceae; genus Zag111. Next base: position 374,719 of record JAGAJM010000004.1, on the reverse strand, counting down.
ATGTCGTAGTTTTTATAGCCTCTACACCCTTTGATGACACAATTTCAACAGTATCTACAATTACATTTTCTGATGGTTTTGTTCTATATGATAATGCTATCAACTTATTTGGTAATCGCCTTTGATATACAGGAGTTTTAAAATTAGCAAGCTTTGCATCAATTATCTCAACATTGGCAACCTGCCCAACTTGTGTTAGGTTATTCCTTACCATTGTGAAATAATTTACTTTACTCGTTTTCATTTAAAACCTCTTAACAATACCTTCCTATGGTAGTACAAAAATTATTGCATTACCACAATCCATTAATTTTCAAAAAGTTTTCTGTGTTTTTCATTGTAGTCTTCAACAGCATCTACAATTTTATCCATAATATCTTTTGAGTCTAAATTATCTAAATCCCTTATAATCAACTTTTCAACTGGATATTTCTTTTTACCATGTATTGCTTCATAAACATATTCAAAGGCTTTTTGTATATGATAAGAAGCAATATTTTCTTCTGTTGGTTCTATTTCTCCAGAGCTAAATAAATAATCCCATTCATTAGCCCTTGTCATTTCAACAACTAACTCATTACTTCCTCTTGCACCCATAAAAATATCCATCGGAAAATATTCACCAATCGCAATTGATGGGCCCAATTTTTCTTTATTCTCATAAGATAAATTCTGGAATGAACTATTTACAAATGTTTGTCCGAACGATATTGGATTAATTTTCATAACACAAGCATGAAAACGCCTAAAAAATATTTTTGCTATCTGTTTCGATATTCACACAAAATATTTATTAATTCAGAAAAAACTGTTGTCCAACAATTATTTTCCTCAGCTTGAATAGCCATAACTGACCTATACCAACCTACATTTTCACCATTCAGTTGATACCATCTAAAATTAGGGTGTTTATTAAACAATGCATAACTTTTCACCCCTAAAGCTCCAGCTAAGTTCAAAATAACATTATCAGTAGAAATCACAATATCCATATTTTTAATAGCGCAAGCCGTATCAGTAAAATCCTTAAAAGTATCACCCAACGCAACAACTTTATCACTTTCAACAACGTCTTTAGTTAATGAATAAAACTCAAATCCTTCAAGTGAGAAAATTCTATTAAATCTAGTAAAATCTATATCTCTGCCATTATAATTTGCAGACTTATCACCTTGGTAAGCCACCCCAACTCTTATTTTCTTTGTTGGTTTTATGTATAGCTTTCCATATTCCTTAACTTTTGCAGTGCTAACTTTTAAATAACCCTCTGGAGTTGGAATTGTATTCGGTCTGGTTTTTAACACAAAAGGAGTATCTAAAAGTGCCATATGCACATCATATTTAACTTTAGACAAATCTTCTTTTGACGACACCAATTTTATACCTGTCAAGAATTTTGAACCTTTTATCAGGTCATACACTTCATCCTGAACAACAAACACAACTTTTTTTGCAATACCTTTTAACAACGGCACAAACCTACAATACATAAAAGTATCACCAAAACCTTGCTCATAATGAACAAGTAGAGTTTTGCTGGAAATATCAGATTTAAAATCCCATTTACGTTCAATATCATTTTCTAATGGGTATTTTAGATTTATATCCCCAGTTTCAAAACGTTTTGTAAAATACTTATGACCAAGCTCAAATTCACCACAACTAATTAAAAATGCTCCGTAGTTATAATAATCAGTTGCAGTTGGATCAACCTCTAATAATTCTTGATAAAAACGATTAGCTTTACTTCTATCTCCATATTTTTCATATCCAAAAGCCAAACCATGTAGGATTAATCTATCTTTTGGTTTTAATTTGTAGGCTTTTTCAAAGTAATAAATCTGATCTTTTAAACTCAATTCGCCATATTCTTTAGCATATAAACTTGCCACAATAGTATAAACAACAGATTTTGTTTCATCTATCTTCAAATACTGTTCGTAATACTTAATAGCAGTTCTATAATCTTTCATATGCAAATTATAAAAATTAGCCATTGTAAGAATACGCAAGGGTTTGTTAGTTTCAACACGCTCGTATAATTTAATAAACTCTAAGCCCAATTCATATTGACCTAAATTAGTAAGAATTTCTGCGATTTCGTGATAACTTGCAGTAGAAATTTTCGACTTAACAAGTAAAAATCTATACATAAAAAGTGCATCTAAATATGCACCAACAGAAGTTCGTTCTTTAATATAATTACGCATAGCAAGAAACAATTCATTTTTCATACCCTCTGGCGCATTTTGCTTCATTGATACGAATTTTTTATAGATATTAAAAACTTCCGCAGTAATACTAGATTCTGATACTGAAGATTGTAAAATAAATTCATCTAAATTAGTCATCATTCTTGAAGAAATTTGATTTTCTTCAAGGGCATGCTCATCAACGGATAGTAAAATTTTTATCTCTTCTTTTATCATAAGAACATAATAGCACATAGCTCAAAAAAAGGCGTGGTACGGCTATATGAATTTATTACAAATTTGTAATATTTTTACTAAAAGAGTAGCAAAAAATATTTTTTACAAGTATTATATGAACAAATTAATTTTAATCTCTGCAAATATTTAAATAGAAATACAACTCTCAGAAAGGATATAATATATGAAAGTTTACAATGTTGGGTTTATACCTCAGATTACACATACACATAATCCAAGAAGAGCATTAGGTGTAGTGTGCCAACAGGTAAATTTACCAGAACTGCATACAAAAGGTATCCAAGATATTATGGATGAATTTGTATCTGCAATACTTCACCCAGTTAGAGATATCGAAGATTCAACACTTAACAGAATGTATAAATCTTTAAGAGTTGGAGAAGAGAGAAAACTTGAAAACTTTGACGGACTAAGAAAAATTAGTGCATACAAAGGGGATGATTACATGAACAAGATTGTTCAAGAACTTTCAGATCCTCCTGTGACATTCATCCGTTCAATGAAAAATATTGGAACAAACGAAGACCCACGTGTAAAAACAACTGCAATGAGTATAAGAATCCCAACTAGAATGGAAGAAATCATTGTAGAAATGTTAGAAGATAATCCAGAAAATCCATTATTCTTACGTGTTACAAGAGAAGGATTTGAAGCTCACAAAGCATTGTATAAGTCTTGGGACGAAATGAAACAAGACTCTGTACTTCAAAGAATTGCTAAAGTAATCACTGGACAAGAATTCAAATAATTAAAAAAAAGAGGTTTACAAACCTCTTTTTTTTGTGCAATATATAAGCATAGACAACTTTTTAGAGGATATGTAAGTGGAAATAGATAATAAATATACGCACCCCGTTAGTTTTACTGCGTTAAAAATCAAGAAAAACATCATTAAGGATTTACCAGAAATCTTAAAACAACACGAAATGTATTTAAAACTTGCAGTTGCGCCAAACGATGAATTTATATCAAAATATGGCACCATCACCCCTGCAAAAATGTTAGACAAAGTTGACCAAAATCAAAAAGACAACTCATTAATCAACATTGTCCTTGGGTATTTTCATTTTGGGAAAAATCCATTCAGCGAAAGAGTTGCAGGAATTGCTATCGAAAAAGGAAATAAGACAATAATCAAACAACCACTAGATTTCAGTATAAAAAAAGACAACTCAAGGGTCGATAGTTTTTCTAGTTCTGATACTTTTAAAAGCGATGTTCATTCATCTTTATTTGATCAGTTTGAACAAGCCGAAGATTTAGTAAAGCAACTATCAACATTTGTTCCTACAAAGAAAAAATCTGGAGAATTTGATATAATCGGGAATTTTCACGAAAGAATTGTATCTACAATTGAGCAATCCCCTCTAATCTCAAGATTAAGACAATTACACGACATTACTATTGAAACAGACTTTAACTCTATAAAAGAGAATGGTAAATATTGTGGATATCAAAGAAAATTTGTTATCAATTGGCACGAAAATAAAGATTTTGCATACCAAATTATTGGCGAAGGGGAAAGTATGAAATTAGCTGATGACGACGCTATTAGAAAAATCATGCAAACACCTTTAAAACAAGTGCAAAAAGAACTTAACGATAAATATTCAATAGATATCACAACTTCAACTTTAGAAAATAATCCCCCAACATTGGTTGGTAGGATTATAGAATTCTTTGAATAATTATTTGATTTTTAATCTTATTTGCTCAAAATCATTAAAATCATTTGGCGAAGAGTGTTTTGTTTCATTTGAAAGCATCATGACTGCTGAAACTCTTGCACTTTTACGATTCGTATTTGCAGGAAAAACTGTAATTTCTTTGTATTGATAACTTTGAATTAGTTGTGCAACTCTTTTCTTATCTTCATCTTTTAAATACATTGACTTGATAGTAATATTCGAAATTTTACCCTCACTTGAAACATCAAAAGAATAAAAGAACCAAGCTCCTTGACCATAGGTATCTAAACTACGAATAGTTAAACTATCATCAAGAATTTTATTAACGAATTCACTTCTCCAAGTATTCCAATCAATATTTTTATATTGGTATCTTGATTTTTGTTGAAATGGTTTGTTACTTACATCTGTACTTTGGTATTTATAATTTTTAGCGTTAGCAAGAACATTATCCAAATGTTCTGTATCTAAATTCTTATATTCAATTGGGTTTGAATTTTTAAATCCAGTACTCTGAGTTTCAAAATCCAAATCTTGATTACCATAATTTGCTGCTTTATCTCCAAATTCAGTTCCTTGGTATGAATATTTTGAATTATCTTTAAATTTCACATTCTTAGAATTAAAATCAGAAGAATTACCGATACTCACATCTTTTACGTTCAAATTTGAAGAATCACTTAAACCAACTTTTGTTGAGTTTAAATTCAACTTAGTATCTGTGGCTGAAATACCTTTATTAGTAAACTTTGAATCACTAAATTTTACATTTGCATTTGTGCCATGAATTGAATTATTAACAACTTCGTTACCTTCATTTTTTATGGCAAAATCTTGATTACTAAATTGTACACGATGAGTCTGAGTTGTATCTAAAGAAACAACAAAAACTGTCACAAATACAAATACGATCAAGGCGCCTAGCCATAAAATTTTATTCATAGATCACTAATCCAAAGTTTCTAACAACTCACTATAATTATTGATTTTGAACATAGTAGCACTTAGCATATGAGTTTCAGCAATCAATAATGCTGTTGGAACTAATGCAGTTACAAAACTCAAGAACATACCTTGAATATCGCCACCAATTTCAGTAATAAAATATGATACGTTCATTGTAAACTCAATTAAAATAATGAAGCAAGCAATAAACATAACAACATTTTTCTCACGTTCTAAACTTCTCATAGAATCTAAACCAAGAACAGTTACACCATGACTTGCGTAATCGTGGAACCCATCAAACTTGATAATCTCAGAAGCCTTGATTTGTTTACCAATAGTGAACGCTCTTACAAATGAGAAGAATGCGAAAATAATCAAGAATGAAGCTAATACCAAGAAAATCGGGCTGAATCTTAAACCAGAAATACGTACCCAGTTTGCAGCTTCAGGGAAACAACTTGCTAGAGTATTAGACACACCATATGCCAAGAATGGAGCAGTTAAAAGTCCAATAAATGCTTCTAATACCATTTTCATTTGATTATTTACTAAGTTACTTTTTACAGTATTAATTTTGTTTTGACTCATTTTATTTACATAAGATGAAATCAAACCTCTATAACTTTTCATAACATTTTCAAAATCTTCTCTATATTCACAAGCTTGAAGATGTTGTTTATAATTTTTAATTTGATATTTGAAATAGCCACCACCAACAGTAACAGTTGCTAACGCACCAACAAATAATAATGAGACAAATATTGATGCTGCAGCAAATCCTGGGATAGCTTTGTAATAGAACAAATTCATAACATATACAATAAACAAGAATAAACCAGCAATTCCGATAATCGCTTTTTGCGCAATATTAGAATCACCTAATCTTTTGTGTTGATTAAAATCTAAAAGTGAATATACACCTTGTTTTAAAATCAAACAAATTGCAACAACAATAGCTGTTACACAGATTAAAAACCCAAAGTTTGTAGTTAAATTCAACACAGAAGATGTGTTATCAATTTTAAAACCTAATAAAAAGTTTGTAATAGCAAATGATGACACTACTGATAAAATAACCATCGCTACATTTAATACAAAAGTTGTAATACCAGCAGATTTAATATTTGCTTTAAGTTCCAATAACTTAAACCCAATTTCTTTAATAATCGCAATTCTCTGTCTTTCAACATCGTGATCAAAAACATCTTTACCTTGAGCAGAAGCTCTGGCAGTTTGAACATTAGGTCTTAAGTTATTATTTTGCATACTCATCTCCTGATTATTACTTGCATCTAAACTTGAATCTATTATTACCTCAACCTCAATAGATTTTGGTAAGCCAGCACCAGCAATAGTAAACACCTTATTTACTAGAAGTTTTGAAAAAGTTTTACCATTACATAAAAGTTCTTTATTTTGAGAAACATTCATCAAAACATAGTTGTTATACTTTTCAGCATAAACCATTTTTATAACATCAGTTGATGCCATATTTGGAACTTCAAAGTCAGAACCAACACTACTGCCAATCACAATAGTATCTTGATTTTCGAACTCTTTTAAGTTGTCGCCAAATTTTATAACAACCTTCATAAGATTACCTTCCAATAGCATTTAAGAATCGTCTTAATGATTTATTTGATGCAACCTCATTACCTATAATAAGTTTATTTTCGCCCAAAACAGGATTTAATTTTTCTTTAACCAAATCAAGTTTTTCTGGAGCGGCATATAGGAACATCATTGTAAAATCATCAGCTTGATTTTTTATATTAGAAACATCTTCAGGTAAAGTTTCCCAATCAATCTGTTTATTTGTGTCACCTTCATTTTCCAAATCACCAATCACAACAACTGCAGGAATATAACCTTCCTTATCCATTGTCATAGCGTGTTTGAAAGCCTTATCCAATGCCAAACCATAAGCTGTACCATACTCATTTGTATCAAGTTGAGTAAATTTTTCCATAGATTTGCGCACATCAGCACTTGACTGAGGAGAACCTTCATAAATCAAATACGAATCTTCAGAAACCCTCAAGATTTTTATATGATCTTCTGGGTCTAACATTGAACAAAGTTGTCTAATTAGCATTTTTTGAGCTGGTAAATTCTTCTGATTAGACGCAGAAGAATCAACTACAAAAACAATCGCAGCCTTGTGGAAATCATCAACTTTTAAATTTGATAATCCAAAAATACCTAAACCAATCATTATTAAAAATGTAGCTGCAAACAATATAATTTTAAACGTATTATTCATAATTAAAAGATACCATAAAAACCAAAAAAAGGTAATCATATGAAAGATGTAGAACCTAAAAACATTACGCAGAAACGATACGACAATTTTTCAAATTTACAAATTTGTTACAAATATTTTTCAAAATAGCAATTTGCCTCACAAAAAAAACTTTTAATAAATAGGTAAGGTTATTTTTAGGTAGAACTGCGCATGGCACCAGTAAAGGGATTAATTAAAACTATATTCAAAGACATTTACAACGTACGTAAAATGCCTAAAAATGTCTATACTGGATGGAAACATGGTGCAAATATCGCCAAAAGACAAAACCAGAGTATTTTTACTGGAGTAGGAACACGAGCAAAAGAAGCTACAAAAAGAGGAGTTTTACCTCACTTACCTGCAGTTACAGCATTATTTACTTGCTGGATACCACTTCCTGGGATGACCTCAAGCGGTTACGCATTGGGAACATGGTTAAGAAAAATCATTAGTAAGAAATTAGGTTTACCTCTATAAACCACCACGTAATCTTGATAAAGGTTCTTTAGCTTCTGGTGGAAGATATAAAATATTTGGATTATGAATTTGGAAATGATACATTGATTTTTCTGGCGGGAATTCTTGTTTCATACCAATTACATTCAAATACCAATCTCTTGATTCGCCTTTTGAATTAAGTTTTAATTCTCCATTACATAAAGCTTCATCACTTCTGCGTTGTGCTATTTGTAACAAACGGGTTCCAATATCTTTGTGATGAGGGATTTTTGGATTATGATCTGGAGTTCCTGGACGGGTATAGTTTTTAAGCATATCAACAAACACATAATTTGGACCAACTGGACTTGAGTTACAAGGATCTACATAAGTTGATCTTTTTACTTTCATAACCATTTCACCGATTAATTCATCATAGTCATTGATAATTTTATAGTTTTCCATATCAAGACCCATGCGTTTTTTAAAAACATTTAGAATTGCTTCTCCGCCATCAGCAAGACGAACACGGATTTTACCGATAAAACCATCCGCTTTTGACCCAATATGAACATGAGTAAGAGCTTCTGGAATAATTCCACCTGTAAAAGATGGTTTTGCAGTGGACTTACGAGAGCTAGGATAAATGTTTGGTTGGTATGAAATATAGTTGATATTCATACCAAAAGTAATGATGCTGAAGATAAAGAATTTACAAATATTTTGGGCGTTGCAATAAAACGTTACAAAAACGAATAAAAAAATTATTATTGACAATAAATTTTCACCGAATAGAATAAAAAATGTAGCCGAAACATTGGGGCGTCGCCAAGTGGTAAGGCAGCTGGTTTTGGTCCAGCCATCTCGGAGGTTCGAATCCTTCCGCCCCAGCCAATTAAAAGAGTCCGTAAGGGCTCTTTTTTTAATTAGTAGCTAAAATTTATAAAACCTTATATAATATTTTTATGGCTTATTTTATTTTTAAAGTTAAAAACTCAAAAGGCGAAATTATTCAAGATTCTTTTTATGCGGAAAACCTATCTGAAGCAGCATTAAAATTAGAGCAAAAGGGTTACACCCTTCTTGAAATAAAAGAAAAAGTGGAAGAAAATATCCCCGCACAAAACATAAATGTAAGCGTGAATTTCTCAGAAAAAACAATCCTTTCTATTCAAGAGAAAAAAGACTTTTTCAATGCTTTTTACTCTTTATACAAATCAGGACATTCAACATTTGAAATTTTTAATGCTATCCACAATTCAACTCCTAATCAAAAAATTAAATCTATATGTGCAATAATTTTGCAAGGAGTAAGAAAAGGACATTCTCTAAAAGAAGCTATGAAACCTTGCACAACAGCTCTTAGTAAGGCATATACTATGCTTATTGTAGCTGGTGAAGAGTCTGGGAAATTAGAAGAAACTCTGTCTGGAATCACTAACAATATTCTGATACAAGAAAAAGTGAAAAATGACGTCATTTCGAAAGCGACATATCCACTCATTATATTTTGTCTTGCAGTTTTTGTTGCGGTTTTCTTTAAAAGTTTTATATTTGAGGTATTTACGGCTAAAATGCTAGCTACTGGTACATCAATAATTGTTATCGCAATTAAATCAATATTCCAAATTCTTCTTACCTTTGGAATAATGGGTGCAATAGCTTTTGCTCTGTACAAAAACAAAAATCTAACATCAAAAATCATATCTAAACTAGCTACCATTAAACCTTTTAAAAATCTAATTAAAGATTATACATACTCGAATTATTTTTCAGTACTTTCGCTTGCTTATGCCGCAGGACTTCCTATTTCAGAAGCATTATACTTATCAAGTACAGTTGTTCATATCCCAGAAGAAGTTAGACAATTAAGCCAAGTCGTACCTAGAGTTCAGCAAGGTTGTGAACTAACAACTGCACTAGGGGCAACAATGTTATTTTCAGATTACGCAATCTCTCAAATTGCAACTGGTGAAAAAGCTGGGGAACTTGAAAAAACACTTGCTGCAGTAGCATATGATTATGAAACAAAACTAAGAGTTTCATTAGATGTTATGCTTAAATTCTTAGAACCATTGATGATTGTTTTTGTCGGAATAATCGCACTTATTGTTCTGCTTTATGGATTTAACCAAATAAACGAAATGTTTAGTCAAAACTTTTTCTAATAACTTGTAAATTAATTACTGTTTTCTGTTATAATTTTGAAAAATAAATACAACTTTTATAAGGAGTTAGGAGTATGAAAAAGTTTATTATTGCATTGTCTTTATTAGCTATGGTTTTTGGGTTAAACATGCCAGCTAAAGCAACAGAAGAACCTACTGGAGTAACCTTCATTTATATCAATGGTTCAAACAATTTAACTTACAAAAATCGTGAGAAATTTAAAATTGCTTTCCTAGAAGATGTTAAAAAATTACACCCTCAAATCAAACAACGTTTTGAAGAAAACGATATGATTAAAGAAAACTTTCTAAACAACGGAAGATACGTAATCAACCCAGAACCTGTGACATTTTATTGGGGAGATAGAAGCTTAGAAGTTATCAAAAAATTAGATCAGGATTTGGCATCAGCATCTAAATATTCACCTAAAATTGCACACCAAGCACGTTCATTATTTGCACACTGCTTACACGATGCCGTTTGGGTACAACAACATCAAAATATGACAAAAGTAATTGATGATTTGCACATTGTAGTAAATAATGAAGTTGCAAAAGGTAACAAAGTTGTACTTCTTGGTTATAGTGCTGGTTCATTTGTTACTTATCAATATTACCTAAACAAAGCTAACTCAATTCCATCAGAACTAATCAAAGGTCAATATGGAGCAGAAATAGATGAAATAATAGAAAACAATCCTGCTCAACCAACTTGTTTTGATGCATTAGTTGAAGCAGATTTGGTAAAATTCAATCCAAGAACTGGCAAATATGATCCAAATCCAGATATGGATGTTTTCAAGAAAAATTATGCAAACTTGGACAAATTCACAAGCCAAGTTTGTTTCCCTGGAGGAACTGTAAAAGGTGTTGTCGGATTTGCTTCACCTGTTAGATTGTTCTATTCAGATTTCACAAAAGATGACACAAGCATAAACAACATTTCTCGTTTAATGGCAAAATCAATAATCGAAAACGATGTATTCTACCTAACAGTAAATTATAGCAATGATCCGTTTGGATTTTCTAATTCTGAAAACTTCACACTAGAACAAATCCAAAAAGATACTGGTATAATCCTAGGGAGAAGAGCTTATAGAGGTTTTATTTATAACAAATCTAACAATTATGTTCCAAGAACATTTGTCACTGCTCACTTAGCTTATTGGGATACTCCAAAAAGATTTGCCAAAGCTATTGTAAAAGCATTCAATGAGGGTTACCCAAACTTCTACGGAATAGAAACAAAATAACCCATAAAATAATTAACAAAAGGCTGATAAATCAGCCTTTTTTGTTGCTTTTTTATTTCGTTTTGGATACAATAACAACACGATTAGGAGGTTCACATGCAAGTTAACGGATATTCAGAAAATTCACCAGCTTTTGGTATGCATTATTCAAAAAAGACTATCAAAGCCTTAAAAAGAATGGTGCCAGATTTAATTAGAAAAGAAGGATTTGAGAATACCAGACTTGCAGTTGCAAACCTTACAAAGTTAGGAAAGCGTGAAGATGGTTTGGTTGTTCAACTTGTTAATGATGGGGACCTTTATAGCATTGAAGCAGCCGTAAGACCCGCAGCTAAAGATAGTGCTTTCAAATATTTTATTTACCCAAGCACACAATCATGCAACTTCTTCGCATGCCGTAGTCACTCACCATTCTTAGATTTTACAAAATCACTTGAATCTGACAAATTTGTAAACGCTTCAAAAGCAGAAATCGAACACCATACAAATTATCTCAAAAGCCAAACTTTTGAAGATAAAGTAAGAGCTAGAGTTGAAGACTCAAAAGAAGCCTTAGAAGATGCAGTTGACTGGCTTCAAGATAAATTTTCAATTATTGATGGGGCTACATTCCCTGATGGCACAAGATTTAGAACAACACTTGTTATGTTTGATGATATGAGAAACGCATTTCGTAGTTTCTGGAAAAGAGCAAACGAACCTTATAATCACGAAGTTGACTTTTTAAGAAAAGAAATCGATTCTTTACCTACAAAGTAAAAAGTTATACTTTACCTTTACACCAATTAATTTCTGGTTTTGATATCTCGTCTTAAATCACTAACAAGTTCCAACATTTTTTCTGGCTTGTGATATGGGAAAATAATTATGTGTGATTTCTTTTCACCATTATCTTCAAAATCTGAAAGTTGATATTTTTGCGAAATTTTAGCTGATGGTTCATCAATAACAAAGATATTAGAATTTTCGGCTCTTGAATATTTGATATTAAACTCTTTCAACATAGATTCAAAAAGAGCAACATTTCTACCATATTCTTCAGGCATTGTTCTATCAAGAGTTTCACTTACTCTTTGAAGCGAAGAAAATGGGTTAAATGTTCTTGAACCTGCAGTTGTGCTATCGTATTGTCCGATATAGTCAACTTTCGGAGCATTTGGTGTTTCTCTGGTAATCACAACACTTTTTACATCGTGATTACCAAAATACTTGTGCAAACTCACTGAAATTGAATCAATTCCAAGTTCTTCAATATTTGGAGTCTTTGGAGCATTAATTTGATTTCTTGCAACACCACCAAACAATGCAGCATCAAGGTGTATATAATGAGGAATATTTTCAGCTTTTAAGGTTCTTGAAATAAATTCAACATCATCAACTGCACCTGTTTTTGTTGTTCCAGATGTTAATAATAAAATCGCAGGTTCTTGATTTGTTGCCCAGTTTTGTCTAATCTGCGACAACAAAATATCTGTATCAATTTTTTCAGAATTTGGTTGAAGAGAAATTTCAGAGTGTTTGATTAAAGTAATATCGTTTTTACTATTATCAAAACCAATTTTTACAGATTTTCCAACACTATAATGAGCTGACTGAGAGTAATAAACTCTACCATTTGGGAATTTTCTCAAGCCATTATGAATACCCCATTTATTACTTTCAGAACCACCTGTTGTAATATAGCCCCAAGGCTTTGCACCTTTTTCAACATCTAAACCAAAATGTTTAAACAACTTATTCAACAAAGCTTGTTCATAACCTTTACTATCCATCAAATAATTTCCAGCATCATACGGGTCCCCGCAATTATTCATCAATGGAAGTTCAGTTTCTCTAATTCTTAGATATCTTGTCATCGCTGAATCTTTGGTCATATTAGCAGGATAACCAAACATACGTTCCCTAAGTTCTAGATCGTGGTCAATATATCTTTGGGCATTCATAATCGCAAAGTCGTCTTCTTGTGCAAAACGACTAACTTCTGCCCCAGAATACCCATCTTTTCTCAATTTATCATAATCTAAAAGTCTGCCTAACTGTAAACGACGTTCTTGCAATCTTTGAAGTTCAACTTCTGTCATATCAAGCTGACCTCGAAGACTTGCAACTTCTTTCTCAGACAAACCTTTTTCTGATTTAACGATTTTATTAATAAAGAAATTAAATGTATCACCTAATGTTGAAATAATACTTTTCACAGATTTTTGAGGCTTAATACCACCTGCAAAACTTATATTTTCAGACATTTTAATTGTTTGGTTATTATTTTTCACACTTGAATTCAACGAAACATTTTTGGTCGTTAAATTCGGGGTTATAGTAATCATTTTCTATTTTCTCCAAAATTTCGACTAGATTTTATGGGAAATCCATATATCCCAAAGATATCTTAGTATAAATTACATATTATGTCAAAACAAAAAATCACCCATTACAGGTGATTTTTTGTATTCTTATTTTTTTATTATTGAGCCACTTTAATCAATTTATCAATTGTGATGTCTGGCATTGAACATTTCATACCATCAACTTCTTGAATTACACCAACACGCCCTGGGTAAAACACTTCTAATCTGCCAAAAACTTTATCTACAACTTTTTCAACATCATTGGCCTTTGAGGAATTTCTGAATATTTCACGAGTTCCTGTCTGCCCCTGCCCTAAATCAGTAATAACTTCGGTTATATATTTACCAGATTTAAGCATATATTCATTTATTGTTTGTTTTCCCTTTGTTTGAGTTGATAAGAGGCATCTAATGGGTTCACGAACTACTTTACTAGACATAGTATCTCCTTTGAGTTATACCCTTATAAAAATTGTAAAAAATATTTTTTGCTAATTATTTTAATATTTTTGTTACATCCTTAACAATTAATTCTGGCGTTAAATGGTAACGTTCATAAAGCTCATCAATTGAAACTCTATCAGTAAATTCTTTCAATCCACCAAAGTTTAGGACTTTCATATCAGAATTACCATAAAATCTTGCAACTTTTTCACCAAAACCACCATCTAACATACCATCTTCAAGGGTAACAACAACTGAGTGATTTGATTTTAAACCTTCTAAAAGTTCACTATCAACTCCTGTAATAAATTTTGGATTAATTAAAGTTGCACCAATTCCTTGAGTTTTTAAAACATCTTTCACTTCTTTAGCCAAAGCGAAGAAATTACCCAAACCTAAAATCGCAACTTTTTCACCTTTTTCAACAAGTTTAAATTTATTCAATTGAGAATAATCGGTTGTATCTTTTTCCCCAGTTGAAACTAACATACCAGCTGGCACTCGAATTGCAACTGGATGTTCGTTCTGATTATATGAGTACTCAAGCATTGCTTGATATTCTTCCTTGCAAGTTGGAGCAAGATAAACCATATTTGGGATATTGCTAATCAATGACATATCAAATGAGCAAAGGTGAGTTGCATCAGCACCAGACAAGCCTCCCCAATGAACAAGCATTGTAATCGGTGAATTATTTAAACATAAATCCTGCGACATTTGGTCATATGTTCTTTGAACAAACGAACTCATTACACAGAATATCGGTTTTGCACCACATTTTGCTAAAGCTGAAGCATAAGCCACTGCATGTTCTTCAGCGATTCCAACATCAGTATAATGCTTACCTAACTTTTGTCTAAAATCTTTAGTAAAACCAAACACCCCAGGGGTTCCAGCATTTATTGCAACAACAGGCTCACCCTTTTCCGCTTTATCTGAAATAAATTTCTTTGTAATAGATTCATAACATTCATATTCAGTTTGAGGTTTGCCAAAATTATCAACCAACCCAGGAACCATCCAGTGAAAAGCTTCTTTATTTTTTTCTGCTAATTCTAAACCACAACCTTTTTCAGTATGAATATGAACCACAACTGGACAAGTTGTATCTTTAACCTTGCTAAAGGCTTCAATCAATTTTTCAACATCATTGCCTTCTTCGATATACAAATAATCAAAACCTAAAGACTTAAAGAAATTACATTCAGCTTGTCCATTTGTATCTCTCAAAAGTTTAAGATTGTCATACAAACCGCCATAGTTTTCGGCAATAGACATTTCATTATCATTAACTATTACAATGAAATTTGAACCTAAAGTCGCAGCATTATCTAACCCTTCCAAGGCTTCACCACCACTTAATGAGCCATCACCAATAAGTGCAATTACATTATGTGTTTCACCTTTGATATCACGAGCTTTAGCCACACCACAAGCCAAAGAAACTGAAGTTGAAGTATGACCAATTTTAAATAAATCGTGTTCACTTTCTTCTGGTGCAGTGTAACCTGTATATTTTAAATATTTATCAGCATCTGTAAAACCTTCTTTTCTTCCTGTCAAAATTTTATGCGGATAACATTGGTGAGATACATCATACACAATCTTATCAACTGGAGAATTGAAAACATCATGCATAGCAATAGTAGCTTCTACAATCCCTAAATTTGGTCCCATATGACCACCTATTGTATTAACTTTCTTGATAATTACTTCACGCATTTCAGATGCCAAAGTTTTCATTTCTTCAACTGTTAGACTTCTTAAATCACTTGGCATATTTATTCTATCTAAAATCATTAGTTTCTCTCCTTGTTTCTATATCCATAACCAGTAGAAACCGTTCTACCAATTGATAACAATTTCGCTTCTAGCGAGTTTTCACCCTCTAAAGGCAAGCTATTTATACCTTTGTTTGGGTAAATTTCATACTTCGCTTGATGTTCTTCCAGTGATAAATTAGGCATAACAACGTTAGCTCCACACTGCAAAGCCATAATTCTGCCATTTGGATCTAAAGTTTCCATTGCTGTTGTAGCTGGAATATTTATATCCTTAAGTATAATTCTTGTTAATGCCATAACTTTTAAAGCTAAAATTAAACTTCCATTTTGAGCATCTTTTAATGGGGTTTGAGGATGAGCAATCAATGGCCCAATACCAATCATATCAGCACCAATTTCTTTGAAGAATAAAATATCATCAGCTAAAGATTCAATAGTTTGTTCAGGTAAACCTACAAGGCAACCTGTACCAACCTCATAACCTAAAGATTTCAAATCTCTCAAACATCTTACTCGATTATCGAAATCCATATAAGGATGCATTTTTCTATACAATTTTCTATCAGTTGTTTCAATTCTGATTAAATACCTATCAGCACCACATTTGCGAAAAGCCTTCAAGTCATTATAACTTCTTTCCCCTAAACTCAAAGTTAGAGCAACATCTGCTCTTTTAATTTCTGTAATTATTTCGCACATCACATCTTTCGAGAAAAAAGCGTCTTCTCCACCTTGTAAAACAACTGTCTTAAACCCCATCTCAACAGCATTATATGCTTGATTTATGATTTCTTCAGGGGTCAATCTATAACGTTCAAGTTGTCTGTTTTCACATCTTAAACCACAATATTTGCAAGCATTTTTACAAATGTTTGTATATTCAATCAATGCTCTTAGATGAATTTCATCCCCAACATATTTTTTTCTAACTTCGTCTGCAAGAGAAAATAGCCAATCATTTTTGGTATCATCTTTTAAAATTTCAATTATCTCATCTCTTGTAAATTCTGTCATTTTTTAATATTTACCCTACCCTAATATATGAAAGGTGATTTTTCTTCCGCATAAATAACTTCAATACCCTCGCCCACAAGGTTTTTCAACACTGGACGAATGATAATTTCAGACTCAAAATGACCCATATCAACCACTACGATATCTGAATCCAACGCAGTATGGAATTTTAAATCTCCAGTAACTAAAGCATCAGCACCTAAATCTTTTGCTTCCGAAATAAATTCCGAACCACTACCTGCACAAAAAGCAACTTTTCGCACAGAATCAACCTTTTTATTATTTATATAACGAACATTTGGAGATAACCCTCTAAACATTTCGACAAATTCATCAATAGAAACATCTTTTTTAAAATCAATCATTCTCAAAAATTCGTGCTCGATTTCAATCTTATAATCATCCAAATATAACGCATCAATTATAGTATCAGTTGTACCACCTTTTGCCTTATCCAGATTTGTATGAGCCGAATAAATATCAATATCAGCCCAAGAAATAGGGACTTCAAATAATGGATGATGAGAAATTATCATATCACATTCTTGACGCCTTGCTTGAGCTACAACCATATCCGTAACAGTCAAACAAACCATTATTCTATAAACATTTTCTCGTTTGGTTTCTACCATAAAACCAACACAATCCCACGCTTCTGCAGTTTCCACAGGTGCAAAATTTTCAATTTTTCTAATGATTTCGTATTTATTCATAAATATACTCTAATATTTTCCTTGCAATAACCTTTTTAGATGCTTTTTCTAATTTTTCTATTTTTCCTGATTTTTCCAAAATTGTAACCTCATTGTCATCAGATGAAAAACCAATATCACTTCTTGAAATATCATTTGCAATCAAATAATCACAACCCTTTTTAGCGATTTTTTCTTTTGCATTTTCTAATAAATTTTCGCTTTCTGCACAAAATCCAACAACTAATTGATGAATTTTCTTTTCGCATAAACATTTTAAAATATCAGGATTTTGAACCAATTCCAAAGTCAATGTTTCGTTTACCCCTGCAACTTTTTTCATTTTTTGCTCAGCTTGATTTTTAACTCTGTAATCTGCAACCGCAGCCGCCATAATAACAATATCAGAGGTCTCAAATTCGTCTTCCACCGCTTTTTGCATATCAAGAGCTGATTTAACTTTTACAATTTTATAAGGAGCTTCAAATGGTTTTGTTGTAATTAAAACTACTTCTGCACCCATTTCTTTTGCAACATTTGCCAAAGCAAAACCCATTTTCCCAGATGAATAATTTGAAATATAACGGACAGGATCAATATCCTCAATTGTTCCACCTGATGTGATTACAACCTTTTTACCTGCGAGTTTTTGAGAGTAACTTAGAGCCTCAACTGTTTCATTAAATATTTTCTCTAATGAACATAATCTGCCTTTACCTAAATAACCACACGCTAAAAATCCACTTTCTGGCTCTAAAATTTCAACACCCTTAGATTGTAATTTTTTAATATTTTCTTGAACAGTTTCATTATTCCACATATTACAATTCATCGCAGGTGCAATAATTATTTTTTTAGAAAATGCACAAGCAACAGATGTTAAAAGATTGTCAGCAATTCCTTGAGCGATTTTTGAAATAGTATTTGCAGTAGCTGGGGCAATAACCATAATATCAGCTTCATCAGCCAAAGAGATATGTTCTGGTTTCCACTCTTTTACATCAAACTCTTGTACATAAACTTCATTTTGAGATAAATTTTGAAGCGTCAATTTAGTAACAAAATTCATTGCGTTTGGAGTACAAATAACTTTTACATCCGCACCATTTTTTTTGTACATTCTAATAAGTTCACAGATTTTGTATGCTGCAATTCCACCTGTAATCCCTACTAAAATACACTTCCCTTTAAGCATCTACTCCTCCAATTCTTTTCGGGTAATGCTTTCAACTTCAGCTATTGCACGTTCCAAATCATCATTGATTACAACATAATCATATTGTTTTGAACGTTCTAATTCAATTTTTGCTTCTTCTAAACGACGTTGAATAGTTGCCTCATCTTCGGTATTTCTACCTCTTAATCGTTTTTCTAATTCTTCTACCCCAACTCCAGGTGGTGCAATAAATATCAAAACTGCCTCTGGCATTTTTTTCTTAACTTGTAAAGCACCTTGAGTTTCAATTTCAAGGATAATATTATACCCTTCTTCAAACTTTTGTTTGATATATTTTTTCTTTGTTCCGTAACAATTTCCTGCAAATTGTGCGTGTTCTAAAAATTTGTCTTCAACAACACTTTTTTCAAATTCTTCACGAGTTAAAAAGAAATAATTTACACCATCAACCTCACCAGGTCTTGGTGCTCTTGTTGTACAAGAAACAGACAAGATAAAGTCTTGCGAATTTCTTGCCATAAATTCTTTTAAAACTGTGCCTTTTCCGACACCAGAACATCCTGATATAACAAACAATTTTTTATTCATAGAGATATTATACAATGAATAAATTTTATGTAAATTTTTTAGCTTTTAAATAATTAATTTTTCCTTAAATTTATTAATATTTCCTCATTTTCGTTATATAAATATAATTGTTATAGTAAAAAGGAGAGAAATTATGATTAAACCATTAGGTGAAAGAATTGTTATTAAAGTTGTAGAAGAAACTGAACAAACTTCAGGTGGTATCTTTATCCCAGATAGTGCTAAAGAAAAACCACAAAGAGGTGAAGTTGTTGCTGTTGGTCTTGGCAAATTAAATGACAAAGGCGAAAGAGAACCAATGGATGTTAAAGTTGGGGATGTAATCCTTTACGCTAAATACTCAGGTACAGATGTTAAAATCGATGGTACTGAATACAAAATTTTATCAATCAAAGATGCACTAGCAATTATTGAGTAATAAAAAAGGAGAAAATATAAAATGGCAAAACGTATTGTATTTGACGAAGAAGCTAGAAAAGCTCTTCTTAAAGGTATTGATGCAGTTGCCGATGCAGTTAAGGTTACACTTGGACCAAAAGGTAGAAACGTAATTTTAACTAAAAAATTCGGCGCACCTCAAATTGTTAACGATGGTGTTACTATTGCAAAAGAAATCGAATTAAAAGACGCATTAGAAAATTCTGGTGCACAATTATTAAAAGAAGTTTCATCTAAAACAAACGATGTTGCAGGTGATGGTACAACTACTGCTTCAGTTCTTGCTCAAGCTATCGTTCGTGAAGGTTTGAAGAACTTAACTGCAGGTGCTAACCCAATGTCTATGAAACGTGGTATCGATAAAGCCGTTGAAACTTCTGTTGAAAAAATCAAATCTATGGCTCGCCCTGTTAACACTAAAGAAGAAATCGCTCAAGTTGCAGCAATTTCAGCTGGTAATAACAGAGAAATCGGTGAACTTATCGCAGAAGCTATGGAAAAAGTTGGTCACGATGGGGTTATCACTGTTGAAGAATCAAAATCTTTCGGTACAAACTTAAAAGTTGTTGAAGGTATGCAATTTGACAAAGGTTACATTTCACCATACTTCGTTACTGACCCTGAAAGAATGGAATCAGTTTTAGAAGATGCTTATGTATTCTGTTGCAACAAAAAAATTAACTTAATCGCTGACCTTGTTCCACTTCTTGAACAAGTTGCTCGTGACGGCAGATCACTTCTTCTTATCGCTGAAGATATCGAAGGTGAAGCTCTTGCAACTCTTGTTGTTAACACTATGAGAAAAGTTTTAAGAGCTGTTGCAGTTAAAGCTCCAGGTTTTGGTGACAGAAGAAAAGCTATGCTTGAAGATATTGCTATTCTTACTGGTGGCGAAATGTTCACTGAAGAACTTGGTATCAAATTAGAAAACGTTACTACTCAAATGCTTGGTAAAGCAAAACGTGTAACTGTTACTAAAGATGAAACAACTATCGTTGTTGGTGATGAAACTAAAGAAGCTGTTGCAGAACGCATCAGACTTATCAAAAAACAAATCGAATCTTCTGATTCTGAATACGATAAAGAAAAACTTAACGAACGTGTTGCAAAACTTTCAGGTGGCGTTGCACTAATTGAAGTTGGTGCAGCTTCTGAAATCGAATTAAAAGAAAGAAAATTAAGAATTGAAGATGCTCTTAACGCTACTCGTGCTGCTAACGAAGAAGGTATCGTTCCTGGTGGTGGTGTTGCACTATTAAGAGTTCAACAAGAACTAACTGCAAAATTAGATTCAATTAACTTTGGTTCTGATGATGAAAAAGTTGGTTTCAAAATTCTTACAGCAGCACTTGATGTACCACTTAGAGCTATCGCTCGCAACGCTGGTGCTAAAGCTGACGTTGTAGTTGATGCAGTTCTTGAAAAAGACGGGGCATTCGGTTATGACGCACTTAACAACCAATACGTTGATATGTTCCAAGCAGGTATTGTTGACCCAGCAAAAGTTACTCGTTCAGCTCTACTTAACGCAGCATCAGTTGGTTCAATGTTATTAACTACTGAAGCAGCGGTTGTTGAATTACCTGAAGAAAAAGTGGCAGCTCCAGATATGTCAGCAGCTATGGCTGGTATGGGCGGTATGGGCGGCATGATGTAGCGGATTTTGCGTAGGGCGGAGCATAGCGTAGTCCCGTAAGGTGCGAAAACGATATGAATGACAGCGAATGCGAAATGAATACTCGTTTGAGCTCAGCAAAATCCAAGACAGTCCTCGGCCATACATAAAAACAATAAAAAAGGACTTAGTTTTTACTAAGTCCTTTTTTGTTATCTGTTTAAATATTTTCTTAAATAAAAATCATTCTCTAATTGTTGCTTATAGTTTTTTGGATTTAGCAACAACTTTTTCCAAACACTAAAATTGCATAGAATTTTCTTTTGTAATTCTGCAAGTAAATGCTCATCTAAAACTTCTTCACTAAGCTCTAGTAGATTTCTTTTATAATCTTCAGAAGTTAACGAAAGATACACTCTATAAATGTTTGATACACAAAAATATTCAAAATTCGACTCAAAATCATCCATCAAACCTTGGTTTAATAAATAATCTTTTACCGCCTTAGTAATATTTATCAAATCTATATAGCGTTCTTCATTCGCTTTTATTGTAGAAAATTTCTTAATTCTATAATTGTACAGTGGAGAATTTATATAAGAAATATTTTGTGCTAAAACAATCGTTCTCACTAGAAACATTATATCTTCATATGAGCGAAAATCCGCATAACGTATGGAATTTTCTTTAATCATAGATGTTTCATATATACCATTTTTAGTATAACAAGGCGCAACCAAAAAACTACTATATAAAATAGGTTTTTTAATATTTTGACCAACTGGAACTTTTATTGGCTTAGATTTAGTTAAAGAAACTGCTTTTTTAAAAATTTTTGGACGTGAAGATTTACCATCCCACTCTTGAATTTTTTTGTAATCACAAAATACAACTTGAGAATTTAGTTCTTTAGCTTGATTATACATTTTTTCATACATATCAAGCTCAACCCAATCATCTGGATTAACAAAGGAGATAAATTCACCAGTCGCATTTTTTATTCCAATATTGCGACCTACACCTTGTCCCTCATTTTCTTTATCGAAAATTTTAATTCTCTCGTCTTTATTTGCATACTCTTGTAAAATTTCTAATGAACTATCAGTTGATCCATCATTTATACAAATCAGCTCTATATCTTCTAAGGTTTGACCTAATAAACTATCAAGACATTCTCTAAGGTATTTTTCAACGTTATAAACTGGAATAATAACAGAAACTTTAACCATATAAGCCACTCCTATATAAGAATGGTATCTCATATAAGCGCCCTAAAGTCAAGATGATGCAATATCTAATTTTCTTTATTTTTTAGAATTTCTATCTCTGCTTTTAATTTATTAATTTCACACTTAATAGGGTCTGGAATCCTATTGTGCATCAAATTACCTTGAGCATCAGTTACTGCTCGATGAACAACTCTACCTGGAACACCAACAACAGTTGAAGATTCAGGAACATCTTCAACAACAACTGAACCTGCGCCAATTCTAACATTATCTCCAATCGTGATATTTCCCAAAACCTTAGCACCCGCACCAACAATAACTTTATTACCCAAAGTCGGATGGCGTTTACCAGATTCTTTACCTGTACCACCTAAAGTTACCTGTTGATATAGCAAAACATCATCCCCAACAATTGTAGTTTCACCAATAACAACACCTTCGCCATGATCAATAAAAAATCTTCTACCAATTCTTGCTCCAGGGTGAATTTCAATACCTGTGATAATTCTTGTACAGTAAGAAATTATACGAGGGATAAGTGGGATATGCCATTTATGTAATCTATGGGCGAATCTATACGCAACAATTGCATGTAACCCAGGGTAACACAAAATTACTTCCAAAATATTTTTTGCAGCTGGGTCATTATCATAGATAACCTTGATATCTTCACTAACTTTTATAATTCCTCGTTTTATAACACTGAACATTTATCACCTTTTAATATTTTATACATATATCTTTATATAACAAAAATACAATTATAACAAACGCCCCGAATACTCGGGGCGTCTATTGACGGGATTATAATTGAGCGTTAAGACTAGCTAATTCAATCCGCAAATCATATACTTGAGAATTGTAATAATCTAGCCACGTTTCTCCAGTTTTTTCATCTTTAACTTCATCTTCGCAAACTGCTCTAATACGTTTTATATCAAGCTCATCTAATTCTTTATAAATAGCATCTATTCGTTCTTTTATAAAGAAAATTTGCTTGTCATTTTCATAATTCGGATTTGGAATGATTTTCCCATTTGAATAAACATATCTTAAACTATCTTCTGAAAATGAGTTATAAACATCGACACTTACTTCGATATTTTTTACACCTTCTGTTAATTGTTCACATTGACCACAACCATTCACAGAGCCATCTTTTTCTACAAAAATATAATATTTCATAATCTACCTAACCTTTCTATAACCATTTACTCTGAATGAATATTTATTCGTTCCACTCGTTAATGTTGTTGGTTGTATTATAATTGTCCTACGTGTAGTTACAGGCAAAATCATACATCCAGATATATTTGTCTTTATGGGTGCAAAACAATATACTGTGCCAAAACCAGTATCAATGTTATATTGTGATGCTGCTGTCGCACTACCATTGAAAGAAAATAACACTTCGTAAGTTCTTCCATCATTAGGCAAATAACTAGCAAGAGAATATGTAGTATTTGCAGTATTAGATAAAGTTGCAGCACTAGCCAATGCTAAAAATTTGTATGTCCAATTACCATCAAGATCCGTAGCATTTGCTTTGGCGGATAATACTGCTTTCCCTGTATCTGAAAGATTTGATAAATCAAGATTTGCTCTTTGTGCCAATGTAGATTCTACTTCTTCAAATTGCGAAGATATTTCAGCATTTTTTGAATCGGCACTAGAATTTGCCTCATCAATACGCAAATTTGTATCTTCAATTTTCGTCAAAACATCGATGAAGTTTGCATTTACTTCATCAGCTTTCGCTTTTGTCCCAGGGACAAAAGAATAAGGTACACCGTATGTCATAAAATTTCCTTTCTGACATATCGTTGGACGCAATTATTTTCGGCAAAGTCAATCTATAACTTGATTATACTATACAAAACCCCTTTTCGTCAAGTAAAAATGGGCACCCAAAACGAAGTACCCATTTATTTATATTATCTAAGATTTTCTAAGTCTATTATGCTAGAATACTTGCTGCTGCTTCACCTGCAGCTTCTGCACCTTCTGCAGCTTTTTTACCAAATTTGCTGAAGAATTTAACTACTGGATCGTAAGTATATTTTGCAATAAATTCACCAGCTTTTGATACATAGTGACCAACTTTCTTCATGAATCCTGCATCTTTTAATGCAACATCATCTAGAACTTTAAGAACATTAGTTTTATTTAATGTTACTAACGCTGCTGCTGCAACAACTAAAGCACCAAGAACTTTTAATGCTGTACGTTTTTTCTTAGGTTTTGCTGCACCTTCAGCTGGAGCTGCTTGTTCTGTTGCAGGTCTTGTGAATGCACCTGGACGTTCTAAAACGCTCGTAGGTTCACCTGTGAAACGCACATTTGACATTGAGACTGGATTTACCATCATAGACATAGAGAAAACCTCCTTACACACTTTTTCTATTACACCACATATAAAACACCTAATAAATTAATTTTGACGAATTAGATTTTATTTGCAAATATTTGTTACAAAAGTTTACATGATTTTTGGAATATTTTTTATTCTCGTGTCATCTATATATGTGTAGGGGGAGGAAATATTAAAATGGCTAACACACAAGAAACATTAATTTATATTGAGAAAGAAAATCACACTGAAGCAGAGTTTATGTCAAGAAACTTTGTGAATAAAGAGCTTAAAAATAGAGCATATTTGAATGCACTTGGCGCTGAACTTGTTACAAAATATCTTACATCAGAAGGTATTAAGTTCACTAATGTTCATAATTTGCACTCTATTTCTAAAATTTTAGAAAGCGTTGATATTTCAGACATTTTACTTCCTAATATTCATTTAGATGTTCGTGTAGTTTTTGACGAAAAACAAATTTTTATCCCTAAAAGCCATTTTGAATTAGATTTAGTGCCAAACGCTTACGTAGTGTTAAAACTTGATGAAGAATTTAAACACGTAGAACTTCTTGGATATTTCAAACCTTCTCAAATCAACAAACAAAATGAAAACAGAGATTACTATTTCTTTGACAGAAATAAATTATCTTCCCCAGCTTCTTTAACTAAATTTGTAAAGGATTACATTGGTAGAACTTCTAGAGATATTTCAGAAGAAGACTTGCTAAGAGGTCGAGAACTAGCAATTTCTTTAGCAGATCACAATATTTCTGTTTCTGAAGAAAAAGAATTATTAGAACTTTTATTATTAAGCGATGTACTAAGAGAAAGCGTACTTGAGTTTGACAACTTTGAAACTCTATCATACAGTGCAGCTCCAGTATTATCAGAAAGTTTAGTAGTTCCAGCAGAAGTTACAACAGAAGAAGAAAATAACGAAGAAGATGAAATTGTAGAGGAAGAAACAAACATTGAAGATTCAACTGAAATAGAGCCAGTTGAAGAAATCTCATTAGCAACAATGGCAATGGACGAAGATCTTGATTTGGATGCAGCTTTCCCTGAACCAGAACTTGAAGAAGAAACTCTAGTTGAGCCATTGGAAGACCCTGTTTCTGATGATGAAACTTCAGATGAACTTATTGAAGAGGAATTAGAAGAAAATACTGAAACAGAAGAAGAAGCTCTTTTAGAAGAAGAACCAATCGAAGAAACAGCTTTAGAGGAAGAAACTATTGAAGAAGAAGTTACAGAATTAGATGTTGTTGATTTAGACGCTGATATCGACGATGAAATCGTTGAAGACGAACTTGCACCTATCGAAGATAATATTGAAACATCAGAAGAAGAACTTCTAGCAGAACCAATTGAAGAAAACGTTCAAATTGAAGAAATTGATGAAGATAACGAATTTATGGAAGAATTGGAAGAAGCTACTGGAGTTTCAGTTGAAGAGCCTGTTGCGGAAAGGGAAGAAGAATTTGAAATTGCAGAAGAAACGCTTATTGAAGATATCGAACCAGTAGATTTTGATAATATTGAAGAAACAATTTCTGAAGATACTGAAACTGAGGATGAACTTCAAGTTTCTATTGAACAAGAAATTGATGAAACTGAAACACTTGAAATTGAAGAAGAAGAAACAACTGAACTTAGTTTAGAAGAACCTATTATCGAAGAATCACTTGAGATTCCAGCAGAAGATCAACTTGAAATTGCTGATAATGTTGAAGAGGAAACATTAGAACCTGTTAACGAAACTATCGATGAAACAGTTGAAGTTTCTGCAACTATTGATGAAAATTTACCAACTTTAGATTTAGACGAAACACCAGCATTAGAAATCGATCCGACAGATTTGGGAGATGATTTACTTGGCGGAAACTTAGTTGATGAAAACAATGAAATTATAACCCCAGTAGAAACTGAAGAAAAAATGGAAGAATCTGTTGAAGAGGAAATATTGGAAATTGAAGAACCTCCTCTTACACCAGATGAACCTTACGTTCCCCAAAATACAGAAAACTTATCAGTAGATTCTATCTTAGACCAAACTATTGCAGCTATTGATACCCAATCTAAAGAAACTATTAAGGATAAGGTTGAAGAGAAAAAAGAAACTACTGAAATCGAGCCTTTAGATGTAGCAGCTGCTGCAACTGCCACTGCTATAGCTGGAGCAGTAGCAAAAGCAGCTGAAGAAGAAGCTCAAGCTGCAGCATCCGAAGATGCTATAAAACTTGCATCAGTTGCGGGAGAAATGATTAATGATGTAGTTCAGACATTAGAAGATGACCAACAAAAAAGTTTAGATAAAATTGACTATGCTAAAACTGACATCACAGCAGAAATTGATGTTCCAGAGCATATGATTGCAGCAACTGAAGATTTATCTTTTGCTAAAATGGAAGCATCTCTTGAGGCGGAATTATCTGGAGAATTTGGCGGACCAACAGATTTAGAAAATCTAAACGAAGTTGAAATATTTGAAGAAAAAGAATTTGTTCAAGATTCAATTGATTTTGGCTCTATGGAAACAATTTCACAAGAAGAACTACTAATTCAAGGTAATGAAAACACTGATTTAGGCAACTTATCAGATATTAATATTGATATGAGCGCAGGAGCTAACAACTTACCTGACCTCAACTTCAATACAAACGAAGAAGGTGTTGTTGACCTACCTCAATTCAGTTCTGGTGGAATTACAATCGATGAAGATGGAACTTCTACAATGGATGCTATGCTTGACATGAGTTTAGGCATGGAAAACAAAGAAGAAGAAGGTTTAATGGATATGGATCTAGACGGAAACTCACCTCTAGGCGAAAACGAACTAGATTTCAGTTCTTGTATGAAACCTTCAACAAGAAGAAGAGAAGAAAGTTCATCTCACGATGACAAACCAAAACCAACAATTGATGAAGCTACAAAACAAGCTCTACTAGCAAACAATATTGTTAGAAGTTCTGATGACGATGACGATTCATTTGCTTCAGAAGACTTTGGAGAAACCATAGTTATCGATGACGATGAACCTTTTGTAATTGATGCAGAAGAAACAACTTCAAACGATTCAGAAATCATATCACAAGAAGCAGATATTTCAGAATTACTAGGAGATGATTTCCCAACTGAAGAATATACAGAAGAAGCTCCAGCAGAAATCGCTATGGATGATATAGAACAAATGAGCGAAACTAACGAGCAAACTGAAGAAATCACAACAGAACAACAAGACTGGATGAATGATACAGATTACACAAATCTTGAAGATGTTGAAATTCAACCACAA
The DNA here is from genome assembly GCA_017626055.1 of bacterium. GTDB lineage: Bacteria > Cyanobacteriota > Vampirovibrionia > Gastranaerophilales > Gastranaerophilaceae > Zag111. Next base: position 346,508 of record JAGAJM010000004.1, on the reverse strand, counting down.
GAATCTGTTGAAGACTTTATAACAGAACCATCTGCAGAAGAAAAAACATATGCAGTAAAAGAGAACTCAACAGTTATCAGCGATAAATCATTCCAAGCTGGAGAAATCCATATCGATATTAACGCACAAAATGCACCAATATATGAAGAAGATGAATCTCTAGCAAGCATTTATAATCCAGATTCAAGAATTCCTGGAGGAGCATTATTACAAACCCCAGGCAGAATGAGTAATTCAAATAATCAAGGAAACGCAGCAAGAGGTTTATTAACAATTATTAGCACATTGATTATATTGGCTTTAGTTGGAGGAATTGGATTTGGCATTGCTAAATTCTTCAAAAATCCGACAGAAGAGGCTCCTCAACCTATTACAGATGAACCACTTCCTACAAGCTCTGATAATGGCGTAACTGAAGCTAATACATTAAAAATTGATCCAAATAATGTTGTAAAAATGGATAACAATTCAAATGCACTTGCAACTACTAATAATGCTACAAAACAAGTTAAACAACAAACTCCAGCAACAGCAAGTGCAACTACAACACAGAAAAAAGGTACCGCAACACCATTTGTAAGCATTAAAAAACTAACTTGGAGCTTGCCAAGCTATATCAGTTATAGTCCAGAATTTAAGCAATATTTCCAAACCACAGGTAAGAGCCTTAAAATATCATTAACAGGTGACCTACTACTTGCTACCGATCCACTATATTCAAATAATATGAGAGTAGGGATAACTTTTGGCAAAGATGGTACACTACAAAATGCTCAAATCATAACTTCAAGTGGCTCAAATCAAATCGATAAAATTGTGTTACAAACTGTAAACAAAGTGTTAAAAGCCTTAAAAGCGCCAAATAGCGTGGGTAATGAGGAAAACACTCCAGTAACTCTTAATATTTATTTCTAAGTATGTTATAATACTTGAGAAGTAGAGGGAAATTTTTATTGTGGAACTAGCACAAGATAAGATTGATTTAATTAGTAAAATCATAAAAAACGATCGTAAATATCCAAATAACGAAGATTTATATGATGATTTTTTCAACGAAACGTGTAAACGTTCTGTTGCAATTTTAAATGCAATCGAATCGGAAGCTACTTTAGAAACTTATCTTAAACGCATTGTTACGACCTCTATTATCAACGTATTAAAGGATTCTGGCAGACTTAGACGAACACGTTCTGGTTACATGTCAACAAAAGAAGTTGCGTTTGAAACTTCTCCAGCCGTTGATTATTCTGACGTTGAAATCAGTTACTCACACATCAAAGTTCCTGAAAGTCCTGAAGAAATAGTAATTCAGAAAGAAATTTTGACTTTTGTAGCTGATACAATTAAAAAAATTGATGAAGAAGATCCTGATAAAAACTATTTACATATCTACACTTTGCGTTATGATAAAGGCATGACTCAGAAAGAAATTTCTGAAGAAATAGGGATCTCACAATCTGAAATTTCAAAACGCTTATTCAAGTTGATGGAAAAAGTAAGAAACGCAATCGAATAATTCTAAACTATGAAATGTCCAATATGTAAGAAAAATATTCCCAATACGGCAGTAAAATGCCCTTATTGTAAAACTCGTACAGGCTTACTTTGTAGCAACTGCAATACAGTAAATCCTGTTGGTAATTTAACTTGCAAAAAATGTGGACAAGAATTATTAAAAATCTGTTCACACTGCCATAGTGTGAATTTCCCGATTGCAACAAAATGTAGAAAATGCGGATCTCCTTTTGGGAACCTTCAAAAACCAATGCCTACGAAAAAAGAAAATAACATCCAAAAAGATATAACCATTGAGTTTACTCCAAAATTACATACAAGAGCTCAAGCTATCGATATCTTACAAGAAGGATTACGTTCAAGAGATAAAAAGATATTTTCTATTACGGGCGAAAAAGGTATTGGAAAAAGCGCTATATTAAAAAATGTAGTTAAAAACTTGGGCAAAGACAGATATGAATGGTGTATTGGCAAATGTACACAATTAACCCAACTTACTCCAGGTGGGGTTGTACAAGACATGCTACTTAATTTGTTTAAATTACCAAATTATTATGTAAATAACGAAGAACTCCAAAAAGATGCAGTTCAATTTTTCAACAATGAATTTAGGTTTTTAAATCCTACCGAAATTTCTGATTTTCTTAATTTCTTATACAACTCAAAAGACGGAAATTACGAAGATATAATCATCAATAAAAAAAGAACTTATGACATATTAAACAAAATATTTGACGCATTTTGCCATACTGGAAGATTTGTTTTTGTTATCGATAATCTAGATTTTATCGATGGCTTTTCTATTGAATTTCTAACAAATTTCATGCGCAGAGATAACAACTGGAAAAACTTGAAATTTATCGCTATTTATAACGAACACAAACCCGTAAGCAGCTATTTTGGTATCGATAAAAAAGAATTAAAAGCATATGTTGACATTCACCTAGCACCAATAACTGCAGAAGAACTAGAAAAGACTGTAAAAATGACTGGAGAAACAGGTACATATGTTTCACCTAGGGAAAAAGAAGTCATTTTTAGCAAGTGTAATGGGAATCCAGCATTTGTAGAACAAGCCATCAGCTATTGTTTCGATTGTCAAATTGCCGACAAAGCATTTTTAATGCCTAATAGTTTTGCAGATTTAATCAAAAATCGACTTGAAACATTAAAGAAAATAAATCCTGACGCACATAAATTATTATGTGGAGCTGCAATTATTGGTGACAAACTAAACTTAGCACTGTTAAAACAAATTTTTGGTTACAAAAACCAAGAATTCAATGAAATAATGTCTTACCTTGCAAAATCTAATTTCGTAAGACCTTATAACGAAGTTTTTTATGAATTTAATAACTTACTTTTATGGGAAACCATATTAAAAAATATTCAAAGTGATTCAGCATTTGAAGATTTAAACGTAAAAATTGGCAGAGCTATCAGTGTATTTACTCTTAATACAAACGCAGTTATGGCTATGATTGCTCATAATTTAAAAGAAAATCGTATGGCATTTGATATTTGGACAAAGACAACAAGACTTGCTTCATACATTGGCGACATCAATTTATACGTAATTTCTCAAAAACAGTGCCTTGCATTGCTAAATGAATTTAATGAAAACGAGACCCTAAACATCCGTTACAATATTAGTGAAAGACTAGGGAAACTCCTAACAGAATATGATCCTGAAGAAGCAATCGAATATTTACCAGATGCAATTTCTAACGCAAAATCAAATAATAATGAAGAAAAAGAAATTGAACTTTTAGGATATCTTGCGCTTTGTTGTAAAAAAATTGGAAACTATTTTGGAGATGTTGAATGTGTTGATAATGTATTAAAAAAACTTACACCATCACAAGAACTTGAAAGCGCAATGATTAAAGCATCAAAATTGCCATCACTATTAAATATAGGTAATTGCGGAGAAGTCGTTAACCTTGTGGATAACGATATCATGCCAGTAATCAATTCTCATATTTCACACCCAAGATTAAATAAATCTATTCCTATGGGATTTTTATATGATACTTGGTTAAGGGTGTATTTGGCGTTAGCAACGGCGCTTGCTCTACAAGGAAATGAACGCTCATTTGAAATTTTAAATCTTTTATTTGCAATTATTGATAAGCATAAAATCAAAGACGAAAATCTGATTTGCAAAACAAAATTGGTTCTTGCTTGGGCAAACACAACAAAAGGAAATTTTGTTAAATCTCAAGAGGTCTTATCTGATGTGAGAAGTTGCCTTGGCTCAGAATTCTTAGACATAAATACTATTGATTCTGAAAAAGCTGATATCATCAATTATTACCATTTGATTGAGATAATAAATAAATTTCTTAAAAAAGAATTTGATGGACTACAAGAATCGCTATTTGAATCTACAATTGTTGCAAGTGATACAGGAAATGAATACGTTAAAAACATTTTCAAAACATTACTTGGAAAAATTTTCTATGAAAATAAACAAGCAAAACGTGCAGTAGAAATTTATAATGAAGAAGTAACATTCTTTGCCAATAAAAAACTAGCAATAGGAGCACTGTTGGCTTGGTATTTAATCGCCGAAGCTACGATAGTTACAGAAAGTCCTAAAAACGCTATCGATATTGCAACTCAAGCACTAGAAATTGCTCAGAACCCAAGAATTAATAATACTTATTTTATAGTGTTACTAAAAATATTACTTGCCAAAGCTCATACTGAATTATCAGATTATGAGAGCGCAAAAATCGATTTAGAATCTGCAATAATCCTTGCTAAAAAGCACGAAATGAATGACTTAATGGCAAGAATTTACTTCATTTATGGAAAACAATATCAAGACCTTGGAACTATTCAAGGCTCAAATCAAGCTGAATACTTAAAAGGTGCCTCTAAAATGTATAAAAAAGCTCTTGATATCGTATTAACAGAAACTAGAAACACATATATTAAAACAAAAATTGAAGAACAAACAAATATTTTAATGTCCTACTGCTCACTCAATGGTTTCAGCATTTAAACAAAATTCAAATGTTAAATATAATTTTTAACCCTATATAAGTATTCCGTTTTGTAACGAAAAAAGATATAATCTTTACAAGAAAACATGTTTATTTTAAAAATAAATTATAAAAAAAGGAAACGAAATTGCTAAATAATTTTGAAAGTTTTGATAATTCAGAAACAGCTACAAAAAAAGATATCGTAATCCAAGAGAGAGTGGAACTTGTATCTTCTCATATGTACAAGCAATTCCTTGACTACCAACATTCAACAGTAAATACTAACGATATTTTTTCTCGCATGGTTGATTGCTTAGACCTTGTTTCTAACAATTTGAAGCAGTCTTTTTCTTCTCGAGGAATCACAACTCAAAACATTTACGTTGAGTCTGATTCTCCTAAATCAACTGCCATTGTAAATATTTTGTGGCACAAAATGAGTTTCACAACTCGTTGCAATTTCCAACCTCAAGCATTATTTAGAGATGACGGCAGACATATTTTCTCTAATCGTATTATGGCAATTAAAGGAAATTATAACGATATTATCAAAGATGCAAAAGACAGAGAAGAAGAAATGGTAAGACTTCTCGAACACGAAATCGCATCTTTGTACATTCCTGCTGATCAAAATCAAAAATGTATCTTTAAAATAAAACATACTGGTCAAGAATTTGCACTAAACCAAATTGATGCTCCACGTGAAGTTGTTTTAAAAGTTGTAGAAGCAGTTTGCGGCGGTGGTCTATACCACCAAGATGGTTCAGTTAAAACATTTACTGTTTAATTATTTTGTCTTGACTTAGGGATAAATCGGGGTAAAAAACTTATATGAAATTAGTTGAAAAATTAAAAGAGTATGAAAATCAATATCTATTTATACGCTGGGCAACAGGCGGTGAATACGGCAAACTTATGTACGTCGGAGAAGATTTTGTTGAGTTCAACATAATCGATATTGAAACAATGAAATATAGAGAAACAATTTTGCTATATGCACCACTTATTTTAGAAGTATCAATAGGCGGTGCCGACATTGCAAGAATAATTGCTGAAGTGTCATCTCAAATGTCAATTCATAGTGATAACTAGGCAACTTCGCTCATACCTCTTGCACACCAAATACGCTCTATGCATCAAACGGCAACGCTCACACTCTCAACAAAGCCTCAAGGTAAAAAAAAAGTCACAACCTTTTGCGACTTGAACAATAATCTTGGGAGGAGATTTTGGGATAGTTTGTACATGCATGATATGATAATCATGGCAAAATGAAGCCATATGATTTGTAAATCTTAACAAAAATTTACAAATTTGCTTTTTTGTATTATAATAACTTTATGGAAAAAAATTTAAACATACTAATTATCAATGGTCCAAACCTAAATATGTTAGGTGTTAGAGAGCCTGAACAATATGGTTCTAAATCATACAAAGATTTAGAAATGGAACTTTACGAATACTCATTTGAACTTGGCATCAATTTGGAAGTCTTTCAAAGTAATTTTGAAGGCGAAATTGTCGAAAAAATTCAATACGCACTAGGAAATTTTGATGGAATTATTATCAATGCTGGGGCATACACTCACACAAGCCTAGCAATTAGAGATGCTTTGACTGCAGTAAAAATTCCATCTGTTGAAGTTCATATTTCAAACATATACAGACGAGAAGAATTTAGACATGATTCAATGTTTGCAGACGTTTGCGTAGGTCAAATTACAGGATTTAAAACAGATAGTTACAAGCTAGGATTACAGGGCTTGATTAACTTCTTAAACAACGCAAACGACTAATTTCATCAATATGCACACCAAAAATAGCCCTTAGAGGGTTTTATTGGGGTTATTAACTGAGGGTATCAAATTCATAATACCCGAAACTCTTAAACTCATCTAAACTATTTTTTTGCCACAAATTCTTGATGCATTTTTTCAATCATCTGAAGTGTTTCTTCTTCTGAGTGATTTGTTGCGTATTCGTCTATTACTTGATTTAATTTAGCCACTAATTCTGGATTTTTTTCCAAGAATTTTAAATCGCCTTCAATTGAATCAGACGCAACTTGAGATTTGCCTAAAGATGCAGCAGGCATATTTGCTAAATCTTTAATCTCTTTTTGTTCAGCAGGAGCTGGTTGTTGTGCTTCTGGTTGAACCGTACCATCATTGGATGCCTTTTGGATACCTTTGAAGTTTAATTTGTTAATGTTGTTGTGATCGATTTCTCTCATAGTATCACCTTACTTTCAGAAAATACTTTTTCTCTAAATCTTTATCTTCATGCCAATTTATAGTTAGAAAACACCTAAAAGATATTTTTTGCTACTTTCTTCTCAAAAAAATTACAAAAATTAACATGCAATTTTTCACGGATTTTTCATGTTATGATGTATTATATACTATAAAAGGAAGTAATGCAAATTATGAACTTGGATAAATTTTTCAAAAATGTATGGTGGACTCTTACAGCGTTTAGGACAATTGATGAATTACCAGATGCGGTAATTTACGTTGATTTGGTTGGGAATATCAAAAAATTCAACAAAAAAGCCCAAGAAATTTTTGGGCTTGAAGAAGGTAACGACCCAACTGTCATTATAAATATCAACGACATCATCAAAGATGGTTCTGAACATATTAACGAGTCTTTGGACCTATCAAGACCAATACTAGCAACTGCAACTATTCCAGGTAGAGAATTCTATGTAGAAATGAATGCATCTCAAAAAGGAAAAGGTTATTGCTTGAGTATAAGAGATTTAACCAAGTTAACATCTGAAATTTTTAATGATGACAAGACTTTACGTTTTAATGGTGAAAAAAATGCAATGCTTGCAAAACTCGAAGGTGATATTAAGTCACCAATCACATCTATCAGCGGATTTTCAAGAGGCTTACTTGATGGATTAGGTGGAGAATTATCAGAAAAACAAGCTAAATATGTAAAAATCATCAATACAAACGCTGAAGAATTATATCATTTTATGGATAAATTCTTAGAATTCTCAAAAGCTGAATCTTCAATATATGAGGCTAACTACCAAAACTTTGATATTATCGAAATGTTTAAAGCCGTAATGAAAGATTATGAACAAATTTTAGAAGAAAAGAAAATCTCTTTTGATTTAGATTATGAAAGCATTGAAAAGCGTATGGCTTATACCGATTCTAATGCAATAAAAGCCGCATTTAAAAACATTATTGAAGTAGCTTTATCAATGACAGAATCTGGCTTTATCTCTGTAAAAATCACACATCCAAACGAAGAAACTTGCGTAAAATATGACTTGTCAATTACTGCAAATAAAAAATCTTCTTATATGCAAATCTCAATCCGAGATACAGGCTCTGGAGTTGCACCTGAAGATATGAAATATTTATGCGAACCTTATGCCCAGCTAGAAAAAGGCAAAAAGAACTTCTTAAGAGCCTTAAAATTGGGTTCAGCAAGCATTTTGATTAAGAGAGCAAATGGACTTTTTGATGTTAATTCCGAACTTAGAAATGGAACAAAATACGAAATAGTCCTTCCTATCGAAAAGGAATAAAATGAGTAACGTAATTTTAAAAAACGTAAGAAAAACTTACGATAACAACAAAACTGTTATCAATAACGTTAATTTGGAAATTCAAGACAAGGAATTTGTTGTACTTGTAGGTGCTTCTGGTTGTGGCAAATCAACTCTTTTGAGAATGATTGCAGGCTTAGAAGATATTACTGATGGTGAAATCTACATCGGAGATAAAAAAGTAAATAATATTCCACCCAAAGACAGAGATATTGCCTTTGTTTTCCAAAGTTATGCACTATATCCTCATATGACAGTAAGAGAAAATATTGCTTTCGGCTTAAAAATGAGAAAAGTTGATAAAGCAACTATTGAGAAAAAAGTTCAAGAAGCTGCAGAAATCCTTAATCTAACAGAATATTTAGATAGAAAACCAAAACAATTATCAGGTGGTCAAAGACAACGTGTTGCGCTAGGTAGAGCAATCGTTCGTAATCCAAAAGTTTTCTTAATGGATGAACCTTTGTCTAATTTAGATGCAAAATTGCGAGTTCAAATGCGCTCTGAAATTAAAAAATTACACGAAAAACTACAAACAACATTTATCTATGTAACTCATGACCAGACCGAAGCCTTAACTATGGGGGACAGAATTGTTGTTCTTAATGGTGGAGATATTCAACAAGTTGATACTCCTGATGAGATTTATAACAACCCTAAAAACACTTTTGTAGCTGGATTTGTAGGTTCTCCTCAAATGAATTTTATTGAGGGAAAAGAATTAAGTTTAGATGAAAACATTCTGTATGGTATTCGTCCAGAAAAAATGACAAAAATTGATGGAGATATAAAACTAACTGTTGAAGTCGATATTTCAGAAATGTTGGGTAGCGAAAAAATAGCATACTTCAATATCGGTGAGAACAGATGTTCTGCAAAACTTGAGCCAGAAACTCAAATCGGAAAAACTATCGAACTATCAATTAAACAAGAAGATTTGTATAAATTTAACAAAGAAACTGGTGAAAGAATTTAAAGAATTTATAAAGAAGGCGGTTGCAATGCAACCGCCTTCTTCTATTGTTAATCTTTTATCCAACGGAAACTTTTTACATAATTACTTCCGTTAATATCACCGAAAATTTCAGCCCTAAATACTCTCAGAGTATTGTTTCTATCAAAATTAGGAATTTTGTGAATATTACTTGTTGATTTTGGATTGATATCGTTGATTTTTACCCCTGGAATAGTATTAAACAACGTATTCAATGAAGAGTTACCAATTTTACCAAGCAATGTTGAGAAGTTTTTAGATAGACTACCATAAACTTCCATATCAGCGACTAAAGAGGCGATATTATAACTACCAGTTAAATACAAGTTCAAATCATCTCCGCTTGAATATACGTTAATTTCATTAGCTACACCATCCTGAACTTTAACATCCCCACTAATACTTTTGAAATTACCAGTTTTTAATGGTGTAATCAAATCCACAATACCATTTATTGAAACCCCTGTAAGCCCACCAGTAATCAAATTACCTGCCTTTAATAAATACTCCAAAGAACCCAATTTTGGCATTCTACCATCTTGAACATTAAAGGAACCTTCACCAGACAATGTATTTACACAATCTATACTTGAAAGACCTGTACAAGTAGCTTTCAAATCCCCAGTTACAATACCATACATCTGACCAGGCATATCAAAGAAGTTTTCTGAAATAATACTAGCATCGGCATTTTTAATGTGCATTTCTCCTGAAGTTTTAATATTATTCAAGTCGTGCAACATATTACCAGTAACAGTACCATTTGCAATATTAAAACTATAATCGTTCACCTTAAATATTTGATCTTCACCAAGAACCATATTAGCTTTAAAATCAGTTGCATTTGCTTTTTTAATAAGAACATTATCAGCATTTACCTGAGCATTTTTAATAATCAACATACCAGGTTTTAACATTAAACTTTCCGTATCAACTTGATTTGTTCTGGTATTATCTGCCTCTAAGTCACTAATTGCTTCTGATATAACATTCAAATTCAAAGCATCCATTTGAATATTTGCATCTTCAATAATATATGGCATACTTGGATTATTTACGATTTTGAGCATTGCAAGGATATCATTTGTTAGAACAACTGCTTTCGTATTCATATTGATAAAGTCATCCTTGAAATCAATACTAATATCACGTACAGTTGAATCTAAAACTGGTATATCAACACTTGTAATATTTAACAAACCCAAAACCTTAGGAGCTAATGATGTACCATTGATAAGTAAATCTGCAGTGAATACCCCTTGCTTAATTGTAGGTTTTTTAAACAGAACGTTAAATATCCTAGCATTTGTTGGATTTTCAGTTTTTATTTTTACATCTTTTAAACCTATTACATTATCTTCTAATAACGAAAATTCTCCAGATGCAACAAGTTGATTTTGAACAGATTTTTTCTTATTTTGAGAAGTTATAGTCTGATCGTATTTCATTGAATTTAGTTTAATTTTATCAGGATAAACAACGGCATCCGCAGTAATTGTAACAGGATTTGTTGTAACTTCTTCAGTATTAACAGCACCTGTTGGCGCCCCAGACAATGTTGCACCCATATAATATAGTGAAGAATTTTCATCCATATTTAACGTTGAATTTGTTCTTAACGCATTTATTGGGCCACGTAATTTTGAGTTTAAATTTATATCACCTTTTACTTTTATCGGATAAACAGATTTTGAATTCAAAAACCTATCAAAGAAAGGTTGAGTCAATTTTGTTGATACTGACAAATTCAAATTTGGATTTTCACTCATCACATCGGCAATCTTACCATTGATAAATACAGGCATTGAGCTAACTTGAGTATTAACTTTATCCAAGTACAAAGTGGTTCCTCGCATATTTGCATGACCACTCAAAATCTTAACTAAAGCTCCAATTGGTTTGTAAACAAATGATGTGTTTTTCAAATCAGTATTTGCATAAATATCATTATTTTTAACTGTTCCGCTAATATCAATAACACCTGTTAAATTTTCTAAATTATCCACTTGTGTTGCAATTTCTTTTGGCAATTTTACTTGATTTTTAATTTTGTCAATTGAACTTACATCAAAGTTTTTGAAATTGAATACCGCTTCAGCAATACTAAATTCTTCTTTGTCTAAATCTTTTGCAACAAATGACAATGTCGCTGGATAACCATTAAACAAACCTTTTAACATTGAAGTAGTTAATAATCCATTCTTGATATTAAAAGTCCCACCATCGATTTGAACAGGATTATCAGTGTTCATATTAGAGAACAATTTCCCATCAGCAACAATTTTGTTGTAATCTAGTTGTCCACCTGGTTCAACATACCCATTATACCCAGCAGTAAACGAACCATATATTCTACCGATTTCATCTTTATAAGGTAACAACATATTTTGTTGAAGCAAATCAAAAACATCATTTAATTGGGCTTTATCTGAATAGGCTTTCAAATCTATATTAGATTGAGAACCAGTTCCAACAACATGAACTTTTGAATTACGGACATAACCTGTTACATCGTAGTCAGAATTATATTTGTCAAAATTCACAACCCCATTTATATTAGTAAATGGTAAAAATGTGTCTTGTAATACTGTCCTTGCATTATGTAATTTTACAGTACCTCTTGAGAATAAATCTTCATTAAATACAATCTCTTCAGCATTTTTAGAAATTCCGTAAATATGTAAGAATACATCAGCAATACCATCAGGTTTTGTAAATGGTTTTAACACCTTATCTACTTCAACTAAAATTGGAGAATCTTGTATAACTTTTACAAGTTTTTTTACGTCATGTCCATTTGATGAAACATAAACATTCAAATCGCCCATCGTAATACAATCACCATGAACTTCAATTGGTTTGCCATACAATGATGCTTTATGAGTTTTGAATGTAGTCTTTTTATCATCAAATACAACTTCTCCAGAACCATTTTGAAGTTCCAGATGTTTTACTTCAATAAATGATGCTTTTGCTCCAAAGAAATCTACCCTACCAAAAATATGTGGATCCTTTTTAGTACCAGCAGAACGTACATTCACATTTCCAAAACCAGATATTTTCATCAAAGGTATTGGTCCCATTTGGAAACGTAAAATATCGTGCATAGGATTAATTACATCTTGGGCTGGCGCTAGAGGTACGGCATTTGTACTTGTTACATTTAGTTCTGAATACTTAGAACCATCAATCCAAACTTTACCTTGTAAAGTTACATTTTGTTCATTTGTAATTGGTCCAAAAACTTTGATTAACATTTGACGACCAATAAATTCCATATCTGCACTAATATTTGCAGGTGCACCCTTAATAGGCTTAACAACATAAGCATCGCTTAGATGAACTTCACCAGTAACATTCGGTCGATTACCTTGACCGACAAATTTTAATTTCCCGTTACCTTCACCATAAATAATATGTTCTTTTAACTTGTACAAATTGAAATCAGGTAAAACCTTTGGTGACCAAGGAAATATTGCAACAACATCTTCTAATCTTGTATCTTTAACTTCTGCCTCAATGTTATACTTTAGAGCTTTATTACCAATATCAAAAACTTTACCATTTATTTCAAAATGAATATTGTCTGAGTCTAAAGTTGTATTTTCAAAATTCACACCATTTTGAACAGTACCGAAATTGATATTTGCAGTTAACTTATTTGGATAAATTACAGAAGAAGCTCTATCTTTACCGATAATTTTTAAATCTTGAGTGGTTAAAGTTGTTGTAATATTTTTGTGTCCATACTTATCTTTTTTAGTATCCGCAACAAAATTCACAATACCTGCTAGAGAAGTTAACCTACCTTGAGTTGCATAACTTACATAATCAGAAATAGAGGCTAAATCAAAGTCTTTAATGTTTGCAGTAACTCTGAATGTATCTTCTGTTAAGCTACTGATAGGCAAAGCTATATCAACATCTGCCACAATATCAGTAGATTTATCACCGACTGTTAAAACACTTTCTGTTGCGAATTTAACACGCTTATTAGCAATATATTTACCTTGTTCAAAATATTCGCCAGTTAATTTTGCATTTTTACCATTTTTTTTATCATTTAGGTTAATATTATATTCACCCAAATTCATATCCATCTTAGAAAGAGTAAATTTCTTTTCTTTGTTTGATACCTTTAGTGGATATTGACCAATTAAAAATTCAGAATCCTTAGTGAATACAAAATTCGCTTCTTCTTTTGTTGCTGAAAGTTTTGTAATTTCTATCTTTTTTCTAATAAGTGGAAATAATCTTAATTTTAATTTTGGATTATCAATAGACAAAGCCTTTGAATTATCATCATTCAGAAGGGAAATATTATCACTACTAATCCAAACAGAAGGGAAAAAACCCATAGAAAGTTTAGGGTTACCGATATCTATTCTATACCCAGAACTTTCATAAACAGTTTGTTCTATTTGAGTTTTATGCGATTTGATATTGACAATGGCTGGAATTCCCCACGTATAAGCTCCGCAGGTCAATGCCATTATTCCCAAAATCGTCGCAATTTTCCACTTCTTATTCATTACAATCATTATATTATAATCAAATGAATAAGTACAATAAAATCACAAAATATTTAGTATTTTTCACATAAAATTTGGAAATAGGCTTGAGGATGATGACAATTTTCACAATGTTCAGGTGCAGACATCCCTTTATGTATGTAACCACACTTACGACACATCCAAGACACTTCTGAATCTTTATCAAAAGTTGTTCCATCTTTCATTTCTTTTAAAATAGCCTTAAATCTTTTAGCATGGTGTTCCTCAGCGTGACGAACGTTATGAAAAGTATTTGCAATAGAATCAAACCCCTCTTCTTTTGCGACCATTTCTGCTTCTTTATACAGAACATCATACTCTTCAATTTCACCTGATATTGCACTATTTAAATTATCTTCGGTTGTGCCAATTTCAAAAGGGTAAAAACTATCAACATGTCCTAATGGATTATTGGCAATATGATTAAAAAATAATTTTGCGTGTTCCAATTCATTTTCTGCCGTATCACAAAAGATTGCAGCAATTTGTTCATATCCTTCTTTTTTCGCAACACTAGCATAATACGTATAGCGATTACGAGCCATTGATTCTCCCGCATAAGCATTCATTAAATTTTGTTCAGTTTTAGAACCCCTAAATTTCTCACTCATAAAAAACCTCCTAAACTACCTAAAATTAAAATTTTCACAAGATTTAAGCAATAGGTTAAAAGAATAGACCAAAAGAGTAATAAAATTTCATCAAAATTAAAACTTTCTGACAATTATTTCGGCAAAAAAACTCTAAATAATAAAACTATTATGATAGTTAGGAAAATTATGACAGATTTATTAAAATACACCAAAATACTTGCAGAAAAAATTTCATACTACGATGCCATCGTAGATTTTACAGACGAAACTCACTGGCTCAATCCATTTTATAGGCAACAAGAAGTAACTGTTGTTTGGATTGAAAACCCTAACGACGAACCTTGGCAATATTAAACCTCAAGAAGTTTTTTCAACTCAATCTCAACAGGTTCAAAGACACTAGCCCAATCACCGTGGTCTTTCTGCCTAAATACTTTAACACTGTCGTACCAATCACAAACACTTAAATCTGTGTGCCAACGCCAATTATAAATATAAGGTAAAAGCACCCAGCATCTTTTTTTCATAGCACCTGCTAAATGAACCAAAGAAGTATCATTTGAGATAATTAAATCCATATTTTCAATAGCACCAGCAGTGTCAGAGAAATTACTAAACGTTGAACCAAGGTCAATTACATTATATTTACCCCTGAATTTTTCGATTTCCTCAGAGCCTTCTAAAGTTTGGAACGAATAAAACTGAGTATTTGGCAGACTAAAAAGTTTAAAAAAGTCTTCAACATTCAAAACTCTTTCAAGGTCATAATGAGTATTACCTTGCCATTTTATACCAATTTTAAACTTATCATTTTGGCAAAATTTTTCTTTGTAATAATTTACTTTTGCAGGGTTCGGTCTTATATAACCATCGTCGTGATGTACAAACATCTCTTCACCCTTATAACCCAACACATAAGGAATACTCAAAAATGGGATATGATAATCAAAATCCATTTCTTTTTCAAAATCAAAAATTTCTAAGACTTCTGCTCCATAAGAATTTTCCCTGAAAAGTGGAGCCAATTCTTTTTGGGGTTTTATAATGACTTTTTTTGCCATTGAAGTAAGTATTGGCATATAACGATAAAACATTAATAAATCACCAAACCCTGCCTCATAATATGTAAATAAAACCTTATCTTTTAAATCTTCACCCTTCCAGATTGGTTTTTCTTTCATCAAATTGGGATATATTTTTTCTTGAGAAACAATCGCACTTTGGCGACATAAACGAGATTCAAAACATTCCAATCCTTTTTCATAATTTTTGGTTTGCATATAAGCTAACGATAGAAAATAAATAGCTTCCCAATCATCAGGCTTAATTTTTAAAGCATTTTGGTAACATTCAATTGCTAATTCAGGATTATTTTCATTCAATGCAAGATATGCCAAATTAAAATAAGATTCATAACCCTTTGGGTTTATTTCTAACGATTTGTGATAAGTTTGTTTTGCCTTTTCCCAATCATGATTACCTTTATAAGACATTGCTAAATTAAATAAGTTTTCATAAGTTTGATTGTGTTTAACTAAATCCTCATATAGTGCAATTGCCAACTTAAAATCACCCTTATCCAAATAAAGCCTTGCTAAATTTTCAATATAATAAAGCCTTGGATTAAGTTCAATTGCTTTTTTAATACAGAGTTCTGCTTCTAAATAATCTTTAGTTTGATAATGTACGACCCCCAACAAATCCCAAACTTCTGCATTATCTTTTTCATTTTGCAAAAGCTCTAAATACAAATCTTTTGCTAGTTCGAGATCTCCTTTTTTATGGCTCTCAAACGCTTGTTTAAATTTTTCAGATTGTTGAATCATTAAAACCTCTTTTATTAAACTTGGATACCGAAAACACTAAAAATTTTATTTATACCAAAAACATTATATTGAAAAACAAGACCAATAATTGTACTTATTAAAACCATAAGCCCCAAAATTAAGGCTGTATCTTTTTTATCATTATTTCTTTTCAAAAGAACCAAAACACCAAGTCCACCAGCTGAACATAACCCCGCAATCAATGAACCAAAACTTAATGTGTGTTTCATATACAAAATTGTGAATATAACAGAAATCGCACAATTAGGAATCAAACCAATTAACGATGCCATCAATGGTTGTAATGGGGAATTCATCAAACAATATTTCGCCAAATTCTCTTCAGTTCCTGCTTGATGGAGTAGCGCACTTAAAATAAGTGAAATTACCAAAATAAATACAAAAATATTAAAAGTATGTCTCACTGGATGCCACCAGAATTCTTTAGTTTTAGCAGCATCTGCCAATTTATGATGACAACAACCTTCAGCTTTCACTTCTAATGGTTTTTCTTCAATAATCGGTTCACTAGCTTTATAGCCAACTAGAATATCTACCAAATAACCTACAATCACCGCAATTATTATTTTTAAAATTATAATAGGAACAACTAAATAGACTTTGCTTGGGTTAGACATCAAAACAGGGATTGCTTCATCTGAAGTTGCAAAATAAACCGCCAACAATGTACCTCGACTTAAAATTCTTCTTGTATAAAGCGTACTTGCAATAACCGAAAATCCACATTGAGGAATTGATGCAAATATACTACCAAATAAAGGTCCTATCTTTTTCATAAAAAAAACAAATAAATGTTTTTTCTTCGTGAAATATCTCTCTAGAACTTCAATTAGGACAAAAATTACAAAAAGGAATGGAACTAAATTCAAACTTTCAATCATCGGTTCTTTTACGAATTCAGGCAAAAATTCCAAAGGTTCAATCAGATGTTCTGGCAATGACATCATATAATTAAAACTTGAAATTATTGATTGAAAAAATGAATTCATTTACGTATTACCCTCCAATATACTTCATAATATTTGAAACTATTTCCATATTATAAAATACGAATAAACCAGCTCCGATACCAGCTACCAAAAGAATAAATGTTATAAAATGATTATCTCCGCTATGTGGCTTGTGTTTTACAAGTGTCATCAAACCAAGACCAGTTGTAGTTATCAATCCTGCCAATAATGTAGGGAAACTAATCAAACCTTTAACAAAAGCTAAAGCTAAAAATACTGATGTAACACAATTTGGAACAAGTCCTAACACAGCACCTGCAACAACTTGATAAGGAGAATCTATCATAATAAATGATGCTAATTTTTCCGCACCTCCAAAACCTTGGATTACACAATTAAAAAATGCCAATGATAAAAACGTAAACATAAACATATTAAAAGTATGTGTAAATGGGTGCATCCACCAATGAGGCGGGTAAAAATCTGTACTAATTTTATGATGACAACATCCAGGAATATTTAAATCAATATTAATCGCATTTGTATCTTCAATTTTTGTGTTAAACGCAAATAATAAATCCACTACACCTGCAACAATTAACGCTACAATAACTTTAAGTATAACTATTGGCAAAATATATACAGCTTTACTTAAATCCATAAATAGTAAAGGCAATGCATCATCTGAACAAGTGATTAGAAACGCCAACAATGTTCCACGAGTAATCATTTTTCTTGAATAGAAAACACTTGTAATAACTGAATAACCACATTCTGGAATATTAGAAATTACAACACCAAATAAAGGACCAAAACGTTTTAATAATTTTATAAAAAGTCCAATTCGTTTCAAGAAAAATCTTTCAATAAGTTCTATTGCATAATACAAGAAATACAACCACGGAATAAAATTAACGCTTGTTATTAATGCATCTTTTATATATTCAGGTAAATACGGACAATGAGTAATTAATGCCGCAGGAACGCCCAAAACTTCCTGAGCTCTTTCTAAAAATAATTCAAACATAATTCTATTCCTTATAACCTATATTTTTTAATCATATCATAATGCTTTTAAAGTTGTATCAAGTACTTGAATGATATCTATAAAAAACTTTAATAAAATTGCTGAAAAAACACTTTTGTCTTATACTTAAATCAATGAAAAACACAAGACAAACAAACATAAATATTCATAGAGATGCTTGGGTTGAAATAAACATTTCAAACCTTGAACACAATATCAAAGAAATTAAGAAACTTGTACCTCAAGATATAAAACTTCTTGGCGTTGTGAAAGCTGACTCATATGGTCACGGCTCAATTATGCTAGCCCCAACAATTTTAGCCAGCGGAATTGATATGCTTGGTGTTGCATCAATTGATGAGGGTGCAGATCTTCGTCAAGCAGGTTTAAATTGTGAAATTTTAGTTCTTGGAGCTGTTCCAGTTTGGGCAGTTGAAAGTGCAGTTAAATATGACTTAAGCATTTCGATTTTTTCAAAAGAACATATAAAAGCGTGCGAACAAGCATACAAAAGAACAGGGAAACAACCTAAAGTACATATAAAACTTGATACTGGAATGAATAGAATTGGAGTTTGTGTTGATGAAGCAATAGATTTTATCAAACAAGTTCAACAATCTGAATTTATAAATCTACAAGGGATTTTCACACACCTTGCAGCTGCTGAAGAACTTGATAAAACTCAAGCTCAAATCGATAAATGGAACAACATTATAAACAATATAGAAACAGACGGGTTGCTATTGCACATATTAAATACCGCTGGAACTATTTGCTATGATGTTCCAAATTCCAATATGCGAAGAGTCGGAATTTCATTATACGGACTTTATCCAGATTTTCCAGAAAAAGATTTCACTAAACCAAACTTAAAACAATTAATTTCACTAAAAGGTAGAATTGTTAATATTCACACCGCAAAAGATGGAGAAGGCGTAAGCTACTGTCACACATTTACCGCAAACGGAGATAGAACAATTGCAACAGTTCCGATTGGTTATGCTGATGGAGTGCCAAGACTTCTCTCAAACAAAATAAAAGGGGTAATCAACGGAATAGAAGTTCCCCAAGTTGGGAATATAACAATGGACCAGATGATGTTTGACATTACTGGAATAGATGCAAACGTAGGCGATATAATTACGCTACTTGATGAACAACATTCAATTGATGAATGGGCAAAAATTTTAAACACAATAAACTACGAACTTACTTGTCGTTTGAAAGTAAGATTACCACGAGTTTATACTCGTAAATAATAGGGGGCAATATGGAAAATTTTGATTTAGGGATAATTGGTGGTGGACCAGCTGGTTATACTGCAGCACTTCATGCCGCAAGTTTAGGACAAAAAGTTGTTCTTTTTGAAAAAGAAAATATTGGTGGTGTTTGCTTAAACAAAGGTTGTATTCCTACAAAAAGTATATTGCACGCATCAGAACTTTTCCATAAAATACAAAATTGTACAGACTGTGGAATTTCAGCAGAAAACATTTCTCTTGATTATCCAAAAATAATCGAAAGGAAAAATCAGACAATTGAAAAACTAAAAAAAGGCATTGAACTTGCCCTAAAAAACGCTAAAGTAACAGTAGTAAAAGCTGAAGCTCAACTAATTGATGCTAGAACAATCAAAGCTGAAAATATTGAATACAATTGTGAAAAAGTTATTTGTGCAACAGGTTCTTCTCCTAGACTTGTTAAAGGTTTAGAATTTGACCACGAATTTTTACTATCATCAGATGATATTTTAAATATGGATAAACTTCCTCAAAGCATTTTAATCATTGGCTCAGGTGCGATTGGTATCGAATGGGCAAGAATTATGTCTAATTTTGGTGTTGAAACAACAGTAGTTGAACTTGCTCCACACTTATTACCTTTAGCTGATATTGAAGTTTCAAAAAGAATTGAACGCATATTTAAAACTCGTAAAATCAAATTCTACACAGAAACTTCTGTTGAAAAAGTTGATGGCAAAAATATAATTTTATCAAACGGAGAAACCCTAAATCCTGAAAAGGTTTTAGTTGCAATAGGCAGAGTTCCAAATAAAGTTGAATGTATTAATGGGGTGAAATATATTGGAGATGTAGCTGGTGAAATTCAACTTGCACATTATGCGATAAAACAAGCTCTAACAGAAGTCAAAGATATTCCTTTTGAGAAAGATTTAACTCCAAGTGTTGTTTATGGTGCTCCAGAAATCGCTTGGGTTGGCAAAAGGGAACAAGATTTAGAAGTTGGAACATTTACAAAATCACAACTTCTAATTTCAGCATTAGGCAAAGCTCACTGTGATAATGAAACAGAAGGTTTTATAAAACTTCTATCTCAGAATGGTAAAATTGTAGGCGCTCATATCATTTCAGCTGAAGCATCTTCACTCCTTCAACAAGTAATTATAGCAATGCAAAATAATATTTCTGCTGATAAATTAAAAGAAGTATGTTTTGCTCACCCAACATATTCTGAAGGAATTTTTGAGGCACTTTTTAGATTATAAATTCAAACAACTGTATAATTGATAGAACAAACAAAAAAATTTAAAATCATAATATGGAAAATTTAGCAGAAATCAAAAATTTAGAAGTCATTTACCAAACAAAGAAAAACGTGTTTGGTGGAACTCAAACGATTTATGCAGTAAATAATATTTCACTAGATATAAAAAAGGGCGAAATTCTTGCAATAGCAGGGGAATCAGGTTGTGGGAAATCAACACTTGCAAAAGCAATTATGAAACTTGTCAATTCAAAATCAGGTGAAATATTGATAAACGGGCAAAATATTTTAACTATTTCGAAAAGAGAAGATCTAAAATCTTTTTATCAAAAAGTTCAAATGATTTTCCAAAATCCATATTCTAGCTTAAATCCAAAAATGAAAATTGGAGATATTTTAAAAGAACCTCTTGAGATAAATACAAGTTTGAAAAAAGAAGAAATAAATAAAATTATTGAAGAAAAAATCGAAAAAGTTGGGTTGGATAAGTCTTGCCTAAACCTTTACCCACACGAATTTTCTGGCGGACAAAGACAAAGAATTGCAATTGCTCGTTCTCTAATTTTAAATCCAGAATTTATTATCGCAGATGAACCTGTAAGTGCGTTAGATGTAAGTATCCAAGCTCAAATTATCAACCTTTTAAAACAGTTAAAAGAGGATTTTAATTTAACATTTTTATTTATTTCGCACGATTTGAGTGTAATTAAATACTTGTCAGATAGAATTGCAATTATGTATCTTGGGGAAATTGTTGAAATTGGAAGAACTGAAGAAATTTTCACTAATCCAAAACACCCCTATACAAAAGCTCTACTTAGTGCCGTTCCAGAACTAAACACCCGAGAAAATAAAGAAAAAATCCAATTAACAGGTGAATTACCATCTCCTGAAAACCTACCTCAAGGGTGTAAATTCCATACTCGTTGCCCATATGCCATGGATAAATGCAAATGCAAAAAACCAAACACAATAGAATTTACCCAATCACATAATTGTAAATGTTTCTTATATGAATAGCAAAAAATATTTTTACGACTTTTATTTAGGGTATGCTAGAATTTCGTATCGACTATCCTAAAACATATGTTCCACTATCAATGGCAAAAGGCACAACAGAACAAAGATTACACCTTGCTCGACTTATGAACTTGCGTTTTTTTGACAATTTGCAAGACTCATTTAAAGGTCGTGAAGTTAAACCTGGAACATTCAAAAATGTTTTAAGAGAAACCATAGGATACCCAATCAGAATTGATATCGCAGAATCCTCAAACCCAAAACTAGGGAAAATGCATCATGTTTTACTGGGTGATAAAGGTATAGCAAGAGGCTATTCGATTGTATTGCCTCTAACTGATTATTATAAAAATATCCACCAAAGTAGTTCTTTAATATTTTTACAAGAAACTCAAAAATTCTTTGAAGAAATTCTTAACCCAAAATTTTTCAAGCGTTTTATAACTATGCTTGGCAAGGGTTATAATATGAAAGAAATCACAGATTTCTATCAAGCTAACATCCATAATACGCAAAAATTAACTGCAAAATCTTTGGATAAATTTTTACAAAACAAACCATCAACTCAAAAAATTGATATCCTACAATACTTCCGTTATCAACTAATAAAAGAACAAAATAGTTGTGCGGGAATTAAAGGGATAGAAGGTAGAATTGCCAAATATCATGACTTAAAATACAACCATTCTGAAGATTTTTATAGCTTCAAAGAACACGACTTTGAAGAAAAATTTGCACTATTAGAAAGTAGGCTAAAACATATAATCCAAACTGAGAGAACAAAAAACAAAAACTCTGTGCTATAATTAGCTTATGGAAAAGAAAGTTATCACAACAAACAGAAAAGCCTATCACGATTACCACATTTTTGATAAATTTGTGGCAGGGATTGTGTTGTCTGGAACAGAAATCAAATCAATCCGTAAAAGTGCTATCAACCTAAAAGATAGTTTTTGTAAAATCGAAGATAACGAAATTTTCCTATACAATTGCCACATTTCACCTTACGAACAAGGTAACAGATATAACCACAAAGCAGAACGTACAAGAAAACTTCTTTTAACAAAAAAAGAAATTCTTAAAATGCATTCAAAAATTAAAAAAGATGGTTACACAATTGTACCTCTTGAAGTGTTTATATCTCGTGGATTTGCAAAAGTTGAAATTGGCTTAGCTAAAGGTAAAAAACTATACGATAAACGAGAAACCTTAGCTAAAAAAGATATTCAAAGAGATATTGATAGAAATTCAAAATTCTAATAACAAAGGGGCGAAGCCTACGGCTTCGCCCCTTTTATCTATTTGAAAATTTTACGCATCTCTATGACCAGTTTTCATTTTATGGTCAATTACAGCAGTTCTTTGATTTGCTTCTAATTTACCAACTACAAGATGATAGCCCAAAACTAGAGCTGAACCGATACCTGCAATTATTTTACCAGCTTTGCCCATATGTTTTAGAGGGTGTTTAACAACTTCTAATAGTTTTGGACCTTCTTTTACAAATGCTTTTGGTAACGCTTTAAATAACCAAGCTCCACCAAGTAAACTTAAACCAGTTAATGCACCATAGAAAACACCTTTAGCAGTTGCTTCTACCATTTTTCCCGCTTCTGAGAAAAACTTCCATACATTAGCTACTTTTTCTTTAAAAGTTGTTTTCTTTTTCGGTTCTTCCTCAACTTTTTTATCGCCAGTCAAACCATTTCTTTCAAACATTTTTTTAGAATCTTCGTCATCTTCTAAAATTACAGTAGGTTTTGTCCAGCAACCAACTTCAGTAACTTTACCATCTGGTGTGATTTCATATTCTAAACCATCGATGATGTTTTGTCTTTTCATATGAATAAAATTACCTTCTGGAACATAGCGTTTTTCCCATTCAGGATCTTTTAATCTTGCTTTGTACTCATCAGCTTTTGATGGTTTAACCTCAACCTTATCTGTTTGAGTTTGAATCCCATTTAACAAATTTGTTGGTGGTGTAACACCAGCTCCAACAATTGTTGGTTTTGCTTCTTCTGTTGCTCTAAAGCTAACCTGATTTACTAAACCTACTTTCATATATATACACTCCTTGTTGAAGTATAGAAAACACTAAAATTAAAATTTTTGTTAGTTCAACACAATTCTTTACATTCCAAATAATGATAATTGAGGAACTTCATCTTCATTATTACTTATTTTTTTACGAGTTGCAAGGTTATTTGAAAAATCTTTTTGCATTTTTAACATCAAGTCTTCAGAACGTTTAATTACAGAAGATGGTAATCCCGCCATTTTTGCCACTTGAATACCATAACTTTTGCTTGCTCCACCTTGAACAATTTTTCTTAAAAATTCAATTTCACCATTTTGTTCTGAAATAGTAATTCTGTAATTTTTAATTTGCGGATAAGTTTTTGTCATTACATTCAACTCGTGATAGTGAGTTGCAAAAATACATCTTGCTTTAACTTTTGTCGCAATATATTCTGCAACAGACCACGCAATTGCAACACCATCGTATGTACTTGTACCACGACCGATTTCATCTAATAAAATAAAACTTCTATCAGTTGCAGAATTCAAAATATAAGATGTTTCAATCATTTCAACCATAAATGTTGATTGTCCAAGAGTTAAATCATCACTAGCTCCAACTCTTGTAAACACTTTATCTGCAACACCAATCTTAGCATAATCAGCAGGAACCCAAGAACCAATTTGTGCTAAAATCAAAATCAGTGCATTTTGACGCATATAAGTTGATTTACCAGCCATGTTTGGACCAGTCAAAATCATAAATTGAGTAGCATCTGTCGAATTTGATTTTAATTCCAAGTCATTTGCAACATATTCACCCAATGGCAAAATCTTTTCTAGAACTGCATGACGACCATTTTTTACAACAAAATCATCTGACTCATCTAAAATTGGTTTGCAATAATTATTTTCAACTGCAATATCTGCTAAAGAATTCAAAACGTCAGCTTTTGCGACACAATCTGCAATCTCTCTAATTTTAGAAACAAATTCTTTTGAATATTCTCTGAAATCTGTGAATAATTTATACTCAAGTTCTGTTGATTTAAACTTAGCAGACAACACATCGTCTTCGTGTTTTTTAAGTTCATCTGTAATAAATCTTTCAGCACCTGTTAAAGTTTGTTTTCTAATATAAGTTGGTGGAACTTGATTTAAAAACGAATTTGTAACTTCGATAAAATAACCAAAAACTTTATTATAACCAATTTTTAAATTCTTAATTCCTGTACGTTCTTTTTCTTCTTCTTCAAAGTTTTTGAGCCAGTTTTCTCCACCTGTAAGCAGATCTCTAAAGTAATCTAATTCACCACTAACTCGTTCTTTTATTATTCCACCTTCTTTTAATAAAATAGGAGGATTATCAACGATAGTGTTTTCAATCATTTGAACATAATCACTGATTTCATCTCTGTATTCTCTAACTTGAGCAAACATATCATTTTCAAGATTTTCAGTAGAATCAAGAAGAGCAGGAAGCATGTTCAATGATAATTTCAAACTCACAAAATCTTTAGGACTAGCTGAGCCATTACTCATACGAGTTGCCAAACGTTGAATATCATAAATTTTTTCTAGATTTTCCCCTAGTGAAAATCTCACATAATCTTTTTCAACAAGTTCTGATACTGCATCTTGGCGAGATTGAATATCAGAAACATTTTTTAATGGCTGACAAATCCAACTTTTTAAAAGTCTTGCTCCCATATTAGTTTTTGTTTTATCAATAGCCCAAAGAAGTGAACCATATTTATTCTTCTCTCTTAAAGTTTCAACAAGCTCTAAATTCTTTCTTGTTGATGCGTCCAAAATCATATATTCAGAAAGTTCGTAAGATTCTATTCTGTCAAATTTTGGCATATTACCTTTTAATGTTTCCCAAACATAAGCAAGCAAAGCCCCTGCCGCTCTGAAACCTAATTTATATTTAGAATACCCAAAAGCTTCTAAACTTTGAGTTTTAAATACTGTTTTCAAATTGTTTTCAGCAAAAGTTGTTTCAAAAACTGATGGTGGAATCTTTGAACAATTATATCTTTTTGTAATTTCTTCAGGAAGATTTACAACCTCATCAGGCACAATTTGAAAAGGTTTGATATCTTGTTTCAAACTTGGTGCAACAATTTCTGCTGGATTTAATCTAGCAAGTTCAGCCATAATTAAATTCAACGGAGCTTGAGTTGTTTTAAATTCACCAGTCGAAATATCAGTATAAGAAAATCCGAAAATATCACTCTTTTCATCTTTATAAATCGCACAAATATAATTATTTGAATTTTGTTGTAAAAGATTACTTTCAGTTAAAGTTCCAGCAGTGATAACCCTTGTTACGCCACGTTTTACAAGACCTTTAGCAAATTTTGGATCTTCTAACTGATCACAAATTGCAACTTTATAATTTTTGGCAACTAATTTTTCTAAATAATTATCACCTGCTTTTGCAGGAATACCCGCTAAAGGAATTCTACCTAATTTTGGTCCAGCATCACGACCCGTCAAAGTTAATTCTAATTCCTTTGACATAATAAGAGCATCCTCAAAGAATGTTTCATAAAAATCACCCAAACGATACCAAAGCAAAATCCCAGGATTTTCTTTTTTAATCTGTAAATACTGTTGCATTACAGGTGTTGTATCTTCTGCATTAACTTCCCAACTGTTTATGTGATTGATTTCAGATTTGCTCATATTATAATATTCTTATAAAAACAAGAGGATTTCAACATGGGTTGTTTAAAAAACGTAACAAGAGCAATATTTTTAACAGTTATCGTTGTAGGCTTTATGGCTTTTGGTGGTCAAGACTATCTAAAAAAGACTCTAAAAAATTACTTTAATCCAAGCAAGGATGTTGTTCTAGAACGTGCTCAAAAAGTCGGAGATTTCTCGAAAATAAATAAAGAATTTGAAATAGAAAAAGCTGCAGGAATCATGGGATATAACGCCGTTTTGGCGGAACATAAAGCATCTGGTCAAAAAATGGTTGTAATTGATTCTTCTAAAAAAGCTCCAATCACAATTGAAGATATAAAAGCTGAGGATGTTGAAGATAGATTAAAAGCAGCAATAAACAAAGTTAAATATCAAGCTGCAGCAGTTGAAGACTTTAGAGTAACAGAAAAAGGAACCATGACATCTTACGGCCAAACTGTTCCTTATGTTAAATTCACTGCAAGAATAAAAAAACTACCAATAGGTGAAATCTCTGGAATAATTTCCGTTGTTAAAGATGAAAAAGGAAACGATAAAATTTTAGTTTCTGCAAATGAAAAAGACAGATACTCTCAACTTATTGCAAATGAATTTTTTAAAGAAATAAAATAAAAATTTTGATAATAGAAAAGGGGCGATTGTAAAGCAATCGCCCCTTTTAGTCTTATTTGAATAAATAATATTTTCTATTATTTACACCCTTTTACCCTAGTGGCAGCATCCGCAGCAAGAACCACATTCACAACCCATAGCGTGAATAGCTTCTTCTAAACGAACTTTAATACGTCCGTCAACTGCAATACCTTCACCAGTTTTTTCAGAGATTAACAATGGGTTAATATCTAACTCATCGATAAAGCTGAAATCGTAAACTAATTGAGATAATCTCAATAGAGTTTCTTTGATTTGATCCATTTGTGCTGGAGTTGTACCACGAGCACCTTCTAACAATTTGTATGCTTTAACTGATTTAATCATTTCTTCAGCATCGATATCAGTTAGAGGAGCAATTCTGAATGTTACGTCTTTCATAACTTCGATGAATACACCACCTAAACCGAACATCATCATTGGACCATATTGAGGGTCTGTTGCGATACCACAAACCATTTCTCTATTGCCTTTAACCATTTCTTGAATGATTACACCTTCAAGACCATCGATTAAACCTTTTTCAGTTAATTTAGCGATTAAGTCTTGATATTCAGCTCTTAATTGTTCTTCAGATTGAATATTAACTCTTACACCACCAACATCTGTTTTGTGAGAAGTTGTTTTTGAAGTCATTTTCATAACTACTGGGTAACCGATTGAGTTACCAACAGAAATAACTTCTTCTTCAGTTGTTGCAAAACCTGATTTACATACTCTGATACCATAAGCATCAAGAACGTCGATAGATTCACGAGTTGTTAATTGAGCTCTACCTTCAGCTAAAGATTGTTTAATGATTTGTTTAGCTTTTTCTCTATCTACATCGTAAACTGGAATTTGACCTTCTGGTCTTGCAATCCATTTTCTTTGTTGGTCTAATCTCAAGAAACCTTCAGCAGCTTCTTCAGCGTACATAAAGAATGGCATATTAACATCCATTTCAGAAATTGTAGTAAAGAAGTTTGATGTAGTCATAAATACACCAATAATTGGTTTTTGAGGATTTTTAGCTTTGATTTCCATCAATGCTTTAGCAACATCGATATCTTTCAAACCTAAGAATGGTAAGTAAATAACCATAATCATATCAACATTTTCATCAGCAATAACTGTTTCTAATGTTTGAGTATAGTGTTCGATAGGAGCTGAAGCGATCATATCGATTGGGTTTTTAACAGAAGCTGCAGCTGGTAAGAAACTTCTTAATTTAGCTTTTGTTTCTTCTGTAATAGGAGCCATTTGCATACCATTTTCACAAATAGCATCTGTTGCCATAATACCAGGGCCACCTGAGTTAGTGATAATAGCTACTCTGTTGCCTTGTGGAATTGGACAGTTAGCAAAAACTTTTGCTGTTGAGAATAAGTTTTTCAAAGAGTATTCTCTGATAACACCTGATTGAGCTAAAAGTGCGTTTGCAGCTTTATCAGCACCAGCTAATGAACCAGTGTGAGAAGAAGCAGCTGAAGCACCAGCAGCTGATCTACCAGCTTTTAAAGCTAGGATAGGTTTTTTCTTAGAAATTCTTGAAGCTAATTTTCTGAAGTTTGATGGATTTGCAATTGATTCCATGTAAAGTAGAATTTGATCAACGTCTTCATCATTTTCCCAGTATTCCATAGCTGTTTCAGCGTTAACATCGGCTTGGTTACCAATAGAAATGAATTGAGCAAAACCAAGGTTAAGGTCTTTAAGGATATTAAGAATACCGCCACCTAAAGCACCTGATTGAGAAACGAATGCGATGTGTCCGCGTTCTGGTAATGTTTCAGCAAAACATCCATCAAGTCTAACGTCTGGGTGAGTATTTACAACACCTAAGCAGTTAGGACCAACACATCTCATACCATATTCTTGAACTTTAGCCAATAATTGTTTTTCAGCTTCAGCACCTTCTTTACCAGTTTCTTTGAAACCAGCTGTAATAACAACAAGACCTTTAACGCCTTTTTGGTTACATTGATCAATTGTATCCAAAACGAATTTTTGGTTAACAACGATAATTGCTAAATCAACTTCGCCAGGAACTTCTAAAATTGAAGTATATGCTTGTAATCCTTCGATAACGCCACCTTTTGGGTTAACTGGATAGATGTTACCGTTGAATTTGTACTCTTGTAATCTTTTCATAATGTCAGAACCAATAGTGTGTTCTTTAGTTGAAGCACCAATAACAGCAACTGATTTTGGCTTCATAATTTTGTCTAAATTACTCATTTTCCGTCCTTTCTTTTTCTGAGTTTTTTATTGTACTTTTAATATTTTTTCTTAAGAATAACCATTAACAATCCATTCACGGACTCTCAATTTTGCTCCTAAATCTTTTGAAATTTCTTCGCATTTTTTGATATCTAATCTGCGACCTTTATAACCATCAACAATAGATGTATCAGTTTTTATACCAGCATCTGAACAACATTTAATAAACTTTTTAACCTCATCATAAGCACCCTCAAATTTAGGTTGAGAAAGTTCATCATATTCTTCAGAAGTTGAACCATTTAAACTCACAGAAATCTCATCAATTAAACCAACTAATTCTGGTACAATATTTTTCTTGTACACATAATTAGCATGACCATTTGTATTAATTCTAATTTTAGTATCTGGGTAATTTTCTTTTATGTATTTTGCAACTTGTTTTAGGATTTCGAATTTTAAAAGAGGTTCTCCATAACCACAGAAAACCACCTCTTTAGACAATTCAAACTTATTCAGTTGCTCTACAACATCATTTACACCAAAATCTTCGCTATCAAGCCACAATTCTTGACCGCAAACGTCATCTTTATCTTTTCTCAAGCAGAAAATACAATCATTTGTGCATCTATTGGTTAAATTTATATAAATTTTACCCTCTAACGAATATACTAAAATATTTGACATGTCTTATCCTTTAATAAGAATATTATCATACGCACACACTTTTTTTACAAGGGGTAAAACTAAATATATTTTTACATTTTATTGAATAATAATTGAATTTTTTATACTCTAAAAAATAGCAAAAGGGGATTAACATGAGAGTAGAAAATAATATTTTTGCATTGAGTAATAATTTTGGGATTTATAACAATAGAAAAAATGAAAATAGAACATATATATCAACTGGCTTAAGTTATGACACTGTAAGTTTTACAGGAAGAAGACCAAAGGATTTTGTTAAAACTGTCGGAGATGCTAAAACCGCTATTTCTAAAGCTACAAAAGGAACAGGCAAAAGACATATTAAAAATGCATTCCACGCTCAACTAAATCCTGAATCACAAAAACAAGTCGAAAATATGCACAAAAATTTTCAAATGATTTCTGAATTTTTTGAAAGATTAAAAACAAATCCACCAAGAGCTGAAAAAATAAAAGATGGATATCTTCCAATCATTAAAGGTACAAAAAAACAAGGGCTAACATTTAGAATGCCATTTCCTGAGGACGGAAAAACTATAACTATTTCCAAATCAAGAAATGAAAAAGATTTGATGAGAATTGTTATAACAGATACAGAAGGCAAAGAAACACACTTCTTGCTTGATGGTTTTGACAAAGTTGTAGGAAATTTAAACAAGAAAAATCCTAGATTTATGCCACCGAAATTCAGATATATGACAGCTGAAGAACTAGATAGATCTGGTGCAAAATTATACATCGATTATGCAAATTCTGAATTACAAAATTTCGCACAATATCTAGAAAAAGTATCTTCAGACCAACCTATAAAAACAAGAAAAAAAGTTGGGACTGATGGTGTTACTACCTCAACTTTAAAACCTATTACAAGAGCAATTTCACCAGCCTTAACAAGAGAAGAAGCGATTACTAAACTTTTTGGAATATTTGAAAAAGGGGCTGATGAAATCCCTACACACATTAACCCGCAAGTTTCTCCATCAAGCAGAAAAGTTGTAGCATTTTCACTAAAAACAGAAGATGGCGGAACTCTAAAAGTTTCAAAAAGAATGAACCCAGAATATGGTTCACAATTAAGATATGTAACCATAGAAAAGGTTTCACCAGAGGGATATAAACATTTTATTTCAATCGACTTTGAAACAAAAGAATTTCTGAAATGCGATTCAACAAACGGGAAACCAAAAATTATAAAAGATTCTATTTTTAGTTACACCCCTGCGGAAATCAAGGAATACAATATTGAAAACAAATTCAATAGTTATATGGAAGAAATTTTTAGAGCTTCAAAAGCAACTGATGCCCCACATGAAGTTACAGTTTTAAAATTAAAAGAGACACCAAAAGCACAAAGAAAAATTGAAGACATGGATGTTTCTGAATTTGAAGATAAAAGAGTTACTGCACAAGTCGCTAAAGAACAAAAACTCGCTCAGGAACAACCACAAGCCCCAGCTATTGAGCCTGAAGTTCGAGTAACTGAAAAAGTTGCAGAAGAAATAAAACCTGTTAAAAGACGTGGAAGAAAACCAAAAGTTAAAACAGAAACCACAGAACAACCAAAAACTCAAAAACCAACAGATGGCATTGAGAAATTTAAAACAGATATGTTAGCAAAAGCAACAGATGAAGCAAACAAATTTGCAGACGAATATTTTAAGACATTTATTACTCAATTCAAAAAAGCAATGTCTGAAAAAATGTCAGATTTTCAATCAAAATTAGACGAACTGTTTAAAGGGTAAGTTTAGATAAAACCCATACCTGGAGTTGTCATTTGAACTGCAGTCATATGATCTTGCATAGCTTGTTGATGCATCAACATATTAGTCAACATTTGTTGTTGTTCAAGCATTTGCTGATTCATATTATTGGTATTCATTTGAGTAAGATTACTTCTGTTGCCTAACATCATACTAGCTAACGCTAAATTACGCATTATTTTGCTATACAAAGACGGATCAACTTTTTCATCTTCCAAATTTTGTGTGTGACTTTCATTACATGCCATTTTATCCTGCATACATTTATCACACATTTCAACATCCCTTAATGGAAGAACATAAACTGGAGTTAAACCATTTACACCATTCATCATACAAAAACTTACCTTTCGAAAAACACCTTCACATTCTTATAAAGTATTTTTTTCAAAAAAATTTGCTAGTTTATGAAGAAAAATTTATTTTATGCCCAAGGATTAATTAAAAATTTAATCGCTTTACCCTCAATATGTTGTTGCATAGCGTATTCAACTTTTTCAAGTGGCAAAGTATCGGTGATAAGTTTTTCAACTTCAATATCACCCGATGCAATATAATCCAATGCTTTTCTAAAATATTTTGGAGTATGGTGAAAAACACTCATAATTTTAATATCGCCATAATGCATTTTTGTTGTATCCAAGCAAACCTTAGAGCCTGATTTACACCCTCCAAAGAAATGCACTGTTCCACCAGGTCTTACACAATCAAAAATCTGTTCCCAAATTTCAGGCAAACCAACACACTCAATTGCAATATCTAAACCAAATCCTTCATCTGAAAATTCCCTAAAAATCATTGTTGGATTTTTGTATTTTGTCAAATCGACGATTTCATCGGCTTGAGCAAATTCTTCAGCGGCTTTCAATTTTATAGGATTTCTACCTGCAACAATAACTCTAGCACCCATAAGTTTTGCAACACGAGCAAACATCAACCCAATAGGTCCAATACCGATAATCCCAACAGTATCACCAGGTTTTATACCAGTTCTTTCTGCACCATGAACAACATTTGCTAAAGGTTCACAAAATGCAGCTCGTTCAAAACTCAAACTATCTGGTAAAATCAACATATTTTTCTTAACTATTCTAGCTGGAACAGTTATGTATTGTGCGTAAGCGCCATTGAGTAAATCTAAATTTTCACACAAATTATATTCTTGTTTTTTACAATAAAAACATTCCCCGCAAGGTGCAGAATTTGCTGCAACAACTCTATCTCCTACTTTGAATTCTTTGACGTTTTTGCCAACTTTTTCAACAATTCCTGCAAATTCATGTCCAAATCCTGACGGAACTTCCTTGATTAAAACAGGATGACCACGTCGGAAAGTTTTTACATCGGTTCCACAAGTCAAAGCTGCCATAACTTTTACAACAACTTCACCTTCTTCTGGAGGTTTTACCATAACTTCTTCGTATTTAATCTCTTGTGGTCCGTAATATTGTATTGCTTTCATAGTTTACCTAACTAACTTTAATATAAGCCTTCATAATTTTATTTTCAAGAGTATCATTGATAGCTTTTTGAACTTTGTCCAGAGTATAAACAGTAGATAAACCACTTACCCTAACTTGTTTTGTAGCCAAAAGTTCTAACGAATCTTTCAAATCAATTGGAGCTGGTGAATAACTACCAAGAACTGTCAATTCTCTATAATAAATTTCGTTATTTGCATATCCGAAATTTTGAGGAGTACTTGAAAATACTAAAATTTTTCCACCATCACGAACAAACTTCAATGCAGTATCAATAGCTTTATCAGAACCCGATGTCATAAATACACCATCAGCTTTTATGCTTTCGCACATTTCATTTAACGTAAAAGCTTCAATACCTAAATTTTTCAAAATTTGAACACGACTTGCCAACAGATCACATCCGATAACATTCATTCCAAAAGCCTTTAAAGCCTGAGCCATAATAATTCCAATAGACCCTAAGCCTATTACAAGAACAGTTGAATTTTCTCTTAATGATGCTCTTTTTACGGCTCTCACACAACAACCTAAAGGTTCATAAAAAGATGCTTCTTCTTCGGTTAAGCTTTCTGGTTTTAAATACGCAACATTTTTCAAATGTTCATCAGATACAAAAACCAATTCACTAAACCCACCAGGTCTAATATTGGTTTCTTTGAAATGCCTACACATAGAAACATTACCATTTTTGCAATACTCACATTTTCCACAAGGGATATGGTGAGAAGTTACAATAACATCATCTTTTTTAAAATTAGTTTCAGAATCAATTTCAACTATTTTGGCAACAATTTCGTGACCCAAAACAGTACCACTTTTCACAAGTTTATGTTTAAGTTTTACGATATCAGAACCACAAAGTCCACAACCTAAAACCTTTACAATAGCACCTTTTCTGCCATTTAAAACTTCATCTTCTCTATCTTTTAAAACAACTATTTCGTTTTCTATTTCAGCAACTTTCATCGGAAATCCTCCGACCTAATTTTATCACATAAAAAAAGAGAGATAAATAATTATCTCCCTTTTTTAATTATATATTTACCCCTAGGCTTTTTTAGCAGCGTCTTTTCGGTATTCATCGATAGCTAAAATTGTACAGATAATTAAACAGATAATACCTGAAGCTAACCAGAAATAGATTGCACCATCCCAGTTACCAACACCATCTTTACCTAGTTTATCAACTAAGAAACCTGTACCTGTTGCTGATAAAAACGCACCAATATAACCAAAAGTTCCTGTAAAACCAGATGCTGCTGAAGCAACTTTCTTAGAACTTGATTCAACTGCACAAAGTCCACCAATCATCATTTGAGGTCCATAAGTAAATGCCCCCAACAAACCAATGATTACATAGTTCAAGTTGTTAATTGTATTAAATTTCAGAGCAATAATTGCTAGAATTACACCTACTAAATAAATTAGGTTAACTGGAGCTCTTTTACCTTTGAACAATTTATCAGAAATTAAACCTGCACAAACAGTACCACAAATACCCACAAGAGGTAATGATGCGATCATATTTGTAGCATCTGTAAGCTCAATACCTTTAGCATTTTTCAAATACATAATCATCCAGTCTTCTGCACCGAATCTGATAATGTAAACAAATACATAAGCAATTGCTAACAACCAAAGTGTTTTATTGCACAAAACGTGTTTTTTGAAGATTTGAACATAAGTCATATCATCTTCAGCTGACTTTGTACCTTCTTCTTGCTTTTTAACAGGCTCATTACGATAAATTTCAACATCAGGAAGCCCTAAAGATTGAGGTCTGTCTCTTAATCTTTCAAACAACCATAAAGCTGTTACTAAAGCCAACATACCAGGGACAAAGAATGCTGCTCTCCAACCAAAGTGAGCTGCAATATGACCTGCTAAAATGAAACTTAAGAAAGTCCCAGTTTGGTGAGAACAAGACCATAATGACCATTTTGTTCCACGTTCAGAATTTGAATACCAGTATGTTAAACTTTTTGCAACTGCAGGGAAACCTGCTGATTGGAACCAACCACTAACACCCCACAAGAAAGCTAATACCCAAAGTAAAACAACACCAGACATCTGTGGGCTTAAGCCTAACAAACCAACCCCACTTGGTGCTAATGCGAATAGAATATTAGCTAATGCAGTCATTAAAAGTGCAGTTGGAAAGAATTTTCTAACATCAGAACCATCTGCCAACACACCATTTACAAACTTACCGATACCATAAGTTAAATATAATGAACTACCTAACAAACCAAGTTCTGTTGCAGTGTAATTGAACTCTTGCATAATTCCAGGTAGCGCAACTGCAATATTTTTCTTACATAGATAAAAAATTGTATAACCAATAAAGCAAGAATAGAAAATTCTTATACGCCAATGTTTATACATAGAAGCCACTTTGTCAGAATCTTGAATAGGTTCTGCAACAGGTGGTTCCTTAAAATTAAAGAAATCCCCTAATTTTTTCAACATAATTTCTTTTTCTCCTACTTATTATTCTTAATTACTTGAATATTTCTTGTTTCAGTTAATTCTTGTCTTGCATTTTTGATAATTTCTTTTTTCTCATCATCAAGACTTCTACCATTAACCAATCTATCTACAAAGCCAGTGTTAATTTTTACAGCTTTTTCTAAAGCACCAACTTCTTCTAATACAGGCTTAATCGCATTAAAATCATACCCAAAAGATTGTTTTGAGTTATAAACTAACATATCACCTTCTTGAGAAATAATTGGAGCGCCCCCTTGTTCAAAATACAATTTGAATACTGATTTCAAATCCTGCATTTCAGACTGCAAAGTAGTAACAGTTTGTTGAAGTCTTAAAAATCTTTCAAAAAGATAATCAACATTTTCTAATTGCTTACTTTCCCAATCATATTTTTGAACATATAATTTTTTCAATTTTGGATAAGCTAACGCCAATCCCATAGTATCACCCATAGCTCTATGGTGGTCTTTTAACTCAACATTAAATTTTTCAGTCAAAGCGTTCAAACCATGAGCTTCCAAATCTGGATAAACTTCTTTGAACATTTGTTGAGTATCAATTCTTTCATTTTTAAGTTCTTCGCCAGTAACTCTTTTAGAAGCTTCGTTTAAAAATGAATAATCAAAAATTGCATTATGTGCAACAATCGGATATTCTCCAATAAACTCTAAAATTTTTGGCATAATTTCAGCTTCAGTTGGAGCTTCAGCTACCATTTCTTCTGTAATGCCATGAATAGCAATACTTGATTTTCTGATGTGTTGTTCAGGGTTAATTAATGTTTGAAACTCATCTTTAATTTTGCCATTTTCAAGTCTTACTGCGGCAAATTCAACCATCTTCTCCCTAGTATAATCTAATCCCGTTGTTTCAGTATCTAAAACAATTTCAACTATTTTTTTTCTAGCCATTTTTTTATCCTACGTAGTTCTCATATAGATAATAGCACAAAAGTTTTTTCCATGTTATTATTGTGAAGTAATAGTTAAGAAATGGGGTAAAAATCATGGGAAATGTGTTAGAACTTAATGATTCAACTTTTGAAGCTGAAGTTGTAAATTCATCAACTCCAGTATTGGTTGATTTTTGGGCAACTTGGTGTGGACCTTGCAGAAAACTTGGCCCAGTTGTTGATGAAATCGCTGAAGCTTATGACGGCAAAGTTAAATTTGTAAAAATAAATGTTGAAGAATCACTTGAAACTGCTAAAAAATATTCAATCAGTGGTTTACCAAGTTTGTTAGTATTCAAAAATGGGGAAGCTGTTGAACGTATGGCTGGTTTAATGCCAAAATCAACAATCATTTCAAACATTGAAAAACATTTATAACAAAAATTTTTATTTAGGTCTTTAAGATAAGTATGAAAGTTTCTGCAGTTAATAATATAAGCTTCGGACGACGTTTAACACAACAAGAAACTCAAGAATTTGAACAAGTCCAAAAAGAAGCAAAACAATTAGTAGGTCAGACAGGCAAATCTATTTTTATAGTACACGATGCTTGTCTGCCTCAATCTGCCTCTAGAAATACAGGGGTTTCGAATTTAGCAGCAAAAGAATCTCAAGAATTTTTCAAATTTATGCGCCCATTATTAGGTTTTAATATTGTTGAAGTTCTACCACAAGGACAAGTTGCAAATTCAAAAGGTTCTGGTTTGTATTGTGCATATAGTGGTACTGCATTATCTCTGGGAAACCACCAAATTGACCCTGAACTTTTAACAACAGAAGAATTTGGCAGAATTTTAAAACCAGAAGAATATCAAAAAATTGTCCACGCAAATGTCAAACCTGATAAAGAAACTATCGCAAACTATGATAATGTAATGTCTTATCAAGGTGAACAAAATAAAATGTTAAAAATCGCACACGAAAGATTTTTAGCTCTTGATGAAAATTCACCATTAAAACAAAAATACAATCGTTATATTCAAGAAAACTCATATTGGTTGGATATTCCTCGGTCATTCGAAAAAGATCAAGACTATTTCAGATTTAGACAATTCTTAGCAGATGAACACTTAAGAATAGGAAAAGAAGCACTAAACAAAGAGGGTGTAAAACTTTGTGGTGATTGTTTAATCGGATTTTCTGCGGATGAAATCGCAGCGTATCCTAAAGCATTTAAACAAGGTTATTTCATCGGTGATAGAACTTGGGATTTAAGAGCACTTGATTATGATGCCCTACAAGACCCAACAAGTGATGCTGCAAAATTATTAAAAACAAAAGTTCAATTATTTGCAAAACGATACGATATGATTAGGTTTGATGTTGGCTGGGCATACTTAAACCCTAGAATGACTAACGAAGCAGGTAATCACACCTATCAACAATATCTAGGAGATAAAGTTCTCAAGTTCATTGAAGATGCAGTAAGAGAAGTTAAAGGTGAAGATTTTGATTTACGTAATTTAATCTACGAATTTGAAGGTGGAGATATTTTTAAACCGAATTCCCCAGAACTAATGGACGAAGTAAAACAACGTACCAAAATTTTCGGCTCAACACATATGCACGAAAGAGATGGTGATTTGTGGGGTTCAAATGATGCATTCATAAGACGAGGTTGGGATCCAGATTATCTTGTGTTTGGGGTTGGGAACCATGATCCACAACCATTACGTCAAATCGCACACAACATGCCAGATACTTCAATGGAAGATTTAAGACCTCACAAATACGATGCAATACCACCACTTTCAAGGATTTTAGGTATTCCAGAACATATTTTGGCAGACCCAATTGAATTTGCAAAAGCAAAATGGGCAGAACCAATGATGGCAAGACATAACGAAATGTTTTATATGGATGTTTTAGGTAGAGAAGAGCGTTTTGATATGCAAAATCTAAACTGCGTAAATGATCCAGCTAGAAATTTATCCGCTCATAGAAACTATGCATATAAAATTCCTGCAGATTACAAATCAGCTTATCACTCTGCAGTAGAAGAAGGCTACGGATTTAATATAATGGATAGCTTAGAAAAAATATTCAAAGTAAAAAAATTAAACGAATCTCATCCTGAATTATTTGCAAAAATCGTAAAATTCAAAGATATTTTACTTGAAAAATCTGCTGAAATTATTGAAGAAGTAACAACTCCACAAGAAGTTAAAACTATTGCAAAAAAATCAAAAGCACCTTGGATTATAGCTGGAGCCGTAACTCTAACAGGTGTCGGAACGGCATTAGGAATTCAACATTCTAAAAAAACTAAAAATTCAAATCTTGATAAAAAAGCATAAAATTAAAGCCGACCATAATGGTCGGCTTTTTTGGTTGTGTGTAGAAAGTAAATTAACCAAAATATCTTTTTAATAGTCCATCGAAACCTTTGCCATGACGAGCTTCGTCTTTAGCCATTTCGTGAACTGTATCGTGAATTGCGTCATAACCTAATTCTTTAGCTCTGATTGCAATTGCTAATTTGCCATCGCAAGCACCATGTTCTGCTTCAGCTCTCAATTCTAAGTTTTTCTTAGTTGAATCAGTAACAACTTCACCTAGTAATTCAGCAAATTTTGCAGCGTGCTCAGCTTCTTCAAATGCATATCTTTTAAATGCTTCAGCAACTTCTGGGTAACCTTCTCTTTCAGCTACTCTAGACATTGCCAAATACATACCAACTTCTGTACATTCACCATTGAAGTGTGCTCTTAGACCTTCCATAACTTGAGCATCCGCAACAACACCATCACCAACTTTATGTTCACAAGCATATGTTTTTTCACCACCACCAACTTCTTTAAAAGTTGTAGCTCCACATAATGGGCATCTTTCTGGAGCTTTATCAGCTTCTGTTGACCATCCACAAACTGTACATACGTATTTCATGATTACCGCCTTTCATTAAAAATCATTTTCTCATTTCTTACATGACTAATTATAGCAAATTAAATTTAATTTGTAAAGTGGTAATTATTACCATTTTTTCTAAAAAGCATTATTGTTACATAACTACACATTTGCAGAGCCATCATTTTTTATCTTTTCAATGACTTGTTTTGACCCTTCAATTGAATTTGTATAATCTAAAACAAACTCAGTTGCTTCTTGATCTCGAGCAACAGCCTCTTGTAAACTAATAATCGCTTCCATTGATAAACCTTTTACATTATCATTATTTTCAAAAAGATAAGATTTAAACCTTTTTTGGGTTTCATAATCAAACCCAGGTAAGTCAGCTTTTAACGAATACCAACGATAAAAATGATGCAACATATAATACTTATCTATAACACCAGATCTCAAAACAAACATTGGTTGAGTTTTAAATTTCAAACCTTGTCCTGTCGCAAGTCCTAAAATAAACGCTTCAAGACCACGTTTTTCACAAATTAAACCTTCTTCTTCTTTTAATAAGTTTAAAATTTTATCAGCATTATTGATTTTATAAACTGGAGTTTTTGCAGCTTTTATGTAATCTAAAAGTTTGTCTGGGTCACAATTAGTTTGTTTGATAATAGCCAAAACATTTTCTTTCACATCTTCAATCGTCTTAAGAGTCTGACTATTAAGGGTTAAATCAGCCGCAGTACCTAATACATGTTTAGAGGTTTTATTGGTAAAACTTCTTTTTGTTGTTTTTTGTAATTTTTCTTGCAAATCTTTTTCTTTTAAAGCTAAGAAAAAATATTTAATCTGTTTAAATAAATCCATCATACAAGGATTATAAATTAGCTTTTGCGAATTTCACACATCCAAATATATGAGAAATGGGAGCTTATAAAAGCTCCCACTCAACATAAAATCGAAATTTAATAAGACAATAAATAATTCAAAATTGTTCTTACTCCGATACCAGTTGCACCTTTAGAAAACTCATGCTGAGGCTTATCTAAGAAGGCTGTACCTGCAACATCTAAGTGAGCCCAACGAACATCACCTGACACAAATTCTTTCAAGAACATGCCAGCAGATGAAGCCCCACCATAACGAGCTCCAGTATTTCTCATATCGGCAACATCACTTTTTAAATTATCACGATATTCTTGCCACATTGGAAGCTGCCAGAATTTCTCACCAGCATCAGCACCAATTTTTATAAGTTCATTTACAAACTCATCATTATTACCCATAATACCAGATGCAGCTGAACCTAATGCAACCATACAAGCACCTGTTAATGTTGCAATATCAATTACATCATCAACATTAAGTTCGCAAGCATAACATAAAGCATCTGCTAAAGTTAAACGACCTTCAGCATCTGTATTATCAACTTCAATAGTTTTGCCATTTTTAGCTGTTAAAATATCACCTGGTTTATACGCAGAACCTGATGGCATATTTTCACAAGCCGCAATAATTGCGTGAACTTCTACACTTGGCTGAAGTTTAGAAATAACCTTCATAATACCAAGAACACAAGCTGCCCCTGACATATCATCTTTCATATTCAACATTGAAGCAGCAGGTTTAATATCTAAACCACCACTATCGAAACATAAACCTTTACCAACAATCGCAACTCTACGTTTTGGATTTTGTGGAATATATTTAATATGAATAAATTTAGGAGGGTTTACACTACCTTGAGCCACGGCTAAATATGCACCCATACCCATTTCACGGATTTGCGCTTCATCATAAATTGTAGTTTCAACGCCCTCAAAACCCTGAGCAATTTCTGCCAATTTTGCAGGATTAGCAAATGCTGCAGGTTCATTAGCTAAATTACGAGCCAATTTCATACCTTCAGCTAAATACTCACCAACTTTCACATCATCAGATACCTTCGAAATGAATAACTCAGATATTCTGTGTTCTTTTTTAGTTTTATATTTATCAAAATGATAGTTTGCAATCTCGGCACCAATAACAGATTGAACTCCGAATGGGAATTTTGCATCAATATCTAATGCAATAGTTTTTGCTTTCAACTCTGCACATTTTTTCACAGCTTTTGCGATGTTTTCTCTAATCACAGTATTGTTTAAATCTTGTTCTTTACCTAGACCAACTGCTAAAACATACATAGAAGGTAATTCTCCTCTTGTGTGAATTACAAAAGTTTCTCCAGCTTTACCTTTGAAAGTTTCTGGAGCATACTTGTTAACTAACGGATTAGAGGTCAATTCATCCTCAAATTTATTTACAACAAGAACATCACACTCAATGTCTTTTGCATTTTCAACAACTTTAATTTCCATAATAAACTCTCCTTTTCGGGTTCATTATAGCATTAATTAAAAAAGTTGAAATAGTGCGAGTAGTTGAATTATCTAACAGAATTAGCTTTTTGTTGTTCAGAATTCATTGAACCAATCGCATAAGAACGTAAGTCATATGCTTGAGTATTTTTTTCATCCATTTTAATAACTACATTCAAATCATCAATTGCTGGTAAATACATATCTAACTTGCAAAAAATTATCGCACGAGTTAGATATTTTTCAGAATCATTAGGATCGAAATCAATAGCCTTTATTAAATCTTCTTTAGCTTTTTTCAAATCCCCATCAGTTCTACTAATCAACGCCCCACGCTGAGCATAATATTCAGCATTATTAGGGTTTAGTTCAATAGCTTTTGTGAACGCATCAATCGCTGATGTATGATGATCTAATCGTGATTCAGCAATTCCAATTTCGTAATATGCCAAATCAGATTTTGGATTAATTTCTAATTCCTTATTAAAATCTGTAATTGCATCCTCATATTTCTGCAACCCTAACTTTGCAATCCCTCGATTATAATGAGCTTGTTTAAAGAAACTATCCAATTCTAAAACTTTTGTATAATCAGCAATTGCACCCACATAATCTTTTAAATAATACTTTGCAACACCACGATTATTATATGCATCCACATTAGCAGAATCCAATTCAATAACTTTTGAGTAATCTTCAATTGCACCTTTATAGTCACCCTTATTACGTTTTGCAATCCCACGATTATAATAAGCTAACTCATTTTTAGAATCTAAACCAATAGCAATCGAAAAATCTTTAATAGCCTCATCATATCGTTTCATAATTACTTGAGTTGAACCCCTATTTAAATACGCATTAACATTCACAGGGTTTAGTTCAAGTTCTTTTGTGTAATCATCAACCACATCTTCGTATAAATTCAAATTTGCTTTTGCAATCCCACGATTATAATAAAGATTTTCTCTTTTCGGATCCAATTCAATTGCTTTTGTATAATCAACAACAGCATCCTTATAATTACCCATTAAAAATCTGGAATTACCACGTTTTGCATAAGACTCTGGATTTTCTGGATTCACCATAATAGCTTTTGTATAAAAATCAATCGCTATATCATACTGTTTATTATCAAAATTCACCTTAGCATTATTTAGCAAAGAAATTTCTTTTTTCTGTTTTCTAGTTAATTTTTCCGCAGCACAAACCTCTGGGATAAAACAAATTCCCAAAAGTCCCATTATTATTGCAGTTGTAAAAAGTTTCTTTGTCATAACCAATTTCCAAAGTTGCAATTAAAATCACAACGTATTAAAAGATTATACCAAACACAACTGAATGTCAAAAATAGCGTCAATACGTAATTTTTAAGGCACAACCATATTGTAACGATTTGTAAATATAACCTCTTATATCCTCAAAATACCTAAAGTTTTACAGAAAAAAACCGATAAAACATGTGAATTAAATCAAAAGGATAAAGGTTTAAGATGGCTAATAGTGATTTTGTATTTAAAATAACTCAACAAGAAGCGAATGGAGAGTATTCAATTGTGAATACTGTTTCAACTGTTCTTGATGAAGATTTATGCAAAAGATATTCTGAAGATGCCATCGTAAAAGCTAAACAACTAAAAGCTAAACACGGCGCAAAATTTTCAGATGAATACTACCTTAACATGGGTAAAAGTTTAGTATTACAAGAACTAATTGGTGCAAACAGAGAAATCCATAACAATAGACTTGCAGGTTGTCCTATTAAGGATATGGAATGGGCAGCATATTCTTATGAAGAAATACTTGCAATGGAAACTGAGGGTTATAAAATCCCAGAAGATGTTTTGCAATGGGCTCACGCACAACAAGAAGCAGACGTAACTGATTATGTTATGGTTTCTGATGCAACTGCAGTTGAGGATAACACTACAAGTTCAACTGGCACAACAAACAATGAGCTTGATAACCTTAAAAAGAAAGCTCAACAAAATATTACAAAATCAGATAAAGCTCTAGAAGAAGCAGCTAAAGATATCGAAAAATATA
The DNA here is from genome assembly GCA_017626055.1 of bacterium. Taxonomy (GTDB): domain Bacteria; phylum Cyanobacteriota; class Vampirovibrionia; order Gastranaerophilales; family Gastranaerophilaceae; genus Zag111. The sequence continues at coordinate 302,706 of JAGAJM010000004.1, read as the reverse complement.
ACGAAATAGCAGATAAAGCTAAAAAAATTAAAGAGAAAAAAGAAGATACTTATAAAGATACAATGAACGAAATTTCTTCTAAAACAGAAGAATGGAAACAACTTGATGAAAAGAAAAAATCTGGCAAACTAACAAGAACAGAAGAAAGGAAATATAAACACCTTTCTAAACAATTAAACGGCTCTGATGGCTCTTTGATGAAAGAAATCCAAATTGACCACACAGATTTAGATTCATTCTTAGAAACATTAGATGACTTAAATGTAGATATTGCAGACAACTTGACTCTTGCTCAAGATACAATAAAAGCAGGTAAAGAATTAGGCGAATACGAAAAGAATTACTACTCTGCTCAATTACCTCAAGCTACAACAGGTATCGTAATTGATGGTAACGGAAAAAGCTCTGATCCTTTGTATGGCGTAAAAAGTAGCGAAGATATCTCAGAATTAGCAATCGAAAAAGGTACTGAATTAGATGTAACATCAAATGACACCCTATCAGAAATTAAAAATTCTGAAAATACTGAATTGGCAAAATTCGCTAACGAATACACAGAACTTGCAACAAAAACAGAAAATGAAACTGAAAATGTAATGGGTGACCAATTCAATTCAAAAGAAAATGCTGCTAAAGATAAAGAAAATAAACAAAATAAACCACTAGATTATAAAGTTTCAACAAATATTTCTTATCAAAATTCAATTTTAGCAACCGCAACAACTCTAGTTTCAACAACTGACCTACTTGCAAGAGATAAAAGTGTTGAACGTAATGATAAGCGTTTACAACAAGAACTAAAAAGAGCGCAAAAAGATGCTACAAATCTATCAAAAGATGCTGCAACATCACAAACAAAACTTGAGAAAACTCAAACTCAAGAAGACGAATTTTTATCAGAATTAGAAACAATTCAAAATGAATCTCAACCAACAAATGCTCAAGACACAACAAAAGCAGCTGAAAATAACGCTCAAAAACAAACTCTAACTGCACAAATTACTGAAAAACAAGATGAAAGTAAATCACTTAAAGACTTAGTAAAAAAATCAACAGTAAAAAGTACAGAATCTACCTCAAAAGGTGAAAGCCTAACAAAAGCTTTAATAGGCAGAAATGACAATTTAGAATCTCGTAACACTAACGCAGAAAAAGTTGCAGAAAACACTCAAGTAGTTGGAGCTGGAACTGTTACTAAAGGCTTTGTTGATACTGCAGTTGGAACAGGATTACAAAGTATTGGTTCAACCTTGATGTCAAATCCATTCACTTTCTCAGAAGGTGCAATGTTATTTATTCTAGGTACAACCTTATTCCAACAAGGTGAAAAAGAATTATTATTTGGTGCAATTGCAATGGGCACAGGTTCTATGGGACTTCTTGCTACAAAAACAGCCTCAGATACAAATAAAGATGCTGACGGAACAATTAAAGAAGCAAACCAAATATTTAAAACAAATAATCAAGAAATTAAAGATGCTGATGAAATCTCAGGCTCAGATGAGCAATCAGCTCAAACAGATGCTCAAAATTCAACTGATGGAACAGGTGAGACTAATACATCTGGAGAAAATCAAACATCTGAAACACCAACTGAAGCTCAACCTGCAACAGAGGAAGAACAACCAGCCCAAACAACTGAACAAACTCAAACAGAAGAAAACCAAGATGCTCAACCAGCTCAAGCTAATGAACAAAAACAACAAGGTAAAGAACCTTCTGTAAGCATGGAATTCAGTACCCAAAACGCAATTGATGCAACCGCTACAACAATAAAATCAACAGCGAATATGGTTAAAGACGAACGAGATATGAATAGACTTACTCACATCGTTCGTTCACAAACTAGACAAAGCGAAACTCTAATTAAAAATATCGACTCAGAAACCGCTAAAGCAGTGACTAAACATGATGCAAACTTAGCAGATTCACAAGTAATCTCTAATCAGCATGCAGCTGCACAAACTGAAATGGAAACTGCACAAACTCAAGAACAAGCATTAGCTGCTCAAGCAAAGATGACAAATTTATCAACTCAACTAGATGCAACTGCAAGCAAAGATGAAGAAACAACATTCGCAGCTGATAAAACTATTTCAAATAGCGTTCAACAATTAGCAAAATTCAGAAATAATACCCAAACAATGAATAAAGATTTATCAGCATTAGACAAAACTATTTCAAATCAATTAGATACATCTATAAAAACAACCGCAGTTGGTATAGGCACAACATCTGTTGGTGTTGTAAATACTCACTTAGGCGCTGGATTAATGCTTTCAGGTCTAACATTGATGTCTAATCCATTTACTTATAGTATCGGCGTTGCACAAGTTATTGCTGGTGAAATCGTTACAGCAAAAGGCTTAGCAGAAGTGGCTTCAGGTACAGTTGCAACTGCAACAGGTACAACTGGCGTAATCACAAACGCAATAGCAAACGCAACTTCTAAAGATTCAGATGAAACATTAAAAGTTGCTAATGCACAAAATAATGAATTAGAGAAAAAAGCTGGAGAAAGTTCAAAAGAACTTTCTGAAGAACCAGAAACAACAGAAGAAACTAATTCAACAGATGATACAGAAATCGAAAATCTTCCAAAAGAAAATGTAGAAAATACCGAGGATAATGAATTCTTAGCATCAATTACACAACTTTCAGCTTCAGCATCAGCCAATGCAAACGTTACAGAAACAACTTTAACAGACGACAAAGCTGATAGAAAACTTTCAAGATTCAACACTGAAAGTATTATCGAATCTAAGAAGAAAATGAAAAAAGTTCAAGCTATATCTGCCGCTTCTGGTGGTAAAGCATAAAAAAAGACTGGTATTTCTACCAGTCTTTTTCATTTATAATCAAAAACTATTTTGATTTTTTAGCTGTTGAATGGTAATCTCTTACAACACCTTCAAATGCGTCGATATAGATTTGTTTCATATCAGACATAATTGGGTATGCTGGGTTAGCACCTGTACATTGGTCGTCAAATGCCAATTCAACCATTTCATCCAATTTAGCATTGAATTGTTCTTCAGTTACACCGAAGTCTTTGATAGAATTTGGAAGATTTAATTTCTTCATTAATTCATCAACTGCTGAAATTAACAATTCAACTTTTTCATCATCAGATTTTCCACCCAATCCTAAGTTGTCAGCGATTTGGCCATATTTAGCCTTAGCGTTAGGGAACTTGTATTGAGGGAATGTTGCTTGTTTTTTAGGACAATCAGTTGCGTTGTATTTGATTACTTGTCTGATTAATAATGCGTTAGCAACACCGTGAGGTACATTAAACATTGCACCTAATTTGTGAGCCATAGAGTGGCATAATCCTAAGAATGAGTTAGCAAATGCCATACCAGCGATAGTTGCTGCATAATGCATTTTTTCTCTAGCGATAGGATCGTTAGCACCTTCAGAGTATGATCTTTCTAAGTATCTGAATACTAACTTAGTTGCTTCTAAAGCATTTGAGTTTGTGAAGTTAGTAGCCATACAAGATACATATGCTTCAATTGAGTGAACTAAAGCATCAATACCTGATGCTGCTGTTAAACCTTTTGGCATACCATCAACAAAGTTAGGGTCAACAATAGCCATATTTGGTGTTAGAGCATAATCTGCAATCGCATATTTTACGTGAGTTTCATCATCTGTAATAATTGCGAATGGAGTAACTTCTGAACCTGTACCTGAAGTTGTTGGAATAGCAACCATTGTAGCTTTTTTACCAAGATCAGGAATTCTACAAATTCTTTTTCTGATATCCATAAATCTCATAGAGATATCTTCGAAGTTTGTTTCAGGTTGTTCGTACATTAACCACATAATTTTAGCTGCGTCCATTGGAGAACCACCACCTAATGAAATGATAACATCAGGTTCGTATGGTCTGATAATTTCCATAGCTTGGTTAATTGTAGATAGAGTTGGATCTGGTTTAACATCAAAGAAGATTTGATAATCAATACCAATTTCATCCAAAATATTTGTTACGCTATAAACCGCACCAGAGTTGAATAGGAATCTGTCTGTTACGATAAATGCACGTTTTTTACCTTCTAATTCACGAAGAGCTAAATCAATAGCGCCACGTTTGAAGTAGATTTTTTGAGGAACCTTAAACCATAACATGTTTTCTCTCCTTTCAGCTACTGTTTTGTAGTTTAATAAGTTTTCAACGCCTACGTTACCAGAAACTGCGTTTTTACCCCAAGAACCGCAACCTAAAGTTAATGATGGTTCTAACTTGAAGTTGTATAAATCACCAATACCACCTTGTGATGATGGAGAGTTAATTAAAACTCTACATGCTGGCATTTTTTCTGAGAAGTGGTTGATTCTTTCTTGAGTTCTTGCATCTGTGTAAAGAACTGAAGTGTGACCTGCGCCACCTTTTGAAACCATTTCATAAGCCATATCAGTAGCTTCTTCATAGTTTTTAGCTCTGTACATAGAAAGAATTGGAGATAATTTTTCTCTTGAGAATGGATCTTCCCAATCTACACATGGTCTTTCAGCTAAAAGAACTTTTGCATTTTCTGGAACATCAAAACCAGAAAGTTTAGCGATTGTATGAGCTGTTTGACCTACGATATCAGGGTGAGCTGTACCACGTTTTGGATCGATAAATGGAAGATCGATCATTTTTTGTTGTTCAGCTTTAGATACTAAATATGCACCTCTGTATTCAAATTCTTTTTTAACTTCTTCATAAATACTATCAACAATGATAACTGCTTGTTCAGAAGCACAAATCATACCATTGTCAAAAGTTTTTGACATAAGAATTGAAGAAACTGCCATTTTAATATCAGCTGTTTCATCAATAACTACTGAAGTGTTACCAGGACCAACACCTAATGCTGGGTTACCTGATGAGTATGCTGCTTTAACCATACCAGGACCACCTGTTGCCAAGATACAGTCAATGTTAGGGTGTTTCATCAATTGGCTTGATAATTCGATAGATGGAACATCGATCCAACCAATGATATCTTCTGGAGCACCAGCTTTAACTGCAGCTTCTAAAACTAATCTAGCAGCAGCAATTGTACATTTCATAGCTCTTGGGTGTGGTGAGAAGATAATTGCGTTTCTTGTTTTTAAAGCAATCAATGATTTGAAAATTGCAGTTGAAGTTGGGTTTGTTGTAGGAATAATACCTGCCAAAATACCCAAAGGTTCAGCAACAATTTTTGTACCATTTGTTTTATCTTCTTTAATGATTCCACAAGTTTTAGCATTTTTGTGTTTGTTGTAAATGTATTCAGAAGCATAGTGGTTTTTAATGATTTTATCTTCTAAAATACCCATGCCAGTTTCTTCAACAGCCATTCTAGCTAGAGGGATACGAGCTTTGTCTGCAGCAGTTGCAGCAGCTTTGAAAATTGCATCAACTTTTTCTTGAGAGAAAGTTGAATAAAGTTTTTGAGCTTTTTTTACTCTTTCAATAAGTAATTCTAATTGCTCAGCGCTGTCAACTAGAGTAGACTTTGTTAAAGCCTTTTCTAAATTTTCAACGTTCTTTTTGCTTTTTGTTGTCATATTTTTTCTCCTTTTTATAACACAGCATTTCTTATAATTATCTTATATAAATACCTTTTGTATAATTTGTGAAATTTTTCACAATTACATTGTACTTTAAATATTAATTGAAATCAAGTGTATTGTTTACAATCTTTATATTTTCTTTATCTTTATACACAAAAGTACGAAATTTAAACATTTCAGAGCATTTTCACAAAAAAAAAGAGGACTAATCGTCCTCGTTGGAATTAAGAATAGCTGGAAGTATGAAAAAGATTTTCTTATATTAAAGAATATTAAAAAGCATGCTACAATTCTCCAACTGTTCAATATACTCAACCACTTGGGGGATTTTATAACACTTAACAATAAAAATTTTTCAGAGATTAAAAATTTATCAATACCCCTGAAATATAACAATAAGTGCATTTTTTACACTTTATGCTTAAAGTATTGAATTTGTTGATTTACAGACTTGTTTACAAAAGTTCACAATAGGGGTTGACAAAAAAAATTCTATGGTTTATAGTGAAAGTGTTAGATGAAGTGTTAAACGAACACTTAATAACAAAGGAGGTAACTCAAATGTTAACAATTAGCGCAGTAAAATTAAACACATATAAAAATATTTCATTTGGTAATAAACAACAACAAGTGAACAATCGTAATTCTAAAGTTGGTGTTATGTCTATCGACAAGAATGCTAACGCTAGAATCAACTTTGAAAAAGACTTACACGAAACTAAAAAAGCTGATATGGTTCAAACAAACCCTATCAAAGCTCTAGGTTACAACATTGTAAAGGCTTATAATATACTATGTACGCCAAAAAGACGTACAACCCAAACCGAATCAACATACATCCACTTACCTTACATGGCATAGTGGAGAATTAGAAAAGACTTAACTCTTTTCATTTACCCCAAACTATGACCTATGCAAGCTTACCCCGATTGCGAAGGTTAAATATTTAAAACATATCCTTTCTTTTTAGAAAGGATATATTTTTGTGAATTTTTCGGTGAAAAACATTACTCGACTGGGTAATGTAAAACTTAGATATCTAGGCTTAAATATAAGACGGAAAGAAACAAGAGGGTTCACGTGAATTTTATAATAGTAGTAATATTATCTGGTATTATTATTTATTTAACGATAAAAAATATTAAGTTAAGTATAAATATAAAAACCAAAAAAGAACAAGAAAAACTGAAACAATCATTTTTAGCTAATCTTGTCCACGATTTAAAAACCCCAACGAACGCTCAGCTTAACACTCTAAAAATGTTAAACAACGAAACTTTTGGAGCATTAAATCCCGAACAACACGAAATGATTACACTTACTCACGAATCTTGTAAGTATATGTCGGATTTAATCGGAACAATTATGGATACTTATACTTACGACAATGGTGAAGTTCAATTAAAACAAACTGAATTTGACATTGTCGATTTAATAGAAGAAATTAAAGATGAATTAAAAAGTTTATATATACACAATAACCAAGAAATCGAAATCAGAAAAGATACATCAACTTGCATTATTAAAGCCGACAAATTACAAATAAAAAGAGTTCTCGCAAATTTACTAACCAATGCAATTACATATGGTTATGATAATACAATAATTACGATAAACCTAAAATTACAAAACAATAACTTAGAACTTTTTATAAAAAATATTAGCAAACAAATTCCAGAAAAAGAATTATCCACCATCTTTGATAGATATAAGAAAACACAATATGCAAAATACAACAAAACTGGGAATGGTCTTGGACTTTATTTATCAAAAAGAATAATCGAGCTTCATAAAGGTAAAATTTATGCCAAAAGTTTTGAAGATGGCACTTGTGTCTTTGGTTTTAATATCCCTGTAAACCTTGATAATACCGAATTAGTAAGCGCTTAACGAGATAATTTTTGATAAATCTGATTTAATATATTTTGAGCAAAATTAAGTTCTTTTTCTTTACCAAAGTCTTCAAATGTTGGCATTGCCAAAAGAATTTTACGCTCAGCCGCTTCAGGATTAGAATTTAACAAACCTTTTGCAATATCAACTCTTGCCATTGCTAAACGTAATTGGTATGTTTCAAGCGAACTAACACCTCTATTATACGTTCTATAAGATTTTTTCGTTTTTTCAAAATCTTTTATAATAGCCATTAATTGCTTTTCTTCCAAAAATAAAGTATCAATCACTTGACGCCTTCTTCCATTAGTTTGGTAAACCTTTTTCAAATCAACAATTCTGGCTAAAGTATGCAATAAATCCCCTTGATTTTGGGCAACTTCCAAAGCTCTTTGTGCAAAAATTTCTCTTTGTTTTGGAGAAATATTAGGAAGTTTCACCAAATTACTATATAAAATTCCAGCAAAATCATCCAAACCTCTATGATGCAAAGCGTCTGCTAATTTTGAAGTTTGATCACAGAATACATCCAACATTCCTATCTTTTTATATTGTTTCTCATATTGTTTCATTTGAGAAATTACATAAGTAGAATCTCGATGCTGACCACGAATCATCATCCTGCTAAATTGATTAAATTTACTATTTAAAACTTCGGGTGAAGAATTTATAATCTTTATCATTTTGCAAAAATATCCTTTCCTATTAATGAAGCCTCTGCATTTTCAATCATTTTTTGCATTTTGCCTCTAGTTTGATAATAAGTAATCATAGTATATGGATTACTTTTGTATGTATTGTAATAATCAGTCAAATTATTATGTAAACACTCTAAATCTCGTCTTAAAGAAGTTCCATAAATGTCTGCAGCATCCAATTTTATAAGCTGAAAGTTTACTCTTTGAATATCATTTCTAATATCAGACTCTGTTTGAGATAAATAATCATTCCAAGGAGCAACCCTCTGTCCTGAAAGTTGGAAATCACCTACATTCGCTTTTAATTTTGGAGCCTCAACATTTTGAGATCTCATTACTGCATCTAAAATTCTAAATTTTACAAGCTCGTTTTCTTTATGGAAAATAGCAAACCTTCTAGGTTTTGCCAAAACCGCTTTTTCAGTTTCACCTAATGAAAGCACTCGACCAACATCAGAATAAGTTTTTAAATGACTTCCACATAAAGTTTTACTCAATAACGGAAGCCCATCAATCATTATCGGTTCGTCAACCTCTGAAGAGTTTTTAAATAATCTAGTCTGAGGTAAGTCATATTTTTCCAAAGCACTCAAAATGTCAACCGCATAAGTTTTAGCACCTACTCCCCAAACATAATCTGATTTGAACAGAAACTCGGCACCTTTTAATGAATCCCCAGAACAACAATAATCCATTAAAACATAACTTTTACCAGAATTCTTAACTTGCTCTTTACTCAACCCAATTTTTCCCAAATACTCCAAAAATTTATCTAGCCCTTCATTATGTGAAGTAATATTTTTATACATTTCGAAATGATCACCAACTCTAGTTGTATCAGGCATAAATCTTCTAGACCAACTCATTGGGAGATTAACAACATTTTCTTCACCAATTCTATACCCTAAAGCTTTACCAATTGTAGATAAAGAACGACCTATTGTTATAACAACATACTTTCCTGCGCCGAAAAAATTATCAAACATATCTTTTAGCGCAATTGGAACAATAGTATGAATATCGTCTAATGCATTTAACGCATCAAAGTTAGAATCTTTAATTACTTCAAGACTTCTCGCTCTTAATTTCTCAATTTCTGGCAAAGATAATCTCGCATATTCTTCTTTTGAATATTTGCTAAAATGATAAAGAGGATCAAGATGCAAATTCCTAATCAAAAAATCGACAGTACGACTACCCGTAAAATTCACCTGAGCTTTTGGTTGAATATTTGAAACAGGTCTTGTAACTGGAATATTTGCTTGTTGTTCTTTTTGCGAGAGATTATATTTTGGATAATAATTATACGCAGATATAAATTGGGTTTTCATTGCATAAGCATGAAAACCCATAAAAAATATTTTTGCTATTAAACTTTATTATACAATACCTTGAGCACGCATTGCTTTTGCTAATTTTTGGAAAGCTGCGATATTTGCACCTGCGACGTAATTACCAGAACATCTATATTTCGCAGCAGCTGCAGCACAAGATTTGAAAATATTAACCATAATTCTTTCCAATTTAGCTTCAACTTCTTCAAATGTATAATAAAATCTCATGCTATTTTGAGACATTTCAATAGCTGAAGTCGCAACACCACCAGCATTAGCAGCTTTTGCAGGAGCTACAAGAACACCATGTTCTAAGAAATAATTTGTAGCCTCAATTGTACAAGGCATATTTGCACCTTCACCAACAGCTAAAACACCATTTTCAACAAGTACTTTTGCTGAATTTAGAGTAACTTCGTTTTGAGTTGCACAAGGAAGAGCGATATCGGCTTTAATTTCCCAAATTGGAGAATCTGCACCAGTTTTTTCAATATATTTAGCGTCAATATATGTGTTCAAATATTCTTTAATTCTTCCACGTTCAACTTCTTTAATTTGTTTGATTAAATCTAAATCAATACCATTTTTATCATAGATACAACCATTAGAGTCGCTCATTGCAACAACTTTTGCACCCATCTCTGTAACTTTTTCACAAGCATAAATTGCAACGTTACCTGAACCTGAAATAACAACAGTTTTGCCTTCTAATGATTTGTTATGAGCAGCTAACATTTCTCTCATAAAGTAAACCAAACCATAACCAGTAGCTTCTTTTCTAGCTAAAGATCCGCCATAGCTGATATCTTTACCAGTTAAAACGCCACCTTCATATGCGTTTCTAATTCTTTTATATTGACCAAACATATAGCCAATTTCTCTAGCTCCAACACCGATATCACCAGCAGGAACATCGACATCTTGACCAATATGACGATACAATTCAGTCATGAAACTTTGACAAAAATGCATAATTTCAACATCTGATTTACCTTTTGGATCAAAATCACTTCCACCCTTAGCACCACCAATTGGCAATCCTGTTAAAGCGTTTTTGAAAATTTGTTCAAAACCTAAGAATTTCATAATACTTTGGTTTACGCTTGGGTGAAATCTTAAACCACCTTTGTATGGACCAATCAAAGAACTAAATTGAACTCTATAACCTCTATTTACTTGAACTTGACCATTATCATCAATCCAAGGAACTCTAAAAGTCACAATTCTTTCTGGCTCAACCATTCTTTCTAATAAAGCAATTCTTTCATATTCTTCTTGGTGAGCATCAATAACTGGCTCAATTGTAGAAAGAACTTCTTTCACCGCTTGTAAATATTCTGGTTCATTTATATTTTGCAATTCTGTTTCATTTAAAACTTTTTCCAAATAAGTATTCATATTCTAACTTCCTCTTGTATTTCGACTATTACTGATTTTTTTATACAACGAGAATACTATAATTTCAAGATAATATTAAATTAATATTAGATTAATGAATAAATGCTAACAGTAATGATTTATATGCAACTGACCACAATCCAGCAAAACCATCATACTTATATTGCTTTAAAGCCTTTATCCTAGAAAAATTAATATTATCTCCAAAATTATATTTTTTAACCAATTCCCCAAACCCTGGAATTTCTTGCAATTCTTTTGAAAGATTATAATATTCACGTAGAGAATATTTTTTCTCAGGTTTAAATTGAGGAGAAGATGCAATATTATCACACAACATACTTCTCAAATTTAATTGCTTGCCACTTTCTGGATGATGTACAGAAATACTTCTATGCACCTTAGATACCACAGATTTTGGGAATCCCAACAAATACATAATCATTTTATCTGCATCATGAGTTATACTATCGATAGAATTTTTACCATACAATTCTTTTTCAATCAATGCAAATACTATTTTGTGATCATACGTATGTTGAATATTTTTCTTATAATTTTTGCAATATTGTACAACTGCATCTTTGCAACGAGCAAAAAACCCCTTAGAACTTGAAAGACCGAACGCACTTTTATCTGCATTCGGTCTTGTCACAAATATATCCGTTGTTGTACCCACACTCGCACTTTGTATTTTCACGCACTCGCGTCTTGAGGTGAACTCCTGCTGATGGGGTCTTCGATAATTACTTGAATTAATAGGGTATGTTTTACACTTAATCTCCATAACTTATTCTTGCACAAAAAAGTTTTATTGCAAGTAGTACAACAAAACTTTTTTAAAAATTTATTTTATATATTTAAGGCTTAGTTTTTAGCAACTACAATAACGTTACCGCAAACATAGCCATTACCTAAAAATTCTTTAAAATCATCTTTAAAATCAGCATTAAAAATAACATTTTTTTCGATATTATCACTTACTGCCTGTTTTAAACGTTTAGGTAATTTTGTAAAACTATCTTCTTTTGCAACATTTCTAATTGTTGAATAGTATGAAGAATATTCACCAACATCTGACCAATCAGCATCTAAAGAGTCATAAGAAACAACTTTCAAATCTTGACCATCACGACCTTTTAAACGTCCTTCATTACTCATATGTACAAGTTCTGGAATAATCTCTCTATCCCAGAAACTTTCAATAACGCTTAAATATTCTTCTTTTGTCATTGATTTATCATCACCTTTAGTAGCCATTAAAACTTGGTAAGATGATCTGATTTTGTTTCTATAAATATCAGTAATCGTATCTAACACATCTGGTTTGATGATATAAATAAACGCATTACCTAAAGAAGTTTCTTGACCATCTGGATCTTTATGAACCTTACCATTTTTAATAACATGACCAACGCCAGTAGCTAACAATTCTTTTGAAGGTTTTGTAATGAATGTATTAATTTCACTCTTTTCATTATGTAAAATCAAACCACCATAACATCTATAATCAGGGACGGCAACTACCATCATGCCTGCATCTGGTCTAGCTAAAAACGCATCTAATGCTTCTGTTAAATCAACATCTGTAATATTATCAGATGGCATGATAATTACATTTTTATTAGGTGGGACAATTGATTCACCTTCTTTTACCAGGTCTAAACCTCTATGTGTCATATCGATTTTGTAACCTAATGTCGTTACAAAACAACCTACCGCACTATTTGCTTCCTTTTGCACACAAAAATCTATATTCGTACCTTTATGTAAAAGATTTGCTTGGTACAAATTTAATAACGTAAAGTTAATCAAATTCCAATTTGGGATTGGTGTACCAGTAGAAGGCTTATTATCACCTCTATTATGGCTTATTGCCTCTAACCTTGAACCAAAACCGCCCGCTAAAATATATGGGTGAAAATATTCAGAATAATCTTTATTTGAACGCTTAACTTCATCAAAAATAGGTGAAGTTTCTGTCATTTGAATAAACTGATTAACACTATTGATTGTTTTTTCTGGCTTGTAATAAGCATTAACAGTACATGTTGAACCTGTGAATGCTACTTGTTTATCAGTTCTTTTATTCATAACTTTCAAACCAGATTCAGTACTTAACATTGAGCCATAAGGAACGATTACCACAAAGTTTCCTTTTTTACCTGGAACTTCTAATGTTGCATACAAACCAGTTTTACCAACAATTACACCAGGAATGATGTCTTTATGTTTGGCATTTTTTGAAATATACATTGTGCCAATGTTGTCATTTTCAATAACATAAGTTGGTTCATCTGGCTTATTAACTGATTTTACAATTTGAGTAATATGCGTATTATCAACCATTTCTTGAAGCTTGACGCTAAAATCTTTATAACTATCGCTATAATTACAATTATTCAAATTTTCAATAAATAAATTTTCAATAACTTGTTTTTGTGTAAAAGAAACCGTATCCGTTGTTAAATTATATTTACTATTTATAATTGGATTAGAAACATTTTGAACACTACCATTAGAATTTTTTAGACCATAACCATGGCCTACCCACGAGGGACTACCTACTTTTGAGACCTGCATTTTTGACTCCTTTTTTTACTTAACCCTTGATGTTTATAATTTGGATAATAATTTTAAATTAAAAACAAAATTTTATCCACCAACTTAAAAAAAAGTTACAATCCATACATAATGAACACATAAAACCAAAACTCGTTATAATTTTGTAGGAGGTAAAAATGAAAAAACTTTTTTCAATTTTATTATTATTTGGAATTATTTTTCTAGGCACAAATCCAAGCTATAGTACTACAAACGCCTATGACAAATATGGGAGAAAAACTGGCTCATATCGACAAACAAGCTCTGGCTACAATACCTACAATCAGTATGGACAAAAAACTGGTTCATATAGAGAAACTTCAAACGGATATAACAAATACGACAAATACGGGAGAAAAACAGGTTCACTCAAAGAAACTTCTAGCGGTTACAACTCCTATGACCAATATGGAAGAAAAAACGGAAGTTACAAAACAGGCTCTAATGGTGTAACTACAAAATATGACCAATACGGCAGAAAAACTGGCTCATTCAAAAAAGATTCCTCAGGCAGAGTTACAGAATACGACAAATACGGCAGAAAAGTCGGTAGCTATAAATAACTTACTCCTCTTCTTCATCAGAGTATTCGTAATCAGCAAATTTTTCACGCTCTAAAGCTTCATTATCGTATTTTGATTCTTCAGGTTCATCCCAACCCATTTCATACATATTTGACATTTCTTGTCTTTTATGACGTCTATTTTTTTCTTCGTCATCACTTCCAAACAATAAATCAAAAAGTCCCATAATTTATTCCTTTCGTTATATTTACATAATAAAATACATATGTGTCAGAAACGGACATAGGATTAAATATTGTTCAAACAATCTTGTAGATACTTTTTATAATCTTTTTGTAAGGATTTTGGAGATAGGATTTTACACCCCGCTCCCCACCTAAATACATGCCAGATAATTTCTTTACTTCCACTAGCTTTGAACTTTACTGTGTAAGATCCATCTTCTTCCAATTTACCCTTTTGAGTTGGGTGGAAATCGTACTGACTTGCTTCTGGGGCTAACTCTGGAGCAAATGACAATTTCACATCTAAAATTTCTCCTTGGAAAACTCCAAAAGATTTATTTGTGTGTTCTTGTAAATTGAAATCACCTTTATCAAAAACTTTGTCTGTCAATTTTAGATTTTCAAACTTGTGCAACAAATACGTATAAATCTCTTCACCCTTAGCTTTTTCTCTTGCTACAAGGTAAATCTTTTCGCCATAAATCATACCCAAAGGTTCAAGCAAGCGTTCTTTGTCGTGATAAACCCCAGTCACCATCTTAGAAAACTGAACAGCCTCACGAACAACCGCTAACATTTCTAAACTAATTTTATATTGAGGCATTTGACGAACGGCATACCCCTCAGTTTGCATAATAAGTTCAATATTTTTTTCAATAGAGTTTATATTTTTGCGGTTGAAAGATTTTATTTTCTCAACAGTTCTACCTAATTCGTCTTTCATTTCACTGTTAGTTGTTCTGCGTTGAAGTTGCTCAATATTCGCAAGCTCTTTTGGAGTAAACGAAATCAATTGACTAATTGAATAATTACTAAAACCCCAATGTTTTTGAACATCATCAGTTTCAATTTCATCGATTTGCGGGAAAATACAAGTTAAACTATCCCTCATACGCTCAGCAGTTCTACGTGAAACGTTATAACGCTCAGCAATTTCGTTTATTGTAACCCCTTGCATCTTAGATGACATAAAAATTGCCAAATCTAAAATATCCGAAACTCGTGAATATCTTGGTTTATCTTCCATACTCCAACTCCTTTTTGGGTAAATTATAACAAACTTTTTTCACCATGTCCATATCTGACGTAATAACAAAATATTATAAAGACATAAAAGGAAAGCAAATACACTTGATACCGAAAGGATATTAATATGTACGCAAATTATAGAAATAATTTAAAAGAAACCCAAACAATGCGTAACCCATTGCCACTTAGCATAATTGGATTGGCTTTGATAAAGATTTTGTTTAATTTAGCTCTAATATTTTTTGTTCTAAAAATACCTTATTTTGAAAATGTTTATCACGTTATAATTACATTACTTGTTTTTTATATTGCAACAGAATGCTCAAACTAAATTTGTGCTACAATAAAACAGTATCAACAGGAGTTGGAACAAGCATTTTGCCACTTCGTTTCAACTGCCCACCCGAAATCGTTGTGATTAAATTTGAAAAGAAGAAACCATTTGGACAAATTTTATAAGGTAAGAAAACTTTATTGACAATACTTTGAATAATAAATTTTTATGCTAATTTAAAAGGAAAAGGGGTTAAGTATGGCATTTGGAAATATATTGAAAGAAGATTTAGTAAATATTTGTCAAAATATAAACGAAAATATAATTATCCAAGCAATTGAACACATTAAAAACAACTCTAACACTCACAGAGATTATTCCACACACTTTATTACATATAAAGAAGTTCAATATCCATTAAAATATGTTCTAGAAATTGCAAACAATATAATTCTTAATAATGATAAAAAAATCGGACCAAAAACATCTTATACTGAGGATACTTGGACTGCAGCATCTGCATTACTAGAGCTTATACCTAATCCCCAACAAATCACTATTACAACACCATATAATGAAGCTGGACAAATTTTTGTTAATACATTACGTCAAAACTTATTAGATTATGCAATATCCTTAGGCTTAACAGTAAATGAGCAACCCAAACAATATACCGCTCTTAAATTTGACAACAATAATATAGTTGAAGTTCATTATGTTCAAAAGAAACCAGCAAAATTTAAAATTTTAATTCAATATGAAGAACTAAATGAAAAACTCAAAAAGAATTGCAAAAAAGTACCCGATTCTTATGGCTGGAAATTAAATGGAGAATATTGGATAAATTCAGAACGAACACTAAATGAAGCAATCGAAAAAATACTATATATACTCACTAAGCTAGTAAATCAAGACACAGAAATACCAAACGGGACAGAACAAATGAATACAAAATCAGACCAACCACTAAACCAAATACTATACGGACCACCTGGAACAGGTAAAACTTATAATACAGTTGTTGAAGCACTAAAAATTACAGATAATGATTTTTATGATAAACACAAAGATAATTACGAAAAACTACAAGAAAGATTTAATGAATTAAAACAACTTGGTCAAATTGAATTTGTTACTTTCCACCAATCATATTCTTATGAAGAATTTGTAGAAGGAATTAAACCTGATTTGAATAGTGAAGATAAATTAACATACGAATTGAAAGATGGAATTTTTAAAAAAATATGTTCTAACGCACAAACAACTATCAAAATTGAAAAGAACTTTGACCAAATTTATGATCAATTCATAAAAGATTTAAACTCTTCAAAAAAACTACTAATACTTACAACACCTAATGGCAGTGAATTTGGGATAAAAACAAACAAAAAGAATAATCTTAAAATATACACTGGCGAAAATTTTGATAGAAATAGCGTTGGCGTGATTACCAAAGATTATTTGCAAAATGAAATATTTAAAAATGGTAGAAAATGTTATGTTCAAGGAATTCTCGATTACTTGAACGAACATTACAAATTAAATATACAGACAACTAAAAACTCAAACAAATACATTCTTATCATTGATGAAATTAACAGAGGGAATATTTCAAAAATCTTTGGGGAACTTATCACTTTAATTGAAGAAGATAAACGTGAAAGTTTATCACTTAAATTACCTTATTCCCAAGATCCATTCACTGTTCCCAAAAACCTATACATCATCGGCACAATGAACACATCTGACAGATCTATTGCATCTATTGATATTGCTCTTCGCCGTAGATTTACATTCAAAGAGATGATGCCTGATTCAACTCTAATTGATGAAGAATTAGAAGTTCATGGTTTAAATATCCAAGATATTTTCAAAACACTAAACGAAAGAATATCTGTTCTTTTAGATAGAGATCACCAAATCGGTCACAGCTATTTTATGAACTTAAAAGCTGACAAAGACCTTGAAACCAATTTCAAACAGGTTTGGTTTGATTGCATTATACCGCTTCTAAATGAATATTTTTATGGAGATTGGGACAAACTACAAGCTCTATTAGGTAAAGCTCAAGATAATGGAGAATCTTTCATCAAGAAACTGTCACAAGTAAAATTTGCAACTGATTACACTTGTGATGAAGATGAAACATTTGATTTCACCCCTCAAAAAGATATTGATTTTTCAAAAGCTCTAAAAAATGCTTTTGAAACAAAAAAACATGAACAAGAGGAAAAATAGTGACAGAATCCTTTGATGTGAAAGAATACGAAGAAATCGATATAAAAGACTGTGATTTATCGAAATTACAGTCTTACATCAAGTGTCAAAATCTGACTTCCGCACTACAAGTTACACCAACAGGAGTGAAAGCTAACTCTTGGGTTGGGGTTATAAAATACAAAAAAACACATATCCAAATTTTACCAAAGCTAATTTGTGATAAAGATAATAACAATGAAAATATCCTAAAAAACTTGATTTTTATGCTTTCTTTTACAAAAAAATTAGACATAAAAACAAGTAATGATGCTAAACTTGCCTCAGCAAAAAATCCGTTTATTGAAATCTTAATTAGAGAATTTGCTAATTCACTATTTGATTGCTTAAAACGTCTGACACCTAAAAAATATGTTAGGGAAGAAGATAACCTAAGTTTTCTCAAAGGTAAACTCAAATTTTCAGAAAACATTCGTTATAATTGTACAAACCAATCAAAATTTTATTGCGAATTTGATGAATTTTCAGAAAATAACGAACTGAACCAATTATTCTTGTTTGTTTCAACCTGTCTATATAATATTTCTCAAGACCGCTATAACAAAAAAATTCTTAAGTTCATAATGAATTATTACTCTGAGATAAAATTTATCAGATTTGATAAATTCAAAGCCAATAAAATAAAGCTAACACGCAACCAGAAATTATTTAAAAAGCCATTAAATTTGGCAAAAATGTTTATTGAACAAACAAGCGTTGATTTATCAAAAAACAAATTTGAAAATATTACACTTCTCTGGGATATGAACAAATTATTCGAAGAATTTGTATTTGAGCTTATTAATAAATACAAAGACGATTTTAAATGCGAAGTAAAATCTCAAAAAGGACGAAAACTTTTGCGTGGTGACCATAACAAAAAACGTAACACCTACGTTGATATAATGGTGAAAAAGGGTAATGAAAAAATTGTTCTAGACACAAAATATAAAAAATTCCGAAATGCAAACGACTTTTCAAATGCTGATGTATTCCAAGTTTCAACATATTGCTTACTTCATAATGCACACAAAGCAATTCTATTATACCCTCAATGGGATAACACTCGACCAAATATTGATAACTATTTCTTAAATACAGATGAAGAAATTACTGAAAAATATGAAATAAATTTCAAAACAATTAACCTAAAACATACAGATTTAAAATCAAATCTAACAACTATAAAAGATGAACTTGCAGAAATCTTAAAATAGTTATATCCACATAGGTTAATAAATTATAAAATTAAAGTCCAGAAACATTAGTTATCGGGCTTTAATTCAAATAGCGAATCTAAGCTAACGCCTATTGAATAAACGCAAAAGAAAATTCCCTAAATTAATAACAGGGAATTTTCAGAGAATTTGAATATTAAAAATTTAAAAATCATAATTTTTTGTCACTTCAGAAAATTTTGCAAATTTTGGATCAAAATTTAAATAAAAAGTATAAACTCCACCAAAGTTGTTTTTAGCAATAATAATTTCCGCATTATTTTCTAAATCAAATTTATAATTATAGTAATCTTCCCTGTAAATCATCATAACAATATCTGATATGTCTTCAATCGTAGCAGTTTGTTTTAAATCGTACAAAAACGGACGTTTATCAGTTCTTTTTTCTAATTTTCTAGATAGTGACGATGTGATGAATATTATCAAGTCATATCTATGTGCTAAATTTTTTAATTCTTTTAAAATCCAATCTTTATCATACATAAATAATTGTATATCTTCGATAAAAACATAATTCAGTTTTAATTCTGCTAGCACATTTTCAATATCGGTAAGTTCAAGGCTTGAAAGATATTCTATTTTAAAATCCCAACTACTAATTTCATTTTTAGCTAATTCTAATTTTTTTATTTCTTCCTTTCTAAATTTTGATCCATTAATTTTGTAAAAAGGTATTTCTGCATTTTGTATTAGCATACGCTTTAATAATAATTTTTCTGATTCTCTTGAGCTTAAATACAAGCATTTTTTATTTTGCTTGCAAAAATTCTTTAATAAAGTAAGTGCAAATGCTGTTTTTCCCATGGATGGTCGTCCCGAAATTGTTATAATTGAAGAATTTTCTACTTCCGTCAAAATAGAATCTAATTCTTCAAAACCTGTTTTAAGAATTTGCTCCTTAGGTTCTTTAATGTCTTTTAAAATATTTTCTAACACTTTTTCATTACTCATAAAACCTCCTTTTGTTAATCATAACTTTATTATGACATTCACCTACGTCAATTCTGGACATAGCACACAACAATACATCGCTTACTTAGAACGATGTATTAAAACAAAACTTTCGCTTTGTGTAGGTTCACTTCGTTTTCAATTCATAATATTAAAGTCCAAAGAGCAAAAGACTCTGTTACAAATTCCCTGTTATTTTAATATTTGTTAAATATTGTTAAGAAACATGGAAAATATTTAAAGTTTTTCTATAACATAGTCGATTACAACCATATGTAAGAGAGGTTATGTTCTGTTGAAAAAACTTAAGCAATATAGTGCAAACTATTCAAATACTAACCACAATTTTGTAATTCAAAATTTAGATGGTAACGCTAATATTAACAATAAATACTATCAGAGTATTTGTGTAGTTAAAAATATATTACAAAGAGGGAAACCCACCTTAATGTCTACCTATCTGCAAAAACGGATTGGGAGTATTCAAACATCCTCAGAATTTAAAAAGCATAAAGTTTTAATTTCAAAAGATATTAATATTTGGGAAAGATTAATTAAGGGTTCAAGTGATTCATTATACAATCCTGCTCAATATTTTTATCAAAAAATTATTGATAACATTCTTGGAGAAGAATGTAAATTTGTAAAGAATTTACTTCTCCCAGAGGTTTTAATATCTGACATTACACAAGAAAATAAAAAAGAGTTTAAAAATCAACAAGTTGATTTTTATTTACCTCAAGCTTATTTAGTTATTGAAATAGATGGTTCTCAACATCAAGAACAAAATCAACATATTCTGGATATTAAAAGAGATAAATACCTTAACGATCATGGGATTAAAACAGTCAGATTAACGACAGATGAAATTAAAAGTAAATCATTTGAAACAGTAAAAAAAGAACTTAGAGAATATATTTCTAAGCATAAAATATTAACACTGTATAAAGATGCATTCAATGAAATCTATGATTTATCTAATCCTATATTTGAATCAACAATAATAATGCGTTATCAAATCTTTATACTTGAACTATTAAAGTATAATAAAATTTCTTTTGAAAACAAAACTTGGGAATTTGAATTATTTGATAATGATGAGAACACAGAAAGATTACTTAAATTAGCAATATCGGATTTATTTATTTGGTTTGCTTGTTTATTTAAGTTACAAGATATAGAATTTATAAAACCCAAAGTAAAAATTACAAAAATTCGAACTTTAGAACAATTTTCAAGAGAACGAAATGTCAAAATAGATTTTAGCTTATTGAAAAGATATTCTGATATTAATCAAAGATATCCAAATATTTATTTTATAAGAACAGATTATATTGATACGTATAAACAATTTAAAAGTTGTAATTCAACAACACTTGATAGCTATGCAATAAAACAAGTTGATTACTATCAAGTTGAAATTGCCAATCTTATTAAATATAACTTTAATGATAAAAAAACAAAATCTACAAAGAATAAAATTCTTAAATATCTTCTCTGGAATTTATTTTTACAAACAGATGAAACTTTAGATTTTAAATCTTTGGCATTCAGAGAAGGGCAACTAGAAATAATCAAAAATGTTTTATCCAGAAAAGATACAATTGGATTATTACCAACTGGTTCTGGAAAATCTATATGCTATCAATTGGCAGGCATTCTTCAACCAGCACCAAGTTTTATTATTTCTCCGATTATATCTTTAATGGATGATCAAATAACAGAACTTAACAACTTTTATTTTTCGAGAACAGAAAGTATAAACAGTAATAAAAATACAATTGAAAAATCTGAAGTTTTAGAAGATTTTTCAAATAAAAAATGCTTTTTTATTTTTATATCACCTGAAAGATTTCAAGATAAAAAATTTAGAACAAAGTTAAAAAAACTTCCCAAAATCGCTTATGCTGTTGTTGATGAAGCTCATTGTTTATCAGAATGGGGGCATGATTTTAGAACATCATATCTTACCTTAGTGAATACTATCCGAACACATTGTAATGCTGATATTTCACTGATTGCACTTACCGCAACAGCATCATTATCAGTACTAAAAGATTTAAAATTGGCATTTAACATTACAAATGATGAAAATGTAAAAACTCCCATTAACTATGCGAGAGAAGAATTAGAATTTTTTGTAATTGATGCAACAAATAAAACTTTCAAGACGCTACAAGAAAAATTAAAAAGTATAATAGATTCAAATGAAAATTTTGCAACAATAGTTTTTACACCATACGCTTCAGAAGATAGCAAATTCGGATGTGCAAAAATTAGCAATGATTTAAATATTCAATTTTCTGACACAGATATAAAATATTATTCAGGTAAAATTTCTAATCACCAGAAAGAAAATGTGCAAAATGGATTTAAAAATAATGAATTTAAAATTTTAATTGCAACGAAGTCTTTTGGAATGGGGGTAAATAAAGGAAACATAAAATATACCTTCCATTATGGAATTCCTGGTTCCCTAGAGTCTTTGTACCAAGAAGCTGGAAGGGCTGGACGAGCAAAAAGATTATTTATTCAAAATAAAGCAAAATGCTATATTCTATTTTCAAAAGAAACAGATAAAACACAACTCGAAAAAGTTTGGGATTTAAATACTTCTAGAATAGAGTTATTAAAACTATCAGAAAGTAAAAACCTCTTAAATCAAGATGTAAAAAGACAATTATATTTTTTACAAGACAATTTTACTCCTATTGATAAACAATTACAAGAAATTAAAAATATATATTATGAATTAAGTTCATCTATATCTAAAAATATTAATTGCAGGAATTTGCCCAAAAGTGAATTTCTCAAAACAGATATTAAATATATTGAAAAAATATTGTACAGATTATACCAACTTGGAATTATAACAGATTGGACAATAGATTATAATTCTGAAAATTTGGAAACCGATTTCAAAGATAATATTAAAATTGAAAATATTAGACTTGCATGCCAAAAACAAATTTCTAAATATGACAAAGATTTTTCATTTGAAAACATAGAAACAAATGATGAATATAAACAATACAAGTCAATAATGCATGAAAATATTTCAGAACTTGATAAGTACATAAAAATTCTTCTTGAATGGAGTTTTGACAAATTTGTTGGATACCGTAGGCAATCATTAAAAAATGTTTATGAGGCCTGTGATAAATATATTTTAGAAATTTCAGATGGTGTTGATGAAAAATTAGTATCAGCGAAATTCAAAAAAAACATAGAGAGTTATTTCACTGTAAATGAAGCAACTCATAAATTAGTATATTTATCTGAACATCCTTTCGAACTCGGAAAAGCATTTGAATTATTTTACATATATGATTCATCTAATAGAATAACCGAAAAATTAAAAAATGATGATGGAATTATTGAATTAAAAAATATATTAATGCGTCTATTAGAGGAATTTCCTAATAATACAGCCCTAAATTTGGTATCTGGCTTGGCAAGATACTTATTAGATGAATTTAAAGATTCAGATGGTCAAACAAGATTTGAAAAAGCATTAAATCAAATCTCTAAAATTGAAAATGAAAGCCTAAAACAAGCAATAATCATAAATATTTTAAAAATTGGCAAGATACAACAAAGTGATAAAAATAGAGTTTTACTTGCAAAATGTATCTTTAAATACTTTGATAAGAATAAATATATTATTACAATAAATAAATTTTTAAACGACTCATATACAAATTATTTATTAATGAGTTATGCAAATAAATCAATTAACAATATAATAGAAAATATTTTGAAATGAGGTAAATATGGAAAACTACAATGATAGCTTATTACAAGAAATTGAAAAACTAAAAACAAGTGCTAATTCAATCGGTAAAATTTCTGAGATTTTTCAAACTCTTAGAACAATTGGAAAAAAACATTTGGAAATAAATGATGCATTTAAAGAAAATATAAATCATTTGAATGAATACAATGAAGAATTTTCAGATTTAAATAACTCAATTCGAACAAACATTATTGAATTAAAAGAAACAGCATTAAAATTTCCAGAACAGTTAATTGATATTGAAGATAAAAATAAAAAGAACTTAGAAAAAACCGAAAATAAATTAATAAAAGAACTTGAAGTCCAAAATTTGCAAATAGTCAAAACAATTTCACACAAATTAGAAGAAATCACGAATACTCTTTCAAATGTAAAAATATGGTTAATTATAATATCAATTATAAATATACTAATATTGGGGATTATTACTTATAAATTTTTCTTTGTATAAATAATCTGCACATTGAAAATTTGAAAAAGAGAATTTTGAAGAATATTTGATAAAAATAAACCAAAATTTAGCAATAAAAATTCTCTAAATAAAATCACATGCTAAAAACCGCCCTATTGAGGCGGTTTTTGTAAATTCTATCTTCACTTATTCTCTAAGTTTCGACTTAAATTCGGAGAAAGTGGGATTTGAACCCACGGTACAGGTAACCCCATACAACACCTTAGCAGGGTGCCGCCTTAAGCCACTCGGCCATTTCTCCATTCGGCGACTGTAACCTCTATTCGATTACATAATCCACTATATCATAAACATCTTTTTTTGAAAAGCTATTTAAAAAAAATTTTTTGTAAGTATAATATTACTAAACAAGAGAGGTATATTATGATTGAAATGAAAGTTATGGGTATTGCATTAGACACTAGAACAGGTTCGCCTATCGTTGTTCTTCACGATATCGACAACAGACGAGCTCTTCCAATTTGGATTGGTTCTGCTGAAGCTAGTTCTATCATCAGAAAAATTGAAAATCTTTCTGTAACTCGTCCTATGACTCACGACCTTATCATTTCTATCATTGAAAAAACAGGTTACAAACTAACCAAAGTTGAAATCAATGACGTTGAAAAAGAAACCTATTTCGCAACAATTTTCCTTGAAGATAAAGAAGGTAACGAAATCGAAATTGATTCTCGTCCATCTGATGCTATTGCTGTTGCAATCAGAATTGAAGCTCCAATCTATGTAACTGCTAATGTTCTTTCAAATGGTTCTGTTTCAACTGATAGTGCTAAAGACGCTGAAGAAGCTGAAGAATTTAAAAACTTCGTTCAAAGTATCAAACCTTCAGACTTTGCTCGCTTGATGAAAGATAGCGACCATCACGAAAGCGATCAATAATTAAACTATTTCTATCTCAGATAAACTACCAACAACAAAGCTTGACGTTTGTTGCAGTTCTTCTGCCCTGATTTGACCTGTTGCAACAAGAATTGTGTTTTCAATTCCTGCATTTTTTGCTGAAATATAATCCATTGGTGCATCCCCAATCATAATCGTTGCTTGAGGATTTGCACCCAACTTTTCTAACGCAATTTTAGTTAAAGCTCCACTTTCTTTGGTTTCATTTGAAGTTTCTCTACCAACAACAACTTCAAACAAATCTTCCCAACCAAAGTTTTTCAAAGTTAATTCAGTAGATACAACAGAATCAGAAGTTACAACCCCAAGTTTCACCCCTTTTTGAGATAAAACCTTAATAAACTCAACCGCAGACTCTATCGGTTTTGTATATTTCACCATATCTTGATAAAAAATTTCACTTACATAATCAAAAATTTCAGCCAATTCTTCATCAGTTGTAAAAACATCAAATTCTTCTAAATTCCCCCTAAATATCTCAATAATTTTTGATCGGGAATAAAGTGCTGTAATCCCATTAGATAGCATCTTTCCAGTATTTATATCATACCCTAAGTGCAAGCAAAGTTTTCTAAAATTACCAGCTTCAAGATTGAATCGTTTGATAATTTCTTTAACTCTGAGTTCTGTCATTTTGCCCCAAAAATAATGCAAATCAATAAACGTGCCATCTTTATCGAGTAAAACAGTTTTGATATCGTCAATTTGCCAATTTTTAGTTTTCAGACTAATCATCTTTCATATTCTCCAAAGATATATCAATTAATGATTTTGCAATCGATACGGCTTCAGCCATCTTTACCTCATTTGTTAAAATATCATCCAACATCAGATATTCTTTAACAATTTTTCTGGCATAAGACCCAACCGCCAAACAGTGAGGACGTACCCCACAAAGTTTTGCAAGTTCTGTTGATTTTGTATTTGTACCACCAGACATCATAATATATAATGGTAGTTTAGCATTTTGGAATAGTTGAGCAGTTGCAACAGCTTGTAACGTTGTGCCGTATTCATCATCATTACCACTCATTGCAACCCCATCAGCTTGAATAATTGTTGAATATGGTTCACGATCCTTTAACATTCTTTCCACTCTTGCTAAAAGTTTTTTATCACCTAAACCTGATCTATCTAATGAAATACACAACATTCCATCAAAGAGTTCATTTATGATTTCCCATTTTTCAGCAACTTCAAATTCATCATCAGAAATTGCGTGAAATTCAATACAATCAATTCCTTTTTCTATTAACTTTGGCAATGCATCTTTATAATCCATCAATTGAGATTCCATAGAAATCGCATTTTTAGGACAGTTTTTGGCGCACAATGTACAACCAATACATCTTTCTTTTTTTACTTTGTACTTATCAAGCTCAATTATGGCATCATGTGGACAAGTAATTTTACATTTACCACATTTGACACATTTTTCTTGATCGATAATAGCCTTAGTAATATGTGGATCACCATCAATCCCAACACTTACACACAAGTATCTATCTTCTGATATCCCTGCGTTTGCAATCCCTCTTTTTGCAGCATCCACAATTTGAGGTTTTGCGCACACGTCAAAGAAATTACAACCCGCTTTTGAATATATAGTAACAAGTTTTTCAACTTCAATAGCATCCTCATTACCTGCACCACACACAAGTTTAAAACACTTTTTTGATTCTAATAAATCTTTTAGCATAATAAATACACTTTCTTGTCAATGAATTTCCAAGAAAATTTTATTACAGAGAAAGCCAAAATGCAAAAACTTTGGTTACAAAATCGTACAAAAACTTATAAAAGGATTAAATTCCAAGCCATTTATTACTATCAAAAACTCTACCAGCTGGCTCGTATCCAGGTAATAGAGGCTGACCATTCTTATCAACAGTTGGAACTGTATCACCTTGCTGAGGAGCTCTTTCGTATGGAATTGCAGTATAAGCAGCTTTTTTAAATTCAGTATTTACAGAAGGACGAATGACAGGTGTTGAAACCGCCCCTGTATGTACATATCCAGTTAATAAATTACCAAATGTAACTGCCATAGTTGTCCCCAATTTTTCCCTATATATAAATAAAGTATAATTTTAGGAAAAAATTGTCTAGCTTTTTATATACTTGTAACATTCTGTTACAAACTACATTAAAAAGAAATTATTTTTATAATTCGGTTTGAAAATTTGCTTATTAAAATTTATAGTTGGGATTTTATAAGTCGGAGCGTAATCTTTCTTATCTTTAAACTTCGTTAAACCAACTGCTGGGACTTCATCTTTGAAAAAAAATTTAATCAATTCCATAATACACATCCTTCTTTTTTTGTGTATAATGTTTTTAAGGAAATTTAGAAAAAAGTCAAAGGAGATTATATTATGGCAGAAAAAGTTACAAAAGATATGAACATCCTAGAAATCGCACAAAAACACCCAGAAGCTATCGAAGTTTTCCACAGATACGGCTTAGGTTGTCTTGGTTGTGCCGCTGCTAGATACGAAAACTTAGAAGCAGGTGCTAAAGTTCATGGATACGATCCAGATGAAATGGTAGCTGATATCAACGCTTTAATTGAAGCGGTTGAAGGTTAATAAATTTTTCGATAAAAAAGGCTTACTCAGATGAGTAAGCCTTTTTTAGTTTGTTTAAATTTTTACTTCGCACCTTGAGCAATAAATCCTGCCATTGTTGGGGCATTAGTATGCATTGCTGGAGCTGCTACTGGCACTGCTTGTTTTTTTGCTGCAGATTCTTCTGCCAAGCGTTTTTCTGTCATTTTTTGACATACATCAGTTAACCAGATAATCAAACCAGGAACAAGAACTAATGTTGATAAGAATCCAAATGTACTGTTGCAAGTTTTAGCTGCTCTTAACAAGCCGTTATCACCTTTGAATAGCTTATAGAAGTTTTCAATCAATTCATCTTTAGCTGAATCAGCTGATTTTAATGCAGCTTTGATTTCATCCACAGTAGCGTCTTTGAATGACTTACCATTGAATTTCTTCAAGATGCCATCAACAGCAGCTTGTACATCTTTATCACGGGAGAACGCTTTCTTCACATTACCGCCACTACCTTCGATGAATTCCATAAATCCAGAAACACCATTTCTGTATTCATCGATATTTGTATATTTAGAATCAAGTTGTTTACTTGACAATACAGAGTGTCTTGTATCGTTTGGATTCAAGTAATCGATAACTTTTTGGAATACGTTTCTGCCTTCCATATTTTTGTTATTCAATGCAAGACCAGTTAACTTAGTAAAGCCATCTGAGAACAATCTTGCAAGAGCTTTAGCTCCAAATAACAATGCTGTGAACGCAGTCATATCACGAACCATGATTTCTTGGTAATCATATTTATCTTGTGCTTGAACAAGTCTTGGTGGAATACAGAATCCGTATAACAAGACAGGCATTGCAGTACCAGAAATAATTGGTCCATTCAATTCGAACATATCAGAAACGCCTTTTGCCCATTTACCATTAAAGAATTTATTACCAGTTTTTTCTAAAACTGTTCCCATACCAGTAAATGATACATCTTTTTTAGATGTTTTATCTTCAGGTTTATCTGCTTGAACTTCAGTATTACCAGCTAAAGCAGGGTTACCCTTCAAGCCCCAGTTATATAATTTAGGGATTTGAGTATAGAACAATGCAACAGTTCCGAAAATACCTAAATTAGTAAGAACTCTTGAACCCATTCTTTTGTTAGTGAAGTTTTTAACAATAGTTTCAACTTGATCAGATGAAACACCTTCTGTTAACACTTTTTTAGTGCTATTAACTGCATCACCGAAGTAATCTTTCATAGCTTTTAATAATTCACCAATACCGCCAGCCTTAACTGTACCATTTGAAGCTGAGTAATGAGCAGCCATTTCGTTAACTGTTCCACCAACTCTTTTCTTCATTAACTTCATAAAGTCATCTTCAACTGAACCAACTTCAGCCAATTTAGCTGCACGTGCTTTTTTCTTCAATGATTTATCAGCGTTGATATTTTCAACTTTAATTTGTTTTTCTGCAAATTCAGTAGCTAAACGTTTAATTTCTTCAGCTGACATTTTTTCAGCATCTGGAAGTTGACCATTTACACTACGTTCAATTACATCTTCAAATACACTTTGATAGAATGATTGTTTTGAAGTTGTACCTGACATTACTTCTGACAAATTATTTTGAACAAATGCTGTGAATGGTTTTTGGAAACCATCAATATAATTCAATTTAACGTTATTACCTGTTCCTGCATATTTATTGATGAAATGCAACATTGCCATAGGAATCAAGAAAGCACTTGGTCCAGTAACAATCTCACGAATACCTTCTTTTCGAGCATATGCCCAGTTTAAATTACGTTTTGGTTCGCCATTTTTATCTAAAATAACGTTACCATTTTCATCTTTTTTCTCTTCGCCACCACGCAATAAACCTTTACCAACACGTGGAGCGATAAAACCAATACCATCTTGAATGATAAATGAAGCAGCATAACCACCAGCTTCAATGAAATCCATCAATGAAACAATTGGGTTAAATCCACCTGCACCAGTAAACGACACAGTTGTTGTTGGTACTGATGAAGATACTTGAGTATATTGTGCCAATACTGGGGTTTGAACTTTATTCTGTTGTGGCACTTTTTTATTATTTGAGTCTATACTTGGTATAATTGGTTTTAATGACATAATCCCTACTAATTAAATATATATACTTCTACACAGTTAAAAAAACAACAATCCACCTTTAATTGCTATTTTTTCGGGTAATGTTTCAAAACGTTTACAAAAACTTTGCCGAATTTTGAAAACAAGTGTACTTATTATACTTAATCCATACATAATTGGCAATACCTTTTACTACAATTATAACACTATTGTAACATTACTATACAATTGGCGTTTGACAGGGTTTCATATCTTAGATACACTACAAGAATGGAAGTAAATGTTATTGGTGCTGGTTTAGCAGGCTCAGAAGCCGCTCTACAACTAGCAAAACAAGGGTTTAAAGTTAATTTATATGAAATGCGACCAGTACAGAAAACTGGTGCTCACACAACTGAAGATTGCGCAGAATTTGTATGTTCAAATAGTTTAGGCTCATATGATATTACAAATGGAAGTGGTCTTTTAAAACACGAAATGGAACTCCTTGGTGGAGAACTTATCGAAATAGCGAAAGCATGCCAAGTTCCAGCAGGTAATGCACTTGCAATCGACAGACACAAATTCTCTCAAACTGTAACAGAAAAAATTAAACAAAATCCGAATATTAATTTAATTAGAGAAGAAGTTACTCAAATTCCTCAAGGCCCTACAATTATAGCTTCAGGACCTCTTACAAGTTCAAAATTTACAGACGCAATTAAAGAATTTACAAAAAGCGAATACTTACACTTTTTCGATGCAATTGCACCAATTGTAGAAAAAGATAGCATAAACTTTGATATCGCATTTTGGGCAAGCCGTTACGACAAAGGTGAAGCATCTTACATTAATTGCCCAATGAACAAAGAACAATACGAAAATTTTTATAATATTTTAACAAACGCACCTCGTATTGAACAACACGATTTTGAGAAAGGCGCAAAATTCTTTGAAAGTTGCTTACCAATCGAAGTTTTAGCTTCTCGTGGGGTTGATACATTACGTTTTGGACCTATGAAACCTGTTGGACTTATCGATAAAAGAACAAATGAAAAGAATTACGCAGTAGTCCAACTTAGACAAGATAATTCAGCAAAAACTTTGTTTAATTTAGTAGGTTTCCAAACAAACCTAAAATGGGGTGCCCAAAAAGAATTACTACAAGCAATTCCAGGATTAGAAAACGTAAATATCGTTCGATATGGAGTTATGCATAGAAATACATTCATTAACTCTCCAACACTTCTTAACCCAACATTACAAACTAGAGAAAGAGAAGACTTATTCTTTGCTGGTCAAATTACAGGAACTGAAGGATATACCGAATCTATCGCATCTGGACTTCTAGCTGGTATAAATATGGCTAAACTACTAAAAGATGAGCCATTATTAGAACTACCACTAGATACAATGCTAGGAGCTTTAACCCACTATATTACAAACCCAGAACACGATAACTTCCAACCAATAAACTCTAACTGGGGTATCGTTCCACCTGTTGAGTTACCTAAAAAAGAACGTAAAAATAAAAAGCTAAAAGGCGAATTGATGTCTAATAGAGCTTTAGAATCTCTTAAACAATATTTGAACAAATAATAATTAAGGCGGCGGGTTTGAAAATCAAACCCGCCGCCAAATTTCTATAACCTTTGTTCAAAGATTAGAACATTAAACCAGCTTCTCTAGCTGCTTCTGCTAATGCTGCAATTCTACCATGGTATAAGAAACCGCCACGATCGAATACAACACATTCAACACCAGCTTTTTTAGCTTTTTGAGCAATAGCTTCACCAACAACTTTAGCTGCTTCGATGTTACCACCATGAGCTAATTTTTCTTTCAAATCTTTGTCATTTGAAGAAGCTGCTGCTAATGTTACATGGTTAACGTCATCGATCAATTGAGCATAGATGTGTTTTGTACTTCTGTAAACAGCTAGTCTTGGGAATTCAGCTGTACCAGAAATTTTTACTCTGATTGATCTGTGTCTTTTTTGAACTAATGGTTTTCTTTCTTTTTGTTTAATCATTTTTATTTTTCCTTTCGTTACCCAAACCTTCTTGAAAAACCACTTCAAGGGTTTATGTGGGCTTTTGTTTTACTATTTATGCTACCTGTGCAAGTCTTAACACTGACAGGGGTTTTCGTAGTTTAATCTCATTGTAATAATGAGATCCTGAATCAAGTTCAGGATAAGATATATGTAAGTTTTGCAATACAAAACAACATCTATCTTATTTTTTACCAGCTTTACCAGCTTTACGTCTGATGTATTCGCCTTCGTATTTAACACCTTTTCCTTTATAAACTTCAGGTTTACGTTTTGATCTAATTAAAGCTGCAACATCACCAACTGTTTGTTTGTTAGAACCTTTAACAGTGATTTTTGTGTTAGCTTCAACAGAAATTGTAATACCTGCAGGTGGAACGATGATAACTGGGTGTGAGTAACCTAGAGCCATGTTTAAGTTAGAACCTTCCATGTTAGCACGATAACCTACACCAACGATTTCTAATTTTTTAGTGAAACCATCTTTTACACCAGTAACTGCGTTTGCAACTAAAGTTCTTGATAAACCATATAAAGCACCAGCTTCACGAGTATCAACTGCTTTAGTTAAAACAACTTGGTTGCCTTCAATAGCAACATTGATTTCAGGACGAACATTTACAACTTCAGTACCTAAAGGTCCTTTAGCTGTAAAAACGTTATCTACGAATGATACCTCAACACCTTGAGGAACTTCGATAGGTTTTTTACCAATTCTTGACATTTTTAATTTCTCCTTGTGGTATATTTCTACAATATATCAGGCTTTTCTACCAATTGCACCTGACGTTTTACTTTGTGACTTTGTTCTACACATCAGCTTACGCATTAGTAAACGTAGCAAAGAACTTCACCACCAACGTTTTCTTTTCTAGCTTTTCTGTCTGTCAACAAACCTTTTGGAGTTGAAACAACAGCAATACCCATACCACCTAAAACTTTTTCTAAGTTTTTAGCTTTTGAGTAGTGTCTTAAACCAGGTTTAGAAACACGTTGTAATTTTGTAATAACTGGTTTACCGTTAGCTTCATATTTCAATGTGATAACGATAACTTTGAATTTGCCTTCTTCTTTCACTTCATAATCAGCGATGAAACCTTCTTCTTTTAAAAGTTTTGCTAATTGAACTTTTAATTTTGAAGATGGAACTTCAACTGTTGCGTGTGAAACCATGTTAGCATTTCTGATTCTTGTTAGCATATCTGCTATTGGATCTGTATTCATTAGAATTCCTCCGGACTTACTCCACAGTTATAGAGCAGTATCCTATTAACTATTACACCACTTACCAAGTTAACGTTGCTTTGTGAGTTACCTCTTAGCTTGTCCTGGCAGTCTGGAACTGTACAATCATACTATCATGAAGATTTACAGATTACAAGCGTGCTAATTAATATTTATTCACATAAATTATAAAACTATCAAAATTTATTTATAATAAGCTTTTATAGAATTAGGTATAAAATAAAAGGAAGTTTTATGATTGATAAAATTGTAGTAAAAACACCACCACATCCAATTACTAATCCATATCCACAATCAGAAGAACAACCAAAGGAAAAACAAGGATTATCAACAAATCAGAAGGTAGTAATTGGAACCACTGCGGCTATTGGCTTAACTGCAGCTACTGTTGGAGGTATCTTATATTCAAAAGGTAGAACTTTATCAAAAGAAATTGATAAATTAGCCAAAAATATCAAAAACAAATATGAAAGCTCATATCTTGATGAAAAAATGGGAGAACTTTTTGATATAGAAAAAGTTACACAACATATCAATGATGCACTCAAATTACCAAAGAAAAAGGATAGATTGGCAAAGTTACAAGAAATTCAAAAACTTAATTACGATAGAGGTTTCGCATTAAAATTACAACATGGAACAGACATCGAAAAACTTCCTCAAAATATCCAAGAAGCTATTGCAAATAAAGACCAAATCACTGCCACAAAATTATACATTGAATATTGTGACTCCTTATTTGCAAAGTCAAAAACTGCAGGAAAAACAATAGAAGAATCAATCGAAAATGTATTTGGTAAAAACTCTGGCATAAAACCTCATACATACTCAGATGATGTTGATTTAGTTGTAATGAGTGATAATACTGGTGGTGGCGGATTCCAAATCAGAATAGTTAACAAAGATAACAACATCGCAAGTCCTCTAAATCACAAGGCAGCAGAAGGACTAACATCTGGTTGCACTGCACCTGGGCATAGTTCTGCAAAATTAACAGATGGACTTCCTAAAATCACCTCAGGTAATTACGAAGGAAGAACTTACGTTACAATTACATATGGCGAATCTTATAATGGACCACCTTTTGGATTAACACTATTTGGCAAAAAAGGTTCAACAGAATTCACCAAGGCTCAAAAAGACTTAATGGAGCTAGATGTAACTAATCTCACAAAAGAACAAATAGATTTGCTATCAAAAATTCCTAGAGATAATCAAAATGCAAACTATGATGCAGCTTTATCATTACTTCAAACTCTAATTGAAAAAGCTAAATGTGTATTTTAAATAAAAAACAAATTACAAAAAGAGCGACTTAATAGTCGCTCTTTTTTATTAACTTAGATAATAGCTCTGCTAAATTACCAGCTTGCTTTTGTAACACCTGGTAATAAACCTTGGTGAGCCATTTTTCTTAAACAAATTCTGCACAAACCGAAATCTCTATGAAAACCGTGAGGTCTACCACAGATAGAGCATCTGTTGTGTAGTCTTACTGTTGGGTATTTTCCTGCAGCAGCAAGTTTTTGACGTTTAAGTTCTTTGTTAATCATCGCTTTCTTAGCCATGAATTTCTCCTTTGCTGTCCTTAATAATTACTACTTTTTGAAAGGCATTCCTAAGAGTCTTAACAACTCTCTTGCCTCTTCATCTGTTCCAGCAGTTGTGATAACTGAAACGTTCATACCCTTAACTAAATCTACTTCTTCATAAGTGATTTCAGGGAATAGAGCTTGTTCTTTCAAGCCTAGTGTATAGTTTCCTCGACCATCAAAACTTTTAGCGCTGATACCGCGGAAGTCACGAATTCTTGGTAGTACAACACAAATAAGTTTTTGTAAGAAATCATACATTCTTTCGCCACGCAATGTTGCCATTGCTCCAACCGGCATACCTTCTCTCAATTTGTATGAAGCGATTGATTTTTTAGCTTTTGTAACTACTGCTTTTTGACCAGCAATTTTAGTTAATTGAGCTTCAATAGCTTCTGCAATCTTTGAGTTGTGAGAAGCTTCACCAACACCCATGTTAAGAACAATCTTAACTAATTTTGGTACTTGGTGATCATTTGTGTAGCCAAACTTTTCTTTCATAGCTGGAACTACATCTTCTTGATATTTAGTTCTTAAATTTTTTGTTACTGTCATTTTTCTTTTCCTTTACTATTGGTATTAATGTCGTAATTGCTTACACATTAAGCATCTAGCTGTTCACCGCATTTTTTACAAACGCGAACTTTTTTACTATCGATAACTTTCATTTCAACTCTTGTAGCTTTTTCACAAGCTGGGCAAATAATCATAACATTTGAAGAATCGATTGGAGCTTCAAGTTTGATTAAACCACCTTGGATACCAGCAGCAGGTTGAGGTTTTTGTGCTTTAGTTACCATATTAGCACCTTCAACGATTACTCTGCCTTTTTCAAGGTCAACTTTTTTTACGTTACCGATTTTTCCTTTGTCTTTACCTGCAATAACAACGACTCTGTCACTTGTTTTTACATGTAAGCTTTTTTTATCTTTGTTTGTCATTTTTTTCTCCTGGTTTTATCTTTCATGGACTGACTTAACTCGTAAGCTAAGTCTATTACATGGTCTTGTGTATATTAGATAACTTCTGGTGCAAGAGAAACTATTTTCATATAACCTTTGTCACGTAATTCACGAGCAACAGGTCCGAAAACACGAGTACCTCTTGGGTTGCCATCTTTGTTAATGATAACAGCTGCATTTTCATCAAATCTGATTACTGAACCATCATTACGTTTGATGTCTGCTTTTGTTCTTACAATAACAGCTTTAACAACTTCACCTTTTTTCACAGCCATATTTGGAGTCGCATCTTTTACAGAAGCAACGATTTCATCGCCAACTGCTGCAAATTTTTTATTTGAGCTTCCCATAACACGGATACATAACAATTGTTTTGCACCTATGTTATCTGCTACTTCTAGTCTTGTTTCTTGTTGTATCATTTTTCTTTCCTTTTAGTATTTTAATTTACTACTTTCGTTGCCTCTCATTACTCTGTGGTAATGTTGCAACCTACTTTTTATGTCTCGCTTAAAAACTATCTAGCTTTTTCTACGATTTCAGCAACTGTCCAACGTTTGCTACCTGAGATAGGTTTTGATTCAACGATTCTTACGATATCGCCTTCACCACAAGCGTTTTGTTCATCGTGAGCTTTGTAGTTTTTATTTGATTCCATAATTTTTTTGTAT
Organism: bacterium; assembly: GCA_017626055.1. Lineage (GTDB taxonomy): Bacteria > Cyanobacteriota > Vampirovibrionia > Gastranaerophilales > Gastranaerophilaceae > Zag111. The sequence continues at coordinate 266,382 of JAGAJM010000004.1, read as the reverse complement.
TTTGGATGTGGATCGTAAGAAGCTACTTTTACAACAACTGTTTTGTCCATTTTGCTACTTACTACTATTCCTTGTTTTTCTTTTTTAGGCATTTTGTACACCTTTCTCTGTTATTATTGTTTTTGCTTGAGCGATAAGTTTTTTAGTTTTAGAAATACTTGCTGTATTTTCTAATTTGTGAGTTGAAAGTTGTAATCTAGCTTCAAGTAGCTGTTTCTTCCAATCAACAATAGCATTTTGTAACTCATCTACTGTTTTTTCACGCATTTCACTTAATTTCATTTTACTTTTTTCCTTTATCTTGTTCCTCATCTTATCCGACCCGAAGAATTAACTTCTTGTTAAGATGTGGATTATTGTTATGCTTGTTCTCTTGGTTGTTCAACGATTTTAACTTTGATAGGAAGTTTTTGTGCTGCAAGTTCTAATGCATGAACTGCAATGTTTCTATCGAAGTAATCAAGTTCAAATAATAATCTATTTGGTTTAACAACTGCAACCCAGTATTCCACGTTACCTTTACCAGAACCCATACGAGTTTCAGCTGGTTTTGCTGTAATTGGTTTATCTGGGAAAATTTTAATCCAAACGTTACCGCCACGTTTGATTTCACGAGTCATTGCACGACGTGCTGCCTCGATTTGACGGCTGGTAATCCAACCTGGCTCAACTGCTTGTAGAGCGTATTGACCGAATTCAAGTTTTGTACCTCTAGTTTCAGTACCTTTCATTCTGCCTTTCATCATTTTGCGGTATTTAGTCTTTTTAGGCTGTAACATTATATTTTGCTCCTATTATTTTTATACCTTATTAGCTTTGTGCTGATTCAGCATTTCTGCTACGTCTTGGACGTCTGCCGCCTTTGTCAGCGTTGTCCTTACCACTTTTAACTTTGATGTTTTGATCTGCCATTTCACCAGGCATTAAGTTGCCTTTGAAAATCCAAACTTTAACACCAATTTTACCCATAATTGTATCAGCTTCAGTGAAACCGAAATCAACGTCTGCTCTTAATGTTTGAAGAGGAATTCTTCCTTCTTTAGCCCATTCTGAACGAGCGATTTCTGCACCACCTAAACGGCCAGATACCATAACTTTGATACCTTGTACGCCTGAACGCATTGTTCTTTGCATAGCTTGTTTCATAGCTCTTCTGAACGCAATACGTTTTTCTAATTGTTGAGCGATAGATTCTGCAACTAATTGAGCATCTGCATCAATTCTTGCAACTTCTACAACGTTGATGATAACAGGTCTGCCGATGTATTTTGTTACTTCTTGACGAAGTTCATCGATACCTTGACCACCACGACCAACAACTATACCAGGTTTTGCTGTTACAACTGTGATTGTTGTATTTTGTGCTTTTCTAGCAATCAAGATTCTTGATACGCCAGCTGCATATAGTTTTTTCTTAACGAATTTTCTGATTTTAGCATCTTCTGCTACGAATACTGCGTAGTCTCTAACCTTTGCAAACCATGTGCTTGCCCAAGGTTGAATTATACCTACTCTAAATCCGGTTGGATGTGTTTTTTGTCCCATTTTATTACTTTCCTATTTTGTTGTATCACTAACTACTAATGTAAGGTGTGATGTACGTTTCATTCTTGAATACATACGACCTTGTGCTCTTGTTCTTGCACGTTTGTAAGTAACACTCTCATCAGCAAAGATTTGAGAAATCTTTAATGATTCTGGAGCTACGCCATATTGCTCACGAGCGTTTGCAACTGCAGCTTTTAAGTTCTTTTCAACTACTCTAGCTGCAAAGTAAGGCATAAAACGTAACATATCTTGAGCTTCAATAACAGCTTTACCTCTTACTTCGTTGATTACTCTACGAAGTTTTCTTGCTGTCATTTTTATGTCTGTTTGTCTTGCTTTTGCTTCCATTTTTTTATCCTTTATTTAATATAGATATCACTTTTTGAGATTCTTATCTCTTTTTCGCTTTATCTGCACCAGCGTGACCTTTGAATAATCTTGTAGGTGCAAATTCGCCCAATTTATGTCCTACCATTTGTTCTGTTACATATACTGGTACGTGAGTTTTACCATTGTGAACAGCAATTGTATGGTTTAACATATCAGGTACAATCATTGATGCTCTTGACCAAGTTTTGATAACTTTCTTTTCTGAATTTGCATTCATTTTATCGATTTTCTTTTGTAGAGCTTCTTCTACATATGCACCTTTTTTTAATGAACGTGCCATTTATTTCTCCTTTATTGTTTATTGTTATTTTAAAAAGGGCTTTAAATCTTGTTGGCTTAAAGCCCTATTTAATTATTTGTTACTTTTTGCGTCTTCTAACGATTAATTTATCAGAAGCTTTACCTTTTTTACGAGTTTTGTAACCTAGAGCTGGTTTACCCCAAGGTGTTTTAGGGTGTCCACCAGGACCAGTTTTACCTTCACCACCACCGTGAGGGTGATCGCAAGGGTTCATTGTTACACCACGTACAGTTGGTCTGATACCCATGTAACGTTTTCTACCAGCTTTACCGATTGATAAGTTTTTGAATTCTGAGTTACCTAATGTACCAATAGTAGCCATACATTCTTTTCTTACCATTCTCATTTCGCCTGAAGGTAATTTAATTGTTACATAGTTACCTTCTTTAGCCATTACTTGAGCTGAGTTACCAGCTGATCTAACCATAACTCCGCCGCGACCTGGGTTCAATTCAACGTTGTGAACGATAGAACCTAACGGAATCAATTCTAGTGGAAGAGCGTTACCAGTTTGAACTGGAGCTTCTGGACCACTAACGATTACATCGCCTATGTTTAAGCCTTCTGGAGTTAAGATATATCTTTTTTCACCATCAGCATAGAAACATAGTGAAATTCTTACGTTTCTGTTTGGATCATACTCAATAGTTTTAACTGTTGCTGGTACGCCAAATTTATCTCTTTTAAAGTCAATTACACGATATGATTTTTTTACACCGCCGCCTTTGTGACGACATGTAATTCTACCAGTGTTATTTCTTCCTGCTGTTTTTTTCAATGATCTTAATAAAGATTTTTCAGGAGTTGAAGTAGTGATTTCTTGATAATCACTTCTTGTCATGCCTCTTTGTCCCGGAGACGTCGGATTAATTTTTTTAATAGCCATTTTATTTTCTCCTACTATTTACTTGGCTTTTGTACTTACTTTAATTAAATTCCCATGAATTCGATTGGTTCGCCTTCGATAGTTACAACTGCTTTTTTAGATGAATCAGTTCTACCGAATTTGTAGCCCATTCTTTTTTCGTGAGATGGCATATAAATTGTTCTTACTTTTGTAACTTTTCTGCCTGGAAAAGCTAATTCAACAGCTTTAGCAATTTCAATTTTAGTTGCATCTTTTCTTACTTCGAAAGTATATTGTGCATTTTCTGTTGCTGCCACTGATTTTTCTGTAATTAATGATTTTTTAATTACGTCATATAGTCTTTCTGTTTCTTTACTCATTATTGTAACCTTTCTGTAATTTCATTTACAGCAGATTCAGTCATAACAACAAAATCAGCTTCCAATAAATCTTTCACATTTAAGTTTGTTGGTAATAAAAGTTTTACGCTTGGAATATTTCTTGCTGATAATTCTAAGTTAGCATTTTCATCAGCTTTTGTATTTGCAACGATTAAAACTTTTCCGCTTACGTTAAGAGATTTCAAAGCACTAACCATTAATTTTGTTTTTGGTTCAGCGATTGTTGAGAAATCTTTAACTACAACGATTTGAGCTTCTCTAGCTGACAATGCTGATTTAAGAGCTAATTGTCTAGCTTTTTGAGGCATATTGAACGCAAAGCTTCTTGGTTTTGGTCCGAAGATTACACCACCGCCTGCGAATAATGGTGAACGAAGAGAACCAGCTCTTGCTCTACCAGTACCTTTTTGTTTCCATGGTTTTCTTCCACCGCCAGCTACTTCAGCTCTTGTTTTTGCACAAGCTGTACCTTGTCTAGCGTTGTTTAATTGTCTTCTTAATGCTAAGTGCATTACATGGATGTTAGGTTCTACACCGAAAACTTCTTTCGCTAATGTAATTTCACCTAATTTTTCACCGTTTGTACTTAATATTTCTTTTGACATTTTCTTTTTTCCTTTATTTCTACTACTTGCCTGTTACCCCTTTCGGAAATTCCGTTTTATATGGCAACTCGGGATTTTTAAAACTTGTCTGTTTTTGCTTTATTCCCGCCTGACAAATCTGAGATTTGTACGTTCATTTCGCTTTCGCTACATTCACAACGGCGGTCATATTGTGTTTCGCCCTACTCGGTTTGCTTATCGCAACCCGACTCCGGCTTCACACCGGCTTACGCATCTTAGTTCCATTTTGTTCTTGTAGGAACGATTGTAACTAATCTACCTTCGCATCCAGGTACTGAACCTTTAACTAATACTAAACCATTAGCTGAATCAACTTTAACTAATTTTAATTTAGTAATAGTAACTCTTTCGTTACCCATGTTACCAGCCATTCTTTTACCTTTGATAACACGAGAAGGAGTTGTACCTGCACCGATTGAACCAGGTTCTCTGTGGTTTTTAGAACCATGAGCCATTGGTCCACGTCCAAAGTTCCATCTTTTTACTGTACCTTGGAAACCTTTACCAATAGATTTACCTGTTACATCTACTTTTTCAACATTTTCTAATACAGAAAGCTCAACCTTGTCGCCTACTTTGTAGTCTTGTGGGTTGTCAACTCTGAATTCTTGAAGATGTCTGTAGTTTGATAAGTTATTTTTCTTGAAGTGTCCCAATTGAGCTTTTGTCAAGTGTTTTTCTTTCGCTGCAACTGTACCAACTTGGATAGCGTTGTAACCATCTGTTTCAACTGTTTTAACTTGAGTAACAACAGTTTCGTCAACTTTGATAACTGTTACAGGAATAGCCAAACCTTGTTCGTCAAAGATTTGAGTCATTCCAACTTTTTTTCCTATTACACCTAGTGTCATATTTTACCTTTCCTGCTTGCCCTACTTGGTGCGAACACATTCCGCCCCATTTCAGGTTTGCATTTTCTCTTGCGAGCGCTACTTTTGCTTACTTGTTCTTTACCTCATTGAAGGACTTTCACCTTCCACCGCCTCTTCGCCTAGAACTTGACTCGGGCGGGTAGTAGATCACATTATCTATGCATAATGCTTATTCAATTTTCAAAGACTGGAATCGTCGCAACTATCTTGCTTCGATATCTACACCAGCCGGTAAATCTAATCTACGTAACTCTTCCATAGTGGCTTGAGTTGGTTCGTAAATATCGATAATGCGTTTGTGTGTTCTCATTTCGAAGTGTTCACGAGATTTTTTATCTACGTGTGGTGAACGCAATACACAATAAATACGTCTTTTTGTAGGTAAAGGAATAGGTCCAGCTACTTTAGCGTCTGTTCTTTTTGCTGTTTCTACGATTTTTTCAGCAGATAAATCAATTAGTTTGTGATCATAAGCTTTCAAACAAACTCTGATTCTGTTTTTCTTTGTGCTAGTTGCCATTTGCATTCCTTTTTCTTTTTTCTATGTACTACTTTTGACAAAGTCTTGAAACCTTGTCATACTTAAAGTTTTCGCTATATATTTCGGTCACTATACTTCAAGCATAATCATCTTAAAACAAACAAAATAGGCTGTCAACCTTGATTTTACATGTTTGTTTAGATTTGTTAACAATGTAATAAATAAAAAAAGATTGATTTTTCAACCAATCTTTTTTGTTCATTTTTTATAAATTAATCCATGGATTTTGAAACACGTTTAGAAACAATTTCTTCCAATTCAGAAACATCTCTTGAGGCTTGTCTTAATTCTACTGGCAAAGTATCAAAAGGCTTTATAAAAGCTGCGATTGAAGATTTTAAAAGAGATCCAACATATTTTGCTTCGTAACAAAATCTATTAAACCCTTTTAAGTTTTCAACAACTTCATCGTAATCTCCATAATTTGTCAGAAATTTTTCCCAAGTACCTTTAAGGGGTTTATTACTTAATTGAATTCCATCAGCATACATTTCTAGCGCTAGGTATGTTTTTGGTTCAATAACAAACTTTTCACCATCAAATGTAAAATCAAAATGTTTATCATTTGCGTGTTTTTCAATCAAAGAAGTCAAACTACGCTCAACAACATTGTATGGTTTCTCACCATAATTTGACACAAGATTTGCAAATGCATCTTGGGCAGGTTTCTTTTCAGGAAGTCTAAATGCCATCCCGAAATTTTGTCGATTATAGTATTGTTGATTGTTTCTAATTTCCATTAAGCACTTACCTTATTAGTTGGCAACTCCGTCAACTTCTTCTATTGATTTGCCAACAGGTTTTAATTCTGGAGCAAACGCACCTTTAATTGTCGCTTCATCAGCAATTCTTCTGTTTACTTTAGCTTCAGCATTTTTCACATTAGCAGATGCTTGTCTCAAGCTAGCAGGTAAAGCTGTTGTAGGATCAGTCATTCTATCAAATGCTAACATTTTTTTATCAAAGAAATTAGCAACTTGAGCAAAGAATTTTCTGATACCTTTTTTGCCTTGAAGTCTTTTTTCGCATCTAAATTCACAAGCATCAGCACGACTATAAATTTTTACACCATCCATATCAACTGCAACACCAGTATCAAAAGTAATAGCTTTTTGATCCATCATTTCTGCCGCTTTTTTTGTTTTAGGAGCAACGACAAATGTATCAACACCATTTTCGTGAATATATTTAAAATCAAAATGAGTATCACCAGCGTGAGCTTTTTGCATTTTTACTAATGCTTTTCTAGCTTCCTTGGCAGTCATTCCATAATCCAAAAGATAATCAACTAATCTTTCCATATCTTTTTCATCAGGAGCTTTAAACGCCATACCAAACGCTGGGGTAGTATTCATTGGGGTAATGTTTCTAATTTCCATGTTAAATTTTCCTTTCTACACTTTAAACTGGAAATACAAACGTGCATAAAAGAAAAAATTGCTATTTTATAAAAATACTACTTAACAAAATTTACAATAGAATCGATTTTATCCTGAGAATCACTTTCAATATATATTCTCAACAAAGGTTCTGTTCCAGATGGACGAACTAAAATCCAAGTCGTACCATCTTCAAGATAAAGTTTTACACCGTCTTTGAAATCTTTTTTAGAAACTTTTTGCCCAATAACTTCATCCATTATCCCAAATTTTTCTAACACTGGTTTAACTTCAGAAACTTTTTCTAATTTTTTATCTACACGGGTGTTTATAAATTCACAACCCGCAAATTTTTTCAATTCTTTTTGAAGTTGAACTAAAGATTTACCTTCATAAGCCATTGCTTCAAGAACCAAAAGATTTGCCAAAATACCATCTTTTTCTGGAATGTGTCCTTGAATACTCAATCCCCCCGATTCTTCCCCAGCAATTATTGGGTCATATTCTCTCATTGCTTCACCAACATGCTTAAACCCTACTGGAGTTTCTACAACTTCAACACCTAATTTTTCAGCAACGATATCAAGCATTAAACTAGCGCCAACTGTTTTAACCAAACAACCAGACATCTTTTTATTTTTCTTTAAGTGTTTCAAAAGAATAGCAATAATTTCATTTGGTGTAACATATTCACCATTTTCATTCACTACACCAAATCTATCTGAATCCCCGTCATTTGCAAAACCAATATAATTTTTGTGAGCTTTAATATAATCAATCATTTCACCCATAAATTGAGGTTTTGGTTCTGGCATACCACCACCAAAATTTGGATCATGATACATTCTTATACTATCAAATTTTATATTTTTTTCATTCAATAATTTATCAAAATATCCAATACTTGCCGCATACAATCCATCAAAAATTATGTGAGATTTATCCAAATTATCTTTAATTTTTTCAAAATCAATAATCTCTTTTATATGTTTAAAATATGCGTTAGAAAAATCTGTATAAATTAATTTTCCTTTAACACAAGATGGAACATCTTTGCCAAAATTTGCAACAATTTCATCTGTAATTTCACTTGTTGCAGGACCTGCATAATCTGGAATAAATTTAATCCCCAAGTATTCTGGCGGGTTATGTGATGCGGTAAACATAACTGCACAAGCATCTAATTTTTTAGCATTAAAAGCCAAAACAGGTGTTGGTAGAACTTTATCACTATATAAAACTTTGAAACCGACATTTTTCAGAATTTCAGCACATTGCATAGAAAATTCTTTTGCCATATTTCTAGGGTCATAACCAACAATTATGGTTTTATAAATTCCATAATTATCGAAAACATATTTACCAATCGCTTTTGATACAATTGCTACATTTTCTTCGTTAAAATCTTTTCCTACAACTGCTCTCCAACCATCAGTTCCAAATTTTATTTTACTCATATTAAACCTTTAAATTTTCTACGGATTCTGTTATAATCTTACTAGAAATATGGAGTTAAGTAAATGTCTAATTTTTCATCGATTAAAAACATCGCCTACTTAGAACCTCAAAATTCGTTCTCTGAGATGGCTAAAGATGAATTCTGTCATCAATTAGGATTGAATTGTTATTCCACACCATTAACTACAATCAAACAAATTGTAGAATATGTTTGTGAAAACCCAGATACAGCTGGGGTTCTTCCTGTTGAAAATACATTAGATGGAACAATTAGAGAATCTTTAGATAGTTTAATTCTTTCTAAAAATCCTAATATTAGAATTATCTCAGAATTAGTTATGCCAATTGAATATTGCTTACTGTCAAGAACAACAGAATTTTATAGTATTACAGGCTTAATCGGTGCACCTAGATTAATCGGAAAATGCCAAGATTTTATCAAAAATGAAATGCCTTTCAGCTTAGATATTATCGAAGCTCCATCAATGTTAGAATCAGCATATGATTTAAGAAATCATAATTTAACTTACGCATCAATCGGTAATAGAAAAATTGCAGATACTTGTATGCTAAATATTCTAAAAGAAAATATTCACGATGATAAAAATAATAAAACCAGATATGTTTTAATCGGAGATATTGAAACAAGACCAACAGGCAAAGATAAGACTACAGTTGCATTTAGAACTAACAACACTCCTGGTGCTTTGTTAGAAATTTTGAAAATATTTTTAGAAAATAATATAAACTTATCATATATTTCATCCCGCCCATCAAAAGTTGAACCAAATGAATATATTTTCATCGTAAATTTTGACGGACATATTAAAGGTTCAAAGATGCTAAAAGCAATCAACGAAATTAAACCTAAGACATCATTCTTTAGATACCTAGGTTCATACAAAATTGGAACGACTGTTGATTAGTCCTCATTAATTATTTTCAAAGCTCTTTCGTAGGAAGTTGTATCGTAACCTTGTTCAATATATTGGGGATACTCATCTTCAATGTATTCGTACGCTTTTTTAATTCTTTTTTCACCAGACGGATGAGACGAAAAGAAATCAAAATAATTACCAGAGATTTTATTTAAAATTGAAATTGTAGCAAGTGGATTATAACCAGCCTTTACCATGTAATCAATACTTTCTCTATCTGCCTTTATTTCTTGATTACGAGAAAATTTTTTATTTGCAACTCCCCCAACAACTGTTGTCCCAGCTAAAATTGCACCAGCTTTAGTTAAACTTGATGAATCTTTTACAAGCCCTAAAACAGATAAAACAGTTCCTGTTGCACCAGTTATACCAGTTACAACTCTTCTTGCTAAACTTTTTTTGACATGATTTTTGGTAACATGTCCCATCTCATGACCAATAACAAAAGCCAGTTCATCTTCTGTTTCAACATATTTTAATAAGCCACTATAAATTGAAATTCTATCGTGAATATTTGTAGAAGCATTTGCCTCATCTTTATCAGTCACAACAAAAACTATATCTTCTTCAATACCATTTGCTAAAACTAATTTTGTTCCAATTCGATTAATTTTATTAAACGCTTCATTTGATGACCAATTATCATAATAAGGTTTTATCTGCACAGAAACAGAACCTTGCAAAACATCATTTGGCAAAGTTGTTTCAATTGCAAAACAACAAGTTGACATGAATAATATTAATAATATCGCTATTAATTTCTTAATTACCAATTAGATAATCTCACCATTTAAGTACCAAGTTTTTACACCAGTAATTTTAACGTTTATAAATTCACCAGTCAAATCCTTATCACAAGGAATGTGAACAATTTTATTATTTCTTGTTCTACCTGTAATCACATTTTTACCTTTGTGATTTTCAAAGTTTTCAACAAGAACTTCCATCTCACGACCTAAGAATTTTTTATTTGAAGCTAAACAACATTTTCTATTTTGCTCATTAAGTCTAGCTAAACGCTCAAATTTTGTATCTTCATCAATGTATTTATCAACCCATTTTGCGGCAACTGTCTTTTCACGAGGAGAATAAGCAGCAGTATTTGAATAATCCAAACCTATTTCTTCCATCGCAGTCAAAGTTTCAATAAATTGTTCCTCAGTTTCCCCAGGGAAGCCTGCAATAAAATCACTTGTAATAGTAACATCTGGAACCATTGCACGAACTTTATTCGCAATTTTGAAATAAGTTTCTCTATCATAACGACGATTCATCTTTTTCAAAACTTCACTGCTACCTGATTGCATTGGAATATGGAAATATTCGCACACCTTATCTAATTCAACAACTGTTTCAATTAAATTATCAGTAATATCTGTTGGATAAGATGTTACAAATCGAATTCTGAATTTACCCTCTATTGCATTAACTTCACGCAACAAATCCGCCAAACGATATTCTCTATCTTTAAAATCTTTTCCATAACTGTCAACATTTTGACCTAACAATGTAATTTCTTTAAAACCATCATTTAAGGCATCTTTTACTTCTTTTAAAATAGTTTCAGGTAACCTTGAACGTTCTCTACCACGAGTGTATGGAACAATACAATATGTACAGAAATTATTACAACCCTCAGTAATCGGAATCCAAGCATTAACAGATTTTACACGATTAATCTGATATTGAATAGCTTTATCATCTTCGTTTTTGTGAGTTTCTTCGCATACACAAACTTTTTCACCAGCTTCAATTGTTTTGATAATTTCAGGTAATGAATAAATTTTATGAGTTCCCAAAACAAAATCTACATAATGCGCACGTTTGAAAATTTGTTCAGCTTTTTGTTGAGCAACACAACCGCAAAAACCAATTTTCAATTCTGGTCTTGATTTTTTCCATTTTCCCCAAGTCCCAATCAAACTATACGCTTTATCTTCTGATAATTGTCTAATAGAGCAAGTGTTTACCATCAATAAATCAGCTTCTTTTGGAATCTTAGTTTCTTCATACCCAAAGCTAGACAACATACCAAACATACGTTCAGTATCTGATTTATTCATTTGGCAACCCATTGTTTCTATATAGACTTTTTTCATTATTTCATACCTCTTATTTCGACTAATGTACTTTTATATTATCTGAAAAATATTGTTTGTAAAATGATACGTATTTGACCTCAGAAAAATAAATAATATAATTATCATAACTAAGGGGGCAAATATGAATCATAGATTAGCAACTATTATAATTGTATTCACACTTGTTATAGCAGCAATTTTTTCTGTTGTAATCAAACAAAAAAAACTTGAAAAATTAGATATAACTTCCAATGTAAAAGAAGTAACTCAAAATTCAAAATTAATAGATATGAACCTTGATCATAACCAAGCATTAGACGTAATAGATTATGCCAAAAGAAAGAACATTAAAGTTCCTAAAATATTAATTAACTTTGATACTCATAGTGATATTTTTGTCAACGCAGACATACTTAAATATAAAGAATCAGATGTCAGCAGTTGGATAAATAATCTTTTGGCAAGCAATCCTCAAATCAATACTGTATATTGGGTTATGCCAATGGAAGAAGCCAAAAATATTGATTTAATGACAATATTTGGAGCATATGGCGGGGAACTTCCTGATGAAGAAGCCTTTATTCTTTTTGGCAATATCTCTGATAAAAAGACAAACGAATTCACATTCTTGTTTAAGCCTCTATACAAAAAAGCATACAAACAAGAATTTTACTTTGATCCAAAAACAGGAAAAATGAACGAAATTCCTGCAAAAAAAGAAAACCTAAAAAAATTGTTCAACACAGATGAATCAAATTTAAGAAAAATCGAAGTTATTACTTGCACAGAAAACACACTTCCAAACCTAAAAGGTCAAGATGTATTTTTAAGTATTGACGCTGATTATATAAGCAATTCTGGATTTGATACTTACAATGATTTTAAATTCTTTAAACGAAATGAACACGAAATCAATGCAACATTTTATTCAATCTTTGATACCTTAAAGAAAAAAGAAATCAAACCAACAATTATTTCGCTTTCTTTATCACCAAGATACTTACCTAAACAATACCAATCATTTGTTGATATTACTTTTAAATATATAACTCTTACTGCAAACAAATTTGATATGATTGATAAATACAAAAACAGATATGTCGAAGAATATGAAGAAGCTGGTCATTAAACCAGCTTCTTTTTTTAATCAATATTTAAAATTCTATCTAAACAAGCCTTAGATGAATATTGCCATTCTCTAAATGTTATACGTTTAACCTTAAATCCACAACGTTCAAGAATTGCTTGTTTTTTCATATTAGACATATGGTGAAGTTTTTTGTTATCATCCATACCATCAATTTCAACAATAAATTTATCATCTACAACTAAGTCTGCACTTAAGCCAGCAATTTCTACACCTGCATCAACTTTATGATCAAGTTCTCTGATTGCTTGAGCAATTTCACGCTCTAGAGCATTTTTGTAGATATTTTCATCTATTTCATTATTTTTTAACGCTTCTTTTCTATCTTTATACTGTTTTAAATATGAAACATAATGCCTAAAATGTCCATCTGGCATTGTATCCAAATCGTGAGATACAAAGTTTATACATTTACTTCTTGCACGAGTGATTGCTACGTTAAACAGATTTGGTTTTTGCAAGAAAGTAATACTCTGCGGATAAGAATTATTTGCAAATGCCCAAGACATTAAAATAATATCTCTTTCATCCCCTTGGAATGTATGAGCTGTACCGATTTCGATTTGGTGTTTTTTAATCATATAATCTGATAGAACTTTTGGAACAGATATTTTTAACTGCTCAACTTGAGCCCTAAATGGTGAAATAATACCAATACTTACAGGTTTATCTGGATTATTTCTTTCATCTTCGATAATAATTTCGTGTAAAGTTTTTACCAATGCTTCGATTTCAGGTAAGTTTCTTGTCGCATCAGAATCAACCTTACCATCAGGAACATTAATAATATCAATTGCCATATCTTCAGATGTATCTTTTTTCATGATACGAATTCTATCGTTGTAAAATTCTTTATTTGAAAAATCAATAATTGGAGGTAAACTCCTAAAATGTTCGTCTAACATAACAGAATTCATTGAATAATAATCTGCTAAATCAAACATTGAATTAGTTCTAAATCTCCACATCAATTGATATTTATCAGGAATACCATATTGACTTAAGAATGATTGTTCTTTAGCTTTTTCTAAGAATGACAAGTGAGGAAGCTGTTTATCGTCACCAACTACAACTGTCTTTTTCGCACGATACATAATTGGGAAACAACTTGCAATATCACATTGTGAAGCCTCATCAATAATCGCAACATCAAACATACCAGGCTTTAATGGAAGTGAATCAGATACTGCATAAGTTGTTACACACCAGCAAGGGAATGCATCTAACAATGGTCTAAAATCTTCTTCTTCCATAATTTGATTAGATTTTTTCTTCTTACGTTCAACAAGAGAAAGAGAATGAACTTTAATTCTTCTAACTTTTTTCGCATCACGTAATAAAGCTTTTAATGCTTCACGTCTTGTACTTTTTAAAATATTAACCGCCAAAGGTCCTTGTTTACGTTTCATTTGACGAATTTGTTCACTCATAACATGAAGATTTCCAGTTTTTTGAATATCAGATTCAATCTTACGCAATCTCCATTTTTGAGTCATAAAATCAAGTTCAACTTTTAATCTATCAAGATTTTCTGGTTCAACTTCAAAATCTTTTATATCAAGAATTTTTTTCAATTGTCTTAAGCTAGACATATTCGCAATCCCTGCAAAAAATCCAGATTTTTCCATATTTTCCGTTAATGATCTAATCACATCATTAATATTATCAATTTCAGATTTTTTAAGTGGACGACGAATATACTCCATTTCTCCAACAACAGAAGTTTGTTCCTTAATTTCATTTCTAAGGTCATACCACTCTTTTTCTAACTTCAGAATATGTTCACATTTTTCTTCAGTTTCTCGCAAACAATCAAGATGTTGACGCATATCTTTCACATCCGCAAAGATAAAATCTTCAACATCATCATCCAGCGCAAATTTACCAGAAGTTAATTCTTGCAACTGGTGACTTAATTGTTTTTGGTAATTCATTCTACCTGCACGAAGTGCTAAATAAGGTGCACCTAAGTCATTCAATCTATCTGCAACAACGTCAACCGCCTTGTCCATACGTGATGCAACAAGAACAGTTTTACCATTTGCAATCAAGTGTGCAACAAGGTTTACAATAGTTTGAGATTTACCTGTTCCATGAGGTCCTTGAACTGCTACTAACTTATTATGCTCAATATTTTTAATTACTCTTTCTTGAGAATCACTTAATGCTAGTGGCGTAATCGGATAAAATTCACCCTCACCATCTTTCAATGGAAACGCTTTTTCAACAGATTGCGTGTATTCATCATTAATTACACTCAAAGTTGTTTCTCTAAATACACCACTTGGTTTTTCAGAAATTTGAGTCAATTCATGTAGGACACCAGCAGTAACAGCTGGACGTTTTGTCAAAATAATAGCACTTTGATAAGTTACACTTAATTTTTTAATTTCACCAACTGCTGCTTTTTGCTTTTGTTCTTGAATTTCATCTTCTATAATTTCATCATAATTTTCGCCAGTAATTTGAACATCAGACAAATCTTTTTCTGAAGTTTCATCTTTTGAAACGTTATCCTCATCAACGTTTTCAGATGAATCTGTTGCAATTTCTAAATCTGGAATTAATGATTTCAAAGTAGTTAAGAAAATATCCATTTTTTCTTTAGTAATTGGAAGATCAGGAACAACATCCAAAATTCCTTCCAAGAATAAATCCACTTCATCATCATCGTCGCCTTTTTTAAGTAACGCAGCCAACGCTCCAGTGTTTAATGACAACACTTCATCTTGAAGCATACAATTAATATTCACCCCATTACGTTCCAATTTACAAGGGACATATAACAATGGAGTCAAGAATTCATTATGACGTTTTGATTTACCATTGCGGCCAACCAAAAACATATAACCATAAATAAGATACTTGTCACGAGCACTAGCAACGCCCTGCAACATTAATTCAGTTAAATTAGGATTTGAACCATCAAGTTTCAAATAATCTAAACCTTGAGTTAACAAAGTTTCCTGTTCTTTTAGGAAAATCCATTTATTATCTTTATCACCTTTTAAATTTCTAAAAGTTGAGCTTTTAACTTCTTCTCTCACACAATCGTGCAAATATAAGCTCAATTTCTTGATAAAACTATTATTAAACGCTGAATTAAGTGCTTTCGTTGCTTCCTGTAACATAAAACTGACCTTCTTAAAAATTATACATCTTTCATTTTACACTATTTTACGCTAAAATCAATGTATGGACATCATCAATATACACGATAAAAACTTATTTTTTATAGGTGGGGTAGTCAGAGATGAACTACTCGGCAAAGAAAGTTTCGACATCGACTTAACATATCAAGGCGATGCAATTGAATTTGCAAAAACTATTGATGGTGCTGAGATTGTGCAAATTAACGAACCTTTTGGAACAGTAAGAATAAAATTAAACAACGAAGAAATTGATATTGCTGCCACCAGAAGTGAATCTTATCCACAAAAAGGGCATCTTCCAGAAGTACAAAATATCGGATGTTTGTTAAAAGAAGACATTTTGCGTCGAGATTTCACAATCAACGCTCTTGCAAAATCAACTCTGACAGGTGAAATTATAGACTACACAAATGGACTTGAAGATATAAAAAATAAAACCATAAGAGTTTTACATGATGAAAGTTTTATTGATGACCCAACAAGAATTGTTAGAGGTTTGAAATTTGCAATTCGTTTTGGTTTTGAATTGGATGAACATACAAAAAAACTTCAAGATGAATATTTAAAAAACATAAATTACGATATGTCTTTTAAAAGATTAAAAAAAGAACTTATCGAAACATTTAACCTAAATTCAACAGAAGCATTTAAAAGATTTGTTGAACAAGGGATTTATAAACTAATCTCACCAAAAGAATTTGAATTACCAAAAACAAATTTAGAAAATTTAATTAACAAATATAATCCAGAAAATATTTGGTTAATTTATGTTGGACTTTTGCCAGATATTTCAAATCTTCCGCTAACAAAAGTCGAAAAAACTATCGTTGAAAATTATAAAAAAATATGTAATACAAATCTTACTTCAAATTTTGATATATACAAAACATTTAATGAATTAAACATTGAATCTATTTTAATGTATGCAACTCAAAATTATGGACTTGTAACTCATTATCTGGATAATTTACAATATGTAAAACTTGAAATTACAGGTAAAGATTTGCACGAATTAGGCATGAACCCCTCACCAAAATATCAAGAATGTTTTGATTACATATTAGCTCAAAAATTAGAAAATCCTGAACTTAATAAAGCTCAGGAAATTCAGCTTGCTAAAACTTTCTTTAACATTATTTAATTCCAAACGTTGATTTTATTTGTTTTAACTGACCATTACGAGTTTCAATATCAATAACATTATTAACTGCACGAATTAAATCTCTAGATTCAATGCCTTTTCTAAATGCAACTGCATAAGGTTCCTTTGTATAACGCTTAGGAAGTAAAACTACACTATCATCTTTCAATTGCATACCCAAAAGAATTGTATCGTCAGACACTATCGCATCCGCCTTATCAGTCTTTAAAGCATTAAGAGCTTCTGGATAAGTTTTATAACCAATAACTTTTAGATTTGGTATAGCAGTTCGCAAGCTTTGTTCACTTGTCGAACCAAAAATGATAATCGCAGTTTTTCCACTCAAATCTCTTATTGATTTTACAGAACTACCTTTTTTAACCAAAACAGCTTGTCCTGCAATATGATATGGATTTGAAAAATCGATAATTTCTTGACGTTTTGAAGTAATAGACATTGTTGCAATTAACATATCAACTTCTTCTGAATACAATTTCATCATTCTGTCAGAAGATGTTACTGGAACAAATTTAACCTTCTTATCACTACCTAAAATTCCTCTAGCAATAATTCGAGCTAGTGAAGCATCATAACCTGCATAATGCCCTTTTTCATCAATATAACCAAACGGATAGGTATCGGTTTTTATCCCAACAACAATTTGATCTTTTTTTATAATATTTTCTAAATCATTTGCAAGTTGCTCTTCTTTTTGTTTTTTCCCACAACCTGTACAAACAATCATCATTAATAACAATAACGAAATTATCTTTTTAACCATAATTTTTCCTCTTTTTCTAATAATACCCCAATTTTAGAACAAGTCAAAGAGGTAAAAGTTGTTAATAAACTTGAAAATTTTTAAAATTAAGCTATTATAAAATCCATGAAAACAATAATTTTAACAGGAATGATGGGAGCTGGGAAAACAACAATAGCTCACATTTTAGGGAAAAAATTAAATATAAAATCAATCGATATTGATACTCTCATTGAACAAAATGAGGGAGAAAAAATATCTGAAATTTTTTCAAATAAAGGGGAAGAATATTTTAGAAAAATTGAAAAAGAAACAATAAGAAATATATTTACCCCCAAACCTGAAAATTTAGTAATCTCTTTAGGTGGTGGTGCGTTAGAAAATCCAGAAACTAGAGAATTTTTATTAGATAATTCAACAGTAATTTATTTAAAAACTTCCCCAAAAATAATTTATGAAAGAATTAAAAATAATACATCTAGACCACTACTTTGTGATAATATGTCAGTAGAAAAAATTACAGAAATTCTAGAAAAAAGAGAAGCGAATTATCAATCTGCAACTATAACAATTACAACAGATAATAAAACACCAAACCAAATAGCTGAAGAAATTATAGGAGTTTTATAATGATTGAACTTTCAGTAAATATAAAAGGTAAAGAAAAAAATTATCCGATTCATATTAATAATGTGGATTTGGAAAATTTAAGAAATGCAATACTTGAAGAAATTCATTACAAAAATTATATTGTTGTAATTAGCCAAAAAGTTCACAAATTATATTCAAAAATTTTAAATTTTCCAAAAGATAAAATCTTTATTTTGAAAGATGGTGAAAAAGAAAAAAATTATCAAAATTATGGTAAGATTTTAGATTTTGCACTAAAAAGAAAATTAAAAAGAGAAGATGCAATTATTGCGATTGGTGGTGGAGTAGTTGGAGATTTGGCAGGATTTGTCGCTTCAACCTATATGAGAGGAATTAATTTTATCCAAGTTCCAACAACACTGCTTGCTACAACTGATAGCTCAGTTGGAGGTAAAGTTGCAATCAATACAAAATTTGGTAAAAACTTAATCGGATCATTCTATCAACCAAAAGCTGTTTTTATTAACGTCAATTTCTTAAAAACACTTGATGAAAAACAATTTAAAAGTGGACTTGGAGAAATAATAAAATACGGATTTATCGAAAAAAGTTGTAATTTTGATAATGATGCACATTTAATAAATTTTCTAAATGAACATCAAGAAAAAATTATTTCTCGTGATGTGTTAATTTTAAAAAAACTTATTAAAATGTGTGTTGAACTTAAAAAATCCGTAGTTGAACACGATGAAAAAGAAAGCGGTTTAAGAAAAATTCTAAACTATGGTCACACATACGGACACGCCCTAGAAAAACTTACAAACTACCAAAAATACACACATGGAGAATGTGTAGTTGAGGGTATTTCGTTTGCTCTTAGACTTGCATTTAACCTAAATTTAATAGATAAAGAATACAAATTTTTATGCGAAGATTTGATTAAAAAATACGATTATCTTCCTCTTTTGAAATTTGAAAAAGAAAAAGTGGTCGAAGCCATGCTTAACGACAAAAAAGCTACCGAAAACCACATAAAATTCATACTTCCGACTCGTTATGCAACAGTTGAAGAATACGATTTTACACCAGATGAACTAAAAGAGATGATTTACTCTTAACATACTTGCAATTCAATCATAATGCTGATAGTATGGGTATAAGATATAGTTACTAAAATATACTAATGGAGTAAATATGAATTATAAAGACTTACCAAAATGCCCAATTGAAACCACACTCAAGATGTTAGGTTGCAAATGGAAGGTTTTGATAATCAGAGAGCTGCTTGACGGCACAAAACGCTTTGGAGAATTAAAAAAATCTGTCGTTGGAATTACACAAAAAGTTCTAACATCAAAACTTAGAGAAATGGAAGAGCTAGGTCTTTTAGAAAGAACTATTTACCCACAAATTCCACCAAAAGTTGAATATACCCTAACTGATATCGGATATAGCCTTAGACCTGTTTTAGATTCTCTAAAAGGTTGGGGGAAAGACTATAAGCGTTATACAAAATTATTAGAAAAAATGAGAGGGTAAAATATCTCTAAAACAAATCTTACTTCCACGGATAAGATTTATCGATTTGCCACCCAGCACGTTTTATTCTTTCTGCACAAGTGTTGTCCCATATATCATTAGTAAGTCCTGTCTTCACATCTGAATCCGTCATATTATATCCATAAGGTAAAACTCCTTTATCTTGAACTCTTTCCAATTTAAAAACATCACGACATATTCGATTTGGTTTTTCACTCCCATTTATATCTACAAAAACCGAATTCTCCAACCTATAATCTGTAGTAATACCCCCTGCGGCTATTAAGATTACATATAAGAATCCATCTGAGGTGTAGAACGTCGTACGAAGCGGTTCTGCAACTACAGTTAACGTAGATTTAGCTCCTGATGGAGTAAGATAAGGGTTGTGTTCAGTAAAACCACAAACCGAGTAACTTGTACAATATGTTAAAACCCTTATAAATGGGGCCCAGTACTGCTTAAAATATTCTTGCGAATTCATATCAGTCAAACCTGGATCCCCAAATTCATCATAAGACAATTTATATGCTTGATTTAAAGTTGAAATAGCTTTTTGAAGCTTGGCTACTGTAGCTTTCTTTTGATATCCAGAAATCAAATTAGGAATAGTCATTGCAGCAACTACACCAATTATACCGAGGGTTATTAATACTTCTGCCAATGTAAAACCTGTTCTATTATTACTTTTATTTGCCCCTGTCATTCCGGACTCCGATCCGGAATCTATTAATGCTAATTCTTTATTATTTATCAAATTGATAGATTCTGAATCAAGTTCAGAATGACAGTTAATGTTTTTAATATCTAATAAATTTCTCATTTCTTTCTCCTTTATTTGTTTTTTATTTTTTTGTTATTCCGTTTGGATATCAGTCCTAAGCTACTTTCTCTTACTTTATCCCCGCCCCTTGTGGGAGGGGACTAAGGGGAGGGGGTCAATCCTCATGATGTTTTTTATTATTCTATCGAGCTAAAAAATTCAGCCTAAAAACAGTCAGACAATGCCTGACCTACTTTCTTTGCAGGGGATTACTACGGACTCGCTACGCTCGTCCTCGTAATGACAGTTAAACATTCTGTCATCCTGAACTCGATTCAGGATCTCATAATCAGACAACTCTATTTGTTGCATTATGAGATTCTGATTTTCATCAGAATGACATCTATTCACGTCATTGCGAGCAAATGCGAAGCAATCCAGTTTAATACTTAGATGACAAAACAAATCAACAATATAGCCTAAAACAAGCCTCGTTACAAGCTCTAACGGGTTACCCCCCCCGAAAACAAAGCTATGATTGAGTTTTAGCAAATTTGATTTTTCGTAATTCATATTTTAATTATACACATTTTTTCAATTTATGCAATAAAAAAAACCTTTGAAAGAGGTCGTATAAAATATCTTGAACTTAATTATTAATTAAAGTCACTTTCTGCAACAACTGAAGCGATTAATTCACCATAGCTATTAACAGTACCATTTGTTTCTTCAACAATGTATCTAACACCTGTTTTGCCTTCGATTGCAGCTTCTGCACAATCCATAGCATCATCCCATTCTTTGAATTCAGCTACAAATTTCTTTGAATCTTGTGATTTATCTGTTGATGTATAAACTTGAAACATTTTTATCTCCTTTTTTATAAATTATATCACATAAATTTATTTATATAGGTTCTCTAAATGAGCAGCCTCTACTGCTTTTTTAATTGCGTCATTTTCATCCGTGAATAAAGAATCTTCTCCAATTTGTGAAATAACATCTAAAGATTTAATTTGATTAAATACTTTTTCATTTGAAATCGCAAGATACAATTTAATCTTTTGAGATTCTAAACGCACAATAATATCTTCCAATGCAAATATCGCAGACATATCTAATTCAATATTTGAAGAATAATTTAAAATAATATACTCAGTTTCTAAAAGTTCATCAAAGTGAGAAACAATTTGGGTAATTGAACCAAAGAAAAACTGACCATCAATGTGTAAAATTCTTATTTTATAGTGAGATTCACGTTCAATTTTTGTTTCAAAATCAGTATATTTTTCAGGACTATACGTATTAACTTTGATATTTGTATCATCCGCAATACGTTTAGCATAAAGAAGTGCCGCCAAAATCACACCAACTCCTAATGCAAAGATCAAATTATAAAATACAGTTAAAAATAAGACAGTTAAAAGAACGTATAAATCATCTTTCGGAGCATAACGCAAAACTTTTATAACTTTCAAATCCAAAATATCATAACCAATTTTAATCAATATTGCAGCTAATACACAGATTGGAATTTGAGAAATAAAACCAGTAAATTTCCAAAATACAACCGCTAAAATTAATGCACACAAAATTGCTGAAACTTTAGTTGTTGCTCCAACTTTCACCGCGGCAACACTACGCATAGTTGCCGCTGTCCCGTACATTGAACCAGTTAACGCACAGAATAAATTTCCTATACCTTGAGAAGCAACAAGACGTTTTGAATTATGTTTAATCTTTGCCAATGAATCCATAATAATTCCAGTTAACAAGCTTTCACTTGTTGCGATAAATGCTAAAGTCAAGGCTATCGGGGTATCTCGCACTATTGAATCCAACGTAATATGTGGGTTATACGCATGAGGTAAAACAAAGCTTACCCCAGAAATTTTTTCTACATTCAAACCAAATTTATACGCAACATAAGTCATTATAACCAATGCTAACAACTGAGCTGGAATAAATCTGGTAATAAATTTAGGCGTAAAAAACAACATTACAAGTGTTGCTAAACCCAATAACATTGCATGAATATTAATATTTGAAAACAACTCTGGATAATACAAAATTGTTTTTATTGTCGATGAATAAGTCACGCCACCCAATAATGGTGATAACTGTAAAATTATAATAATCAAACCAATTCCTGTTAAAAAACCTGAAATTACAGGATATGGAACATATTTAATCATTCTAGGAATTGGAGTTATTGCAATAATCATTTGAAAAACTGCAGCCATCACAAGAATCGGAATAATATTTGCTAAGTTACCGCCAACACTTGCTACAATAACAGCAGTGATAATTGCGACTGGACCTGTCGGACCAGATATTAGCGGTAAGTTACATCCTAATATCCCTGCAATCAGAGATAAAATAATTGCCCCCCAAATACCAGCTCCAGCCCCTAAACCAGATGCTACCCCGAACGCCAACGCTTGAGGAAAAGCAATAATACTTGCAATAATTGCACCAAATAAATCACCTTTAAATGTATTTAATCTTTCACTAATTGTACTCAATTTTCAACTCTCTCTTTATACTAATCTTTCTGCTAATTTTAGCATAAAAAATGAAGGCCTTTAAAAAAGCCTTCAATTATCTCTCTTCTTATTCTTTAAAATTTTTGAGATTCCATGGGCTAAAGCCCTCTGAATGACACAAAAATTTCTAAAATTATAAACTTGCTAACTTCATACTGATAGATTTGAAAAATGGTAATTTTTCTTCTAACTTGATATCTGAAATTACTGGGAATTGAACGATTACACCATCTGGATCTTCAACAATTTCATATAGTTCATCGTCTTCTTCAACGATATCAAAATCTTCTTCACAAGATTCTTCATCTTCAACAACGATTTCTTCCCATTGTTCGTCATCAGAAATTTCAATCAAACCATCTTTCATAAGAACTTGTCTTACTTCATCTTCTTCAACACCAACAGTTGGGGCAGTTTGGAAAAGACTACTAAATTTAGTAGTTTTAGTTCTCATTCTCAAATTATTAATATCTTTCAAATTACTTCTAACAGTCTGTGCTAACATAAAAATCCTACCTCTCCACGTTTCTAGTATAGAACTTTCGCACAAATTTAACATACTCTATATGGTTGAGATTTTTGTAAATATTGAGGCTTGACAAAGTGTTAGGTTTACCTTACAATTTATCATGGAGAAAGGTTAGATACATGTGCGCAAAAACTCAAACGCTATCATCAGGACTTGAAGATTATTTAGAAGAGATTTATATCGCTCACCTAAATGAAACACCATTAAAAGGTGCAGAACTTGCTCGAAAATTAAACATTTCCAGAGCATCAGTTTCAGAAGCGTTATCAAAACTTGTATCTAAAGATTTGATTAAATACAACAGTTACGAAGCTATTTCTTTAACACGAAAAGGCTTAGAAGATGCTCAAAGAGTTTATGCAAAACATCATATTCTAAAAGATTTCTTTGAAGAAGTTTTAGAAATTTCAGCTGACGAAGCCAGTGAAAATGCTTGCAAAATCGAACATATAATTTCTCAAAACGTATTAGACAGAATGATTAATTTCACTGATTTTTACAAGAAAAACAGAGAAACAATAGAGAAACTAAAAAAGGAAAATTCATAGACAATGACCCCAATATCAGCAATCGGGAAATATTTAGACCAGCCGTTATTAACAGCAAAAATATCAAAACATATTCCAACAGCATTAGCAGTAGGAGGAGTAGGAGTTTTAGCTCATGAAATTGATAAAGCTCCAGAAACCAAAAAATTTAAAACAGGTGTTAAAACCGCAATTATATTGGGAGCAACAGGGGTATCTGCAGTTTACGCACCAAAAATCGCAGCAAAAATCACAAAAAGAGAACTTGCAAAACCAATTTCAGAAATTCAAAAAAATAATACAAAAATTATTGATGAATATTTATCAAAAACCAATGTAGATGACAGTATTCACTCAATCTTAGAAAAAGCAAAAACAAAAGTTTTATCACTTAAAGAGGTAGCAAAACTGAACACAAAAGAACATAAATCATTCATAGATAAATTGATTCCACCTCCAGAAAATATCCAAGCAAAAGATATTTTCAAAGAAATTGGATGGCTATCGATTTATGGTGCAGTTCCAGTTGCAGGAGGAATTGCAGGCGGAGTGGTTGCAGATTCTTTAACTGAGAAAAACTGGAAACAAAGAATTCCAAACAAAATCAATGAAGGGTTATACCAATATTTAGCAAACATTTTCTTATGTAATATTGGGGCAGGTACCGCTTTAGCAATACTTGAAAAGAAAAATATCACATCTAAAACTGCAAGATGCGCAGGTATGGTAGGTGGAATTATTTTAACTGGTGTTATTGGAGGTAGTGCTATTGCAAACTTTATTGGTAAAAAAGTAATTAACCCAATCATGTGTAAAGACAAACCGCAAGAAACAAGACGACCAGAACTTCTTGATATTGGTTTACACGTTGATGATATTGCAACAGTATCATTATTATCAGGTTTAAAATGGATTGAACCAGCATTACCATTGTTGTATTCAATCTCTGGATACCGTGCGGGAATAGGTTATAGAAACCACCATAACCATTCTAATCACGAAAAACAAGCTCATTTTTTACGACAAGAGTGTTAGGCAACTCTAACACTTTACCTTATTTTACAGTCCCACAACTGTACACTTAAAGAGGCAAGCGCCTCTTTTTTATTACAGAAAATTATAATCTATGAATTACTAATTTTGATTTATCGTTACCAATAACTCTATCAATATCAGCTGCATATCTTTCATATTGTTCAGCTGTACAATGAATTTTTCCTGTAACCTGCTCTAGTTCTGGAGGGAATTTTTTAATCCTTGATTCAAAGATTTTGTTTTTATGATTTAAAACCAAATCTCCATTAATAACTCTGACATGAGCTAATAGGTCATCTTCATTCAAACCAAACATTGAGTATGGAACAGAGATACCACTATTAGGATTTAGACTATAAACTGGACGATAAGTTCCAATTTCTAACGCTCCACCTTCTAGAGGCTTAGTTTTAACACCTAAAAACTCAAACATTAGCATATCGTCATTATCTTTAATAGCTTTAGCAAATGAACGTTTCAAATCATCAGTTTCACTTAACTTTTCACTTATCATAATTGCTTGAGAAGCTTTTGGACCCTCATCTACAATTGCACTATGACACTTTAATCCTTTTTCTGCAATATAAGATTTAATCTCATCCAATAAATTCAAAGGAACAATATTATTATTTTCCACACCCTGAATTTGGTCAATTTTACCTCTTGCAGTTGTCATACCAACTAAAGGTTCCCATAGATTTTGTTTATTTCGTGCCAAATAAATATAAAAGTCACCATCTTGTAATGCAGCTTCAGCTTTATCAACACTTGAACGTGTACACCAATTCTTACAACTTAAAATTTCTAACCTTTCAATATTACGAGCTCGATTTGCAGGATCATGCTTTATTGATGGAATCCTTACCCAAAACTCTTGTTTTGTAGAAACCCCTAATTCTGTAAGTAGGTTATCACGCAACCTGTGAGTGTACATTTCCAAGAATGATGGTGAAGCACAACGTACGGCTCTATCTTTAGGATCAATTTTTTCAAACCCTTGAATAGTTTCTAACAAGGCCCTCTCATTAAATGGAACAGGAATATGTCTATTCGAATCTTTCAATTCACTACGAACCGCATCCCAAATAACGAGTTTTAATGATGGATTTTTTTGTATCTTTGCCAATAACTGGGGATCTCTTGTAATCCCGTCACTTGATATTGGTTCCAAGTACCTCAAAAATTCTTCCCAGTACTTCATTCTTTCAACTCGAGCCTCATTTATTTTATCCACTGAGAACACTCTAATATCTTCGGGAATATAGCTTTTCCATTTAATTTTCTCATGATTTGTAAATTTATAAGGTAAAAATAACCTATCTTGATCAATAAGCTGCTGAATAGCTTGTCCAATTTTTTTGGAAGACAACAAACTGCCATCAATTTTGTAAGCCTTATTTCCTGCCAATATTTTTGACGCCAAATACTGAAATACTGTTTTGTATTCAGATGGCGAAGACATCCCTGTAAAAGTAACTGTATCTGTGTTTAATGGCATTAAATTAGGATACTGTTTTACAGGTTTTATATTATTATAATTATGAATATATTGTGGATTTGATAAACTATTTATTTGCAACAACATACATTTAAAA
Organism: bacterium; assembly: GCA_017626055.1. GTDB lineage: Bacteria > Cyanobacteriota > Vampirovibrionia > Gastranaerophilales > Gastranaerophilaceae > Zag111. The sequence goes on along the minus strand of JAGAJM010000004.1, from coordinate 239,675 downwards.
TCCTTTTAGGGTTAAATTTATGCACACTTAAAAATTCAAAAATAAAAAATTTTGCGATATTTTTACTATACCTTAATAAATTTTAATAAAAATTAGGCAAAAATTATTTTCACAAGCTTTAATACAAAAAAGGAGTATAAAATGGAAATTAGTTTTACATCTACATATAGAATCCCAATTACTCAAGCTGGAGTAAATAATGCTAAAAAAATGAAGTTAAGAGAACTTATTGAATCATACCCAAATGGTTTGATTGGTAAAAGCAAACAAGGTTACGCTAGAGTTTCAATGCCAGATAGCGAAGATGAAAACTTTGTTCGCAAATTAAAAGGTATTGGCTATAAAATATACCAAAGATTTGATGGCGAAGATATCGGTGCTGATGGACTAGATTTATTTATCAAACAAAAATTAGATGCAAGAGATTTTAATCAAAAAGGCAAAAATCCAGCACCTCTACCAAAAGCAATGAAAGAGCAAAGACGATTAGAGCGTAAATTTGGCAAAGTTGAAGAACAAATTGAGGAAATTCAACCAACAGAACCAAACGCAATCGAAGAAATTCAACCTGAACCAAGTTCTACACCAAAAATCAAAAGATCAAAAATGGAATATTAAAAAAGTGGGATTTAACTCCCACTTTTTTATTTATGATTCGTGTAAAACAATTTCACCTGTTTTTAATGATTCTGGAACGTTTATAACTTTTTGATTTGAACTTCCTACCCAGTGAAGATTATTGTCTAACAATTCTTCAACAAATCTTCCTTCTGCAAGAACATCAATATATTTCATTCCTTCTTCATCTTTAACATCAGCCCATTCAAAACCTGTATATGACCAAACAGTTTTTTCAGGAAATAATTCCTTACATTTTTTTGCTAAACGAAATACTTCAGGTCTGTTAAATGGGTGAAAAGGATCACCACCACTGAAAGTTATACCAGCACAATGAGGTTTTGCCAATGCTTCAAACAATTCTTTTTCAGCTTCTTCATCAAATGGCAAACCACTTGTTACATCCCATGTAATTGGATTTTGACAACCTTGGCAACGATGTGTGCAACCTGAAACCCACAACACAACTCTAAGACCATCTCCGTTTAGCATATCATCTTTTGTTATATCGTGATAATTCATTACATGCTCACCCTATCTTTAATTTCTTCCATTTTTGCTTCGTTCAAACGAGTATCACCATTTACTCGAGAATATGAAAGATATCCGTTCATTCTGTCAATTTTTGTAAGGTTTCTGCTACCACATTTTGGGCAAGAATCCATTGATAATTCTTGGTGACCACAATCATCACAATATGCTAATGATAAGTTTACCCCCTCATAGAAACCTTTATCCATAGCTCTTTTTAATAAGGTTTTGATAGCGTCTGAATTATAAGAAATTGGATATTTTACATATTGGATTTTTCCACCATTGAACAAATTCCAGAATCTATTTTCTAAATTTTGTTTTTCGATAGGTGAAATTTTTTCAGCAACATGACAGTGGAAACTGTTTGAAACATATCCTCTATCAGAAACTTTATCTTTAATACCATATTTTTTACGGAATTGTTGAACTTGCAAACCACAAAGATTTTCTGCTGGAGTACCATAAATCGCATATAAGTTTCCATCTTCTTCTTTGTATTGGTTAACTTTTTTGTTGATATATTCCATAACTTCAACTGCAAATTCACCATCTTCAACTAATGATTTGCCGTTATAAAGTTCTTGCAATTCATTCAAAGCTGTAATACCGAATGAAGCAGTTGCAGCTTTCAATAATGGTTTAATTTTATCAGAAGGTTTCAAATGTCCACCATAGAAACCACCTTCACAATAAGCTAGAGGGTTAACTGAAGCTTTCATTTCACCAAGATATTCGTAAGTTCTGATATGAATATTTCTGATAAGTTCCATATAATAATCAAGAACTTCATAAAAATCTTTGCTTTCGTGTCTAGCTTTTGCAAGAATCATTGGCAAGTGAAGAGAAACTGCACCAATGTTAAATCTACCAACAAAGATAGGTTTATCATTTTCATCAGCTGGATACATTCCGCCTTTTTCAAACCAAGGTGATAAGAAAGCTCTACATCCCATTGGAGAAATTACACGTTTATACTTTTTGTACATACTTGCAACATAACCATCACCAGTTAATGACAACCAATCTGGATACATTGCACGTTTTGAACATTCAACACCAGCTTCAAATAGGTCATGAAGTTGACCACCTTCACCATGAAGTTCTTCATCATATAAGAATACAATTTTAGGGAATAGAACTGGTTTTTTATTATCTTTTTTACCTTGTCCTTTTTCTCTAATTTTTAACATTGTCATAGATGCCATTCTTTCGAATTCACCACATCCAAGACCCATAGTCATTGTGATAAATGGATAATCACCACGAGATGAAGCAACTGTATTGAATTTATATTCCCAACCTTGGAAACCTTGTTCAAAATCATTTTGAACATCTAACATAGCTTCTTCTCTAGCTTTTTCAAAAGATAAGCCCATACAAATATATCTGTTATACATTTTTTGATAAGATTTTTCAGCATAAGGAGCTAAAATCTTATCAACTTCTGGAACTGTAAAACCACCATATTGTTGGCTTGCAGCTGCCATAACAATATCACCGATAACATCAAATGCTACATCTAAAGTTTTTGGTTCGTTATACCAAAGGTTACCCATCTCAAAGCCACCTTTAAGAACTTCTGCAACATTAAATAAACAGCAGTTCATAGTATCACGACGAGCTGACATATCGTGGATATAAATATAACCTTCTCTAATTGCTTGTAAATCATCAACAGTTAGGAAGAATTTTTTGTATAATTCTTTGTTTAATTGGTTGAAAATCAATGAACGTTTAGTTGAAACTAAAGCTGAATCTGAGTTTGAATTTTCTTTATCACCAATATACATGATTTTTTGGCTTTCTTGATATACTTTATCAAGCATAGCTACGAAATCTGTTTTATAGTTTCTGTAATTTCTATAACTTTGAGCAACTCTAGGATTGATACTTTCTAGAGCGCTTTCAACAATGTTATGAATTTCCCAAATTGAAATTTCATTTTTCTGCATATCGCTAACATTTTTATTAACGAAATCACAAATTCTTTTAGTATCTTCCTCACTAAAAGAAATCATCATACGTGTTGCAGATTTTTTAACAGCATTAACTACTTTTTCAACGTTAAACTGTTCTTTTGTACCATCTTTTTTTACAATGCAAACACTATCAGTTACTCTAGAAGCATTATCGATAACTTCTTGGGCAAACATAGCATTTGACTCATGTACTCTTCTGATTGCATCAGATACATGAGCAGATGAAATTCCTACTACATTTTCACTCTCGTTCTTGTTAACCGCATTTTGCATAATAAATAAATCTCCTCAGTCTCGTAAGTCGCATGCTAGATCAAGTATTCTGACTATCACAGTTGCGGACCAGTGAAGGACTTTCACCTTTACTTCCCTTAATCTCTATTCAATTATTCTATCATGGATTAATACAAAAATTAAGTTAAATTATAAAAAAATGAATCTTTGGGTTGATGAATTTTGTAAAAAAACTAAACAATTTACCTCAAATATAGATTTAGTGGGGGGCATGCTCAATGCAAGGTTTTAACTAAAATATTAAATCATGATAAGTAAGATTAACATTTGTAAAATTTACACTTATTTGTAAAAAATTTTCCCATGCCCGAGTTTTTACCTATTGACAAAAATAAAAGTTTAGATTTATACTAAGCTCAAGGAAAAGGAAATTATGATTAAATTATACGCAACAACTTCATCCTCATCCTCCAAGTCAACATTATCGGGACTTGGTGGTTTTAGCGTGTAATTTTTTAAATTGTTTTTGATAATTATACTTTAAGATTTTATATAGTAAGTCCCGATTTTGCGGGGCTTTTTTGCGTGGACTTTTTTTGAACATTGTGGAGAAAAGATGAATTTAACTGTAAATAATTATGATATAAATAGACACTACCAACCTCAATTTAGAGGAGCACTAGACGGAGTTTTAACAACAGCTCTAAGAACACTAGACACTAACGAAATGGCAAATGCAGTACTTATCGACTTAGGTGCAATGGTTGCTCCAAGAACTTATTACGATGCAAAAAACAGAAACAAAGATGCAGGATTTGAAACATTTTTCAGAGAAATCAGCGGAACATTTATCAACTGCTTATCAGCTGGATTATTTGCTTATGGTATTTCTCATTTAATTTCAAATAAAATCATGCCTGACACAAAACTAAGACCTGACACTTGGTACAGTGATGATTCAGTAAATGTATTAACAAAAGCATGGAAAACTGCAGATAATAACACCGCAAAATATGTTGAAAATGTATTTGATAACTTAAGCGGGCAAGATGGAATCAAACTAAATAAATTCAACCAAATCGATTGGGAAAACATTGATTGGATTGATGAAAACGCATGGAAACGAATCAATTGGCAAGACAAAAAATATGCAAATATCCCAGAAGTTCTAAAAACCAGAAAAGGTATCTTAGATACATTCACAGAAGTTTTAGAAAACAAAACCATAGCTAAAAAAGATAAAAACAATATCTTAAAAATTATGGAAGCTCGTATTACAAACGCACTTAAAGCAAACAGAGAAGTTGCAGTTAACCTAGGGGATGCTAAATGGGCTGACAGATTAGAAATCATTTTACGTGATGCTTGTGATATGGGTAAAGACATCTTCACAAACAAAAACGTAAATATCGAAACAGCATTGAAAAAAGTTGCAAAAATCAACAGAATTAAAATATTTGGAGCTTTGGCTGGAGCTTCAGTTTTAGGCTTAACAAACCAATACATCAACAGAAAAATGACTGAAAAACGTACTGGTAAAAAAGGTTTTGTTGGTGATGTTGATTACGTAACAAGAGAAAAAGATACAAAACCTCAAACCGCTCCAGAAAAAACAAAAACTCTTTGGGCTAAAAAAGTTGCAGCAAGTGCTGGTATGCTTGCAATGGTATTAGGTGTTATGAAAGTTAAAAACCCAGCTGATTTTGTTAAAAAATTACAATTCACAGGACCTGTTACAAGCGGAAACGCAATTAAAACAGTTTACGCATCAAACATCGTTGGAAGATTTATGGCAGCTGATAATGATACAGAACTTAGAGAATCAGTTGTTCGTGATTATTTTGGATTCTTGAATTGGCTTGTTTTAGGAGGTTTTGCTTCTAAAGGTGTTGCAAATATCTTAGATCCAAAACGTGAAAACTTATTCAATATCAGAAAAGAAGGAAAAGGTATCAAACACTGGTTAAATGATATTAGCTTAAAAACTCACGCTGAAGTTGCTGCAAAAGGAAAAGCATTTGCTAAGAAGAACTTGTGGAAACTAAATGTAGCTCACATTTCTGGTCTAGCTTATTCAGCGATAACTTTAGGATATTTACTACCTATGATTAACGACAAAATGACAAAAATGCGTGCTCAAAAACAGGGGTAAATATAGAAAATTACGAACCAACAGAATAGAGAGAACAAAAAAGAGCCAATTTCTTGGCTCTTTTCCTTTTGTTAAATAATAAAATTATTATTTAGAAATTCTACCTGGAACTACAACGCCACCTTTAAGAGCTTTTTTGTAAAACTCAACGTGTGGTTGAAGGACACTGTCAAGAACTTCAGGAAGTTCTCTACCAGATGATACAGCTTCAACGATTTCTTGGTAGCAAGTAGCAAATGCTCTTAATTGAGTCACTGCACCAGCAGCTGCAGCAGTTAATCCCATAGATGAAGTTTCAACTTCTTCTAGGAAGAAAGCACCAGTAACTTCATAAGATGAAGCCAATGCTTTAATATATGCTTGAGCATTTTCAGAACATACGCCATTATCAACAGGAACTGTCAAAGCAAAAACTAATTTGTTTGCTGGGTTGAAGTGAGCTTCTGCTGAGTGGTGCATAGCATCTGGAACTTTAGCAACTTGTTTTAATGTATCTTTTACAGATTCATTTTGCATTTGAGCATGCCAGTAAACAGTATTTTCAAACATTGAACCCATATATTGGTGAACAGAAGCTGAAATACCATTCATTTTAGCATCTGCCCAGAAAATACCTTCTTTTAATGCATCGTTAATTTCTAAATCTTCAGATAAAGATTGAGAAGAAACTTCTTGAGCTGCTGAAAGTAATGAAACCATATCAGATTTTGATAAACCTGCCCAGATTAAAGTGAATAGAGCGTGATCATCAAATGCTGAGAATCTTCCACCAACATCATCGTGAATAAACAAATCGCCTAACCAACCATTTTCGATTGAAGTTCTACGAAGTTCACTTTTTTCATTATTAGCATCAGTTACAGCGATAAAGTGTTTTGCAGCTGATTTTTTAGCTTCTTCTTCTGATTGACCTTTAGAAACATAAGAATCAATCAACATTTGTTGAACTCTTAAGAAACCATCTTTAGTTTCGAAAGTTGATCCTGATTTTGATGCAATCATGAAGTTTGAAGTTGTAACATCACCGATTCTGTGAAGAAATCTAGCCAATGAAATTGAATCAACATCTGAATAGAAATCTACAACATCACCACAAATATTCAAACCATTGATAGAAAGCATATGTTCAACAGTGTGTTTTGAACCACCAATACCCATAACGCTAAGTTTTTTAGCACCTGTTTGAGCTTTGAAAGATTCAACCATTGAATAAAGTTCATCAACTCTTTTTAGTTGTTCTTGTGGTAGGTTAACCCAATTTAGGAAATAACCTGGTTTGTTAGCACGAGCTACAAATTCTTTAACAAATTCAGATGTTTTTGATGAATATTTTGAGAAATCAACACCTGAGAAACTTGTTTTTACTGATGAATTTTTTGTTAACATGTATTCTCTCCTTTTTTTAGTGCAATTTTCCTACATTGTAATATAAAAATAAAAAGAATGTGTAAAGATTATTATTCTGACGAAAGTCAGAATCCCACCATTGAACAAATCCTGTGTTACACTATGAGATCCTGAATCAAGTTCAGGATGACAGATACTTTTTTGTCATTCTGACGAAAGTCAGAATCTCACCATCACGCAAAATAATCATTAGTTTTCGTACCCTTTACATTTAACCCCATACAATGTAAGATTAATTACGGAAGAGATTAATTAATATATTAATATACATGGTAACTAATTTCGATTTTTTAAAAAGTACAGATAAGAACTTATACGAAATCATCTCTGATGCCGAAAAACTATATAGAGATGAGTATTTTGAGCAATGCATGGGACAAACCAGACGCTTTGCCGAAAACGTTTGCAAAAATGTCCTAGGGGACAAAAGAACAACCGAAAACACATTTGACCAAATGCTTGCAACCCTAAAAGACAATTCTCAAGGTTCTGAACAGGAAAGAGAATTTATCGAGGATTTATACTTCTTGAAAAAATGCGGAAACCAATCAGTTCACGCATCATCAGTAAAACAAAATGCAATTGATGCGTTGGAATGTTTACAACGTGCTTTTGAAGTTGCTATTAATTATATTGTTTATAACAAAAAAGGAAACAAAGAAGTATTAGATCTTCATTATGACATTGAACTTTTAGCAACAGGAAAACGAGATAAAACATTAGAACAAAAATATAAAAAAGCTAAAGAAAAAGCTCGAGCAAAGAGTTCAGCTATTCGTTCTGCTAAAAAAACTAACAAAGAAAAAGCAGAAAAAAATACAAAATCAAAAACAACAAAACAACAAACTTCTATGAAATCTTGCAAAAAACCAACAGGGATTTCGCCATATTGGTTTACAGTTATAATCTTCTCTGTGATTGCGTTTTGCCTGATTTTATTTTTAATTGTAACAAAATAATTTCTATTTTGGCATGTTTTTGCTATACTAAACTCGATTAAGAAGATTTTTTATTTATTAGTTTAAATAAAAGGATTAAGAGTAAGGAGTTAGGGAAAAGAAAATGAAAAGAATTATTTGCGCATTGCTGACTTTTGTTTTCATGATTTCTTTCGGGGGAGCAACATTTGCTATTAGCGAAAACCCTGCAGCAAGAAAACAATTACAAGCAGCTCCAAATGCAAAAACAGTTGAATTGGCTTTCGTTTTTGACGGGCCATCAGACAAAAACGCAGAAGTTTTGAAAACTTTCCAAACACAGATTACAAGATCTTTATTACCTGATTACAAAGCTTCATTCCCACAAGATTTAATCTTCACTGGTGACTGGAGTGAACAAGGTGCAGTAAAAGCTTCTGATAAAGCTTTAGCATCTAGAGCTTTCATGGTAATTTCACTAGGCTATATGTCTAGCTCTTACTACGTTGACAAACCAAACAAAAACAAATACGTAGTAACAATTGACCAATATGGTTTGAGAGATTTTGGTGACAAATTCTTCAACCCTGTACAACAGTCAGTTAACGATTTTATTTTGTTCAAAAAATTAGTTCCACAACAAAAGAAAGTTGCAGTTCTTATGAACGAAAACTTCTACAAAACAAGAGCTAACTGGAACGCTTTGATTGACAAAAAATTAAAAGAGAAAAATGTTGAAATGAACTACGTTGTTCTTCCAGTAGGCAACGATGTTAAAGCAGTTATCAACAAAATTCCAGCAGATGTTGACTCTGTATTTGTTACACCACTATACAACATCACTGCTGAACAGAAAAAAGAATTATACAACGCTATCACAGCTAAAAAATTGTATTCATTCTCATCAGTTGGTAAAGAAGATGTTAACTATGGTGCATTACTAGGTACATCAGCATTCAACGTTGATAAAAAATTAGCAGAAGCTACATCATTCAGCATTCACGGTGTATTACATGGTAACACTGTTAAAACAGAAAAAATTCCTTTCTTTGATGACAAGGTAATTTTCTACAACAAAGATACTGGTGAAGCATTAGGTTATGCAGCTCCATTGAGATTGTTAAACAATGCTGAAATCGTTTCTAACAAAGAAGTGAAAAAATACGACCTTAATGGTTTATTAACAGCTTTGGAAGAAAGCAACTTAGATATGCTACGTAAAAAATTCTTAGTACAAGCAGCTAGACGTGCTACAACTTCAGCTTACTTAAGATATCTTCCAACACTAAGACTTGACTTAGGTCACCAAACATTTAACAAAGATTATGCATTTTCATACTCTGATGTTCCAATTAGAGCTGGTCAATTCGTAGTTGGTATGGATCAAGTTATCTATTCACCAGATCTTGTAACTAACATTATTGTTAAACACAAAAAATTGAAATTTGATAAAGCTGAAAAAGCTTTGACTGACGTAACAATGGGATTTGAAACAGCAAACCTATACGTTGATATGTTAATGCTTGAAAACGTAATCAAAGTTCAAGAAGAATATGTAAACGAAACAAGAGAAATTCTTGCAATGGCAAGAGTTCGTCAACAAACTGGTAAATGTGGTAATGAAGAAGTTCTACGTTGGGCTGGTGAAGTTTCAGAAGCTGAGAAAAAACTTCTTAGCATGAAAGCTGAATACGATAACATCAAAATTCACATCAACAAATTACTTTACCACGATCAAAAAGAACACTTCGTTCTTAACCCATTGACAGCTACAGATCCAGCGTTCTTCACATCAGAATTACACATTATTGATCATGTGAGAACACCTGAAAAATTAGCTAAATTTACTGATATGTTAGTTGCTGAAGTAATCTACATGTCACCAGAAACAACTAAACTAAAAGCAGCAATTGCAATGAAAAAAGCTGAAATTTCAAATTATGCTCAAAAATTCATTATGCCAAATGCTAAGTTAACAGTTGAGTATGCTACACAATTCGATAGAAGCTTACCTTATGAAACATATGCTAAAGGTTCTATTGCAGGATTACAAATGACAGGTGGAGCAACAGATGCTTCTGGAAATCCTATTATAGGTAGTCCTTTAGCAGCTCCAAGGAGCTACTGGGGTAACACTCTAGACAAAAACTATGGTAGAGTATTCATTGCAGCTCAATGGAAACCTATCGAAGGTGGTACAAAAATTGCTGAAATCGCAAGAGCAAAAGCTGAGTTAAACGAACTTAACGCATATTTAGAACAAGTTAATACTGAGTTAGAAATGAACGTTAGAAGCGTTGTAAACAGAGCTATTGCTAAGTACTTCATCATCGAAAAATCATACAAAGCAATGTTTGCTGAAGCTGAAAACTATCAAATGGTTAAAGCTAAATACTTAATGGGTACTGCTCCAATCAACCAAATCGCAGATGCTCAACATATGTATTTCCATTCAAAAGTTGAAGCTATGAACTCTCAAAATGAATTCTTCAAAGAATTACTTTTGGTACAAAGAGGTCTAATCGCAATGAACTGGACAAAAGCTCACGACAGAGCTAAGGAATTTATTCACAATATTCCAAAAGTTCTACCTGCAGAAGCTGACTTCTCATTATAGAGAGTTGAAGAAATTGAACGAGGGATTGGACAACCAATCCCTCGTTTTTTATTATGTCATTCTGACGAAAGTCAGAATCCCACCATTAAACAATTTCTGCGTTACACTATGTGATCCTGAATCAAGTTCAGGATGACAAAAAACTTGTCATTCTGACGAAAGTCAGAATCTCACCATTTAACAATCCCTGCGTTTCGCTATGAGATCCTGAATCAAGTTCAGGATGACAAAAGATAATAAAAATGATAATATAACCTTATGAAAGAACGAAATTATTTTGTCTATATTCTTGCAAACAAATACAACACCACGTTGTATATTGGAGTTACAAATAACCTACTACGCCGACTTCAAGAACATAAATTAAAACTAATAGACGGATTTACAAAAAAATATAATTTAGATAAATTAGTTTATTATGAAGTAACAAATTCGGTTGAGGATGCTCTAAATAGAGAAAAACAATTAAAAGCTTGGAAATCTCAATGGAAAATTGATTTAATAAAAACTATAAACCCCGAATTTAAAGATTTAAGCGAAGAAATCGATTCATAACATATCATTTTGTCATTCTGACGAAAGTCAGAATCTCACCATTAAACAATTTCTGCGTTACACTATGAGATCCTGAACCAAGTTCAGGATGACAAAAAACTTGTCATTCTGACGAAAGTCAGAATCCCACCATTGAACAAATCCTGCGTTTAACTATGAGACCCTAAATCAAGTTCAGGATGACAAAAAACTTGTCATTCTGACGAAAGTCAGAATCCCACCATTTAACAATTCCTGCGTTGCACTATGAGATCCTGAATCAAGTTCAGGATGACAAATGCTTTTTAAAAAAATTACTCCTACCCCCTTAACTTTTTATTAAAAATGCGTTAAAATATAAATAGTACGAATTTAAAGAAATTGGAAAAAAGCTATGAAATCAGTTAAAGAGTTAGCAACAGAATCAAAAATTCAAGATAGATTAAAAAACCACCCAGAGTGTTTGGAGCTTGTAAGATATTTGTTTAATGACGAAGAATTACAAGAAATGCAAGAATACGCAAACAACGTTTCTATCAGACGTCTTGGGTATAATGACCACGGGCCTGTGCATATGCGTCAGGTTGTTGGTAATGCAATAAAAATGCTCAATATTTTGCACGAATTTGAAATTAAAACATCTTTGGAGCAAGAAGAAATGGGTACATTCGAAGACAGTATGTGTGCCGTAATTCTTGCAGGTATGATGCACGATTTAGGGATGTCTATCGGTCGCCAGGGACACGAAAAAATGTCAGCAATGCTTGCTCAACCAATTATTGAAAGAGCGTTAATGCATTTGTTCCCTAATGATTTGCATCGTCGTGTGATTATCAGAGCAGTTGCAACAGAAGCAATTATTGGCCATATGTCAACTAAAAAAATCCACTCAATTGAAGCGGGTATAATATTGATTGCTGATGGTTGCGATATGACAAAAGGCAGAGCAAGAATTCCTATGCAATTGAATACAACACCTAGAGTTGGAGATATTCACAAGTATTCTGCTAATGCGATAAACAGAATTTCTATCCACAAAGGTGAAAGAAAACCTATAAAAATTGATATTGAAATGTCAGGTGATGTAGGTTTCTTCCAAATTGAGGAAGTACTGCTTTCTAAAATCGACGTAAGTCCAGCAAAACAATTTGTTGAATTGTATGCAGGTGTTGTCGGTCAAGAAAGAAAATGTTACTTATAAAATATAACTTATTTTGAAACTGGTATTGGGTCTTCGTCTTCTGATGAAGGCTCAACTTTTTTAGGTTTCGCGTTAAGTTGAGATAAAATTACCGCAGTAATCATAAATAAGCAACCAAAAATTTCTTTAACTGACATTATTTCATGTAAAATTAAGCATCCGCCAACAACGGCAAATACTGATTCTAAACTTAAAATCAATGACGCAACAGTAGGAGATGATGTGAATTTTTGACCGAAAATTTGGATAGTATAGGCAACCCCACAGGTTAAAATCCCTGCGTATAAAATAGGTGTCTTGCAAGCTACAAATCCCGCCCAAGTTGGTTCTTCGAAGATTAACATCAATGGAATTGATAACAAACCTACAACAAAAAACTGAACACAAGACATTTTTGTTGCGTTAGCTTTTCTTGCAAAATGATTTACTACAATAATATGCAAACCATAGAAAAATGCCGCCAAAAGTAGCCACAAATCCCAAACACTAAATCCGCCAATTGAATCTTTGAAACATAACAAATATAAACCAATTACGGCTAGACCTACGCTTATCCATACGTTTCTGGTAACTTTTTTACCAAAAAACATTGCAATAAGTGGCACATAAATTATGTATAAAGCGGTGATAAATCCAGCTTTTCCAGCTGGAGCATAAAGCATACAGTATTGTTGAATTGACATTGCAATCCATAAAGCTACACCGCAAGCAATACCACCTTGAGCAAGTCTAATATGTTGAACATCTTTTCTAATAGGTGTTCTTTTATCTTCTTGCATCAATTTTACAATACCAATTACTGGTAACAAACTGAATCCACCAAGGATACTTCTTGCAAAGTTAAAACTGAAAGGTCCAACAAAATCCATCCCAGCTTTTTGTGCAACAAATGATAAACCCCAAATTAGAGCGGTTAAAAATAGTGCAAAATTGGCTAAGATTTTTTTATTCATATTTCCTCTCTTTTCCAAAATTATAGCATGAATTTGTTTGGTATATAATAAATTTATGACAACTTATAAAGAATATTTAGATAAAGGAATAGAAGAATTAAGAACAGGCGATTTAGATATCGCATTAGATAATATGAATAAATCAATTGAACTTAGAAATGATTGGGATATTTCATATTTTTATCGTGCAGTTGTAAACCAAGCGTTGAAAAATTTTGATGATGCAATTTTAGATTACACAAAAGCACTTCAAATTAATCCAAAAATGACTGATGCGTATTACAATCGTGCGGATATTCTTTTATCAAGAAAAGATATTGAAAACCCTGATATTGAAAGAGCAGTTGCTGATTTAGAAAAAGCAATTGAACTTGATGACAAGTTTGTAAGTGCATTATTTGCAATGGGTGCTGCTCAGAAAAAATTAGGAAATTATAACAAAGCTATTGAATATTTAGATAGAGTTTTGGAAATCGAACCTGATGCAATTATGGCAAAGGCTTTGAAAAAACTTATTTTACAAAAATATTTATAAATTTTTATTCTATTTTTTTATAAAACTCAAAACCGCATTGATAAATGTCAATGGGTGAGTTGGGCAACCTGGAATATACAAATCAATTGGATATTTTTCCAAGAATTCTCTATTTATTTTTTCACTTTCTTGGAAGACCCCACCAGAGATTGCACATGCACCACAAAGTACCACAACTTTTGGATCAGGTACAGATTTATAACAATCTTCTAAAGCGTACGCCATATTTTCTGTAATTGGTCCTGTGATTACAATACCATCTGCATGACGAGGAGATGCCACAAACTCAATTCCGTATCTTCCCATATCAAAGTTTACGTTTGAACAAGCGTTCAATTCCATCTCGCATCCATTACAACCCCCTGCTGATACTTGACGGAATTTAATTGAACGGCCAAAAATTTTATGAATTTCTTCTCTAACTTCAACCGCTGATTTTAGATAATTTTCATAATCAATCTCTGGTGTAATCACAAGTTTTTCACGAGAAGAAGATGCCAATTTATAACCATTTGTAAGCTCAATCCCTTTACAAGCTCTTTCACAAGCGCCACAGAATGTACATTTTCCCATATCAATTGATAATGGTTCTAAAGACAAGGCTCCTGTTGGACAAACACCTTTACAAGCCGAAAAATCTTCACTTGTATTGAATTTCGGAAAACCTCTGAATTGTTCCCTCATCGGAGCATTTTCTATATCTTTTATAAATTGACTACCTTGATAAATTCTTGATTTTAATGTATCAAACATAATTTTCTTTCCTTATAAATCATTTCCGCAATATGATAAATTGAAACTTTTATTACATAGTGGGAAATCTGAAATTCCGTTATTTCTAACCGCTAAACCTAACCCATACCAATTGTTAAATGATGGATCTTTAATTTTATATTTTGATAATTTTGAATGAAGATCAGTCATTGCAATATGAACAACTTCCCCTCTCCAACCTTCAACAATAGAAACTACCATTGAATCTGGTAAGAATTTATTATTTACACCATCTGCTATAATTGGTTCATTTTTATAATCTTTCAATTTAGCTAAAATCTTTTTAACCATTGAAATAGACTCTTTGATTTCTTTGTATCTAAGTTTGAAACGAGCATTAACATCCCCTTTTAAGTTCATAGTTTTACGAGTAAAACCAAACTCTTCAACCCATTTATCTGGGAAATCAAAACGAGAATCTAAATCAACACCACAAGTTCTTGCTGCCATACCAACAAGACCAATATCTTTTGCTTTTTCTAAACTTACAGTACCCGTTTTTTCTAATCTAGACATTACAGTAGAGTTTTTAAGCATAGTTTTTACCATTCTATCTACATCTGCTCTAACTTTATTCAAAGTTTCAACAGCTCGGTCAATAACTTCCTCAGACGGATCATAATTAACCCCACCAACAGTTACAAAACCACGACCTAAACGGCTACCACACATTTCTAAAGTAGTATTAATAACAAGAGTTCTTGTAGCACCAAAAACAGATGCTCCCATCAAATAAGCAATATCGCCAGAGATTGCACCCAAATCACCAATATGAACGGCAATTCTTTCCATTTCTAGTGCCATTTTTCTGATAAGTTGTGCTTTATCAGAAATTTGAATTCCTTTTAGGGTTTCCATAACTTGAGAATAAGCAGTATTATATGCAATTACACTATCACCACAAATTGATTCAGCTAACTGATTTGATGGATTTTTCAACATCATATCTTCAACACCACGATGTTGATAACCTAGCATAATTTCCAAATGATAAACAGTTTCACCATTACACATAAATCTAAAGTGCCCAGGTTCAATTACACCAGCGTGAATCGGACCAACTGCAACTTGGTGAACTTCTTCCCCTTCCATTTCGAAGAATTGGTATTTATCTTGATTTACCCTTACTGGCTTTAGCCAAGGATGGTGTAATGGTTCAATTCCAAATTGCTCATAAAATTCTCTTTCAAAAATATGAAAAGCAGGAACTTCTTGAGTAAATGACTCATATGATGTTACACCATTACCAAAAATACTTGAAGATAAATATAAATCAGCATTAGCATCATCTGCCAAAATCACAAATAATCTTACGCAACCAAAACCCCAATCTTTACCAAAAAATCCAATTGGTCGCATACCTAAAGCCTTAACTTCACTACGCATATCATCAATTTCAATAATAGGAATTTTGTTTATATCTACTCTTTTATTATTTTTAATTTTAATCCATTTTGCCATAATTTATCCTGCCTTAAAAAGTTCCCACTGCAAGTTTTATAACTTCATTTAACCATTGAGGAATATACACCCCAAATGTGAATACCAATACAAGTAATATAACTTGCGGAACATACATTAAAATTGAAACTTTGTTTATATTTTTCTCAACAACTTTTGCCTTATCTTCACTCAATTCGTCAAAAGCCATCTTAATAACAACTCTACCAATACCATAAAGAATAATCGTTAAAAGAAATACAAACAAACCACAAAGAATATAATGCTTATCTAAAATCATAGTCTTAATCATTATAAATTCACTAATAAACAATAATGAAGTTGGGAACGCACAAATTGCCAGAAATGATGCCACCCACAACCAACAAGTTTTGCTATCAGCACTGTTTAAACCTTTTACAGATTTTATTCTTTTTGTTTCAAATAATTCTAAAATATTCCCTGAAGTTAAGAAGAATGATGCTTTAGCTAGTGAGTGTCCAATCAAATGTAATACAACTGCATAATAAGCTGCTCCGCCTAATGCCATACCAACCGCTAAAATCCCCATATTTTCAATAGAAGAATAAGCCAACATTCTTTTGTAATTTTTAATATGATATACAAAAACTGCAGTTACAAATAATGATAAAAATCCCATTACAAGTAACATCAATCTTGCATAATTTGTACAATTCGCTAATTCCATTATTTTAAACACTCTTACAATAACTAAGAACGCAGAGTTTAATAATGTAGCAGATAACAATGCTGAAATTGGAGATGGAGCTTCTGAGTGAGCATCTGGCAACCAGAAATGAGCTGGAGCCAACCCCATTTTTGCTCCAAAACCAAACAACATGAATACAAAAGCTAATTTTAACCACATCAAATCAAACTCTGATGCGTGTCTATATAATTCAGCAAAACTCATTGAGTTTACCGCACCTGATGAAATATTCAACAAAATAATTCCAACAAATGCTAACGCAATACCGATTGAACAGATAAATACATATTTCCAAGCCGCCTCGATTGAGTGTTTTGTTTTATTAAAATAAATCAAGTACGCACTTGATAAAGTTGTACCCTCTATTAAAATCCAAGATATACCTAAATCTGTACTTAATAAAGTTCCTGTCATTGATAATACAAATACCAAAATCATAAATGAATAATGGCATAATTTTTTATCACTACATTCTAGGTGTCTAACATAACCTGTGTTATACATCGCAACCATTAAAAATACCAAAGATAACACAATCAAAAAGATTGAATTTGTATTATCCAAAGCAAAATATGGAACAGACTTATTTCCAATACCAGTTACCATTAACATTGTACAAATAAAGTGAATAATAGCATAAGCATTTACCATAAATGTTGCAAATGCTTTCTTTTTAACAAGCATCACCAACAAACACGCAACTATTGGAAATATTAAAATTGTACTAATCATTATATTCATAATCCTTTAAATCTGATAAGTGAGAAACTTCAAGGTCATTAAACTCTTTATTGATTTCATTTACGAATAATCCTAAGATATAAACCGCAATGAACACATCAAGCAAAACGCCCATATTAACAAGGATTGGCATTTCTTTTGACACCGATAAAGATAATAAGAAAATACCATTCTCCATTGTAATAAATTCAATTACGTTAGAAATAATTTTATGTTTAATTGTAATTAACCATAAGCTAATAATAATTGTTGCAACTGATACCCCAAAGTAAATCGGAGCAATCATTTTCATAGAAGAAAAATAATAGTTTGATGCTAAAAATCCACCCAACAAAATCAATGTTGCAATTACCAAACAATAAAAATGTGGGATATTTGCTGCAACGTCACGATTTGAATGAGTTTTCTTAGTAACCTTGTACAAAAACCAAGGAATAACAATTGATTTTACTACCAATGTTTCAACTGTTAAAAACGCAAAGTTTAACCAATTATTATGTTCCATTCCACAGCAACAAATTAAAAATAACAAAAATCCTTGCACGATTAAAATTCTGATATGTGCAATAATTCTGCTTGTTGCGGCTAAATATAACATTGTTAATCCGAAAAGAATAATAAATCCTGTTGCCATCTTAACCTCCAAACATCCTTGCCATAACAAGAGATAAAACAACAAGTGCTAATGAACTCATAATAAATACGAATTCAAAAACGTGTGACATTCTTATTCTTGCCATACTAGATTCAACAGTACCTATAATCACTGAAAGTAGTGCAATTACTCCTAAATAAAGTAACACACCAACAAAATCTGAAACATTACTTGGGATAACCATATAAGCAATTAAAGACGAAATCAAAAGCATCTTAATTCCATTTGCCCAAGTTAATAAAGCTAAATCACTACCAGAGTTATCTAAAATCATAACTTCATGAATCATTGTTAATTCCAAGTGAGTTGCTGGATCATCAACAGGAACTCTTGAACCTTCAGTTAATAACATAATAAATAAAACTAAAGCAGTGAATACAATAATCAAAATCCCATAAGTACCTGCACTTGATAAAATTTTACCTAAAGCATCAAATGTATAATTTCCAGTCAAAGCCATAATTGAACCGATTACCATAAAAAATGCAGGTTCAACAATAGAGGTAAAACAAGCCTCACGAGAAGCTCCCATACCTTCAAAACTACTTCCCGTATCCATTGCTGAGATAAGCGCAAAGAACTTACCCAAACCTAAAATATAAGCAAATACAATCAACCCAACTGGAATATTTACAATCGCATTTCCACTCGCCAAAGGAACAAATAATCCTGCAAAAATCACACTAGCAAATGTAATAACAGGAGTAATTTTAAATACCGCTGATGTTGTATTACTTATTACAAAATCCTTTTTCATAAGTCTGACAAAATCAAACCAAGGTTGCATAATTGATGGACCTTTACGCCCGCCCCAGAAAGATTTTGTTTTCTTAATCAGTCCCATCATTAGAAATGGAACAAATAAAAGAATTATTAAATTTATCAATTTCATTATCATTTCAACTTATCCTATAAATAGACTTCCAATGATTACAATTAGTAAAAATATCAAACCATATTTGATATAAGATTGAATATTTCCACTTTGTAAACTTTCAAATTTTGATAAAAACCATTCATCAATTTTTAATAAAGGATTGATTACATATGCTTCTTCAATATCTTCAAACTGTAAACTAAAGTGAGCACTATGTGGGAATAGTTTTCTTGGTTTTTCAACATCAAAAACTTTTTTAAATAGTGGTTTCAACATTGATAATAATGGACTTGCGTATGATGAAGCGGTATATTGCATATGATTATTTGCTCTATCATAACCGCAACCCCAAGTTTCGTGCATTTGAATTTTTGATTTTGTTAATCTCAATTTCAAAACAACTAAAACTAAAACAAATGCTGCAAAACAACCAACAACCAATGCGATAGTCAAAATTGTCATAAAGATTTCAGAACAACCTGACCAAACATTCATTGATGTTGATGGAATTATAGAAAATACAATTTTATTAATTTTTAATAGAATTTTTTGAGGGAAAATACCAATAAGTAAAATCAAAGTTGCCAAAAATCCCATCGGAACTAGCATAATTCTTTCACAATCTTCTTTTACTTGAGCGATTTTTTCACTTCTTGGTAAACCTAAAAATACAATACTGAATGCTTTTGTAAAACACAAAATTGCCATTGTTCCGACAAAAGCTAACGCTGAAATTGCAAACAACATAACAATTACAGCCTCAAAATTATTAATAGATAAACCTTTAAACATACCAAAATATATCAAAAATTCACTTATAAATCCGTTAAATGGAGGCAACCCACAAATTGCAACTGCACCGATTAGAAATAGAATAGCAGTTATTGGCATAACTTTGGCAAGACCACCCATAATTTCAATATCTCTTGTGTGAGTTTTCAAATACACACTACCAGCAGTTAAAAACATCAATTCCTTAAAAATTGAGTGGTTTAAAATATGGAAAATTCCACCAGCCAAACCAATCAGAGCAACCGCAGGATTATGATATGCCATACCCAACATACCAACACCAATACCCATACCAATTACCCCAACATTCTCAATTGAAGAATATGCCAAAAATCTCTTCAAATCATGCTGAGTAATTGCGTATAAGATACCATACAATGCCGAAATTCCCGCAATTGTCAAAACAACAAAGGCAATTGTTTTAGATGGCATACCAATTAAATCAATTCCTCTTAAAATTCCATAAAAACCAGTTTTAATCATAACCCCTGACATAATCGCACTAACATGAGATGGTGCAGCAGGGTGTGCATCTGGTAACCAGTTATGGAAAGGAACAAAACCTGATTTTGTACCAAAACCAACAAATGCCAATAAAAATACTATATTTGCCAATGATTTATTATGAGCTAAAACATCTTTAAACACCGCAAAATCAAAACTTCCAGCCTTGATAGATAAAAGCGCAAACGCCATAATTATAAATAAAACTGATACATGCATAAATACTAAATACTTAATACCAGCCTTTACAACTTCTTTTTTATTACTTTCAAAAATTACAAGGAAAAATGAACTCAACGACATTATTTCCCAACAAATTAAAAACATCAAAGCGTTTTGACAAGTAACAACTGCAAGCATTGATGCAATTAGCATTGGTAAAAATACCAAGTGAGAATTAATATTTTTTGAGTCCAAATAAGGCTTTAAATAACCATTTGAATAAACCACTGAAACGAAACTCATAACACAAATTACAATAATGAAAAACGCAGCCAATGGATCAATAACAAAATTCACCGCCCCGAATAATTCATTAAAATCAAAAGTTTTAACTAAAATATCTTTTCCTAATAAAACATTACACGCAGGGATCAAACAAAAAACAGAACCAATTGCACTCAAAATTGTCAAAACAATTGTTTTAAAATTTTTGCTAAAACTTGCGGCAATAAATCCACTCAACAATAGGATTATTATTCCGATAAAATAGCTATTCATATATATTTTCCACCTTAATTTTATTTTAGATTTTTATAAATATTTGGGTAAAATTTACTCTAAATCTACGTCAAAAATCTTGGGTAAATTCTCTCATAAATCCGTTATAAATCTAACAAAAAGCAATGTCAAATAATAATCGTTTTTTATCTTTTTCCACATACATAAATAGCAAAAAATATTTTTACATGTTTTAAAAAACACATGGCACGACGTGATTTTTATTTGATATCAAAACCTACAAGGATATTATTTGCTCAGTATAAAGGGAAAGCTCAACGCCTATCAAATGAGCTTCCTCATACAGTTGAGGAAATTATCGTTGGAAGACGTGGAGTAAAAGGACAAAGAATTATTACAACTTTTAGAGATTCTAAAGGTGAAATTATTGAGCGTTCATATGATTATCCAAAAAGGCCCTTACGAAATGTCGTTTACACACATTCAGACTATGTTATAGGTGAAGATGAATATGTAAAAACAACTACAAAAAAAGAATACACAATATACCGAACTGTACTGAAAAGATTTAAAGAAATTAAACAAGTGCTAAGTGATGATAGAAACAAAATATTCCTCTGTGTCCATCAAAAAACAGAGAGCAATCACTTATCTGAAAATATCCACACTGGTGAAAAAATCCTATCTAGAACAAGTATAGTTAATTTAGAAAACTTGGGTAAACAAATTCACAGATTTATTGAATTCCCACATGTTATTGGGGGCAAAATCAAAAAATATGTTACTAAATTTTTGTATTTTGAAGTTGATGATACAAGCGGGAAAGTTATACAAGATTCCATTTTTTCTGACGGGATTAAATTCCATAGAGGGGATCAATTTTTACAGTTTAGAGCATACGATATTGATGGTGTAAAAGAACCCGCAACTCGTAAATTTATGCGTGACAGAAAGGTTGATAAATTAGGGGTAAATGTAAATACAACATACATCCCTAAAGACGACAAAGAAAAAACTCGACTTGTCGCATGTTTTATTCCAAGCAATGGTTCTGTTAATTTTAATATGCTATACAAGCCAAAATCTAAAACAATGGTAATCGGAACAGCTAGACATGAAGTTGAACACATTTGGCATTATCTACTTGATGCAAGAAATGGAGATAATGAAATTGGCACTTGGCAAAACACAATGTTTGAAAGATTTGGCCCTATTGTAAAAAACAAAACTCTTCAAATAGAAGCTAATAGATGCTCTGATGCCATAGAAAACTATGTAGAATTTACCGAAGACTACCAAGCATATTTAAAAAATTATATTGAAGAAGAAGCAAATCGAGAAGGTAGATTAGTAAGAGAAAAATACGACCGCCAAGGTGAAAAACTCCGTAAATCCTTACCACATATTCCTAAAGAATTGTTATAAACTATTGAAGTTCTTCTTTTATAACACTTAAAATTCTATCCGCAGTAGATGAATTAATTATATTTAATTCCTGCAATCGTTGAATTCTTTGTTCTCTCATTGGGTCTAAATTATCTTCTAATAACATTTTCATTGTTGATTTTAGAGTTTTTAAATCATATACCTTATAATATGTATCAGTTATAGCTTCACCAAAAGGATTTAATTTTACTGAATTTTTATTCTTCAAATTAATCACTGGATTTTTTGTTGGGAAATACTCACCCAAGAAAGAACTACAATCAGTAATCATCAATCTTGATTTTTTAAATAAATCATAATAATCTGCATCATCACAAAATACTGCTATTTTTTTCCATTCTTCAAAATAATTATCCACTTCTTTTTCAGACATGATATGTCTTTTAATCATTCTTGTTTTTAATTGAGGATGAGGTTTGAATACAAATTTGAACTCTGGATGAGATTTTGCATATTCCAAAATATATTTGCCATTCCATTTAAAAGTTGCAAAATTCAAATGCGACGGAGCAAAAGAATGATGTGGTGCATAAATTATATAACCTTCATTTTTTACATCATCATTTATAAGATAAGAATCAAATTTAGGATGCCCAACAATTTTATAATTATCTAATGGTTTTAAACTACATTTTTTATAATAATCAGAAACCATCTCATTTATAGCATATTGATGCCACAACATTTTATAAAAATTTAAGTCATAATCTGTTGGAGAACAAATCATTGGAACGCCATAAGTAACATAGCAAGACAATGCAAATTCTGACGTTACTGGCATATTTTGTGAAGGTGCAATCGCCCATGGTTGTTGGTAAAACAAAATATCTATTCCAAAATTATCTAAACCTATATATTCATTTTTTTCTAGATTATAAGCATATTCTACATTCATCCCTCTAGACTTAAAATACTCGTAATTTTCAGTTACAGAAGTATAAAATTTCCCAAAATCATCATGCTTATCAGAATAAACTTTTGTTATTAACACAAGAGGTTCGAACTCATCGCTTTCAGCCATCTTGTCATATACTGACTGACAATTCCACTTTTGATTTTCACTTACTAAAAACCCTACTTTTATTTTTTCAGTTTTCTTTTTAACTCTAATTCTTTCAATGTTTTTCTTATAATTATTATTTATGACTTCAAACTGAGTATCATCAAAACCATAAACATAGCAATTTCTTAAATCTCTACGTAATTTTTTGTTAGGAATAAATAAAATTAAAAATCCTAACAATTTTGCCCTAAAAGATTTCGATTTTTCCATAACTTCAAATAGCCTCAAACGCAATCAAATTCCAAACTTAACATGCAGTCATCATAGAACAAATCTTTCCAATTCTTGTTCTTATACAAGAACATCTATTATTTCGGCTTTAGCAAAAAATATTTTCACAAGTGTTATAGAAAACAAATGAATATTTTATCGATAAATTCATACTTCAAACCTTACATTTACCCTGTAAATAATCAACAATCAGCAGGGATATCTTTTTGTGCAAAAAAAACACCAGAAACAGATTTCTTTGAATTATCATATCAAGCCAGAGCAAAACAAGTTTATTCAAAGCTAGACAAACTCACAAAAGAAGAATATATGGCATTGACTGAAGCAGAAAAAGATTTTCTGCGTTCAGAAAACAGATTACGCATAGAAAAAGGAATGGCTCCGCTTGATAGAGATATAAGACTTCACAATTTTGCGGCAAACGCTATACAAGCCACTTTTGACAGACAATATGGCAAAAACAACTATGTCGTAATTACAATCGGACGTTCTCTATCATCAATTTCAAAAGCTCTTGAAGTAAAAATCGGAGAAGACAAAGTTAAAAATATTCCACTTTCAGCTGCCGATGAATTATATACAACTGGAGAAAGTTTAGAGGATTATGAAAGACGTATCAGAAGCATAACTGAACTTCACGGCTTTGATACCTTCAAACAATACCTAGCCTCAATTGGATTAGATAAAGAAACTATCGAAAATTCTGGCAAACAATATATAATTATGGATTTCGCAGCTTCTGGCAGATCATTAGCTGGAGCTTACACCATCTTGACGTCCAATGAACTTTTAGGAAACCGCAAACGCAATATTACCACCGCAAGCATGGCAGACATAACTGCACTAACTGGAAATGCTATACATCCAGTTCTAAACCAAATGCTTAATGCTTGTGAATTCAAAAAATATTCTTACGTTGATAATCTTCATACCAAACTCGAAAATGTTTCAACTGCGGCAAATTACACACAATTTGGTAAGAAAAAAGAAATCCAATTGAAAAAATTATTCGGATTCATGTTACTTGATGAAATGTATGCTGATAAAAAAACTTTAATTGAGGATACAATTACATTACAACTACCAAAAATAAGACTTTCTCGACAAAAAGCAAAAATATGGAACTCTATTGAAAAACAATACTCAATAGATACTCGAGAAGATATTCAAGAAATCTACAAAATTATGCACGCCATACAAAGTCCGCTAAATGAAATTCGCTATGCCAACAAAAAACTTATTCAACAAAAAGAAGATCTTTTCACAAAAACTAAAACCCAATGTGAAGAACTATTTATGAAAAGGTTTCCTCATGAATATCAATACTACAAAAATATTCAACTATTTGAGCAAAAGAAAGATTATTTGCCAAGTAGATTGGTTAAAGAAGTTGAACCATTAATTAATACAGGAATTATTGATAAAAATTCTCCTATCTATAATCTTTTTGAAAGTACGAACAATGAAATCTTAGCACTTAGAAAAGAAAAAATCTTTATTGATGATGAATTTTCACAACTTGTTTTTGATAATGAAATTTTAAAAGATTTTGCTAAAGAAATTCGTAGAATATATTTATCTGGTAACTTAAATACTAAATATTATGAAACTTTCAGACCAGAATTGCTTGAATTTTTAGAAAAGGTAACACCAAAATATACACTCGAAAAAGGGCAAGAATTAACTAAGTCAGTTAAACGACTCGCGATAGAAAAACAGTGTGAAGTCGAAGATATGTACGAAAACTTTATGAATGAAACAATAGAACTTATAAATTCTACAAACAAATACCCAAAACAAATAGAATTAGCACAAATCGTAGAGCAACAAAATATTATTTTACAAGCAATTCTATAATAATTATATTTACCGATTAAAGATTAAAAAGAATCTGTTGCAGTCATCAAAATAATCGGAAGATTATGCTTAGCCGCAAAACGTAAAAACTCTGGAGGACATTGCTCAATACCTGAAACTTTTGCAATCATTCCTTTCACAATAGGATTGATTGAAACAATTTCACTATGAATTGGACCACGCTCACCATCTAAAAATAAAGCATCACGAGATTTTTCCAATGCATCAACTAAATCCGCAGCTTTTATTGTTTTATCTCCAACAACAATATCTTTTGTAATTTGAGTTGTGTACTTTTTCCTGTTTATTTGACGTACCAATTGAGAATATTCAGCTTCAGTTAAGTCAACACCTTTTATAGATAATTCTTGGTACAATTTATCTGATACATATGTTGAAGGGCCATCACCATCTAAAGGTCCTTTAAACATTTGAATTTCAAAAGCTTTCAAACCCTTTGCAGTACCAGAGGTAATATTATGATTCTCCGCAGTAGATATATTTGCTTGATCAACCTCAAAAATAAAACCAAATTTGCGGTTAACGTAAGTAATATTATCAGAATCTTTAATTAAACTTGTTGACCAAACAGAATTATTAGAAGGATTACCAGTTAAATGCATAACAGCTTCGAATTTTGCTTCGCTAGATTCAGTCATATGCACAGTAAATCTTGCATCTTCTTTTGTTACACCTTTTGAAAAACCAAATTGCTGCAAATCTGCACCACTATCTAAATCATTGAAATTAAGAACTTTTAGTTCTGTTTCAACACCATCAATCATAACTTTTTCAGTTGGGAACAAATCTCCACCATGCATAAATTGAGTATCAAAAACAAGATTTGCATTTGCATACATTTTATTTAAAACATTATCAATAGCATTAAACTTCTCACTCATATAAGAATCGTACATATTTTTATCAACTGTTACCCTATATTGGAACGTTTCATTAATATTTTCTAAATCAGCTTTTGCCATAATCTCATATATTTTAAAGTCTTCTGGTCTTCGACAACGAATAGCAACCGATTCTGCTGTCGCAATACCTTTATTGTATGATTCAAACCAATGATGATTATCGACAATATCAATGATACGAGATTGCATATTTCTAGGGAATGGGAATTTTTCTAATATTCCACGACAATATTGAGCACTTGAATTTTGGTGTCCCTCATCTCGTACTCCACCTTTCTTGGCAATATCATGACATAGAATTGAAAATTTCAATATAGTTTTATCATTATCAGGCAAATCTTTGTATAATGGATTATTCATTGCATCTTGTAAAACTTTAAGTGTATGTATATCAACACTATAATTGTGTGTTTCATGTTGTTTTTTACCAATTATAAAAGTAAATTCTGGGAAACCTTGTATTAGTCCGTTTAGTACTTCATCAACTTCTGCATCACCAGTATTAACTTTATTATTCATAGTAAAGTTTTCTATCTCTTGTTTCACTTTATCTGCAACACTTTTAACTTCAGGTGAAGCATCAGTGGCATTAAATTCTTTGTTATTTGGTAACCCATCAAAACCTGCTTCTCCCTTTATCAATCCAAAATGTCTTAAAATTTGATTTTGTTCCTCGGGCGCCAAATTTTTTATTAAATCATTTACATTTGCTGTAAATTGTTCCCTTGAATATTTTAAAGGTAAACCATCCTTACCATATTGTTCAAAATCAAAAGTTTTTAATACTTCATCTGCTTTAGGGTTGTTATTAGCAAGAATATTTTGTACAAATTTGTGCTGTTGAGTTTTCGGAACAGAAACTACATCGTACTTAATATTTAAACTTCCGTTAATGCGTAAAGCTATTTCATCAACATCAATACCATTAGATTTAAAAATTTCAACCACCTCTGGTGACAAAGCCGATAATTTCTCATTAAGTTTTATTTTATCAGAAATAGAAAGGTCATCCACACCATCATTTAGTTGTGTTGCAAGCTTAATTAAATCTAGTCCATTATCAATTAAACCACATTTATTATACAAATCCATTGCAAATTTTAAATTATCGCCATTAACAACCTCTAAAAGTTTTGGAATTCGATATGTTGGAAAACCAGGAAGATCATATAACATTTCTGCGAAAGGAAGATTAGTACTAGTCACTGAATATAAAATATTTTTAATTTGGCTAGGTATCTTAACACTCTCCGAATATAGTTTTTCAACAAGAGGCACAACTGAATCATCTCTACACCTCAAAAGGGATTGGACTTCGGAAAAAGTGAAGTCAGGATCTAAACATAAGATTTGGGCTAGACCTATGTTTTTTTGTGTAACGACTCTGAGAATTTGAGTCTGCTCATCTGGGGTATAATGGAACCTAGTATCAGAATAAAACATTTGAGCTAGATCTATATTTTCTTGTGTAACGACTTTAAGAATTCGAGTCTGCTCATCTGGAGTATAATGGGACTTAGTATCAGAATAAAACATTTGAGCTAGATCTATATTTTCTTGTGTAACGACTTTGATAATGTTATTCTGCTCCTCAAAGTTAAGTCCCGCAGTTTTCATTTTTCCAACCAAAGAATTTAAATCGTAATTTTTATTTGCGATAGTCATAATAGCACCTCTAGTATATCCTAGATTTAATAAGTACATGACTAACTCAGGATCAACATTTTTCTGAATTAAAATATCTAAGCCCTCTTCTGAAAAGCGATCAATTCTTGGCAAATTATTGTTCATTTCAATTAAAGCTTCACCCCTATTAGGAGTTTTTAAACCCTCGCCTTCAACTGGAACTTTTACTTCTGATTCTTGCGGAGTTTTCATAACAGAATTGTCTTGAG
This sequence comes from bacterium, assembly GCA_017626055.1. Classification (GTDB taxonomy): domain Bacteria; phylum Cyanobacteriota; class Vampirovibrionia; order Gastranaerophilales; family Gastranaerophilaceae; genus Zag111. The sequence continues at coordinate 211,385 of JAGAJM010000004.1, read as the reverse complement.
TATCTTTAATTGTAACATCTGTTAATGAACTTTTCACTTCAGGATGGCCAACAATATCCACTCCTTTAGCGAAGTTTTTCTCTGTGGTTATTGTACCCATCAAAGTAGCCAAATCTTTTGGTATCCCTTGAGATTCAAAATAGCCTGTAAAATACTTAATTTTCTCATCATAAGATTTATTAGAGACTTGCTCAAATGTGGCCACTTGGAAAGTTCGTTTTGTAGTCATATCAATATTTTTTGCAAAGCAATCATCAACTGCAGCACCACCTGCTAATGTTGTCATCAAAGATTGTGCAAATTCTAAAGAAGACATATCACCATTTATTGCATATGTTGCTAAAACATCAGTTCCTAATTCAGTAGCCAAACCTAAACCTGCTCCAACGCGTTGAGCTTTTAACAAGAAATTACTAGGTGGAGTATAGAATTTTTTTGCTAATTGATTAGCTGAACGTGATATATATGAAGTCTTAACACAAGCATTTAAACCATTGCCTAAACCACCAATCGCACCCCACATAGTATCATTTAAAACAGTTTTGTATAACAACTTATAATCTTGTTGAGTATTTTTAGTTTTATTAGTATATAAATTTACCGTATTAACAACTGTTGAATATGTGTACATCATAGCTGCTGATGATGTAGAACTTTGCAACAATGTATTTACAAAAGCTCCAGTTTTTGTAGATGCTGAAAAACTTAAACCAGTTACTGGTAGTTTAAGGGAACCTAATGTTGCCATCATTACCCCCATATCACCAACACCATCAATTTTTCCAATACTATCTATATCTAATTTAACTGCATTAAGCAAAGTTCTATCTTCAGCATAAACTTTTTTGCCAGCAATATCATTAACAAATGCATCAAGAGAATTATGCACAATATCACCAGTCAATCTGTTTAAACATTTTTCAAATTTTGCAATATTGATATTTTGAGGATCTTGTACACAGGCTAAAGTTTCTTCAAGTAGCTTAGGGTCAAAATCAGTACCCATGAAGTCTTTCCAACATTCTGCGAGTTGACCATCAGTATAACAAGAATTCAAACGTTGAACGACTAAATCGCGTTCTTTTTCTAACATTTCACATTTATCATCAACTGAGAAGCGAATATTTTTAGACCCATCATGAGATTTTTTTGCAGCTTCTTTGATAGAATCTGGCACCAAATTTTTCAATCCATCTGGAGCGATATCCCATGCCAATTCTTTAGCCTTAGCTTCTAGATCTCTCAAATCTGAAATATTTTCACCAATAAACTCTCTCCAGGTAGCAACATCCAGCAACCCTTGTTGATCTTGATACCCTTTGTACATCTGAATAAGATAATTGTACAATAATTCCACTGAATAAACCGCTTGATTTTTTTGTTTCTTGAATTCAGCAGTTTGCATATTATATTCATTTACTATTCCTTGTTCATATTCACAAATAGCAGATGCAATTTTAGAAATTTTATTACATTGTGCTGATTCAGCCCATGCTTTATACTCTTCTGGAGTTCTTATATTATAGCCGTATGAAAGAAGATAATTAGCAAACCTATCAAAATCAGAACATTTGTCGTATTCACTCAAAACTTCTTCAAGAGATGAATAGCTTAAACCTCGTTTCTCAAGAGCAGCTTTGAAATTGTGATTCTCAAAATGATGTGGGGTTAAATCTGAAGGATAATACATTTGATACATATAAAATTGAGCCCAATGTTCATCCGCATAAGATACAAACGATGTAGGTATTGGGTCATCTAAAACAAGCCCATTCGGATTATCTTTTGTAAGTATTTTTAATCTTTCTACAATTTTTTTGCCATCTGGAGAATTAATATCTATATTGAAAACTTCAGGAAGAACTACCTCTAATCTATCATTATAACGATGTCTTAGTCTGGCATTTTGAGGGTCATTAACCACAAGTGATGAAGAAGAAAATCCAACATTTAAGCTATCTGGAACATTATCTCCTGCAAACATAGACACGCCTGAATCAAAAATATTGGCATATACATCAGTCTTAAAACTTTGTGGTTTTGTCTCATAACTTGAACCATTTATACTTTTATAAAAAAGATCCTTTTCGTATTCAGTCAGATTACCATCTGCACACATATTTGCAATTTGAGTTTGTAAATTTTGATCCAAGAAACCAATTCGTTTGTATAGATCTAAATTATCTTCAGAAATAGGATAACCAGCTTTTCTTAAGCCATCCAAACATTCTGGAGTAATAGATGTAGATTGCAAAGATACTAATTCTTTATTTTTTTCAAATCCTCAACTCTAAGCTCAGGATTCAACACTGATAAACTTATTGCAAATATTTCAACATCCTCTGGCTTTGGATTTTTACCCTGCTTGTATAATATAGCTGTGGCCAAATCATTAAGATTTGCGTAATCCTTATCAAGCTTAATTCTTTCTTTATTATGAATTGAAATATTTTCAACTACTTTATTTTTATAAAAAGCCCTCATATAAACATTAAATTCACCTTCAGGATTATTTCTACCCTTAAGCAATGGAGAATTAACCTCAAATGTTCCTTTAACTCTAATTTCATCACCTACTTTAATATTTCCATTAGTAGCAAGCGATGGATTCAATTTTAATAAGTCCTCTTTTGGGATGTTAAAATCTTTGCAAATTGAATCAATTGTTTCACCATTTTTTGCATGAAAAATAGTACAATCATCTTTATAATTAACAAAATATTTGTTCCCTTCACCATCTAGCATAAATTGTAGAGAAGCTTTTGATTCACCTTCTTTATAATCATCAAAATTTGTCAAATCATATTCATTATATATAGTAACAACACTACCATCCACCACCGCAGGAATTTCTTTATATATTTTACCCTCAACTTTTGACAATATAAAATACGAATTTGTAACCAGATCCAACTTTGTAACTTTTGTAATTTCTTCTGGGTCGTATTGACCATCACTATTAACATTAGGAACAGTTATAATCTCAACTTGTCCAAGAGCTGAACTGCTCTTTTTGTGAATTGTTACACTTGCATTATCAATAGCCGTTTTATCGTTATAAGTATAATATAATTCCTCAACGACTTTACCATTATTTTGTCTTATCAGCTGTACAGGTTTATCATTTACACAAGTCAAACTACTACCATCTGCATAAAAAGTTCTTGATTCTACTGTCCCATCAGCATAACTTGTCATAACCTGTCTGCTACCATCAGCCATTTCATTTTCTTCATGACCAACAATATTATTATCAGCTTCATCTAGTGCATTAACAAAATCATGCATTGAAACTTCTAAACCCATTGAGCTATAAAATTTAGACAAACTTGCATTTTCTTCGGCATCTAGAACTTTGTCTTCTCCAGCTTTTTCTTTAATGGTATTAAAAATATTAGCTAATTCTTTATTTTCTAAAACCCCATCCTTATTTGAATCATACAAATCAAAAATGCCATGATAATCTTTGGACACATCTTTACGACGTACCCCACTTTTCAAATCCAATTCTTTAGATGAATTGTTATCAAATTTTAGCCAAAAATCTTTGAATTCCATGATTTCTCACAATTAAGCTTCTACACAAATGTCTTCGGCTGGTTTATGATCAAACTTTAATAAATAAAAACAAAATATTGTGTATCGTTACAAAATTTAATATGATACTCAAAAAAAATAAGGATTGCCCAACGAAGCCAATCTTCTCCCCATTTCCCCTATTCTCATTCTTCTATTAACCTTACATTTAAAATTGCAAAATAAAAGAGACATCGTTTGATGTCTCTTTTATGGTGGCGTGGTCAGTCTATAGGGCTGATGACTCTCGTAGTAAGGGTTTTGAACTATTTTTTGCATTTCAAAACAGAAAATTTACAGGGAAAAAACAGGGATATGCGTAGATAATAAAATTTATCTACGTATTTATTGCGTAGATACCTCTTGATTTTGCGTAGATAATATTGTATAATATACGCAAGAGGTGCGTTGATTATGAAAAAATACATCTGGCAAAATTCAGAATATCCTAATTTTACATACGATAAAGAGTTAATAATGCCTTTATTATCTAATGTAAGATTAAAACAAGGTATATTATTAGGCAAAATGAATCAATTGGGCTTTGAAAATAGCCAATTTGCTGTTTTGAACGTTTTGACCGAAGATGTCATAAAATCAAGCGAGATTGAAGGTTTGAAATTAAATACAGAACAAGTACGTTCTTCTATTGCTAAAAGATTAGGGTTAAATATCGGTGATGATATTTATATCGAACGAGATGTTCAAGGTACTGTTGATATGATGCTTGATGCAACACAAAATTTTGACAAACCTTTAGACGAAGATCGTTTGTTTGGCTGGCAAGCTGCAATGTTTCCTAGTGGCAGAAGTGGTTTGTACAAAATTAAAGTCGGTGAATACAGAGATGATGCTAATGGAGCAATGCAAGTTGTTTCTGGAGCTGTTGGACATGAAAAAGTACATTATGAAGCACCACCTGCAAATAGTTTAAATAAAGAAATGAACGCTTTTCTAAATTATATAAATGACGAAAAAGAAACAGATTTAGTTATAAAAACTGCAATCGCTCACTTATGGTTTGTAATAATTCACCCATTTGAAGATGGAAATGGACGTATTGCAAGAGCTATAACAGATATGTTGTTAGCAAAAAGTGAAAATTCACCAAACAGATTTTATTCAATGTCATCTCAGATTCAGAAAAACAGAAAATCATACTACGAAATTCTACAAATTACTCAAAAAGAATCTGTTGATATCACATCTTGGATTGTTTGGTTCTTAGAAAATATGTCTGCGGCAATTGAACATTCAGAAGAATTATTGCGAGATGTTATTCGCAGAACAGAGTTTTGGAATACAAATAAAACTGTCGTATTTAACGAACGCCAAATCAAAGTATTGAAAAAACTACTTGAAAACTTTGAAGGCAAATTAACCACTCAAAAATGGGCAAAAATTTGTAATTGTTCTCACGATACTGCAAACAGAGATATCCTAGATTTAATTGATAAAAAAATACTCAAAAAAACTGGTGCAGGTCGAAACACTCATTATTTGTTGAAGTAGTTTTAAAACGAAAAAATGTTTTATGTTAGAATAAAAATGATTTTGACAAAATACAAGAGGTAAATTGTGAAAAAAGTTTTGATATTATCAGGTAGCCCTAGAAAAGGCGGAAATTCAGATACACTTTGCGACGAATTTATGAAAGGCGCTATTGAAGCCGGAAACGAAGTTGAAAAAATATTCGTTGCAGGGAAGAATATCGGATATTGCAAGGCTTGCTACGCTTGCAAAGATACAGGAGTTTGCGTAATTAAAGACGATATGGCTGAAGTTTTGCAAAAAATGCTTGACGCTGACGTAATTGTGCTTTCAAGCCCTGTTTATTTTTATTCAATTTCAGCGCAATTAAAGGCCGTAATCGATAGAACTGTTGCTCGTTGGTTGGAGTTTAGGGATAAAGAATTTTATTATATTATGACTGCGGCAGAGGACGAAAAACATACAATGGATTGCACTTTAGAATGTTTTAGAGGCTTGGCTGCGTGCCTTGAAGGCTCAAAAGAGATGGGCATAATCTACGCAAAAGGTGTTTACGAACGTGACGAAATCAATGGTACGCCATATATTGAGCAAGCTTATGAGATGGGTAAGAGTATTTAAAAGGCTTTTAAAAGCAATTTAAAAAGCGTTTAAAAGATGTTTAAAATTATGACAGAAAAATTTTACTATAAATCACCAATTGGGATACTAGAAATTGAGCTTGAAAACGGTATTGTTTTTGGGCTTAAGGTTATTGAAACTTGTGAAATATTATCTGAAAGAGTGGGGTATTTTTCAGAGGTAGTAAAACAACTTGATGAATATTTTGCAGGGAAAAGAGTTAAATTTGAGGTAAACATTTCACCAAAAGGAACTGAATTTCAGAAAAAAGTTTGGGCAGAATTATTAAAAATCTCTTATGGGAAAACGAAATCTTATCAAGAAATCGCTGAAGCGATTGGGAACACTAACGCACAAAGAGCTGTTGGCTCAGCGTGCAATAAAAATCCAATTTTGCTTATAATTCCTTGCCATAGAGTTGTTTCTAAATCTGGTAAACTGACTGGATTTGTCTGTGGTATTGATAGAAAAGAACAACTTTTGAAATTGGAAGCTAATCGATGCTTTCAGGATAATTTATAAAAAATGCATTAACTTGGTCTGCATCACGACGAAGATTTTTCACAATCGGTGCTAAGTTATAAAGTTCCTAGTATTCCTTTTGAGATGAACAAAAATAATCAATCACAACAGCTGTGTTGTAGATAATTTCGGCATATCGTTCCAATTTCTTAAAATTTTTCTTTTAATAACAAATCTTTCTTCCATACACAACCTCCTTTTAGGTTGTGACATACATCACTTAGAAGTGCTAAGAAGTCAAGTTTTTATTCTACACCTGGTGGTTTTGGCGGTACAAAACCTTGTTCATACATTTTAGACATTCTTGAATTATATTCTTTGTTAATTCGCCAAGAGACCTCGGGTGTTTCTATAATATGCAGATACTCTTGATTTAAAAAATATTTTTCATAACGTTTTTTATATTGGTTTGTAATTCTACTAGAATCCACCATAACTTCAATACGATATCCAGCCATTTGAATAACATATTTTTTATATTTTGAAGTTTTTCCTTTTGCAATAAAAACTTCTTGGTTAATATCTTCTGTGTAGCAATTTTTATAAATTAAGATTTTAAATAATTTCTCGTGTTCTTTTACATCCTTTAATATTTCAAGAGCTTTTTTCTCATATCCACCCAAATTTATATTTGACCATTCTTCTAATGTAGAAATAGATGCACGCCATAAAATAGAAATAAAAAATTTTCTTAATTTGTGATAATCGTAGCAACTATTATCTAGCTGATATATTTTTTGAGGATGCAAATACTCATATTTATATTTACTAAAATCGCCTAATAATATCCGATAACCTTCTTTATCGAATTCTCCTAAAATATGATTATCGCAATCTCCACATAAGATATTTGAATCATATCCGCCCTGTTGTTGAATTACATATTTACAATTTTGGGAATTTATACATAGGTATCTGTCATCTTTTAATCCTAAATAAAATTTTTTAGGTATAATATGAGCTTTTATTAACTTCTTTTCTTTACCACAAAATTTGCATATACTACTTTTTGCTTGTTTCATTTAGATTTCCATCAAATTATCTGTCCAAAGCTCACATTGAGTCATTACTGTTTGCAATGCATCTTCTTGTTTTTCTGGTGGATAATTATATTTTTTCAATAATCTTTTTATACTTTTTCTCATTAAAGCTCTAGCTGATTCTTTTTTCTGCCAGTCAATGGTTTTATTTCGACGAAGCGTATCGGTTAATTCTTTTGTCATGGCTATTAGTTGATCATTTTCATAAAAATCTTTAACTGCTTGTGGTTTAGTTAACGCATCATAAAAAGCAACTTCTTCATCTGTTAAGCCTTGAATTGTTGTTGTTTCTGCTATTTCCTTTGCCATTTTAAGAAGCTCTTCAATTACTTCTGCGTTAGTAATTAAACCATTAATATATTTATTAATTGCAGCTTGCATCATTTCACTAAATTTTTCACTCTTAACAACATTTGTTCTTCTATAAACAGAAATCTGCTCTGCTAATAGTTTTTTCAATATTTCAACTGCAAGATTTTTCTCTTTCATTTTTGAAATTTCTTCTAAGAATTTTTGATCAAACAATGAAAACTCTTCTTTAACATCAGAGAATAAATTTATAACTCCTTCGCTTCTGATACTTTGTTTTAAAAGCTCGTTAATTCTCGCATTCATCTCAGGTAATGAAATCTTTTTACCAACGCCAGTATTTGCTAATCTACCGATTAAAACTCTGACAGATTCAAATAAAGCCGCTTCTATTCTTTCATTATCTTGTGCAATTGATGAACATAAAGATAACGCTTGATGTAATAATAAAGCTTCTTTTTGGAATAAATCTTTTTGATCTTGCATTTCTGGTGCAATCAAGAAGTTAACAGCACCACTAATTGTTTTCGCTCTGTCTAAATCTGAACCTGTAACAAATTTAGAATAATCAAACCCGTTTAATAAATCACGGCAAACCTCTAATTTTTCTTTGAATTTTGGATAAGACATTTGAGAAATATCCATATTGCCATAATTCTTTCTGTCTCTTACGGTATAGTCATTCATTGCTTGCTTTAATGCAGTTGCAATTCCAACATAATCAACAATTAAGCCGCCCTCTTTATCTCTAAATACTCTATTAACTCTTGCAATTGCTTGCATTAAATTATAACCAGACATCGGCTTGTAAACATACATTGTCGCAAGTGATGGTACATCAAAACCAGTAAGCCACATATCTACAACGATTGCGATTTTTAGTGGGTCATTGTTATCTTTAAATCTTTTTGCAAGTTCGTTTTTATATGTTTTATTACCAACAACATCTCGCCAATCTTCAGGGTCGTTGTTATCAGATGTCATAACAACTGCAATTTTTTCTTTGTTTTTCTCAGCCCAGACTGGTCGAAGTTCTAGAATTCTACGATAAATTTTCATCGCAATTGGTCGAGAATAAGCAACTATCATTGCTTTACCTGTTAGTAAATTTTCTCTGTTTTCTTCGTAGTGCTTTAAAATATCATCAACAAGCGAATTTATCGTATTTTCATTACCTAAAACTTCTTCAAAATTAGCTAATTGTCTTTTACTTTTTTCTACAACTTCAGCATCAGCATTAAGAGCCATAATTTCATATTCTTTATCAATTAGAGCTAATGTTGCTGGGTCTAGTTGAAGTTTTACAACTCTGCTTTCGTAATAAACAGGACGAGTTGCACCATCTTCTACAGCTTGTGTCATATCGTAGATATCAATATAATCACCAAAAACTTCTCTTGTATTTCTATCTTTCACAGAAATTGGAGTACCTGTAAAACCAATATATGTTGCGTTTGGCAAGCAGTTTCTAATAATTCTTGCAGCACCCGTTTTTATTTTACCAGTTTTATCATCAACTTTTTCACTAAAGCCATATTGACCTCTATGTGCTTCATCAGCCATAACAATAATATTAAGACGTTCTGATAATGGTTCATCTGACTCTTCAAATTTTTGCATTGTAGTAAAAATAATTCCATTGGCTTCTCTACCGTTCAAAAGTTCTTTTAAGTTTTCTCTGCTTTCAGCTTGAACTGGAACTTGTCTTAAAAAATCTTGGCATCTTGAGAATTGACCATAAAGCTGATTATCTAAATCATTTCTGTCGGTTAAAACAACAATTGTTGGGCTGTTTAATGCTTCTTGCAAAAGGTGAGCATAAAATACCATAGATAAAGATTTACCACTGCCTTGTGTATGCCAAAAAACACCACCTCTGCCATCAGTTTGAGTTGCGTGTTTAGTTGATTCAATAGCTTTTCTTACTGCAAAATATTGATGATATCCTGCTAAAATTTTAAAACTATCAGCTCCGTCTTTATTAAAACAGATAAAGTTTTTCAAGATATCAAGTAAGCGTTCTTTAGTAAAAATCCCCTCAATAAAAGTATCAAACTGCGCATATTGATTGTTTTCATAATTGCCATCTTTGGTTTTCCATTCCATATATCTATCTTCACCAGAAGTTATTGTTCCAGCTCTTGATTCTAATAAATCCGACATAACGCAAATTGCGTTATAGGTGAACATAGATGGAATTTCTTTCATATAGTTTTTGATTTGTCTATATGCAGCAGATGCGTCAGTTTCCTCTCTTGATGGAGATTTTAGTTCAAATAAAACAACAGGAATGCCGTTTAAGAATAATAAAACATCTGGTCGTTTTTCTGAATTTTCAATAAAAGTCCATTGGTTGGCAATAATAAACGAGTTATTATCAGGATTTTTATAATCTGCAAGATAAATGATAGTTGAACGTTGCTCGCCATTTTCCATATAACGAGCTTGAATACCATTTTGCAAATAATCCATAAAAACCATATTTTGTTGCAATAAGTCATTATTATCTATATTTTTAAGTTTAAATATAGCCTCTTGAATTGCCCCTTCTGGTGCAGTTTTGTTTAATCTATGGATATAATCAAGCAGAATATCTTCATACAAAGGACAATGAAAATCACGAGTTTCAATATCAGGACCATAAACATGGGTATATCCCATATTCTGGAATAATTCTATTACTGAATTTTCATAAGATTGTTCTGTGTATGTTGTTTGCATGTTATACCTCGTTTATTTTTGGGAATAAATCTTGTGTATCAAAATATTTTTTTATTTTATCCTCATGAATTTGTTTACCCATTCTATTTAGTTCATTATAGTCTATTTTTGCTTGTTTTAACAATTCTTTTGCGAATTCAGGAATATATGGATCATTTAGTGATCTTTCCAGAATTTCTTCTTTTGTTATAATATCGTATCTTAATAAGTTCATATCTGAACATAATTTATGAATATAAGGATTTACTTGCTCACAAAGAACAACCAGTTGAAATAAATTATCTGTAAAATTCTGGTATTCAATTTCACCTTTTCGATTATAAACAACTTTTGGTGCAAAAGGTACAATAATATTAAATCCTTCAAGTTCGCAACCAGCCATAGAAACATCTAATCCACGATGTATTATACTATTCCTCAATTCCCTAACATATTTGAAATTTGTTTCACTTCCTAATATATTATTACAATGATCATAAATAGTATTATCTAAAATTTCACAAATATAATCAATTAATGAGATAAAAGAATTAAAATATATGCTATAAATTATTTGCATTTCTTCTAACTGCATATCATCAAGCGGTTTGACAAATTTAGTCATTTTAGAAATGGCATATCTTTTTGTTTTCATATAATAAGAAATGGTTTCAAATCTTTCGTCTATCATTAGTCTACCTTCTTAATTTCTTTCAAAAATTCATCGACTTCTTTTTTTCTTTCTAGATTGTCTTTTATTAATACGCAGAAAAGAAGTAATTGATACAACTCATCATACCATTTTTCAAGTTCTTCGTCACTAATATCAATGACATTGTTTTTATTACCTTCTTTGGTTTTATTATTATGCCTAATATCAAGAGTGTTATATAAACCTCTAACTTTATTATAAAAATCTGCATAACCCTCAATAGGTTGCTTCAATAATGGTTCATATTCACGGTAGATTGAAAATAAAAGATTCCTTTTACCTTCTAAATCACCTTTCATAGATGCGTGATTGTATTTTAAAATTGCCAAAGCTGTATCTTCTGAAGATATTTCTGCAACTGCTGTTGCTGCAGGATCTTTGAGTACTAATAATACTCTTTCTTCATCTTTTATGACAAGTTGTTCGTAGTTTAAATTTTCTAGTAATATATTAATGTTCTCTTTCAAAAACAAAAAGTTTTTACCAAACTGATTAATAGGGTCATTTGTACATCCTTTACTTTCAATAAGATATATAATATTTATGAAATATTCGAGAATTTTTAATTTTGTTTCTATTTTATCTATATCTTCAAAAGTAATTGTTGCAAAAATACAATTCTTCATCTCTTCAACAGATAAAAAACTTTTTCGTTGCTTCCAGATATGTAATAAGAAAGTATCTACATAATTTTCTATACTATAACTAGATTGCCTATAATTCAACGGATTAGTACAATTAATAACTACATTACTATACAAATCTTGAATTTTGCCAAATTCCCTAGTTATATCGTAGGCAGAATCTAATATTTCAAATATATTTTGTCTTGTCATAATAATCCTTATTTACAATTCATCATCATTATTAATAATTGAACATTTTTTTAGCCATTCTAAACATTCAGGATCCAATATAAATGTATCATTGGTTTTTAATTGACCAAAACCTTTTACACTAAGAGCCAACATTTCTTCATAATGTTCACCCCAATCATCTCTATAAATAATATTTTTATTATTAACACACCAAGAAATAACTAATTTTTCACTGTAATTAAGTTCATCATATGCTCGATATATTTTTTCTTTTTTAATATTCTCTTTTTCTTGTTCTCTATTCTTTTCTTGTTCTTCGTTGTATTTTCTCACTCCAATATTAACAAGCCATTCTACAAAACTTGCGATTGATAATCCTATCAATAACCAGCCCCAAATTGCCCAATCCTTTTCCGCAAAAACAAGAATAATAATCCCTGCTATAAAATAGTGGAAAGGTTTGTTAAAAAAAGTTAGAATTTTAACCAATGAATCTGGATTCATCTTTTACACCTCCACGTTATCAACATCAATTTCGCCAGACATTAACTTCGGTAATAAAGCATCTCGTAAGTTTGCTAATTGTTCATTTTCATATTTATTGGTAATTATAGTTTCAAATATAGGTTTACAAAGTTCATTAAACTCGTCAATAACATATTTATTTGGTAAATAACATGGAGTTGTCATGATATCTGTACTACTGATATTTGGTTGAGCACTTCCTTGTCCTCTATTAATAATTTCTGTAATTGTATCTTGTTGTTTTAGTGAACAATATAAAAACGCTAAACGATTTAATGGTTCAGTTCCTAAAAAGAATTTCCCGACACGTTGGTTAACCAATAATGGTTCATTAATTTTAGGTATTACTGCAAATTTACCAATAGTGGCACCTGTCATTGCTATAAGTAAATCTCCACCTTGCACAATAAAATCTTTAGCATATTGGACTTTATCTTCTGATACATAAGAACAATCATTAAAATTGATAGTATCATTATCAATGGTTTTAATTTTTACAACTTTTACACCGCAATCTTGCCACCATGTTCCTTTAAACGCATACCCTGATTTTACAGAACAATAATCGCCAATAGTACCATTTTTATTATCGCAATTTTCAATAATTTTTTGTTTAAACAAAGCCATTGCTTGTTGTTCTAAATTATTATTTATCGAATTGTTTAATTCGATTTTGTCATCAATCGCACTCAACACCTTCGCAATCTTCCGCTGTGTTTTTAATTCAGGTAAATAAAATTTATATTTACCAATAGTGTTAGCACTTATATTAGGTTGAGCAGTATCACTATCAGTGTAATTTAATATATATTTATTAAATTTGTTCTGAGACAGTACATAATACAAAAATTTTTTATCAATGCTATTTTTGGGAGAAAAGGATAATACTCGCTGATTTATATATGCTTCATCACATAATATTCTTCCCAATTTACCTATTGTTGCTCCAGTCATTGCTAATACATAATCTCCAACAGTTACTTTGAATTTATTTAATTTAGATTTATCATATTGAGAAATATCAACACCAGATAAATTGTCCATTTGAACGTAGGGGGGTGTAATATTAGCAATTTTGATAACTTTGTTATTATAACCTCCAAAATCTTTACTTTTGAAGGCAAAACCTGCAACTAATTCACAAACATCACTAAGTTTACATTCTTTCCAATTAGAGGTCATTTTCTGCCACCTCCTGTCCATTTTTAAAATAGTATAATTCTAAATCTTCGAAGCACTTAGTTAATACAACTAAAACTCCTAATTGATAATGGTATCCTTTATAAGGACTTGTAAAATCCTCCAATTTTTCAAGATCCCTAGTAGTTGCTTTATTCCACCAACCTTTAAATTCAATAATAAAAGTGTTATTATCATTGATTGCATTAGGCTCAAGATTTCTTTCATGGATAATTAAATCAGGTCTTGTACCTTTTGGAAATCTTGGAGTAGATTTTGTACCATAATTATTTTTATTATACTCACAGTCAAAATCTAAATGGCTCAATTGTTCATCTTGCTTTAATAGTTCATTAATATATAATCCTATCCGAAAAACACATGCCTGTTCCATGCCTGTTCTTTCTATCAATAATTTATCTTGTTGATAAAATTTATTTAAAGAAGAAATCAAGATTTTTTTTAATCTTTCATCACTAACACAAATTCTTGGCATCTACTTCACCTCAAAACCTATTGCTGAAAGATTTTTCTTGATTTCTTCTTGCAAATTATTTGATTTTGCGAACATTTCAGACAATTCAGAAGTTAATCGTTTCATTTTATCTTCAAAAGGTTCGCCATCGTCCTCTTGTTCTTCAATACCAACATAACGACCAGGAGTTAAGATATAATCTTGTTTTGCAATATCAGAAGTTGTTATAACAGCACAGAAACCTTTTACATCTTCTAGCGTTCCTTCTTGGAATGCAGTAAATGTATCAGCAAGTTTTTGGATATCTTCTTTAGTAAAATCTCTGTGTTTTCTATCTACCATATAGCCCATTTTGCGAGCATCAATAAATAATGTCTTACCTTTTTGCTTTTTATTTTTAGATATAAACCAAAGAGTTACAGGGATTGTTACGCTATAAAACAATTGAGTAGGAAGTGCAACAATACCTTCAACCAAATCATCTTCAATAATATTTTTTCTTATTTCACCTTCGCCACTTGTTTGAGACGATAGTGCACCATTAGCAAGGACCAAACCAATTTTCCCATTTGGTGCAAGATGGTGTATCATATGCTGAATCCAAGCAAAGTTGGCATTTCCTGCAGGAGGAATACCATATTTCCAACGCACATCTTCTTGCAATTTATCTTGTCCCCAGTTTGAAAGATTAAATGGAGGGTTTGCCATAATAAAATCAGCTTTCAATGTTGGATGAACATCATTAAAGAATGTATCTGCTTGTGATTGACCAAAATCAGCGTCAATTCCACGAATAGCCATATTCATTTTAGCCATTTTCCAAGTGTCAGAGTTTGATTCTTGACCATAAACAGAGATCCGATCTCTATTTCCACTATGAGCCTTTAAAAACTCAACCGATTGAACAAACATACCGCCTGATCCACAGCAAGGGTCATAAACACGGCAGTTTTCAAAAGGTTTTAATATTTCAACAAGGGTTTTTACAATACTTGATGGTGTATAAAATTCACCACCTTTTGTGCCTTCATAAGCTGCAAACTGAGCAATACAGTACTCATAAGTTCTACCCAATAAATCCTTACTCTCTTCTGTATCATCCATTTTGATATTGTTAGTAAACAAATCAACAACTTCGCCCAAAACTCTTTTATCTAAATCTGGTGAACCATAGTTTTTAGGAAGAACGCCTTTAAGAGATTTGTTTTCTCTTTCAATAGCAAGCATAGCTTCATCAATAATTTTGCCTATTTCTGGAGTATGTGCGGCTTCTGAAATTTTTGACCATCTTGCCTCTTCTGGCACAAAGAAAATATTTTCTGATAAATATTCGTCTTTATCGTTTTCAAAACCATCACCTTCAGCAAGAAGTTCTTGGTATTTTTTATCAAAAACGCTTGAGATATAACGCAAGAAAATCAAACCAACAATTACTTTTCTATATTCTGCAGCTGGAATATGTCCCCAAAGGACACAAGCAGCTTTCCATAATTGCTCTTCAAATCCTATATTTGCGTTATTTTTTCCTGCCATACTTACCTCGCTATATAAAAACACTTATTTTCTTAAATTTTATCACGAAAATTAGACACTTATTGAATTTGTAACGATTTATTTGCAAATAAATTATTGATACGAATTGTGTATTTGGGCTTGATGTTTCTGCTGACTAGAGTGATAGATGTTAGTAAGGAGGTCATATGCCTAATATATTCGAAAAACGCATAGCTGAATGGGAACGACAATATGGTGGTCTGTCACCAGAGGTTCAACGAAAAATAGATAAGCTCGTCGAACAATATGATCAAAAGCAGGAATTGGATAAAAATAGCAAAGTGTTTTCTATTGCTGAAGGTGCTAGATTGATTCGGGAATTCAAAGGTAAACAATACACAGTTACCATTATTTCTGACAGATATGAATATAACGGCAAAAAATACAAAAGCCTCTCTGCAATAGCAAATGAAATAACCGGCACTCGTTGGAATGGAAGAAAATTTTTTGGAGTAGCGTAATGAAAAAACAAATTAGATGTGCCATTTATACTAGAAAATCAACAGAAGAAGGTTTAGAACTGAATTTTAACTCTCTTGATGCTCAACGAGAAGCCTGCGAATCTTATATAAAATCACAAGCACACGAAGGTTGGGTTTTGGTAAAAAAACAATATAATGACGGTGGATATTCAGGTGGAACGATGGAAAGACCTGCATTTAAAGAGCTTCTTGAAGACATAAAAAACAATAAAATAGACATTGTTGTAGTTTATAAAGTTGACCGATTAACACGTTCCCTAATGGATTTTTCAAAGATAATTGAAATCTTTGATCAGCACAATGCATCATTTGTTTCGATAACCCAACATTTTAATACAACAACTTCAAGTAGTGGCAATAACAAACGTTTGCGTAAATTAAGATTCCTGCCACCAGAAATGATTGAGGCCATAATGAACGGCACCCAAGACCCAGAACTAAACGTGAAAAAGCTTATTGTGATTGCGAATGAGTATGTAGAGTAAAGAATAAGATGCTAAATAATAAATTATTCAAAAAAATCAAAGAAACCTAAATTAATGAATTTATCAATAAATAATTTAATCTTATTTTGGATCTCGGGTGATACATTAAAAAATAGTCTTAAAAGTTCCTCTTTACATTTTGATGGATTATTATATTTGATACGAACAATTTCTCTAGCAACAGTTTTATAATATTTTTCAATATATATTTCGTCCAATACATATATATTGAAATTCTGTGCAATACATTTCTGAGTTAGCGTGCTTAACTTAGGATATATTTCAATAAAAGAGGACATTAAAAGTTTTGTTGGTTCTTGTACATTAAAAGAATTAAACCACTCAAATATTTCGTTAATAAGTAAAAATTTATTTTCATTAAAAGATTTTTTATTATCAATATTTAATATTAATACTGCTAATACATTTGCAACAGAACTAGGCTCAAATTCTTTACTTAAGTATGCTTTAATTTTCTTAAAATTATCAATTTTATCAGTCAAAATATGTGTCAGATTTTCTGCAGTTAATGGTATATATTTACAACCTAAATTTATTAATTTAAATTTTAATAAAGATTCTTTCTTTGAGGTTATAATGTTATGTTTAACCAAATAACGCAACATACTTAATAATGAAATATCATTACCGTTAAATTCTTTATTCAAAATACCCATAACAGCATCCGAAGAACATAGTAAACATTCATTTTGGATCGCAACAATACTGTCGAATAATAACTTTTTGGATCCCAAATTTTCTTCAGCTGTTATTAAAGGGATAGCTTTTGCTTTCTCAGATTTAAATGACACGCATTCTAATTTATCTGCACAACCTTTTAAATAATTTTTATATTTTATTATATTATTTTCAACAAATATTAAATGTGGTACTCCGGCTTTATTACGAACCAATTTTTCTGTAGTGGTCTTTGTTATATCATTAAATATTGTTTCTATTTCAAATTTTGAATTATTTGTGATTTTAATTTTAAAATTACTAAAAATTAACTCATCAATTTCGAGGATTTTTATCAAAATCAAAGTTTGGATATTTACTATTATAGACTTATTTTTTGTTATTAATTCTAAGTCTTTTTCGTATTGTTCATTTGAACGTTTGGAAAAACATATTTGTTGTGTTTCATCTTCTGCAAAATTAGCAAATAATTCACCAGGAGTTGTTTTAAAAATTTCAGCTATTAATGTTAATGGGAACTTAAATTGATTATAATAATCTAAACATTCAGCGTACGTTTCTTCCCTTTTTTGATACAATTGATGGGGTTCAAACTTTTCTATAGCATCAGTTAAGCTCTGAATAGGATTATCCATATCTAATTGAAATTCATATATGAGATTATTAGTTTGCATTATTGTTTTGCTTTTTGAAAATAGAATCATTGTTTCTTCATTTACGACTGGACTATGCATTAAAAAACCAAAAATTATTTGTGCAAGTTGTAAATCTTTTGGATATTCTTCTAAGGCTTCTTTTAAATGTTCTATTATTATTTCATCATCAGCATTTCTAGCTTTATCTAAATTGAATTTTAAATAATAATATTGCAATTTGAGAGTATTAATATATTTAAAAGAGTTTATTAATTGTTCAGCTTTTTCATATTCTTTTATTTGGATATAAGATTGTGCAACTAAGGGGTGCTGGGATTCATCAAGTAATCCTTTTTCATAATTTTCAATAAGCGTTTGTGGATTGTGATTTAATAAATCAATATGAGAATATAAATTTTTTAAATCAGTATTTTCTGGTTCAAATTCTCTTAAAATGCCTAAAACACTTAAGCATTGGGATATTTTCCTTTTATTAAAAAGGTCTGTTGCATAAATTATTCCCATTTGAAAATTTTCCTTTATAGGAAATTTTATCCAATAAGCTTCAAGAAGTTGCTCTCTCAGTTTCGCAATATCATCATATGTCTTGAAAAAAGATAATGCATAAGCAGTTTTATAAACAAAATTAGGTTCATAGTCTTCTGGATTTTCTTTGATTTTATTAGTAAGTTCTTTTAATATTTTTAATTCATTATCATAATGAAGGGCGTCGTGATATAACCAAGCACAAAAAAGCTTTAAACTATCACTATACATTGGTAATTTGTATCTTATGTAAGAACTTAGTTCTACAAATTCTTTTATTTTTGTTAAAGAAACTAATTTTAATTGCTCATTTATTTCATATTGAAAATCTTTATCGGTAACAAAATCAACAAGTTCTTCATATCTTTTTTCACCGAATAATATTAAAATATAATTATTTCGACTATTAGTTTTTGTTTCATCTGATAATAATTTATAAATGTTATGAGCCTCAAAATATTTTGAACATAAAATGTTTAGAGCTAAAATCTCCAGTAATAAAACTTCTTCAAGTTTATTTTCTGTGGCTACAATATTTATATTTTCAATTTCTTGATCCTTAATATTAAATTGACCTAATATATACTCAGTTAGATGAATTTTAACTTGGATGTTTGTTAATAGTTTTATTTGTTGCTTTTTTGTTTTAAGCATATCTGAATATAGGCTTTTTAATTCTACTAAAAGGCAGGCAAATTCCTTATTTGGAACTACTACAGGACTAGAAACTACTTTTAATTCCCCTGAAACATTTAAATCAAAAGCAAATTGCCAATCAATATTATTTGATAGTCTATGAAATTTTGAGTTGAGTAAATTAAATCTGGCTATTACGGTATTTTCCTGACTTTGTTTTATATAGCCCTCCAAACAAGTTTCAGCATTTATCGTATCTATTATTTGTGGGTCTTTTAAATCTATATAAGCTTTATAAAATAAATAATCTTTATAGTTTTTAAAGTTTTCTTCTAAATATGTTCTAGCATATGCGAAGTCCTGATTGATGTCTACAAGTTTTTGTAAAGCTAGTTTGTGATACAATTCGGAATTTTTATCGTTAAAAGTACTTAGATAATATTCAAATTTATCATAATCTTCATCACTCAATGAAAGTTGTGCAAGATTAAATTTAGGGTTATCATATGTAGGATCAGTATCTATTGATGTAAGAAAATACTCTTTGGCTAACTCCGGCTTATTTAATTCTAAATAACAAGCCCCAAGTTTATTAAAACAATTAGCATGAAATGCATTATTCTTATGTATCCAATTATCATCCTTATTAAGTTTTATGTATGAAATACAATTTTCATAGTCGCAATCATCAAATAATTTTTGTATTTTTTTTAATTCTTTATCTTCATTTGGATTTTCTTGAGATTGTAGTGCAGAATTTAAAAGGCCAGGCAGCTCATCCTTAACTTTATCTACTACATATTGCGGTAATAAATCCATTTTTTGATTTAAAATTTCTTGCTTATATAATAGATTAGTTGTATCTATTTTTATTGCAGATAATTGACTTTTAATATTGTTAATTTCGCCCATTGAAATTGAAAATATTTTTATAATTGTTTGAGCTAAAATAGAATTATCTTCTGCTAGGAACAAAGCAAATGCAGATTCATATTCTCCCTTAAAAGTAGTTTGCCAAAACATATAAAAATCTTCTGGTAACTCAACACCTTGTATCTTGTTATAAGTTCGGAATTTTTCAGTCATTAATGCGTAAATATTATTTTCATCATAAGGAATATCAATATTCTGTGGACTAGAAAATATCGTCGAAATTTCAATATCATTTAAAAGACTTAGGTGTTCTGTAAATTCTGCAGGTAATGGATATAGCGAAGATTGCTCATCTGAAAAGATATTTAAAGTGTTTTTAAAAGCCATGAAAAAAGGGGCATTGAGAGTGTCTTTATATTTATTATACTCCGATTTTGTAATACGTTCACAAATATTTTTAACGCCCCAGCAAAGCCCTTTATCAATAGTTATGCTTGCTAAAATTGAAACTAAATCTATATTCGGGAAATGATTTAAAATTGTTGAAATCGCACCTGCATCCATATTCAACAGAAACCTCCTACAATTTTATTATACAAGATAAAAAATGATTTTAAATAAATTACTAATTTTTGTGTCTAGTTAATTTAGTAATTAAAAGAAGTTAAATCTTGTAAAAATATCTATTTTAAAAGAGTGTAATTTGTCTATTCTTATTGTTCAAATATAATAGATACAAATTAAAGTTCAAAATGAAAAACACTTATGGTGTATGAATTACAAAAGGACTCTTTGAAATTGGCGAAAGTGAATTCGCCCCAAATAACAGAGAACTTCTCAAGAAAATGAGATTTAGAGAATTTTACTAAATGGCTAAAGCCCACACAGTGCGTGATTTTTGCTTAAAAAAAGAGACCTTAATCGGTCTCTTTTATGGTGGAGGCTAGGAGATTCGAACTCCTGACCCCCTGCGTGCAAAGCAGGTGCTCTACCAGCTGAGCTAAGCCCCCATCTTTTCGATGGTGCAGTCGAAATTTAATTTCGGCTACAAGTTATATAATACATGCTAATTTTTTTTTGTAAAGGGGTTTGTTAAAAAAATTTTATTTTTTATCCTACCAGTCAAATAATCCAGTTATTGCTGACATCCAATTCTTCTCTCTATCAGCTTTTTTCTCATAATTTTCATCTCGAGCAGTCAAAGAAACATTTGATTTGTCCCTTTTCTCCTCCCTTTCAAATATATCACTTGAACCTGTTTTGGATATGTAGTCCCCTACCCCCGTCGTCTGTATCGCATCCAAGTAATTATCTACCTCTGAAGCATGTCTCGACGGATTAAACTCAAAAGACCTTATCGGTCTTACAAAATCAAGTTGTCCAAGTCTTGTAATCATGTCTTTAATTTAAGTGTAACAAAAACACGCAAATTTTTCACCATTGTTACAAATTTATGTAATAAATCGTTTCAATTAAAAAAGCCCCGAGTTCCCTCGAGGCTTTTAATATTATTCTATTCAGAATTATTTTCCTTCAACAACTGCTTGAGCTGCAGCTAATTTTGCTTGAGGAATTCTGAATGGTGAGCATGATACATAGTTCAAGCCAATTCTGTGACAGAATTTAACTGAATCTGGATCGCCACCGTGTTCACCACAAACACCACCAACTAATGATGCGTTTACAGCTTTACCTTTTGTCATTGACATTTCAACCAATTGACCAACACCTTTTGTATCAAGTGTTTCAAATGGGTTAGATGCTAAGATTTTTTGTTCAACATATCTGTTCAAGAATTTACCTTCAGCATCATCTCTTGAGTAACCGAATGTCATTTGAGTTAAGTCGTTTGTACCGAATGAGAAGAATTCTGCGTATTCAGCAATCTCATCAGCAGTTAATGCTGCACGTGGAATTTCAATCATTGTACCAAATTTGTACTCAACTTCAACACCTTTTTCAGTCATAACGTCTTTTGCTACTCTTACTAAAATTTATTTAGCAACTTTTAATTCGTTAACGTGACCGATAAGTGGAATCATTACCCAAGGTTTAACTGCATAACCTTCTTTTTTCAAATCGCAGCATGCTTCGAAGATTGCTCTTACTTGCATTTCGTTGATTTCTGGGTAAGTCAAACCTAGACGGCAACCTCTTAGACCCATCATTGGGTTAGATTCTGAAAGACCTTCAACAATGTGAAGCATTTCTTCTTTTTCAGAAGCATCTTTACCAAGAGCTTTCAATGTTGCAACTTCAGCGATTAAATCTTCTTTGTTAGGTAAGAATTCGTGAAGTGGTGGGTCTAATAGACGAACTGTTAAAGGTTTGTCGCCTAATTCTTTGAACATTGCATAGAAGTCTGCATATTGCATTGGAAGAAGTTTAGCCAAAGCTTCTTTTCTTGCTTCAGCAGTACCTGCAATAATCATTTTTTGTACCCAAGGAAGTCTTTCTGGATCCATGAACATGTGTTCTGTACGGCAAAGACCAACACCTTCAGCACCGAATTTCAATGCGTTGATGATATCTTTTGGAGTATCAGCGTTAGCTTCTACTTTGATTTGTCTGATTTCGTCAACCCAAGAGAAGAATTTGTTCCAGTTGTCATCAATTTGAGCTTCAACTAATTTAACTGCACCAGCCATTACAAGACCTTTTCCACCATCTAATGAAATGATGTCATCTTTTCTGTAAACAGTACCATCAGCAGCTGTTAATGTTTCTTTGTCTAGGTCGATTTTAATATCTTCACAACCAGATACACAAGGTTTACCCATACCTTTAGCAACTACTGCTGCGTGAGAAGTAGCACCACCACGTAGAGTTAATACACCTTGAGCAACTGCCATACCATGAATATCATCTGGACAAGTTTCAATACGAACTAAGATAACTTTTTCACCAGCTTCACCTCTTTGAGCAGCTTCTTCTGTATCGAATACGATTTTACCAACTGCTGCACCTGGAGATGCGTTTACACCTGAAGAAATTTTCTTAGCTTCTTCCATAGCTTTAGCATCAAAACATGGAAGTAAGATTTGGTTAACTGAATAAGGATCAACTAATTGGATTGCTCTTTCTTTAGAGATGATACCTTCTTCACACATTTCAACGGCAATTCTTACAGCAGCTGCTGCAGTTCTTTTACCATTACGAGTTTGAAGAATATATAGTTTACCTTTTTCAATTGTAAATTCCATATCTTGAACATCTTTATAACCAAGTTCAAGTTTTTTAGCGATATCAACATATTGTCTGTACAAGTCAGGCATTTCTGTTTCCAATTCAGCGATAGGTTTTGGAGTTCTGATACCAGCAACAACGTCTTCACCTTGAGCATTTGTTAAGTACTCACCATAGAATTTGTTTTCACCAGTAGCTGGGTTACGAGTGAATGAAACACCTGTTGCGCAATCGTCACCCATGTTACCAAATACCATTGATTGAACGTTAACCGCAGTACCGAAATTGTGATCGATTTTGTTCATGTTTCTGTAAGCAACGGCACGTGGAATATTCCAAGATCTGAATACTGCTTCAATAGCTTCTTGAAGTTGTACATATGGATCTTGTGGGAATTCTTTACCAGTAACTTCTTTAATAATGTTTTTGTAAACAGGAATCAAAGATTTCAAACCTTCTGCTGAAATTTCTGTATCTTGTTTTACGCCTTCTCTTTCTTTAACTTTTTCAAGTTCAGATTCGAAGTATTTTTGTCTGTCCATTTCCCAAGCAACTGAACCAAACATAGTTAAGAATCTTCTATAAGAGTCATAGCAGAATCTTGGGTTGTTTGTTAATTTAATCATTGCTTCAACTGTTTGATCGTTCAAACCTAGGTTAAGGATAGTTTCCATCATGCCAGGCATTGAAACTCTAGCACCAGATCTAACTGATACTAAAAGTGGGTTTACTGGATCGCCAAATTTTTGACCTTTTTGAGCTTCAACTTCTTTTAAAGCAGTTTTAACTTCATCCATTAAACCTTCTGGCATTTTATTACCATTATTGATGTAAGCCATACAAGTTTCAGTTGTGATAGTTAAACCTGGAGGAACTGGTAAACCTAAGTTTGTCATTTCTGCCAAGTTTGCACCTTTACCACCAAGAAGATTACGCATAGAAGCGTCGCCCTCTCTGAAAAGCCATACTCGTTTTTCTGTCATAATTCTTTTTCTCCTTTTAGTATAAAATATCTCTCTAGATAATTGTTAATAAAATTCTATCATGAACATGCTTTTATACTATTTTATGCAAGGAGTTTGTTTATATCTTTTAACATGTTTTAAACTAACTAAAATATAAATCAGGATTATCTTTAAAAATTTGAATATATTTTCTTATGTTGAGGTCCGCATATGCTGAATTTTCTTTCAACATCATTGCATCCATATCTTGAATACTGTCAAATCCTAAACGTCTTGCAACCCTTAAAACATAATATACAGAGGCTCTTTTATTTTCCAAACGCATATGATCAAAATCTTTATCAAGAACTCCAAACAATTCACGTTTACCAAATTCGTGAAGTCGTTTTGATAAGTATTCTAATTTAGGAACAATTACATCGTAAGATGATGCTCTATCTGGAGATTTTGCTTTATCTACGGCTTGTCTAAGTCTTAACCTGTCAATTAAAAATCCTAAATCTTGCAAATTATTTTCATAATGTGCAGAATAAAAAATTTCCCTTATATCTTCATCTGTTAAATTACTAAAATCCTTTGTTTGAAGCGCTTTTAAATAAGCATTATAAGGAACAGCTTTTCTTAGTTTTGCAGGTAATTTCGTTGGTTTTAATTGTGTTTCAGTTAAATGTGCAAAACCAGTTGCCTCAGAAACCATATTATAAGTCGGTCTTAAATTATTTACTCCTAAAATACTTCTCATTCTAGAATATGTTTCATCTATAATATTCATTTTTGAATGTCTAACACGTTTTCTTGATTCTAAAACTGCATTTGCCATC
The DNA here is from genome assembly GCA_017626055.1 of bacterium. Taxonomy (GTDB): domain Bacteria; phylum Cyanobacteriota; class Vampirovibrionia; order Gastranaerophilales; family Gastranaerophilaceae; genus Zag111. The sequence goes on along the minus strand of JAGAJM010000004.1, from coordinate 186,535 downwards.
TGCATATGTAAATGTTTTACAACTGCTAAAGTCTGCTCATCAATAATTTTCCCAGTTTGTTCACTTGAGAAATTTATCATACTAATAAGTCGATTTTCACATTCCTCGATTAAATCCACATATTTTTCATTTCTTGCAATTGGAGTCGCTAATATATCCCCAAAATCTAATTTTACAAGGCGTTGACTATCAGCCATCTCACCTTTTGCAGTACGTATCAAACTTGTAACCAATGATGAAAAATTACCAAAATCAGTTGCACCCACTCTAGTACGAGCAAGATCTCTAGCAATAATAGTTTCAAACGCAATATCTTGAGCATGTATCAAATGTCTTGGATCTGTTAAAGATTTTAATGGCCCTAAATTATCGGCAGGATCAATAAATCTACGTGTTTTATAACCATCAATAAAGTTTGTAGCTTCAGCTGTAACTTTATCCAAACTATTTTTCACACTCGCGGTGAAAACTCTCATCTTTTTCTCAACATTAAAAAGTTTGCCATTTATAAAGTTTGTGTACATAGTTCTAGGAGAAGGTCTTCTCAAACCTAGATATAACAATACTCCACCACCAGCAATTAAACCTAAAGGTAATAATTGTTTACCTTTGTTTTGTTTCAATTCAAAAGTATCTTTGACCTGCCCCCCAGATTGAGTCAAAACACTTGGCGAGCTCGGAACAGAAAAATTCGCATAAGTACTATACTTACTTAGCGTTGAAAATGTTGAAAATTTATCTGTTACTGAATTGACCATGTTAAGAATATATTCCCCATGACTATTAATACAGAAAATTTTATTTTTTGCTAGTAAAAAGGGTAGAATTATTAAAATTCTACCCTTTTAATAAATAATCTTTACAAATCAGATTTTAAACATCTGGCAATGTACCTTTTACATCAGCAATTTCGTCACAACCAAGATTGAATACATCATGTAACGCTTTAACTGCTGCTTGAGCATCATCTTTGTTGATTAAACAACTGATTTTAATTTCACTTGTTGAAATCATTCTAATATTGATGTTATTTTCAGCCAAAGTTTTAAACATAGTTGACGCAATACCAGGTCTATCAATCATGCCAGCACCGATAATAGAAATTTTTGCAATATCATCATCGATTTTAACATCAGCAGCACCAAGTTTTACTTGAACATCTTTTAAAATAGCTGTTGCTTTATCCAAATCTTCCTTGTTAATAGTAAACGCAATATCGTTTGTATTAGAAACTTTGCGAGCATATGATTGAATAATCATATCAACTGAAACATTTTCATCAGCCAAACTACTAAACAAAGTAGCCGCCGCACCTGGTGTATCAGGCACATCGCAAACTACAACTCTAACTTGTGATGAATCCGCAGCAACACCTGCGACTGGTTTATTTATTTCCATTTTTTCAACTCCTAAAATTAATGTTCCCATGTTTTCTAGTTTAAAACTACTGCGAACTCTTAGTGGTACAGCACATTGTTTTGCAGTTTCAACACTGCGAGGATGAAGAACATTAGCACCCGCATGAGCCAATTCTAACATTTCTTCGTATGAAATAATATCAAGTCTCGAAGCATTTTGCACAACTCTAGGATCTGTTGTGTAAACGCCCTCAACATCTGTATAAATATCACATCTTTCGGCATTCAAAGCTGCGGCCAACGCTACTGCAGATGTATCAGAACCACCACGACCTAATGTTGTGATTTCACCATCTTCTGTCACACCTTGGAAACCTGCAACAACAATGATATTTCCTTCTTCTAAATTCTTTTTCAATTTTTCAGTTTTAATATCAACAATTCTTGCCTTTGAGTGAACATTTTCTGTTAAAATACCAATTTGTGTTGCGTTGAAACTAACTGCTTTATAACCTTGAGCTTGAATTGCCATTGTTAATAAAGCAATAGAAACACACTCACCTGTTGACAAAAGCATATCCATTTCTCTTGCTGATGGATTAGGGTTTAAATCTTTTGCCATTTTTACCAAATGATCTGTTGTATGTCCCATCGCTGAAACTACTACCACAACATCATTTCCGTTATTTTTCTCCCTTATGACAGTTTGGGCAACATTTTTAATTTTATCTGTGTCTGCAACAGATGTTCCACCAAACTTCTGTACTATTATCTTTTTCAATTTAATTGTTTCCCTGTATATTTACTAATAAATTCTCTAATTCTACTTTTTCGGTTTCGTAATCAAAATTTCCAATAGATTTAGTTTTCTCAGCAATAGAAATTGCTTCCTTTATATTATATTCGCAAACATTTTCCTTGACAAGTCTATATGAAGTATAGAACAATAAATTCATAACTTCTACATCGTCTTTACGTAATTTATCAGCTTTTCTTAGTTTTCTTTGGGCATCAGCAAAATCAGAAATATTTATTAACCATTTTGAATATTCTAAAATCCCTTCAAAATATTGTGGACATTCATGAATAAATTTTTCAAAAAATTCTCTTGTTTTATCTTTGTTATCCCAAGTCCTATAAGCTCTAGCAATATTCAAATAATTAAATAATTGTTTTGTATCAGTTCTCAAAGCTTTTTTGAACATATCAATTGAATCTTCATATTTGCCTTGAGCAAGTCTTTCTAAACCAATACCCTCTTGGATATATACATTTTCACCATTTTTTTCTTTCAATTCTTGAAGTAACGCAAAATCTCCATTATGAGCATTAACTAAAGACATACCAATTTTTGCATCAAGATATTCTTCATCTTTTTCTAATGCAATTGCAAAATGTTCTCTTGCTTTTTCAAAACTGAAAAATCTAACATAAGCCTTACCCCACTCAAAATGTAAGATTTCATTTTCTAAACCTCGTTCAACGGCAAGCCTAAATGTTTCTTCTGTCTTTTCCAAATCATTTTCAATTGAATAAACTTCACCTAAAACAAAATACGCTGGGAGCATTAATTTATTATATTCAATAGATTTTTTGGCATATTTTTCAGCTGCACGATAATCTGATTTTAATAATTTTAAATTAGCATACTCATATGTACTACTTTCATTTGGCGCAACTTTTGCTAAAAAACTCAACTTCATCTCAGCAGATTCATAATCATACAAACGGATTTCCATAATCGCAGATAGCAAAATTGCGGTGTAATTATATTTGCTAATCTGAGTTGCGATGATGAATTTATCACGAGCTAAAGCGTATTTTTTCAACTTCATCAAAGTCATACCCCAACCTGTATGTACATCAGTATTCATCGGGGTAACCTTATTTGCTTTTTCAAATGATTTTAGGGCATCGTCAAATAATTTTGCATTCAACTGACTCATCCCAAGACGCAACCAAATTTCTTTGTCTTGTGGATTTAATTTTGAAGATTTGTCATAAAAGCCAATTGCCTCTGTAAAATTATAATTAAATTCATATATTTTACCCAAGTATTTATAAACACGAGAGTCTTGAGTTGAAATATCTAGTGCTTCTCTTAATACACCTTCCGCCTCATCATATTTTTTATTTTCTATAAGCTTTTTAGCCTTATTAACATAAGCAACAGTCGGAATTGACTGAATAATTGAATCTTTTCTATAAGAATCCACCGAACCATTTAAGTCTTTAATTCTATCAACAACATTTTTTATCCAACTAGACAATCTGCCACCTCTCTGAATGCACCATTACCTGCTACATTCTCCGTTATTTGAATACCATCTACCGCTTTAACTTTTTCAACCGCATGTGGAACTGTAATTTTGTATTTCGCAAAATTTAAACATTCCAAATCGTTTATATCATCCCCAAGATAAACATATTCATCTTGAGTCAAATTATATTTTTCAATAATAGATTTTAAAACATCAATTTTAATTCTGATTTTTTGATGAATTTCAGTAATGTTAAACTTTTTAGAAAGAACAGTAATTGCAGGATTTTCTTCCCCAGAAATTATAGCAACTTCATAACCATTTTTCTTCAAAATAGAAAAGCCCATTACATCTTTAAAATTGAGCTTCCTAGACATTGTAAAGTCTTCGTTAATATAAACGCAATTATCCGTAACAACTCCGTCAAAATCTGTAATCACCATTTTTATTGAGTTTGGCAGTTTTATTTTTGACATTTGGTTTCTACAATTCCTCACGTATTAACAAACCCGCTACTATTTGCTATAATTATATCATAATAGTTAAAACTTTATAAGTGGAAAGAGCGAAAAAAGTAATAAATGTTTTCATATTTTTACGTAATTAATATATGTGTACTAATAGTTTTCATTTGCCTGTTTTTCATCACAAGGAAAACGAACAAACGTTGGTCAAAAATCAACGATTATTTAGGTAAAGTAACAACAACAGTTGATTCTATCCGTTATGGTAACTTATCAACAAAAATAGAAAAAATCGAACACCCTACATACCAAAACGTTACAGATAGTATTAACCGAATGGTAGAAACTCTTAACGATAGAGAAAAAATGATTATTGAATACCAAGCAGAACTTATGCGCCAAAACAAATTGCTTGAATCTGTAATCAACTCTCTATCAGATGGTATATTAATCATTAATGAAAAATTTGATATCCTTAGAGCTACTCCAAAAATTTTAAAATGGTTTGGAATTAAAGGTAAAGATATCATTGGTAAAAACGTTTTTGAATTTATTCAACCTGTAAACGATGAAAGTTTTGAAATCTCATCAGAATTAAATAATATCGAAATCTTTATCAAACACACCCCAACAAATAATTTTGTAATAAGTTCTCAAGCACTATCTTCTCTTGAAAAGAAAAGATACGTATTAATTATCAAAGATATTACAACTGAAAAAGAAATCGAAACCCTAAAAGAAGATTTTGTTGCAACACTAACCCATGACTTGAAAGTTCCAATCGTTGCAGCATCAAATATGATTGATTTATTTTTAGCAAACAAATTCGGCAACATTTCAGAAAAACAAAAATTCGCCCTTGATAATATGAAAGCATCAAACAAAAGTCTATTAGATCTTGTTCAAATTCTTCTTGAAACCTATAAACTAAAAGACCAAGGTATTCAACTTGTAAAAGAAAAATTTGAACTTAATCCATTTATCGAAGAAATTGTATCTGAAGTTAAGCCTTTAGCAACAGAAGCAAAATTAAAAATAAAATTCACACCAACTCAATCTGCAACAACAATCGAAGCAGATCCAATGCAATTAAGACGTGTAATTAAAAACCTTATTTCTAATGCAATCGACCACAGTAATACAAAAAAATCTATCGATATAGAAGTCGGCAAAATCCAAAATTTCACCACAATTTCCGTAATCGATTATGGTCAAGGAATTGATGAAAAAGAAATTAAAATGATTTTCAACAAATACTACTCTGCTGCAAAAAAATTGCGTAAAGTTGGTACTGGATTAGGACTTTATTTATCTCAACAAATCGCAGTGGCACATGGTGGCGAAATCATTGTAACAAGCGAAGAAAATGTTCGCACAGAATTCTGCGTTAAAATCCCAGGGTAAATAAACCTAAAAATACTCCACCCATCTGAAATAGTATTGAGAGTTGCAAAGTCGCCTATAAGGACCTATTTGATACTCAGTTATAAAATCATTACCCTCATATAATTTTTGGCAATTTAAAACTACATTAGTTCTATCACTCATTATAAGAAACAATTCTTTCTGAGGGAATATCCTAATTCTAAAGCCTATTTCATCTACTGTATAATGATGATAAATAACCTCGTTTGTAGATAAATTCAAATGTTCACATACTAAATTCCTAAAGTAATCAATAAAATCAGAATTAGCCAATTCATTTTTAGAGAACTGTAAATTCATAGACTTGAGCTCAGATAAAACTCCAGCATCGTTTAACATTAATGTATCTTCAACCATTTCAATTGACATATCACCAATATTTACCTTATGCATACGTAACAAGCTTTTCATCTGCTCAGAGTTTAATTCTACTAACATCTTACACTCCTTTGTAACATAATATTTCTAATTTGTTTCAGTATAATAATATATTACTCATTATACTGAAAAATATCAACTTATCCTTAAAAATATCATATTATACAAGAATGATAGTAAACAATATTTCAACAATGATAGGGCATAGAAAAACTGATATCTCTGAGGTTGCAAAAATTGCGAACCTTTCTTATAACACTGTTTATAATTTGTATTATGACAAAACTAAAGGCATTGATTTTGAAACCCTAAATAAACTTTGCTATACATTAAATTGTACAGTAAGTGATTTAATCAAATATGTGCCAGACAAACAATAACGGATAATCCTCTCGTTCTAAGCATTGAAATAATTCATCAAGCCATCGTGAAGTTTTTCATTTTTGCATAATTTTTTAAGTTTGGAAATAGCACGGTTTTCAATCTGACGAATTCTCTCACGAGAAACCCCATACTGAGAACCAATCTCATCAAGAGTTTTCTTCACACCATTATTGTCTAAACCATAACGTAAAATAAGCACATCACGTTCTTTCTGACTTAACTGATTTAGAATTTGTCTAATATCTTCTAACAAGTTATCGTGAGTAACTTTACCATCTGGTGTAATTGTAGAATTATCCACAATAAAATCTGCAATTTTTGATGAATCCTCATCTGAAGTTGCTGGAGTATCCATACTAACAGTAGATTGAGCAGATTTAACAATTGCAGTTAGCTTAGAAACAGGCATACCTAATCTGTATGCAATTTCTTGTTTTGTTGGCGGATGCCCAAGCTCAGTTGTTAAATCAATTGTCGCACGACGAATTTTACCAATTGAATCAATCATATGAATTGGCAATCTGATAATTCTAGCTTTATCTGCAATTGCTCTTGTAATAGACTGTTGAATCCACCAAGTTGCATACGTTGAAAATTTATAACCTTTTTTATAATCAAAACGACCTGCCGCCTTGATTAAACCAACGTTTCCTTCTTGAATTAAATCTAAGAAAGACAACCCTCTGCCAATATATTTTTTAGCAATACTTACAACTAAACGCAAGTTAGCATTTACTAATACATCCTTGGCAAACTCATCTCTATTTTCTTGAATTTTCTTTGCTAATTCAAGCTCTTCTTCAGAAGACAAAAGTGGAATTTTACCTATCTGTCTAAGATAGATTTTAACGCTGTCATCTGAATTAACAGACAACAAACTTTCTTGGACTTTAGGATCCTCAACGGATTTCAAGACATCTTCACCATCTTCATCCTCGTCTTCAACCTCGAGTTCTTGAAGTTTTTTAAAATCTATATTCTCATCAGAAATATCATCTGAAAGTATGCCAAAGTGCTCAAATTCTTTTTTCACAGTATGCTCCAATCTTACTATATCACTATGATATAACTAAGTATTAATTTTGGGGTCATCTGATTGTATTATTATTTTGCTTTTTTAGTCAATTTTTGACGTAAAGTTTCAAAAATAATCGCACTTAATGCATTTGATACATTTAAAGAATTAAAACTATTTTGCATAGGAATTTTAACAACAAAATCTGATGCTTTTAACAAAGATTTTGAAACCCCTGCATGCTCAGCCCCCATAATTACTGCAAAGTTCATATCATCATATCTAACATCATAGTAATTATCTTTTGCTGAAGCATCTGTTGCAATTATCCACCAGTTGTTATCCTTTAGGGTTTGAACTGCGTTAACAAGACTATTTACTTTTATGATAGGAATGTGATTTATTGCACCCACACTTGTTTTTTCTACAACTGAATTCACCTGAACATTTCTACGTGATGGAATAATAATTCCATCAACACCTGCACAAACACAAGTTCTTATGATTGCACCCAAATTATGAGAGTCTTCAACACCATCTAAAATAACTAATGAAGAATTTGTATGTTCTTTTTTCTCTAGAAACTCATCCAAGTCATAATATTTAATAGGCGAAATTTGAGCAATAATGCCTTGATGATTAAATTCTGCATAAGGTTGAAACTTTTCTCTTGCAACAAACTGAAAAACAATCCCTCGTTCTTGAGCAAGTTCTTTTATCTTATTAATCTTATTATCTGAGTGAATATTTTTTGAAATAAGAATTTTATTTATCTCACGATTTCCCGCAATAAGCGCTTCCATCACAGAATTTTTACCATAGATAATTTCAGAATTTTCCATAACTATTTTGATGCCTCTAACATTCTATCAATACATTTAACTGCTTTTATTGCAATTTCTTTTTCTACAACAATTTCATTTGTCTCATTTTCTAAAACATTTAAAATATCCTCTAAAGTTGTCATTTTCATAGATGGACAAACTAGATTATCTCTAATTGGAATAAATTCTTTTTCTGGGTAATCTCGTTCTAATCTATCAACAACACCTTTTTCAGTAACAATAACAAATGACTTATTATCAGAATTTTTAACAAAATTCATAATACCAGCAGTACTTCCAACATAATCTGCCATTAATGATACAGACATTTCACATTCTGGGTGTACCAAAACAAGAGAATCTGGATATTTTGCACGAATATTTGCAATTTCTTCTGGAGAAATTTGTTCGTGAATTGGACAACAACCAGGATAAGTAATAACCTCTAAATTCCCAAGTTGTTTTTCAACCCATTTTCCTAGATGTTGGTCAGGTAAGAATAAAATCTTTTCTGCTTTCAAACTTTTTACTACTTGAACTGCATTTGAACTGGTACAACACAAATCACACTCTGACTTAACTTCCGCAGTTGAATTTACATAACAAACAACAGGAATATCTGGATGTTTTGCCTTGAATTCTAGTACTTGCTTATAATTAATCATATCAGCCATTTCGCAACCAGCATCTTTTTGAGGAAGTAAAACTTTTTTCGTTGGTGATAAAATTTTTGCAGTTTGTGCCATAAATGAAACACCAGCAAAAACAATGATTTCAGCATCAGTTTCTGCGGCAACTTGACTCAAATACAAAGAATCCCCAACATAATCTGCAACCAAGTCAATTTCAACTGGTTGGTAACAATGCGCAAGTATAACAGCTTTCTTTTCTTTTTTTAGATTATTTATTCTCTCGACTAATTTTTGCATATAAAAAGTTTTGTCCTCCATATGGTGTAAATTTATGTTAAGATTTTTTCATTTATAAAATATATTGTATAATAAAAATAAGATAATAGTAAGAAGAGTAAAAAGGTAGATATGTCATTAAATAGTTTATTGAGTGGATTTGGTGGAGGAAGTGAAGTTTACGTAACGGTTTCGCCGGCATGTGGCTTGGAAATGGTTGAAGTTGACAAGGCTGGAAATGTCAAATCTTACGCTCAAACTCCATTAGATTATAATGAAGCACAAAGGGAAATTGCTAATTACGAAGAGTTTAAAAATGCATTAACAGCCCTATTCCAAATGAGAAACATCAACCCTAACAAAGCGTTGGTGCATTTGAGTTTACCAACAGTATGGTTTGGGTTAAAAGAAGGATTACCTTTGCTTTTGGATGATTCAGCAATCACAAATATTGTTATTGGTGAATTAGAACAAACATTTATTTTCAAACGTAAAGAACCATTACCACGTTGGTTTGATGCATTAGCTTCAACAAATTCAGATTCAAGAAGCGTATTCTATACTGCGGTTCAAGCTGACGCTGTTAATAAAATTAAAGAAATTCTTGCTAGTATGGGCGCAACACTTGCAAGTGTTGAATGTTCATTATTCGCAGACTTGAAAGCATTAGCTAGAACTGGTATTGCCGCTGATCAAATGCAAGAAGGTCACTCTTGGAGTTTGATGATTGTTAACAACAGTGGTTTCCAAATGCTAGGTTTACAAGGTAAAAGAATTCTTGAATTCTATGAAGAACCTCTACCATTGAAATCATATGAAGGCGAAGAAATTTATGCGGCAATTGAAAACGCTGCACAAATCGCATTGATGAGTACACCATCAAGTTCATTACTTGTAATTTCTGAAACTGACTTAGTATCAGCAGAAATTCTTGCAAGTCGCCTACAATTCGGTGGTCAAACAATTGCAGTTGAAGACAACCAATTCAGAAAAGAACCTTTGATGGAAATGAGCTTAAACATCTTTGCCGAAGATCAAATCAAAGTTTCTTTACACATCATCGGTGCAATGTCACCAGCTGGTGTAATGCCTGTTGACATTGATTACATCGCAGAAGGTAAAAAGAAAACAACTGTTTCAACAATTGAAATTGGTGGAGTAGAGTTAACACCTAACAAAGCAGCAGTAATTGTACTTATTATTGGTGCACTTATTATTGCTCCTATTTACTTTGGTTTCACCTTCTATCAAAACTTGATGACTCAAGAACAAAACAAAATGGGAGAATTGGATAGCCAAATTACAGCACTTGATGCTCAGATTGCAGATTTCTCAGAAGAGAAAGGTACTCCTGAATTTGATCCTTTCTTAGAAATTGAAAGAGTAATGAAAAATAACCAAACAAAGGTTATGGCATACACAGCTTTGGGTGAATCAATTCCTCAAAACTTATATTTAACATACTTCTTAACAACTGACGACGGAAAAATCAACATCAAAGGTTGTGCAGATTCTGTTGAAGATGTTTATGTATTCTTTAAACACTTAAAAGCTTCTTTATACGAATCTCAATTACGAATCAGCAAATTAGATTTAAAAGCAGGTTCATTGGATAAAGTTGTAAATAGCACAGCTTCTACAATTGACAATGCTCCATATATCTTTGAGATTACAAATATGAGTGATGCTCAAATCAAAGCTCATATGAAAAAACTTGCTGATGAAGCTAAAAAGGCAAAAGAGAAAAAAGAAAATAAAACTGTTGATAATGACGACAATACAGATGCAACAGCAGATCAACCAGCACAATAATTAACTTTAAAGGATAAAAAATGGATAGCGAAAAATTGAAAGACTTTATAGTACCAATAGGATTGATAGTATTAATAATTGCTGCCATAGGTTATTATGCACCTAAGGTTTATGAAAACTACAATGGCTATATTAGTGCTAAAACAGAAGTTCAAAATAAACAAAATACTATTCAAGAAAAACAAGCTAGACTTGAACAGTACAGAAAAAAAGAACAAGAAGAAAAAAATAAAGAAAAAGAAAGTGAAAAGGCTCAAAAGCCTTTCTACAAACCTGTAATGTCAGGCTTGGATACTGAGGCTGTTATCGCAGGTGAATTCACAGAAATTTTACAATTAGTTCGTGCTAACCAAATCAAAGTTAGATCTATCAAATACGAATATGAACCATCTGATGACACATTTGTAGCTCAAGCAGGTAGTCAATATAACGTAGCAAGATTGAATATGGAAATGATTGGTAACTATTCTAATTACGACAATTTCCTTAAAGAAATGTTCAAACATGAACACTTCCTTGATATTCAATCTGCTGAAATCGTTCCATATAAAAAGAACAAAAGAGTTCTTCTTATTAACTTCAAAGTAAAATTATACGCTAAAAAATAATTATACGAACTGAGAAAAATCAATCGAAAACATTTGTTTTTTAGCTAACATACAAGTATTACAAAAGCTCGTTTCAAGCGAGCTTTTTTTATTGTAATCAACAAAACTGCTCCCGCAACGACCACGATAATCATTAGCTAAAAATGGACAAGAATATACCCCATTCACAGTCAAAATTCGTCCGAATTGACAATCAAAACACCCACAAATATTTGATACATTTTCACTAATTTGAGAATTTTTATCATGCCAAGGGATAATCTGAAGATTTGATTTATCTAAATCAAAATCATTATGAATAAATAACTCCCCAAAACCCTGAATTAACTCTTGTTCAGACAAATTATAATAATTAGTTACAGTAATAATCGGATTGAAACTATATTTTAGTAAGTGTTTAAGTGCAAAAATAGCTTGTCTAAATGAACCACGATAACGAATATCATCATTTTTAACCTCTTCATAATGATCAATACTTATTTTAAAAATAATTTCATTTGTTGATTCTTCTTCAACACGTTTCAAAAAACGAGCTTTTTTCTCATTTATAAATGAGCCATTAGTACAAATACAAACATTTGTACGTTTTAAACACAACCTTAAAATTGCATTAAAGTCTGGGTGTGTCATAGGTTCTGCACCTGTTAGGTAGATGCACTCCACATCTTCGTTCATAGTGTCATTTATGGCTTGTCTTATTGTTTCAATATTTATATAATCAATCTCTTTTTTATACATTGGAAAATCGATATAACAATGCTTGCATCGTTGATTACAATTCTTTGCAGTCATTTCAATAAACAAATTATTTAGAGATTGCAAATGAACAACCTCTGGTTGGTAAATGTTTGTACTCATAGATTAAACTCCTCTTCTGGTCACAAATCATGTTTACCCACAAGAAATTCAAAATAAATTATCCACCATGGTAAAAGATTATAATAATATAACTATTTTGTGATAAAATTCAAGTATGGTAAAAATATTAGATTGCACAATCCGAGATAGCGGTTATGAAACAAATTGGAACTTTGATGATGAATTTGTTTTCGATTTGATGCGAAAATTAAATAATAAAAATGTATCTTATTTCGAGATTGGATATCGTAATCACATAGATAATGAAGATAAAGGCAAATTTTACAACTGCACCCCACAACTTCTTCAAAAATTTTACCAAGCAAAAGAAAATCTAGAACTCGGTGTAATGGTTGATACTACAAGATTTTCAAGCGACGATTTTCCTAATGTTAGTAAAGATTTTTTAGACTTTATAAGAATTGCAGGACGTTCCGAAAAAATATCAGAAACACTTGAAATTGCAGAAATTTTACACAATAAAGGATACAAAATTTATCTACAATTAATGGATATTTCTAATGTTGATGCTAACGGGTATTTAAAACTTTTTGCTTGGGAAAACAAAGATATTATTGAAGGTGTATATTTTGCTGATAGTAAAGGGACACTGCAACCAGATGAAATATCAACTTATTATTATAAATTAAAAACCTTGGGTTATCATAATATAAGTTTTCATGCACATAATGCCTCAAATTTAGCTTTAAAAAACTCTCTAAAAGCAATTGAACTTGGGGTGAATAACATTGATATTTCACACATTGCAGGTGGTCGTAACGGCGGAAATCTAACTGCCGATGAGTATTTTAATTACTCTAAAAACTCTCTATAAACCTCAGCATCAGAATTTCTTGCAACAACTTTTGGTAAATATAAAACCTCATTTCGTTCTGCAATTTTATCAATAGATGGAGAGGCTGAAACAATTACAACCTTTGTATCTTTATAATATTTTGAATAAGTTTTAATTTGTTTTACAAACCATTCCCCAGCCATCATTGGCAAGAAATCACTTTCCATTTGCAAATCAGTAAATATAGTCGTGTAAGGTTCATCAATTGAGGCTTCTAGTTTTGTGAGTGCTTCACGTGCAGAATTTGCAGTATCAATTTTGATACCTAGATTCAAATATTCAATATTATTCTGATGAAATCTTACCCAACCAGGAACATCATCAACTATCAAAACTTTTTTCATAACATTATTATTCTACACAAAAAGCCTACATAATTCTAGTAAAATAGACAATGTTTCTCTGTTTGGATTTGTATAACCTATGTACAAGGAGGAATATTATGAAAACAAAAATCATTTTATCGCTTTTATTTTGTTCAATACTTTACCCCCAAGCTCTAGCTAGCACCCCACAAAAGGCAGTCGAATTTTTCAAACAATATCAAGAATTTGCAAACACATATGATGAAAAACTTTTAGAAATGTACTCTCCAGATGTAAAAATTATCAGAGAAGTCGTAAAACCAACAGGGGAAACCGAAGATATTGTTGTCCCAACAAAAAGATTTTTTAAAGAATTGAAAATGGGACAAAAAACTGCTAAACTAAGAAGGTACAAAAACACATACAGAAACATCACCGCCACAGAAACACCAGAGGGTATAAGAATTACGGCAGAACGACAACCCTCAAAAGAAACTTATTGGCTAAAGATGTATCAAATTGTACAAAATACAGATTCAGGATTTAAAATAAAAGAAGAAATGATGCAAACAAAAGTTCAATCGTTTCTAAAACACAAAGACGAAGGTGAATAATGAATAACTTTAGATTTTTAACAGCAGGAGAAAGCCACGGAAAATGTTTAACTGCAATTATTGAAGGGGTACCTGCAGGAATCACGATAGACATAGATTTTATCAACAACGAACTAAAACGTCGCCAACAAGGTTACGGCAGAGGCGAGCGTATGCAAATCGAAAACGACACAGTTGAAATTACATCTGGGGTTCGTTTTGGTAAAACTTTAGGTTCACCTATTACTTTGGTTATTCAAAATAGAGATTTTGAATCTTGGAAAAAAATTATGAGCATTGCTCCAGAAGATGTGACAGATGAAAGAGCGTTCTCAACATATCGCCCTGGACATGCTGATTATGCTGGAAGCGTAAAATATAATCAAACAGATTTACGCAATATTTTAGAACGCTCTAGTGCCCGTAAAACTGCAATAGAAGTTGCAGTTGGTGCAATTGCCAAACTTATTTTAAAAGAATTAAATATCACAGGTTCTTCAAAAGTTCTCCAAATCGGTTCAGCTTGTTGTCCTGCTGATTTTGAGCAAGAAGTTGATATTATGAGAGGCAAAGGCGATACTGTTGGTGGGAAATTTGTAGTTGTATATAAAAATCTTCCAGTAGGATTAGGTTCTCATGTTCATTGGGATAGAGGAATTGACGGCAAATTAGCACAAGCAATTATGAGTATTCCTGCGGTTAAAGTTGTTGAAATCGGAACAAACCCTCTTGGCTATCAAGGTAGTGCATACCACGATGAAATCTTTATCAGCAATGGCGAAATTGAACGCAAAACAAATAACGCTGGCGGTATCGAAGGGGGCATAACAAATGGACAAGACTTAGTTGTATTTGGGGTTATGAAACCAATTCCAACGATGAAAACCCCATTAAAAACAGTTGATTCTCAAACAAAAGAACAAACAGAAGCTCATTTTGAACGTTCAGATGTTTGTGCAGTTGAAGCATGTTCAGTTGTTGCAGAAGCTCGAGTTGCTTGGATTTTGGTTGATGAAATCTTACGCAAATTCGGTGGCGACTCTATTGATGAGTTAAGAAAAAATTACAATAAATAAAAATCAGGCAATTTTTAATATTTTCTTTTTTTATCTATAATGAAATTAAAAAGGAGTTATTAATGCCAATAGATTTCAACCCACATACAATGTTTTATTATACACCAAACGTGGCTCAACGTATGGTTCAAACGCAAATACAAATGCCACCTCAACTTGCTCAAGACACTTTTACAAAAAGTGTAAAAGTTGAAGATAAAAACATTGATACAAATTTTGATGGGATGAAAATTACCCAAAAATCTTTCGGTACAATCAAAAAAACAAACGAAGAAGCAATCCTTTATACAATCACAAACAAAAATGGTGCAAGCGTTGACTTATCAACATTTGGAGCGACAATCACATCAATAAAAGTTCCAGATAAAAATGGAGAATTAAAAGACGTTACTCAAGGTTATAATAACGTAACCCCATATGAAGAATCTCCAGTTGGACATGCTGGCGGAACCATCGGGCCTTGCGCAAATAAAATTTCTGGCGGTAAATTTACTATCGGAGAAAACACTTACGACCTAGAGAAAAATAAAGACAATGGACAAACCCACTCTCACGGAGGAACACAAGGATTTGACGTTAGAAACTGGAAAGCAACAGTTCTAAAAGATGGTATCAAATTCACATACATAAAACCTGATATGGAAATTGGTTACCCTGGAAATGTTGAAGCCTCAGTAACTTATAAATTTGATAACGATAATAAACTTCATATTGAATACAATGCAAAATCAGACAAAGACACCCTTATCAATATGACAAACCACACATATTTTAACCTTGATGGTGTTGAAAATACTCAAGAAAATTCGGTTTACGATCATATCGTAAAGCTTCCAAATTCATCAGCAATCACAGAAAATAATTCAATTGCAATTCCAACAGGAAATATCAGACAAGTAAAAGGAACACCTTTTGACTTTTCAGAAGAACATAGAATCGGAGATGTCATAAATTCTGAAGATGATCAAATGAAAATTGGTTCTGGATTTGACCAAAACTATTGTGTTGATGGTTACGACGGCAAAAAACTAATCGAAGTTGCCGAAATTAAGTCAGCAAAAACTGGTATTGAATTAGAAGTTTATACCAACCTACCTGGATTCCAATTCTACACCGCAAACCACCTAGGTAAAGCATCTCAACCAAATGGCAAACATGGTTCAAAATACGAAAAACGCTCATCTTTCTGTGTTGAACCTCAATTCTATCCAAACGCAATTAACACAGAAAACTTTGCCGAAAAAGGTATCTTAAAAGCTGGTGAAGAATACAACAGAAAAATCATCTACGCATTTTCTGTAAATGATTAATCATAATCAGGTTCTAATTTTAAGGCTTCTAAAATTTCTTGCTCTTTTTGAGCAAGCATTTTTTCATTACTAAAAGGTAGTTTTGTCATTTTTAAACCAGTAGATAGAACCACACGCTCAGCATCATCACGCCTTACAAAGAATTCATCAAAATACATTGGAAGCTTGTTCGCTATTGGACAATTTTTGACAACCTGACTCTTTGGTAGATAATTTACACGATGTTTTTCATCAATAATTAATTTACCTTCTGGTGTTGAATTTAAAACTTTACTTGCTTCTTTATCAAAATTCAATACATAAGTTTGACCATCTTTAGTGATTTTTACTGAATAATAACTAAAATCTACATATAATGGAGATTTTATTTTTGATACTGTAACTTGTGCTCCGTCAGAAGTTTTTACAGTAATTCTACCTTTAAATATACGACCATCTGGCAAATATTCATGAATAAGGTGTGGACTACGTTCTTCAACAGGAGTTGCAAATAATTTACCTAAATCATTCACAAATTTTGAAATACTAAACTCATAAAAATTATAAGTCTTTGTTATAACATTTCTTGCAACAGGTCGAATCGGCAATTTCGAATGAGTAACTTGCGGTTTTTCTTTAGCTTCCACAGGTCTTTTCTCAGTCTTTTTAACCCCTGATTCCTTAGGAGTTAACTCTTTTTTTGAATAACGATCCCTAATTCTTCTTTCAGACATACGCTCTGTTGGAGTAGGTTTTTTACCATTTAATGCCCCTAGCAATTTTTCTTGAACACTTCTAGCTTGCCTTGCTATATCTCTTAATTGGGCTTGTAATTTGCGTTGTTCTAAAATTTCTTTTTCTTCTTCTAATACAATTTTTTCAGCCTCTTTTAGCAAACTTATTTCCAATTTCTGTTGTCTTATTTTTGCATTTTCTTCTTCTTTTATTTTACGTGCTTCTTCTTTTTGTTGTCTTATTTGAAGAGCTTCTTCTTGTTTAACTCTACGAGCTTCCTTTCTTTCGACAATAGCTTTTTCTTTTTCAGCTATTCTTCCCATACGTTGCTTTTTACGTTCAGCTTTTTGAGATAATTCCGCTTGTCTCCTTGCCTTTTTATCACTTCTTACCTGAACTTTTTCAGCCACAAATGCCTTGAATTTAGTTATATTTTCATTGAGAATATCCATTGCATCTTTTACGCCATAAGTTTTAATTTCACTATCAGAAAGTTCTATCAAATTCTGTATTCTAAAATCTTCTGCTTTTATACCCTCAACGCTAACCTGTTTCATTACACGACCATCTTCATAAAAGACAAATCCGTTTATAGCCTTACCTTTTTTATCTTGAACGACAATTCTCAAAACTCTGTCATCATCTTTTGATTTTGCTGGACAATAAAGATATGACTCCCCATTTTTACCAATATTTCTGAATAACATACCCTTTCCGCAATCGTAATCATCACCAAAATACATACGCTTATATGTAACAGCATTAGTTGCTCTGCCAAGTCTTAATAATGAATCTAGCTCTGAATAATTTGATATCAATTCATCCATTTCAGGTTTTATACCTTGACTTATTCTAACCAACTGAATGTGAGAAATTGCCTCACTTACAGTTGATTTATTCATGTTGGATTTTAATTGTTTGCTTATTTTTATAAAGTTTTCAGAATATGTTCTCAAATTCAAAAATACAACTTGTAGTTTTGACAAAAATTCATCATGATTTAACTCTGCATTTTGAGCAAAAGGATTGGATTCCCAAACAGGGATATAATTTTCATCTGCTGAAATATGAGCTTTGCCGTCATTATTAATTCTACAAGTCAATAAATCCTTATATTCCTTATCTGTAATTCTTAAAGATAAAATTTCATCAGGATTAGACGGATCTAATTTAGCAATCTGTAAACGGCTGTCAAACTTTGGTAAAAGCCCCTCAAAGATGAACCCTTTTCGTTTCTCTCCAGCAAGCATATTTGGGAAACAGTCTTTGAATTTATAACTATATGGTCCATTTAATCCAGAATAGAAAGCTGTAACTTTTTTATATATATCAGCAATGAAAGATACCTGTTCCAATTGTTCAGCATTCAACATAATCTCTTTAGTCAATCTTAATTTGTTTGCTTCAAAAGAGATTTTTCTTGGTTGAACATTATATTGAGGTTTATTTTGATTATTAAATACTTGTATATTATGAATGAACATTGCAAAAATACTAAAACGGGTGAATATATTTTTTGCTATTTATTGTTCAATTTCTTTAATCACTTTACAAGGATTTCCAACTGCAACAACATTTGCTGGGATATCTTTTGTAACAACAGAACCAGCACCAATCACTGCACCATCACCAATTGTTACCCCAGGAAGGATTGTAACCCCTCCGCCTATCCATACATTTTTACCAACAGTAATTGGTTTTGCAGACTCTAAACCTTTATTACGTTCTTCAGCTTTAATAGGATGAATAGCCGTATAAAAACCACAATTTGGTCCGATAAATGTATTATCACCAATTTTAATTTTTGCACAATCTAGAAAAACACTATTATGGTTTACATATACGTAACCACCAAATTCAATATTATAACCATAATCACAGAAAAAATTCGGTTCGATTACACTATCTTTTCCGTAGTTGCCAAGAAGAGAAATTAAAAGCTCTCTTTTTTCATCTTTTTGCTCAGGAAAAAATCTATTATATTGCATACATAATTTTTTGGCTCTATTTCTATCAGTCTCTAATTCTTCGCAAAAAGGTTGATAAATTTCACCACTAATCATTTTTTCTTTTTCAGACATACAAAACTCCTTACACGTGAATTCTAACATATTTTGAACAAATTTTCTACAAGTTGCGTTTTACTGGTAGATAAGTTATAATCCATATATGAAAGGGATTTAGATATGAAAAAATTTTTATTAGGAATAGTTGCGGTATTTTTATTTATTTTTGCATTTGCAAACATCACTAATGCAGCAGCAACAAATACATCAAAAAGAACTGAAGTTCCACACTGGCAAAAATCACCAATTAATGTCTTTGTCCCAAATGAAGCTAAAGCTGGCTCAATGAAAAATGCATTTAATACTTGGGCAGCAAAATCAAGTGGAAAAATCCGCTTTGAATATACTGATAAAAAACGAGCAGATATAATCGTAGAATTTACTAACAACACAGAAGGTTTAGAATCTAAACTTGGTGGATACTCGTTATTAACAAATGGAACTAAAATTACTAATGCAACAATTAAAATTGCGACAAAAAGCAAAGAAGCTAAAAAATATTCAAGCAATTACATATATACAACAATGTTACACGAAGTTGGGCACGTTCTTGGACTAAAAGATAACCCTCGTAAACCATCTAGCATTATGTATATGCCAATTACAGAAAAACAAGATATCATGAAAATTGATATTAGACAGTTATACAACGTAAATGGTTGGTCATACGCTGACAGAAATATGCCTAGTCAACGTAACAAATAAAATTAAAATCCATATAAATTTCGGATATATTTAACATCTGCTGGAGTAATTGTAGCATTTCTATTTACTTTCGCATAATACATAATACTACTTTTGTCTTCAGAATGTCCAAACCAACCTATTGCATGACCGATTTCGTGGACCATAACTCTATAAACCGCATCTTTTCTAAATGCTGCACCATTTGGAGCTCTATCTGAAATAGTTATTTCCGCAGAAATCATAACAGGTCCTCTTGATGTGTGATAGGTTTGACCAATTGTAGTGTTATTGCCTGTAACATCTGCAATATCACGTACAAATTTCACCTTAATATCCGCTTCTTTTGGATTATTTATATATCTGAACACAAGTTTTCCGCCAGTTGCTCTTGTCCAAGCCGCAAATGCCTGTTTCATCAACTCTTTTTTAGCATGTTGAGGAATATATGTTTTAATATTTTTCGGTTCAGTCCACCTTGCATCTGCAAAAACATTCAAACAAGTTGTTGCGAAAAACATAAAAATTACACCAAATACAATCAAAAATTTCTTCATTTTATACCTCAAAATTACCATTTATATATTTTTGCCAATTCTGCTAAATCTTCTTTATCTATTTCTTGCTTTAATACAGACCTATTAGGATTTACGCTCATAATACTATATTTGTTATGTTCGTTATGACCTAAACCAATAGCATGACCAATTTCGTGGAGCATAGTTGTATATATTTCAACTTTTGTACTCAATTCTCTACCATTAATGGTTTTATCAGCGATATCAATATAAACATGTTTAAATCTACATTCTGTTTTTGTACAATTATAAAAAGCTGAGCGAGCACAACCAATTGCGTTGTTTGTTTCACCACAATCACCTATCTCTTCAAAATAACGTACAACAATGTCAGCCTCTGTTTTTGTCCCAACGTATTTAAAAACTATTCTGTTATTCGTTTTTCTTGACCATTCAGCAAATGCTCGTTTCATCATCGGAGAATGTCTATGACGAGCTGGGACATATGTTTTAATTGCTTTTGGATTTGACCATTTACGATATTTTTCATCTGCAACGGCAGATAAAGGCATTAAACCTCCAATTAATATAAAAATCATACAAAAAATAATAAATATTCTCTTCACTATTTTAGCCTCTCACTCGTGTTAATCCGACACACATGTTAAATATCGGCAGATTAGGTAAAAAATTTAATTAATTCCTCAATGACTTATAAAATCTTTACATACACAAATTGAAAATATTACCAAAAGTGGTTTATAATAGGCTCGTATGGGAAATGAAATTGTTACAACAGAAGAGAATAAACCTACACGTAAAAAATATGTTTTAAAAAAACGTGAAACAGTCAAATCTGATTACAAAGTCAATTATGAAACCGACTTAAATCAGGCTCAACTTGAAGCAGTAACATCAAAAGAAGGTCCTATACTTGTAATCGCAGGAGCAGGTTCTGGGAAAACAAAAACCCTTACATATCGTGTAGCTAGACTTATCGAAGATGGGATAAAACCAGAAAACATTTTACTTTTAACCTTCACCAAAAAAGCTGCAGCAGAAATGCTTTCTCGTGCGACATTAGTTCTTGATGACAGATGTGAAAAAGTTGCGGGTGGTACATTTCACTCATTTGCGAATATTATTTTGCGCAAGTACTCCCAACTCTTAAAACTTAAAAACAATTTCACCATCTTAGACAAAACTGACTGTGAGGATATTATTAGTCATATTGTGGGACAACTTTATCCTAAAAAAGAAAAAAGATTTCCTAAGAAAAATACAATTCTTGAAATTTATTCAAAAAGTGTAAACAAAGAGACTCCTACAAAACAAATTATAGAAGATGAATTTCCTCAATTTGCACATTGCCAAGATCAAATTATTGAAATCCACAAAGCATATGTTGGTTACAAAAGAGAAAATTCTGTTCTTGATTACGATGATTTACTTCTATACGTTAAACTTTTATTAGAAAATAACGAAAGTTTGAGAAAAACACTTTCAAATCAATATCAATATATAATGGTTGATGAATACCAAGACACAAACACTCTTCAAGCAGATGTTATAAAACTTCTAGCATCAGAGCATAACAACATTATGGCAGTAGGAGATGATGCGCAAAGTATTTATTCTTTCCGAGGCGCAAATTACAGAAATATCTTAGATTTCCCCAAACTTTTTGATGGCACAAGAATAATTAAACTTGAACAGAATTATAGAAGCACACAAAACATCTTAAATTTAACAAATACAATAATTTCAAGAGCAAAAGAAAAATTTGCAAAAACGCTATTTTCTGAAATCCAATCTCCAGTAATGCCAGCTTTGATTTGTGCAAAAAATACTCAAATGGAAGCTGATTTCATTTGTCAAAGGATTTTAGAATTGTTAGATGAAGATGTAAGCTTGTCTGATATTTGCGTACTAGCAAGAAACTCTAGAATGTCATATTCTCTAGAAATTGAACTTTCCAAGCACGCAATCCCATACCAAAAATTTGGTGGGCCAAAATTTATGGAAACAGCGCATATTAAAGATGTTGTTGCTCACTTAAGAGTAATTATAAACCCAGATGATATTATCAGTTTAAATAGAATTTTATTACTCTTAAAAGGGGTTGGTGCTGCAACTGTGAACAACATCATGCCAGTAATTAAAGGACAACTAAATCCTGACGTCAAACTTTTACCATCAAATAAAGCAACAAGTATTGTTCCAATGCTAAAAACATTAGACAAATTAAGAAATACTATTGCAACAAAAAAACCATCGGATATTGTTGAAGAAGTAATCAATTACTATCAACCAATTTTAAAAGATAAATATGACGATTTTTCTAAACGTGAAAAAGACTTAGACCATTTCCAATATTTGGCTGGTCAATATTCAAACTTAGAAGATTTTATCAGTGATATGGCACTTGAACCACCAGATGCAAGTGTTGAAGGAATGTATAAAAGAAATTCTGATGATGAAGCTCTAACAATTTCAACTATACACTCAGCAAAAGGCTTAGAGTGGGATAGTGTCTTCATTATCGGAGCAGTTGATGGCAGATTTCCAAGTGCTTACTCATTCAATTCAGAAGAAGAAATGGATGAAGAATTGCGCTTGATGTATGTTGCAACAACACGTGCAAAAAATAATTTATACATAACATATCCTGTTGATATGTACGATTATTCTATGAATATGGTATTATCAAAACCATCAAGATTTTTAGACAGAATCCCAGATGATATATTAGAATTATGGGATATCACAGAGGGGTAGAGAAATATATTTTCAATTGAAATATTTTGAGATTCCACGGGCTAAAGCCCTCTGAATGACACAAAATATTTCAACCATAAACCAAAAACAAAGAACGGAGAAGAGATGTTAATTAAAATATACACAGACGGAGCATGTAGCGGAAACCCAGGTAAAGGTGGTTACGGAACTATTCTTATCGCCGAAGACGACAATGGAACAGTCCATAAAAAAGAATTAACAGAAGGATTCAAAGTTACAACCAACAACAGAATGGAGCTTTTAGCTGCAATTGTTGGGTTAGAAGCATTAAAAAAACCATGTGATGTTGAATTAACATCTGATTCAAAATATCTAGTTGATGCATTTAATCAAAAATGGGTTGATGGTTGGATTAAAAAAGGCTGGAAAGGAGCTAATAAACAACCAGTTAAAAACCAAGACCTTTGGAAAAGATTATTGAAGGCAAAAGAACCGCACAATGTTAAATTCATTTGGGTTAAGGGGCACGCTGGGCACGAATTCAACGAACGATGCGACCAAATGGCAGTTGCATCATCTAACAGTGACAATTTACTTGACGATACAGGATTTCAAGGGGTTTAAAGCAAGACCTCTAGGGCTTTTCCTTGACTTTTCTCCAAAAATATGATAGCATAAGACTTGCGATTATTTTTATAGTTTAACAGCTTGGAGAATTGATGAAAGTTACCTCAATAAGCAGAACTTCGTTTTACGGAGCTCAAACTCAGAATATTAATTCTGAAAAAACTGCAAAACAAGAATACATAGATCCACTTGCAAACTGGCCTCTAAGAGGGCTGGGATACACCAATGACATTGGTATTGCGATAAGTGAAATTGCCCCAACTGCTTCAAAATTATTTTGGGTTCCAGCTCTAATGTATTTTGGTGCTGACATTTACGACAAATACAAAAACAAAGGTAACGAATACGATCCAAGCGGTAAGCGTGCATTTTCTCAAGCTGTATTCCAAGCTATGGCAAGTATTGCTCTTCCAACTGTGTCTGGACATATTGGTCAAACTGCATTTTCATATATTAGCAAAGTTAGAGGAGAAAAACTTTCGACTAATGCAAAAGAACAAACCCTAAGATTTATTTGTTCTCATTCAGTTTCAAATGATGTTTTTGCTCCAAACCAAAACGCAGAAGATTTACTAAAAGACTTTGAAACAAGTTTTGATAACTTTTATTCACATAAAACACGTCATTTCAAACGCAAAAATATAGTTGTCAAAGTTTATGATACACTTCTTGCAAACTGTAAAAGAGGTGCTATTGCAAACTCAAACGAAGATAGAATTAAAACCTTTGCAAAAAAAGAATTCCAAAAAGTTTTAGACACTTGTAAAGACTCTGTTGAAATGAAAACAAAACTTGAAAAAGACATTTTCAAATTAAAATCTTGGAAATCTTTAGGGGCATTTACCGCACTTTTACTAACAGTTGGACCAATAGATAAATTTGTAGAACACGTAATTATCAAAAAATTCATTGAACCGAGTATGGATAAAATCAATTTCAGCAAAATTAAAAAAATTACTGATTTTGGAAGCGAAAAATCAGCATAAATTTTGACAACTGGTAAAACATCTTATAATATAGAAAAAGACATAAGGAGAGAAGATGAATTTACCTACAAATATCCCTCAAAAAGCTCGTAAAGAATTAGAAAAATTACTAAACGGAAATAAAAATTTTATAAATGGTACTCCAACTGCAAAAAATATGTGCCTTTCGACACTTCAAAAACTTGCACTTTATCAAGAACCTTATGCTTGTGTATTAAGTTGTTCAGACTCAAGAGTTGTCCCAGAAATTATTTTTGATTGTGGGATAGGAGAATTATTTGTAGTACGTGTAGCTGGAATTACAGTTGGAGAAAACGTTAGAGAAAGTATTGAATATGCAGTAAAGAAATTACATGTTCCACTTCTTATCCTTTTAGGACACGACGATTGTGGAGTTATGAATTACGCAAACACACATTATCCAGAAATAACAGAAGAATTTCAGTCAATTTTAAAATGCGTTTACCCAGTAATTGACCACGCTGGTCAACTTGACTGTAATAATAAATTCGCCCGTAAACACACTATCTGGGTCGAAAATTTTTTAATGCAAAATTCTAAAATATTGAAATCGGCCGTTGAAGAAGGAAAATTATACATAGCAAAATGCCACTTCGACCACCATACTGGCGAAGTATATATGATAAATGAGAACCTTGATACTATTCACTATACAATATAATTCATTAAACGATTTAGCAATTGTGCCTTCTGATGAAATCCAACAAACTCAGCAATTTTTTCACCATTTTTTAATAACACAAATGTAGGAAAACCCGTTACACCATATTTTTTAGCAAACTGTGGACACTCATCAGCATCTAAAAGTCCAATCCAAATATCAGAATCTTCCAATTCTTGTAACTCAATACGTTGATTGCGACAGTATGTACACCAAGTTGTATAAAATTCAACTAATTTTAAACCATTTTTTGTTTCTTTATCAAAATTTTCTTCATTTAATTCTACTAACATAATAAACCTCTTGTATTATAAACTATTTTACCATTATACAGAATTTCTAACATTAGACAAAAGTTTTTACAATGGATAAAAAAAATTTAAGAAAAATAAATTTTTCAAATAATAATAGCAAATATTTTTTTTATGTATTTTATAATATAAACAATAAATAGAAGGTTATTCATGATTCATTTTACTGGTATCGATACTAAACAACAAAATATTCAGACGCCCTCAAAAAAGTATAACTCTGCACAAAAACCAAAAATGGCACCAACAACATATAACCCGATTAAAAATCAGAAAATCGGAGTAGCTGAAGGGGCTGAATTATTTTTAGGGGGAGTTATAAAACAAGGTAAAGAAATGATTACCTCTATTATTCAACACCCATTGAGAGCTGCAACTATTATGGCAGGTACCACAATAGGAATTATGGCACTACCTTTGATTGGTATTCCATCCGCAGTTGGTGGTGGGGTTTTAGCCATCGGATTTGCTGGACTCGCAATTACAAAAGGTATCAATCACGCCATCCTGTTTTCTAAATCAAATAAAGAAGGTTCGTACGATTTAGCACGATTACATCTTCAACAATTAGGTGAAGATACTTTTGACGTAGCTCTTTCTGCTCCATTTGTGCCTAAAGCAATCAATAGCATCAAAAACTTCACAAAATACGGCAAAGTCGGTATAAATAATTCTCTTCTAGCAGAATTAAAAGAAACAAAAGGCGGATTAAACAAATTAAAAACACTTATCAAAACCGATAAAGAATTATCCAGAAGTATAAACTTCCAAAGCGCAGTTGATAAAGAAATCAGCTTACTAACAGAATTAACAGATGCTCAAAAGGCACAAATCAAACAAGAATTACTTGAGTTTAATATAGCAGTGGAAAAAATCCCAGAATTAGTTTTACAAAAATACGCTCAAGCAAAAGGAATTACAGTACAACCAAATCTAAAATATGCGACAATGGCTCCAAATACTCATGGTATGGCAGTTGCAGACAATTGCACAATTTACTTAAATAATCACAAACCATACAAAGGACCCGCAGCATTTGCCGAATTTGAAACAATTAGTCAAGAATTGAAAGGTAATGAATATTTCATCACATACAAAAATAAAAATACTGGTGCAGTAATTGTAGAAACAATTGAAGCTCAAATTCTTGACAAATACAATCAATTATGTAAGACATTCAAAATGCTTTCTCCAGAATCCACAAAAATTCTAACTTTGCTACATGAAAGACACCACATTTATCAATTCGCAGAAGCCTTTAAAATGAAAGGTTTTGATTGGGCAAGGGGACTTAATCAAGAAGGTAAAAGACGATTTGAACAGATGATCGCAGAAATGCCAAAAATCAAACTAGGCTCGCCTGAAGCTATGATTATTGAAACTTACACTCAAGGACTCCCAAACGGAACTCCATTAGCATACATTAAACGACCTTTAGAAATCGGTGCAAGGGAAATCGAAATTACAGCCCTTAATCACCCATCGTTCATTCCATTAGATAAAGTATTCAAAACAATGAAATACTCAAAAGCTTTATCTATAGGTGAAAATATTTTAATCAACGACGCTAGAATTGAATCTTCTAAAGTTTAATATCTTAAAGGAATTTTCGAGCGATAAACTTCGATATCTTCATAACCAAAATTATGAAGCATCCTGTTTGTACTTGTATAGAAAATATTTTCATCAAACGTAGGACCAATATTTATTGATCTTACGGAGTCTTTAGCAAACTTATACTCTAGATATGGGACAAACAATCCATTTTTCTCAACAATCCCAGTTGGTTTTGAACCTTCAACACCATATACATTAACTATAACAATACGATATTCTCTTTCGTATTCAAATTGTGGATTTTTAAAAAATATACTAACAATACTCAAAACATCCAATAATTCAAACAAGATGTCAAAAAGTTTAACTTCATTATTCTTTTTGGCTTTTAAAGCACGATTAAACAACTGATTCCATTTTTTGAAAATTGCATGAATAATTTTCACCTGCTTTTGTTTATCGTAAATTACACTGCCATAGACTGGAAGATAACCATGTTCAGTCATATCTGTAATTAGTTTTCGCTTATCAAAACCAATATTATAACCTGTATAATTTTTACCTTTGGCGTAATTGTTCCAAAGCGTCAAGTTATCACTTTCAGTTGAAAATGAAGTTGTAAAATACTCTAACTTATTTACAAAATCATTATTGCCATCAACAATATGCTTATATTTGTTACGAAAATGAGCCTTAACTTTGTCAAACAAATCTGGGTTTAAACCTTCGTTAGAAAATTCGTCGATTAAATTGACAATCAAACGATAAGAATATGCAATTTCTTCTTTGTCATTAAGATACAATGCATTAGAAAACCTTATTGCCCCACCTGATAGAATATTCAATAATTTTTCAGGCTTTGTATAGTGGTAAATTGGACAATTTGTATCATCATCCAAAACTCGTTTTATCTTGGGGATTTTTTCCAGCAAATCATCATAATACGACATGTAAAGAAACCTCGCAGAACTATACGAACATTATAACATATTTTTCAGATGTTTTCTAGATGCAATTAACGTTTAATATTTTTTTCAAGTCTTTTTTTGATGTGAATAACTTCTTCTTTAGACAAATACTTATGGAATCTTGCGAACTCTTCCATAATGTCCCAAGACGAATAATTTCTGGTTTCGACTTTACGAATCCAATCATTAACTTCTTTTGTAATCATAGTTTTTCTCCTTATATGTGACCACTAGCAAATAATTTATCAACTTCAAGCATTATATCGTCTGTTTCAATTATTTTCATACAAGGAGAATACAAGTCTTTTGAGCCTCTCAAATACTTGCATCTGATATGATCACATGGGGCACATTTCATTGGGGATAAAACTACGGAACAATTTCTTCCGCAAGGTCTAAATCTTGATATTGGCATAGACCCAAACAAACCAATCGCCTTAACTCCAAGAGCAGCAGCAATATGTAGTGGTCCACTATCACCAGATATCAACATATCAACGTTTTTAATCAACGCTGAATTTTCTTCTAGGGTAAGTTTATCAACATAAGAAACTGTATTAGGGATTGCTTCTAGGGGTTTTAGAACTTCACAATCAGCCTTAACACCAGTTATAACAATTGTTCCATTATATTTTTCTTGGATTTTGTTCCCTAATTCAATCCATTTTTCAATAGGGTAAGTGCGACCTTGCCTTTTAGCAAAAACATGTCCTGCATTTAGGACTACTAGGGGTTTTCGGTATTGAGAAAGTTCATTTTTCATTTTTTCAGAAACTTCCTCATCTAAATACATTTTCAAATCCGAATATTGTCTAATATCAGGAAAAGCTTTTTTTGCAGTTTCCCAATAATTCATCACAGCATGATGTTTCGGATTTTTTTCATAGTTAAATTGGCACTTGATACCAGCTAAAGTTGCCAACATTCTCAATTTTACAGATGGTTGCAAATTGATTACGGCATCAAAATTTTCAGCCTTCAA
The DNA here is from genome assembly GCA_017626055.1 of bacterium. Classification (GTDB taxonomy): domain Bacteria; phylum Cyanobacteriota; class Vampirovibrionia; order Gastranaerophilales; family Gastranaerophilaceae; genus Zag111. The sequence continues at coordinate 157,266 of JAGAJM010000004.1, read as the reverse complement.
GATTTGAGCCCATTCTTTCATATATTTTGAAAAGACTTTCAATTGTTTGTCTTTAATTGCCCAAACTTTGGTAATATTTTTATCAAACTCCAATAACTTTGTATCAATTGATGTTAGATAGTGAATTTCAACTTCTGGATGAGCTTCTTTTATCGCACGAAAAGTATTGGTAGTGTGAATAACATCACCAATTGCACCCGTGCGGATAATTAAAACTTTTTTAAAATCTACCATCAGACCATCCTTAATCTAGTTTCATAATACCTCTAACAAAACTAAATTATCAAGGATGTAAAATTACTTAACTTATTTTTCCATTTTACAAAAAACTTGGAAAGCACCCTTAATCATATTCTCAAATGTCATAGCCTCAACTTCGTTAGGGTTTTTGCTATAACTTTCCATATCAGCACCATTGTAGTTATATTTTGCAACCCAATCCGCTTGAGCTTTTTTACCATTTTCAGAATTTAGAGGGTGTTTTGGCATCTGTAAGGTCTTAGCATGAGCCTGTTTAATTTCTTCTGCGGTTTTCATAGCCCAAAGCATAGTATTTTTTTGAATGAATTCTTTTTCTTTACCCTCAGCTTTTGCTTTTTTATGTTTTTCCATCACCGCTGGGTTATTGATTAGCATAGCCCTCATATCAGCAACTGCATGAGCATATGCAATTTTATCAACAGATAAGCCCTCAGTTCTAAGCATATTCACAAGTTGTTTACAATGTGTAAGCTCATGTGCAATTATACCTAATTGAGTTGCCTTATCCATTTTGTCAAAAGTATCTGTATAAAAAACTACTGAATTGTTATAGAACCTATAATCGCCCACAATATAATCACGACCTTCGTTCTTTTCCCAAGTAATTTTTTCAGGAGCCATTCCCTCTAAGCCCATAAGTTTTACAAGCCCATCGTAAGCCTTATCACAAAATTCTCTGCCGTTTTTATCTTTAATCTCTTTAAAAAGATTATCTAAATCTTTAAATGAAATATTATTAGCACTAACAAGATCTTGTCCTGTAATAGCTTTTGAATCTGGTAATTCTTGCACAACTTTGGTTTCAACAGGTTGAGCTTGTTGATTTTGTTCAACTTTTTGCTTAATCAAATTTGTACTAGATATTTGTGATACAGAATCTATCATATTTTCTCCTACTTCTATATAAAAAACAAAAGAGAAAATTAATTGCTATTAAAAAAGCGGGATTAAATCCCGCTTTTAACTATTTTAAAAATTCATCTAATCTTTTAACCGCTTCTAAAGTATTTTCTCGGCTTCCAAAAGATGTTAAACGGAAATAACCTTCTCCGTTTTTACCAAATCCTGAACCTGGGGTTCCAACGATTTGAACATTTTCTAATAAGTAATCAAAGAATTCCCAAGAAGTCATACCATTTGGACATTTCAACCATAAATATGGTGAATGTTCCCCTCCAATGTACCAAATATTATGTTTTTTAAGAACCTCAGCAATAAGTTTTGCATTTTCTTTGTAGTAATTTAGATTTTCAGCAATCTCTTTTCTACCTGCTTCAGTAAATACAGCCTCAGCACCACGTTGAATTACATATGGAACACCATTATATTTTGTAGTTTGACGACGTAACCACATTTTATTCAAAACGCCATCCGCCAATGCTTTTGGAACAACTGTCCAACCACATCTTGTACCAGTAAAGCCTGCCATTTTAGATAATGAACAAAATTCAATTGCACAAGATTTTGCACCTTCAATTTCAAAAATTGTTCTTGGTAAGTTTTTATCAGAAATAAAGCACTCATAAGCTGAGTCAAAAAGAATTACTGCATTATTTTCGTTTGCATAATCAACCCATGCTTTCAATTGTTCTTTGTTATAAACCGCACCTGTTGGGTTATTTGGCGAACACAAATAAATGATATCTGCTTTTACAGATTTGTCTGGAAGTGGTAAGAAATCATTTTCAGCATTTGCATCGATATAAACAATTTTTCTTCCAGCCATTGTATTTGTATCAACATAAACTGGATAAACTGGATCTGGAACTAGAACTGTGTTATCAACCGCAAATAAATCTAAAATATTACCCAAATCTGATTTTGCACCATCAGAAATAAATATTTCATCTCCATCAAGGTTTACACCATTTTCAGTGTAATAAGCTTGGACTTTTGATTTTAAAAATTCATAACCTTGTTCTGGTCCATAACCTCTAAAAGTTTCCTTTACACCCATTTCATCTGATGCATTTTTCAACGCTTCAACAACTACTTTGCAAAGTGGTAAAGTAACATCACCAATACCTAATCTGATAATCTTTTTATCAGGATTATTTTCAGCAAATTCTCTCACTTTTTTATTGATAGTCGAAAACAAATAACTGTCAGAAATATTTTGATAATTAGTATTAATATTCATAACTCATACTCCTCTAAGATATAATCTCTTTGGAAGTATTATAACAAGGCTATATTAAAAATACAACAAATTATTTACCAAAATATTCTTCGAAATAGCGCATAATAGCGACATCTTCTTCACTTACTGATTCAGGGAAAGATAAGCTCGAAAATAATTGTCCTAATTTTTCTTTTTGTGCATCATCTAACTCAGCTTTTGACACATTGTTAAAGATACGAGTAAAATCTTCAAAATTAAGTTGTCGAGAAGCATTTTGTCTTCGACCAGAACTGTTAAGCGAATGAAGTAATTCGTTAATTTTACTTGGTCTAATAGTTTGATGAGATTGATTGTTGTTCATATGATGAGTCAAACGCCCTAATATAGCTTGAACAGATTGGTTATTAGCCGATAATTGAGGGCGACTGCCAGCATTTCTTAAATCCACAGCCTCAAAACCATAAACCATTTTTTCAAAATCTCTTCTTGGTATTGGTTCAATCTTATCAGGATGCCAAGGATTTGCACAATATACAGTATCTGCGGTAATCTTCACCACAGTTAAAGCATGATAACCATCGTTAGGGGTTGCTTCATCACCTTTTTGAACTTGAACATAACAAGTAAGAGCATACTCATTTTCATGTCCTTGATATTTATTCAACATTCCTCGTAAGCCAGCTTCAGAAGATGTCGTACTAGAAACTTGAGAAATACCTTTTTCATTGTACATACTGATATCAGCCCCAGTACGACGAGCCATTTCTTCACGTGAAATATACCCATATTTACCATCTTGATATCTTTGAAGATTTCGCATTTTCTCAGGCTTTGCCTTATACACATCAGATTTTTTACCAGTTAAAAGAAAAGCAGCATCATATGAGTATCCACTTGATAGATAATCATTATTTCTTCTATTCTGAGCACCTTGAACACTGGATTCAGCTGTTTGAGGTCCATTTTGTCTATTACCATTTAACTGATTTGTTTTTACCATCTCTGCACGATAACTTTCCATAGCAAGTTCTAATACAATAACTTCAATTTCACCTTTTGAATAAGTCAAACCAGCGTTTTTAACCGCTTTCGCAACAGTTTCAGCCGAAATATGATATGTGCCTGTTACTTCACATCTTAAGTTTTTTGCCGCATAATGTTGCCTAATTTTTACTGCACCTGGAAGTGTGACTGTATAAGAACCATTTGGATTACTTTTGACACATTCGCCTAGAATTTTTTGACCATTATCTAAATTTCTTATTGCATTGATTTCTGCAAGAAAATAACAGTCTCCTCTATATCTAGCTTGTTGAGAAGAACCAATATGCCCATCTGCAGTACTATATAATGCTTGTTGATTTCTCAGAGCTTGAAGATGTCCATTAAGACCAACACCACTACTAGAAATAGCAGACGCTCCATTAGATACCGTTGCAACAGAATCTGGAGTAATTATACGAGTATTACCCTCTCTAGGTCCAAGTTCATAATCCCACTGTCGTTGAGGCTTTGCCTTAGGTTTAGCGTCTGCACCTTCAGTCATATCAATAGGTGCTTTCGCATTTTCTTGAACAGCATCAGATTTATGTGCCTTATACGCTTCATTCATCTTAGATATTATCTCTGGATTAATTTCAAAGCCCATATAGTTTCTCCTTAATATCACATTCACTAAACATGTAAAATATTTTTATATCCTTGAATTTCAACAATTAAAAATTATGTTACAATTCGTAATATTTCACAGAAATTTGAATTGTTACATTATATTTACCAAAGTTAATATTTTGACAAAAAATATTTTTTTTTAGACTTACTTTTGGTATAGTCATGAAAAAGACTATACATGTAGTAATAAAATCTAAAAAAGGTAAGTATGGTAGAATATATTCTTCACAAAACAAAAGAAGAAACATCATTAAAAAATAAGAAGATGTATGTTTCAACCCCTTATAATAGAGTTCAAGCAGTAGAAGAGAGAATAAAAAAGATTTTTGATGAAGAACTAAAATCAGAAGGTTCAGTACTTGTTAGCTATAAGCCAGCAATACTTTCAAAATTAGCAAAATATTTATCTGGACATATCTCTCGACCAGCATCAATTGGTATCGCAGGTGAAACTGCAAGTGGGAAATCTACCATAACACTTGATATTATTGATACAATCAAATCTTTTGCAACAGAGTTTGAAATTGAAAATGCAATTACTCGTGTAAATACAGATGATTATTACTACGACAGATCCGAAATGGTTAAAGCTGCAGGAAGTTTTGCTGAATTTGCAAAACACTACGATTTAGATGTCCCTCAAGCTCTAGAATTAGAACTTATGAGCGAACATATTAAAGAACTTTTGAACGGAAATTCTGTATATTTACCAAAATATGATATGTCAGGAACTGCCATCCGTCATGACAATCATACATTAGCAAATCCATCAAAAATTATTATTTCAGAAGGGCTATTCACATTAACAGAAAAAATCAAAGATGCATTTGAATTTAAAATTTATGTTGATGTTAGAGCAAATGTTCAAAAAGACAGATTTTTCGTAAGAGCCGAAGAAAGAGGCTTGGGCGAATCTGCAAATGGAATTTATAAAAACGCATCTGATAAAGCTGAAATCTATATCCGACCTTGTAAAGAAGAAGCTGACATCGTACTTTCAGGTGAAGCAGTTAGAGCAAGATATAAAGCATTTTTAAATAGATTAATCAGTATTGTTCAACAAGAAAATTTCAGAAATAAAATCATTCTTTAAAATGTAACAAAATGCTAATTTCTTGAACATTCTAAGAAACATATTACAATGTTATTGGATACGTATCTTAGAACAATAATTAAACTAGAAATTAATGAATAAGGGAATGAAGAGATTTTTGGCTGTTGCTGCTTGTATTGCCATAGTAGGTAATACAGGAATTTCCGCATACCCAGCCACAGTTTCAATCGGTTCTACATCAACTGCAAATGCTAATGCAGGCTCTCTCTCAACTACCACTGGCTTAATTACTAATGACTATGTATGGCGAAGCGGTGCAACTGATTCCGTTTCTGTAAATTTAACAGGTGGAACATTAGATGTAACAGGTTATACAACCTCATTAATTAACGACACAATTAATGCAACAAGTGGAAATCTAAACATCAATGGTGGAACATTCTCTCTTGATAGTTCTAGTTCAATTTCAAGTACCGTAAAAACAAATATTGGGACAGATGCTATTTTTGCCGTTGCTGGCGGAAGCATGAATCTTGATGCAACAGATACTTTGGATGGTATGCTTGGTATTGAAAGCGGAACTTTAACAATAACAAACCATGCCAAAAATTCTGAAGCATCTTTTATCCAAGCTGGTGGAACAACAACTATCACAGGCTCTTCATTTGCTCTAACAAATTCATTAGATGAAGTTTATGGCGGGACTTTCAACATTGGAACAAGCACAAGTGCCGCAACACTAAAAGTTAGTAATGCTTCTATAACTAATGATGCAACAGTTAATTTAAGCACAAACAGTACAGTCGATTTAACAGGTGGTTCTTTGTCACTTGATAGTGGAGATACTTGGGGTGGAATTATTGATATGAGCGGTGGAACGCTAAATATCAACAACACACAAAAAACAGGCTCTTTATCTCAAACTGATGGAACTGTAAATGTTCTTGGAACAAGATTTGATTTGAATAGCACTTCAGATAACCTTGATGGTGGTACAATTAAAGTTGGAAATGGTTCAACCACATCAAAACTAAACGTTTCTAAAGGCACAATCACAACAAATTCAACAGTTAATCTTACAGACAAAAGTACTCTTAATGTATCTGGCGGAAATGTAACATTAGACGCAGATGATACAATCAATGGAAACTTAAATATTTCATCAGGAAGTTTGGCACTTGTTGGAATCACAAAATCTAATACAACAACATTTACTCAAACTGGTGGTTCTACAACAGTTACAGGAAAAACTTTCAACCTTAACAACGAAAATGATAATATCTTAGGTGGAGATTTAACAATCGGAAATGGCATTACAGCATCTAAAATGACAATTTCTCAAGGTGCAGTTTCTGATACAAATATAAATGTTAAAGAACGTTCTAGCTTAGATGTTGCTGGTGGATACGTTGATATTGGCTCAGGCTCAAATTGGGAAGGTTCAATTAACGTATCAGGTGGAGAGTTAACCCTTGATAGTGTAACTAAAAACCCTACTGCAAGTTTTTCACAAACAAATGGTAAAACAACTGTTGTTGGAACAGGCTTTGATTTAGACAACGGCGATGATATTGTTTCTGGCGGGATTTTTAATATTGGTAACAAAACAACTCCAACTGAAGTCAGCGTTTCACAAGGTTACATCGAATCAAACGCAACAGTAAATATTAACAGAAATGGTAAACTAAATGTTTCTGGCGGAGAAGTAAACCTTGATGCTGGAGATACTTGGACTGGTGATTTAAATGTTACCGATGGTATTTTAACAATTACAGACATAAGTAAAAAATCATCTGCAAAATTTACTCAATCTGGTGGGGAAACAACTATTGAAACCGAAACTTTTGATTTCAACAATGAAACTGACAAAGTTTCTGGGGGCAAATTAAACATTGCTAGTGGAACAACCTTAAATATTGAACAAGGTAGTATTGAAAGTGGCGCAACTGTTAAACTTAATAACAACACCACAACAAATGTTTCTGGGGGCAGTCTTGCTCTTGATAATACTGACACATGGAATGGCAATGTTAATGTTACTGGAGGAAGCCTTGCTCTTGTAGGTATCACAAATAAAAATGGTGTATTCACACAAACTAAAGGTACTACAACAGTTACCGAAATGGGCTTTGACCTAAACAATGCAACAGACAATATTACTGGGGGTACTCTTAATATTGGAGATGGCACAACTACAAGTAGTATGGATGTTTCAGCAGGTAACATTGGTGGAAATACAAAAGTAAATATCGCAAATGCTGGCTCATTGAATGTTACTGGTGGTACTGTTTCTCTAAACAAAAATACAACTTGGAATGGTACTGTAAATGTTTCTGAGGGAACTTTAGATATTGATTCTGTTAATAAAAATGCTTCTGGAACATTCTCACAAAGTAATGGGACAACAACAGTTACAGGTACTGGGTTTAATTTAAACAACACTTCAGATAGTATCAGCGGCGGAACGTTTAATATCGGTAATGGAACAACTTCAACAAATGTTGGAGTATCAGCAGGAACTATTCACTCAAGCGCAACAACTAATGTAAACTCTAACGCAACTTTAGATATTTCTGGCGGTAAAGTTACACTTGATAATAAAGATAGCTGGAATGGTAAAGTTAATGTATCTGGTGGAAGTTTAGCACTTGTTGGTATTACAAAAACAACTGATGCCGTGTTTACTCAAACAAATGGTACCACTACAATTAGTGATAACGTTTTTGAATTAAATAATTCAAACGATTTGTTATCTGGTGGAACATTTAACATTGGCACAGAATCAGCAGCTTCAACATTGAATGTCACAAAAGGACAAATCGGTTCAGGCGTAAACACAAATCTTGCCCTTGATAGCACAATAAACATCTCAGGTGGTAAAGTTACTCTTGATAATAACGATAGTTGGAGTGGAAATGTTAATTTAACAAATGGAACACTAAACTTAGCTGGTAGCACCAAAAATGCTTCTGGAACATTGAACCAAACAGGTGGAACTCTAACAGTTACAGGAGAAGGTAACACATTAAACAACGATAACGATCTTATTTCTGGTGGAAACGTTAATATCGGTTCTGGTGCAGAAAATGGCACACTTAATGTTGAAAATGGCATCATTGAAACTGGTGCAACAGTAACAATCAACGAAAATAGCACGTTGAAAGTTTCTGGTGGCACAGCTAACATCGATGCTAATGATCGTTGGAATGGTGAAATTAATGTTTCAAGTGGGACATTAAACCTAATTTCAAATAAAAACAATACAAGAGGAGTAAGTAGCGCTAAATTCAACCAATCTGGTGGTACTACAAACATTGATGATTCAAAATTAGTTTTAAATGATGCAAACAGTAAAATTACTGGTGGTACAGTAAATATCACATCTACTGGCGAACTTAATGTTAACAACTCATCAGAAAATTCATCAGTATTAAACTCAACAGGTGGCAAATTCTCACTTGGTGCTGGTTCAAAATATATTACAACTGGCGGAACAGTTGATGAAGCATCTCAAGTTTCAATTGTTGATGGTGCAACATTTGTTGTAAACGGCGAAAGCACTAACGTTACTATCGACGGAAATAATGACACTTACGGCGGACATTTCGCACTCGGCGAAGGCACATTAAACTTCAAAAATGGAGTTAAGAAAACAACATCCGCAAATGGAATTTATAGCCAATCTTCAGGTATCGCCAACATTTCAGGTGGTTCATCATTAGTTATAAATGATGAAAATAGTCAAATTTCAGGTGGAACAGTTAACGTTGTTGATAATAGTGAATTAGCTATTTTAAGCAGCAAAAATAATAGCTCAATATTAAATGTAACTGGAAGCAAATTCGCTCTTAAAAACAATAGCACTTACACAACAACTGGCGGGGTTGTTGATACTGATTCTGTTGTAGAAATTGAAGCAGGTTCTAAACTTCAGGTAAATGGCGATACTGCTGAAGTTAACCTAACAAAAAATGATATTACAAATGGTCACATTGAAGTTAATAATGGTAACTTATACATTTCAGATGATTTGACAAAAGTTACAACTGAATCTGGCACATTTATTCAAACTGGCGGCAATACAACATTAACAGGTTCTAATCTTGTACTTGCAGATGTTAATAGCGCAATCACTGGTGGGAATGTGAATTTGAAAGAAAACTCAACTCTTACATTCTCAACAAATAGCCCAGCTTATCAAGGCGGTAATATTGTAATCGATGACACTTCTGTTATGAACTATTTAGCATCAAAAGGTCTTATCCAAGTTGATGGTGGAAATCAAATCAACATTGATACTTCTGGTTTGATTAACATGGCAAATAGTGTTAGAACAAATAATGTTATCAATAATTTAACAATCAACAATGGTGAATTGGGTGGTGGAATTGCAAACTTTGCTATTGATATCAATGCAAGAAGCAACGCTCAAGCATCAACCGATACAATTACTGCAAATTCAATTAGAGTTGCAACATCAGATACCGAAGGGGTAATTAAGATTTCAGATTATAACCTAGGCGGAGATATTTTCGGTTACGATGCCCCAATTGAAAGAAGTATTAGATTAGGCAAAATTTTCAAAACAGATGACCTTGGTAAAGAGGTTACTTTTGCTACAACCGATAAAGAAATATTTACACCAATCGGTTACTATAAACTTAATCCATCATCTGCAAACGACGGAAGTTATACATTTGACTTAACAAGATTTAACCCAGAAGTATATCGTGGACAAGTTTCAAGTTTAGCATCATATATGAACCAATTATCATTCAATGATACATTGTTCAATCGTGCACACCTAAGACATTTTGCATCAAACGGAGAGCAAATGCTCAAAAATAAATCTGCCGTACTTGATGGAAATGCAAGTTATGAAAGAACTTTACGTGATGGACAAATCTGGACAGAAGTATATGGTAACTTAGAAACATTAAAAGTTAACGCAGGAGTTGGCAAGGTTAGAAACAACTCTTGGGGCTTCATTGTTGGTGGTGATTTTGGTTTAAGAGAACTTAAAAATGGTTGGAGTTGGATGCCAACTGCATACTTAGCATACAATGGTGGACGTCAAACATACAACAGAGTAGGTATGTGGCAAAACGGCGCACAAACAGGCTTTATGGGTACATTTATGAAAGAAAATACAATGCACTCAGCTCTGGCTTATGTTGGTGTTTATGGAACAAATATCGATCTTGCTGAATATTCAGAAAACGCATTTAACTACTTCTTAGGTTTGGCAACAAAATCTTCATACGATTGGAAAGTTGGTTCGCACTTCAAAATCCAACCTAACTTAACTCTTGCTTATAACTTATTCGGCCAACAAAATTGGCACAGTAATTATGGTCAAATGAGTATGACTGCAGGATTCTTAAACGGCTTTAACATCGCACCTGGTGTAAACTTTGTTATCGACCACGAAAATTGGAGCACATACGCAACAGTTGCTTACGCTTGGAACTTTATCCCAGGTATGGATGGAAGCGCAGGACACGTTGGCTTATCAGATATTGAAATGAAAAATGGATATTTACAATACGGACTTGGTTTCACAAGATCATTTACAGATAGATTTAATATGTATGGTCAAGCAACAGTTAGAAATATCGGTAGATTAGGTGTCATTTTCCAAGGCGGTATGAACTGGAGATTATAATTTAAAGAAAGGAAAAAGGGCGGGATTTGAAATCAAATCCCGCCCTTTAAATATCCTGTTTGATTAGTGATGACAATGTCCACCACAAGCGTGATGATGTTCACCTTCAGCATGAGAATGCTCGTGATGAGAACATTTTGCATTTGGGTCAAATACTAACGATCCAGATAATAAAGCTGAAACAGCTTCATCAGCATTACCCACAACACCGCCATAAAGTTTAATATTACCTTCTGCTAAAGCTCTTTGAGCACAGCCACCAATACCACCACAAATTAGCGTATCAACAGAATTATCTACTAAGAATTGTGCAATAGCACTATGGCCAGATCCATTTGTTGAAACAACTTCAGATGATTGAATTGTTCCATCTTCTACATAGTACATTTTAAATTGTTCAGCATGACCAAAGTGTTGAAAAACTTCGCCATTATCATAAGTTACTGCTATTTTCATAATTTCACCTCTACTTTGATTGTGTAAGACTTTTTTGTTTATATTCAATTAAACATTGTGCTAATTGATCAGGACAACTTGTTGATTTTGGACCACATTTAATCCCTTGTAATTTTTCAATCACTTCATCAACAGACATCCCTTTAATTAGGCTTTTAATCCCTTGCAAATTTCCATGGCATCCACCATAAAATTCTGCTTCTAATATTTTGCCATCTTGAATAGCTACTTGCATTACCTGACAACAAGTTCCAGTTGTCTGATATTGTATAACTTCAGGTTGATTACTCATTTTAATTTCCTCATAAAATATTCTAATAATACTCTATCACGTTTTTATCTTTTAACCCAGATTTTTAACTTTTATTTAATGTTTCAAAAATTATTACAAATGTAAATATTAGCGAAAAAACATGGCAAAAAATATTATTCATCAACGTTTATCCGACATACGATTTTGATAGGGAAAAATAATGAAAATATATAGCATAAATCCATTTGCTCCAAACTTTAAGGGCAAAAGAGAAGATAGAAAAGCCGTAGCACAACTAAAAGAAAATAATCCTTATAATTTAAACACGATTAACCAAAGACGTATTAACAATGCAATAGAAAGTCTTTCAGAAGTGTCAGGGCAAGACAATGCTGAATTTCTACTTGATGTTGCAGAAAATTTAAGATATCAAACTCGTATCAATTTAGGAAAAAGCCAATTCAACGATTGGCAAGTAAAACTTGATGATGCAATCACAAAATCCCTAGCAAAATCATCACCAGAAGTTCAAGAAAAATTAGCACCAAGATTAGAACAATTACGCAAGTCAAAACCCCTATCAGAAGAAGAAAAACAACTTCTAGAACTTCGATCAGCAATCATTTCACAAGTTGACCCTAAACAACTTGAAAAAATCGAAAGCGAAAACATCAAGCAATTAGGCAGAAACCTTGATTATTTCATTATTTCAACAGAAGTTTCAACTGCTCAAAAATTGTACATCTTGGACAGATTAAACCATTTTATGAGTCCTGAGTACAAAATCAATCCTCAACTTGCAGACAAAAAAACTCAAGCGCTAGCAGAAATCCTCAATGATATTACAGTTGATACTCCAGAATCAAAAATCCCAAATATCAAAGCTATTAACCAGCTAGAACATGGTATGTGTGCGGCTATTTCAATTTGTAGAAAAGCTCTTGCTTACGAAGACAAGGTAAATTTTGTTGATATTATCATGTCTGAACTTGATGATTCTCCAGTTCTAATGGTTTACGATATAAATAAACTTGGCTCAGGAACAAAAGTTCCTATTTCAAAAACTCGCTTAGATTTTGATTATGCACTATCAAAAGGTTATAGAATTATTGATACTTCTGCTCTTTATTGGATGCATATTGCCAACACAACAGGTTCAGGTAATGAATTTATCGGAATGTATAGTACTTTTGATAAAGAAGATTTTGATACTTTCCACGATTGCCACTTAATGCCTAATTTACCAACAAAAGAAATGGAAGCAAAACAGGATTATTATAGAACCTTATTAAAAGCTAAAGACGCTATTGGCAACTACAAAAAACAAGCAGAAAAAGCTAAAAAAGAAAATGACGTTCAAAGAGCAAGAGGCAATATTGAATCAGTTGTTAAACTAAATTCAACATTAAGAAGTATCTTAGCTGAAATCGCGCCTGATACTGACACACAAACACTACGAACCATATTTACTGACTTGTTACGACTTGAAGTACGCAATTCAAGCAAAGCTGACAAGGTTAAAGACTACACTCGTGATTTTGTATTCTTACCAAACGAAACTGAAAGAGCAAAACGAGAAAAAATCAATGCGTTTTTATCTATCAGTTTACCTAACAAAAACCTAGAAAAACTAGAACAAAGAACACCAGAAATTCTAGAATTAGTTCAATCTATCAATAATCTAAGTGAAGGTCAATCAAGAAGTTATCAAGCAAGAGTTTATAGCAGAGCCAAAGGTTTATATGAAGCTGCGGCAACATACAGAACTCAATACAAATGGGGGTTAGAAATCCCTGAAGTCCTTGAAGATTTAACTATCGTTCACAAAATTCCAGATAGAGAAACTCGAATTCTAAAAAATATCGATATGTTAATCAAAAAATTGGAAACTGGTAAACTAAATCCAAAAATTCAAGAAGGTTTAGCAAGAAACCTTGGAACAGAAAATGATCCAGAATTTCTAATTGAAGCTCTAAAAACAAATAGAGAATCGTTTGTTTATATAATGACAGATATTATGGATAGTTTCTACGAAAACATTACACTTGGTAGTAGAAAAGGTGCATTAATCAACGATATTGAAGTTGCCAGAAAAGCTATCAAAGCAAATAAACCTTCAGTTCTAGCAATGATGGCATCTAACTTAGATGTAAAAGAAGATAAACGAACAGTTCTTGATGTTTTAGATAGATACACAAAAATTCTACAAAGTGAAAATTGTACAGAAGAACAATACATCCAAATTTTCAACTCTATTGGTAATAAAAGTCTTATGCAAGACTTTAAAGAAAAATATGAAGAATTAAACGAAGTATTTTTAGAAAATCCACCGAGAGAAGAAGTAATTGCCAAATTTAAGACCCTTCATAAACTTCCACCTGAAGCAACTATGGAAGAAATTGGTCAAATAATGCAGTTTATCGGGAATAACTTTAACGAAGCCGCAAAAATAACTACTGTATTCCAACAGTTGTTAGAAATTCGTGATGAAGATGGCACAATTTTAAATACAGTAATGGCAAAACCAATCATCATGAAAAAACTCGAAAATTCTGGTACTATCATCCCTGAAAAAGATTTGAGAATGTTACAAGAAAGATTTTCACAAATTTCAAAAGCCTTGACAAATCATAATGGCGTAGAACTAGAATTAAAAGATTTACCAATCGAATTATTTACATTCTCAAAACACGAAAAAGAAGTCCTAGACCAAATTGAAAAGAAAATAAATCAATGGTACTCATCAGTAACCAGATCCCTAAAATACCAACATAAAGATATGCAAGAAGAACTTAACGAATTACATAGAGAAGTTGGGTTTAAAAAGGGTCGTGAATATATGAGTGAAGGAAAATCTGGACTTGAAGCGAACCAACAAGTAAGAATTTTTGAGCACATGACAGATAGACCATATTATGCGGAAACAAATGGTCCTCTTGCGATTGCAAAAATTAAATCTTCACCATACTCAGGTGTAACTGGCACATCAGTTGACCATAGACACCCTGCTATGCACGCACAATATGTAGCCGATATCAGAGATGTTATTATTAGAACTGATAATGGATTTGAAACAAAAGAAGCTCTATTCCATGATAACTCTTGGGGTCCGACAGAACACGCAAATACTTGGGTTGACGAAGCAGAATTAACCAGAACCGATTACAGAAGAAAATTCGGTGGGGAATTAGGTTACATCACAGATAATAAATACCTAAATGGTAAACTTGTAGAAAACTTACAAAACGAAATCGGAAAAACAAAACTAGCTGAAACCGAAGAGTATCGTTTTGCTATGCACGAAGACACTACAATAGCTGGTAAATCTCCACTTGCAGATATGCAAGTTAGAAGAATTAGACAAAATGCACTGATTGATCCACTAAGAGATTTCGATCACTTTAAAAAATTAACATCTGAAAAAACTCAAACCGAAGTTCAAGAAATTATCAATAAAACAAAATTCATCGGTGAATATGCTTACAATGATTTCTTAAGAATTCAACGCAGAGTCTTTGGTAACCAACCTTTTGATAAAGGAATACAAACAAAAGAAGCTTACGACAAATTACCAGATAGCGACCAATTAAAAGTTCTATTTGAAAAAATTGCACTATTACAATCATACGGCGAACTTCCTGATGAAAAAATCTTCTTTAAGCATACAACAATGGAAGATTTGAAAAGAAACAAAGAATTAATTAGATTAGACGCACGTAAAAACTTTAACTATGCTTTTGGTAAAAATCCTGAAATTACACAATATGGAACAGAAAGCGTTAGACAAGATGTGACAAAACTATTAGAAAATTTTGCACAAACAAATAATATCAGAATTACCAAAAAACAAATAACTACTTTGATTAATTCCCTAAAAGGAATTAACAAAGCCGAATTTGATGGAAGTTTAGACAAAACAATTGAGTTAATGGTAGCTAACTTTACACAAACACTAACCACAAAACTTCCAAACGTTGAAAACAAAGATAAACAAATTACAGATTTGGCTAACCAAGTACGGGATATGTTACGTACTAATTTGGGATTCACGTTGGCCGATTTGGACGATTCTTCATCTGCTAAAAAGAAACTACCTAAACATATTATCAACTGGATTGATAATATAGCTTCTCCATATTCAGATGAAGAATTTGTTCAAATTTTTACTGAAATGCAAAACATGACAACTAAAGAGTTTGAACAAAAATATGGTTCAACAATTGATGATGCAGCTCTTGGCATAAAACCAATCACAGGTTATGACATCCTAAAACAATTCCTTGCTATGGATGAAAAAACTGAAAATATGCTATTTTCTATGCTTTATTATCAAGATTATGAATATAACGTAAAAATGGGTGAAACAACTCCAATTTATGATTTTAATAAATTTGGGAAAGTTCTTCGTGGTGCAGTTTATAAAAATAAACGTACCTTAGATGACATATATTTAGATTACTATTATTCACTAATGCTTCTTTCTCTACCTAATAAGAGATATAAACCATTACAACAAATATTATTCGACAAGTATAATGCTTATTTCGCTTATCCAAAAATCGATATGGAAGAAGCTAAAGAAGAAGAAATTCTAATCAAAGAACTTTTCAATGGTATCAATGAGTCTATGGACGAAATTGAAAACTGCAAAGAAAAAGATACTGCATACAAAACAATAACTAAAGTTTATGAATTCTTGTGGAAAAAATCACCAGAAACTATTCCAAGTACGAAAGAAAGAAAATATGTAAACGATAAAATTTACAGTGTTCTTGAGATATTTGGTGAAGATGAATCAATTGCAGACACAATCAAGGCTGGACAGAATATACTTGCACTTGAAGATAATGTAAGTTATGCAAAATTACAAGAACATATTACAACAATGTTTAATGAAATGAGTATGTACGCAACTACTCTTGATGGTAAAACAATGCTTGATTCTGCTAAGGAAGAAATCAAAGAAATTGAAAACCGCAAAAGAGCATTTGTAATGAATGTTTTTGCTCCAAAACATCAAAACAGAGCATATGAACTATTAGACAAATACATCAAGGCTAGAGCAAAAAATAAGGATAGTGCTCCCGAAATTTTTGCTGATTTTGAAGAATTTACAAAGAAACATCGAATTCTTAAAAGACCAGAAGAAATGCTAGATGAATATATGCTACTTCTTGCAAAACCTTCAGATGAAGATAAACGAAAATATTCTGAACAAGAAAAAACTCAATTAGCAGATGTTAAACTGGTCTATGAACATAACATTAAAGGCGGTCTGGCAATTGCAAATATTTTAGATATGCAATACATCATCATGGAATGTGCAAAAGAAGGTAACTTGAATATTGTAAGAGATGAATTTAGAAATTCACAACTTCAAATGAAAGATGGAAGAACAGTTTCACTAGATTCAGACGAAGCCCTTCATTATATTTTAAACCCACTAATTCATGGCACAGATGAAAAAACAGCACTTCTTTTCATTGAACAACTTGGCTTATCAGAACGAGTAATCGAACTATATGCCAAAGATATAAATATGAAGAGAATGTGCCAATACATTAAACGTATTGATAGCATATTTACATCGGCTAATGCTCAATTAAAAGCTATTAAAAAAGAAAATGCAAAACTTGGAAACATCGATTATGACCCTGATTGGGCACAAAAAATAGAAGATTTAAGACAAACTATCAAACATCGTGTTCATAATACAAATTACAGAAAAATTGAAAAACTTGTTGATGCTTCGTTTAACGATTTATTAGACGAAATCGAAAAACACCCACAACACTCAAAAACAGCTCTATTATATTTACACATGGAAGAATTAAAATCAGGTATTGTATACCTTGCAAAAAATGATGTTAATAAACTAAATATGGCACTAAAAGGCTATCAAAGATACATTGACTTAATTAAACAACTTCAATTACCACCAAATTCACCTGCAATTGAAACTAGAAATAAATACTTAGAAGAAATTCAAAAAATTGAAGATTTTGCAACAAAACATACCAGACGTTATGATGAATTAGAGCTTCATACTGAAAGTAGAGATGATTTTTAATAATTCTGATAACAAAAAAGAGGAAGTTTAAAACTTCCTCTTTTTTTACAATCAATAATTACCTATCTTTTTAAGAAATCTGGAACATCCAAATTCATAGATGGCATTTTAGGAAAACTCAAATCACCTGTTGAAGATGAAGTTGTAGTTTTACCTTGGAAATACTCCGCTGCTGATAATTGTGGAGTATTGATTGAACTTTGGTTAGGTTTTTCAGCAAAACCTGTTGCGATAACTGTAATTTGAATTTCATTTTGGAACGCTTCATTGATTGCAGTACCAATAATTACATCAGCATCATCTCTTACAACATTATTGATAATATTTGTAGCATCAGTAATTTCATACAATGTCATATTTGAGCTACCAGTAATGTTAACGATAATACCACGAGCACCATCAATTGAAGATTCAAGAAGTTGAGAATTGATAGCCATTTCAGCAGCTTTAATTGCTCTGCCTTCACCTTGGGCTCTACCAATACCCATCAATGCTGTACCAGAATCTTTAACAACTTTTCTAACGTCAGCAAAGTCGATGTTAATCATACCTGGAATAGTGATAATATCAGAAATACCTTGAATACCTCTGTATAGAACTTCATCTGTCACACAGAATGCTTCTCTCAAGCCCATTTGACGTTCAACAACTTGAAGTAATTTGTCGTTTGGAACAACCAAAATAGCATCGGTATATTTTTTCAATTTTTCGATACCAGCTTCAGCTTGAGCCATTCTTTTCTTGCCTTCCCAGCAGAAAGGTTTTGTAACGAACGCAATTGTTAAAATACCTAAATCTTTAGCGATTTGAGCAACAACAGGAGCAGCACCAGTACCAGTTCCACCGCCCATACCAGCAGTGATAAATACCATATCAGCACCTTCTAAAGCTCTTGTAATTTCATCTTTAGCTTCTAAAGCAGCTTTTTCCCCAGTTGAAGGATCACCACCAGAACCAAGACCTTTAGTTGTTGATGTACCTAATTGTAATTTATTTTGGACATTGCTGAATGTCAAAACTTGTAAATCTGTATTCATTTGCCAGAATTCAACACCAGCAAGTTTAGCTTTAACCATTCTATTAACAGCGTTTCCGCCGCCACCACCAACACCGATAACTTTAATACGAGTTGGGTTTATATTTGATCTTTCGTTATTGTTACTATAACTTGAAACGATATTTTCCATTGTACCTCCTACGTTTTTAATATTATTATATACAAAAAACGCCAAATTTCATGTATTTGTACATTTTGTAATAATTTTGTAAGAGGAATACCCTTATGCTTGAGTATCTAATTTATTACCTTGGTGTTTACCTTTAAAAGCAAGTGCTTGCATTTTAATTCTCTCAGCCTGAGCTGCAACTCTAAAATCTTGAGCTGATGGTTCGCCAGGAGCTAATGCAGCACGAATAACAACATTTGCATGATCAATTGTACTTTGAGGATTTCTCTTATCTAAAACAGGCATCTTGATTGGCACATGACCAGAAACTGGAATACCTTCTGAATTGCGTTCGATAACAATATTCCCAGCAAAACTGCCCCCAGCCATTTTATGAGCCATCTCGTGAGCATAAATATGATTATAATTTCTTGTAATCAAATCCTGTTTAGATATTGCGTTCATAACTTTCCCCTACACATTCCTACTTATTGCTACTATTGTAGCAAATACATGAGAATTTGTCAAGTGGTAGGGTCAAAATTAAACTATATCTTTATGATGGAACTGTTTTTTACCTTTAGCATAATCGTCAACAATGTGACCATTGCCCACAAGTTTGTATTTATAAATTGTTAAACCTTCCAAACCAACAGGTCCACGAGCGTGAGTTTTATTTGTAGAAATACCAACTTCAGCACCAAAACCATATCTAAAACCATCTGCAAAACGAGTCGAAGCGTTAAAATAAACACCTGCTGAATCTACTTTATTCATAAACATTTCAGCACGTTCAACATTTGATGTAATAATACTATCCGTATGACCTGAACCATAAGTGTTGATATGTTCAATCGCTTCATCGATAGAATTTACAAACTTATATGATAAAGTTTTTTCACCATATTCAATATCCCAAGCCTCTGGGTTTTTCTCAAGTTTAATTTCCGCCAATTGTAGTGATGCCAAAAGTTCTGGCGCCCTTTGGAAACTATTGTGAATTAAAAGAGTTTCCACCGCATTACAAGCACTTGGATATTGAGTTTTTGCATCAATAACAATTTTAGATGCCATATCAACATCTGCAAACTTATCGACAAAAACATGACAAATTCCGCTTGCGTGCCCTAGTACTGGAATATTTGTGTTTTCTTTAATGTATTTTACTAATTTATTTCCTCCACGAGGAATAATCAAATTGATATATTTATCACATTCAAGCATTTCTTTTACATCATCACGGGAAAAAACTTGCTGAACCACGCTATTAGGAAAATTTGGCACCATATCTAATGCAAAATTTATAACTTCCATAATTTTTTGGTTAGTATTTTTAGATTCTTTGCCGCCTTTTAAAATAACTGCATTAGAAGATTTAATTGCTAACGCTGAAATTTGAGAAATTACATCAGGTCTTGCTTCAAAAATAATTCCCAAAACCCCAATCGGACAAGAGACTTTGCACAAAGTTAAATCTTTATCCAACTCACGCTCTAATAGTTTTTTACCAATTGGATCTTCTAAAGATGCAATATCACGAACACCTTGAATCATATCACGCATTTTAAATTCATCTAATTTTAAACGATTAAAAGTTGATTTTGTGATTTCACCTTTTGCTAATAATTCTTCGGCCTCTTCTAAATCTGTCCTGTTAGCATCAAAAATCTCATCCTTATGAAGCTCAAACATTTCAGCAATTTTGTTTAATGCCTCATTTTTCAATTCAGTAGATATATCTGCAATCTCTAAAGATGCTTGTTTTGCAGCTTTAGCAATTTTTTTAAAATCTTTACCCATAATTTCTCCAAATTAAAGAATAGTAATATTATCTCTAGTTATAATCGCATCATAATTTTTAAATCCAAGAATTTCTGCAATATTGTCAGAATGTGATCCAATAACCTTTTTACAAGACTCAGAATCATAATTGACAATACCACGAGCAATTTCATTTTTATCTTCGTCTAGGATTGAAATAACATCACCTTTCTTGAATGTATTTATAACTTCAACAACACCTATCGGCAACAAACTTTTTTCTGCCAATAGAGCTTCTTTCGCACCAGCATTAACAACAATTTTACCAATAATGTTTGTTGCATAACCAATCCAACGCTTTTTATCGGAAAGGTTTTCATCAGATGGTAAAAACATAGTTCCTAAATCTTCACCATCAAAAATTCTTTTAATTATGTATGGTTGCTTGCCGTTAGCGATTAGAACCTTACCACCAAAACGAGTAACTAATTTAGCAGCCTTTAGTTTTGTTTCCATACCGCCACGACCACCATCAGAAACACCTGAAGCTAAAGCCAGAATATTTTCATCAACTTTATTTACTTCTTTAATAAGCTCTGCATTTGGATTTGTTTTAGGGTTGTCGCTATACAAACCATCAATATCAGATAAGATTATCAACAAATCAGCATCCAGTTCACTTGCAACAAGTGCCGACAATTTATCATTATCTGAAAAACAAACTTGCAAATCTTCTTTAACATAACGCAAAGCAACATCTAGAGTCGAGACTGTGTCATTTTGGTTAATAACTGGAATTACACCAAGCTCTAATAATTTACTCATTGTAGTTCTCAAACTCAAATATCTTTCACGAACAGAAAAATCATCTTCTGTTAAAAGAATTTGGGCAGCAATCAAACCATAAGTTTCAAAGCCATTTTCATAAATTGACATCAACTTACCTTGACCAATAGCCGCACACGCTTGTTTTAATGCAGTTCCTTGAGTATCTTCCAATCCTAAGCGTTTCTTACCTAACCCAACAGCACCAGAGGTAATAACAATCACCTGCTTACCTGATTTTACAAGATTGGCAATATCTTCAATAAATGTGTACACTCTTGGGAGCGACACATAACCTTCATCATTTCTTAAAACATTTGTCCCAAGTTTAACTACAACACGTTTTGCATTTATAAATTCTTGTCTATCCATAAACTTATTTTAACACAATGTTTAAATCTCGTCTAGAACATTTTTCACTATCAATTATTAGAATGATTGATTTTCCACAAAAAAATATTAAAATTTAAGTATGAAAAAATTTTTTCTAGGTATATTCACAATTTTATTTGGGTTGTTTATGTTAACAACTCCTGTTTTTGCTGAAGATCAACAAACCACATCATACCCAGAAGATGTGAACGCCGAAGAAATTGCTGAAGACGAATATACCCAAGATATCGATATTGAACAGATGTATCGAGATATGCCTGTGCCAGAATTCAAATACATGCACAACATCGACCCTGGAGAATACCAAGATACAATGTATTCAACTTGGTCACCATATCCGTTATTCAGATTAACAACACCATTATTCTTTAAATCAATTGCAATCGAACCTGGATATTATCTTTTAACACCAAGAGAACACGAAGGTTCATGGTACATATTATTTAAACAGCAAGGAAAAGTTAAATACATAATCCCTTGCTACCAAAAAGAAATTGTTCCAGTTGATTTTTACAAAAATCACTTGCCACAAATTAAGATGACGAAAATTCAACTCATTCGAGAAAAAACTCTAAAATTTGTTGGAAAAAGATTTAAAAGTTCAAAACGTGAACCAATTCCTGATACCTACTTAGAAGCATCAGACTTAGAGAACAATTTTATCTCAATAATCGTTTATTGGGGTAACTACCGCTACTATTTTGTGCTTAGAACTATACAATTGTAGCGTGCAATTTAAGAATTTGTATATTATATTTATAAAAAAGGGAAAGAAGATGAAAAATCTAATAAAATTATTCTTATCAATCGCAATAGCATTTACTGGTTTAAGCTCATTTGCTGCAGGTGGATTTTTTAATCCAAATCTTGATATAACAGAAGTTCGAGCAAGTCACATCCTTGTAAGTAGCAGAAAAGAAGCGCTAGAAATCAAAAAAAATATTCTAAATGGAAACATCTCATTTGAAGATGCGGCATTACGTTATTCACAATGCCCATCAGGACGACGTGGAGGTGATTTAGGATACTTTAACAGAAAACAAATGGTTCAATCTTTTTCTGACACCGCATTTGACTTGAAAATTGGGGAAATCTCAGCTCCAGTTGGTACAAAATTCGGTTGGCACATTATAAAAACAACAGATAAAAGATAACACACAAAAAGGAACTTTTAAAAGTTCCTTTTATTTTGCAAACTTTCTTTCGACTTTTCTTATATTTATAAAATATCCAATCGTAACAATTACAGCAGCCGTAATCCAAGCAATCGGACCAGCATAGAATATTCCAAAATAACCAAACTCAACCGCTAAAAATGCCGCCGCATAAGCTCGAACCATAAGCTCCGCACAGGAAGAAGTCAACGGAATTAGAGGCCTGCCCATACCTTGTAATGCATTTCTAAATATAAAAATTTGTCCTAAGAAACAATAAAATAATGTACTTATCCACAAATATTCATGACCAATTTTAATAACATCTGGATTTGCTTTACCAATAAAAGCCTCGATTATCTCAGGTCCCCAAAATCTCATCACAAATGCCATCAAAAGGCTCAATCCGATATTTATTAAAGAAGATTTAATAACCCCTTCTTTAATTCTACCGACTTCTCTTGCTCCAAAATTTTGAGCAACAAAAGACGCAAGAGCAATCCCAAATGAGATCATTGGTAAAGTCGCAATCTGTTCAACTCTAAGTGCTGCGGTAAACGCCGCAATAACATTTGCACCAAAAGAATTACAAACACTTTGGATTATCAAAATCCCAATTCCTAAAACCGAAAATTGTAACGCTGCAGGAATTCCGACTCTCAAGTGCTCTTTTGCAAATTCTCTATCCTCTTGATTATGAATAAAATCAAAAATCCAATCAGATTTTTTTGTGTGCAAAATAGGGAACTTCATCTTTACAAAAATCAAACACAATAACGCCGAAAAACCTTGTGACAACACAACCGCAATCGCAGCTCCAGAAACTCCCCAACTAAATTTCAAAATGAATAGCAAAGCTAAAAATATGTTCAAAATCGAAGCTAAAATTAAGAAGTATAGTGGCGTTTTACTATCGCCTAAGGCCCTAACAATACTTGCTAAAAGGTTATAAAAGTTCACCAATACAAGCCCGAAAGTACATATTTGAATATACCAATACGCATCATGCAAAATTTCAACTGGGACATTCATCATAAAAAGAATCGGTTTCATAAAAATTGCAAACAATACTGAGAAAAACAAAGTAAAAGCGGTACTCAAAATTGTTGACACAGTAGCAGAACGCCTAACTCCATCAAAATCTTTTGCGCCAAATCTTTGACCTGTAATTACTGCAAATCCGTTATTCATCCCGACAACTGCGAACATAATCAAGAAAAATAACGGAGCAGTAGCACCAACTGCCGCTAATGCATCTACCCCAAGGGTTCTACCAACAATTACAATGTCTGCAATATTATATAATTGCTGAAAAATATTACCTATCAGAAGTGGGATAGAAAATAGTACAATTAACTTTAATGGCTCGCCTCGTGTTAAATCCTTAATCATAGATTTAATTATATCAAAAAAAATACTTGAAAAAAATTTTTCTTCATGTAAGATAGATTTATGCGGTCGAAAGCCGTTGAAAAATGAATAGGAAAAAGGATCTGGCAAGGTAGCTCAGCTGGCTAGAGCGTTCGGCTCATACCCGAGAGGTCGAGAGTTCGAGTCTCTCCCTTGCTAAATAAAAAAGATAGGACTTGTTCCTATCTTTTTTATTTGAGAGGGATATTGACGAGAACTCTATTTTGAGTTCGAGCG
This sequence comes from bacterium, assembly GCA_017626055.1. Taxonomy (GTDB): domain Bacteria; phylum Cyanobacteriota; class Vampirovibrionia; order Gastranaerophilales; family Gastranaerophilaceae; genus Zag111. Next base: position 132,768 of record JAGAJM010000004.1, on the reverse strand, counting down.
AGGAGCGAGCAGAGGGCGAAGTACATTTTGCTTGTGGTTCTACCACACAAGCAAAATACGTAGTCCCGTTTAATGCGAGCGACTCAAGACAGTCTCTCCCTTGCAAAATAAAAAAGATAGGATTTATTCCTATCTTTTTTATTTTGTCTTGTTTAATATAAAATCTTTGACTTTAATAAATAATATACTGCACAACAACGATACAAAAAACATCAATCCAGAAACCACAAAAGGATTTCCATTATTTCCCCATTTGAAATATTTCAAAATCAATACCATTATTGGTTCGTGAATTATATATAAGGACAATAAATTAACAGATAAAAACGATACAACTTTATTTTGTCCATTTGTTTTTTGAGAAAGTTTTAATGCTAACAAGTAGAAGAATAATATTGCCAAAACTGCCCCAAACAAATCTATCAAAGCATTTTTGTATGCAAAGTATAGCAAAATCTCTACCCCTGCAAATATCGATAAAATTACCCAAATATATCTTGCTAAAGTTTTTTCGATAAAATCTTTATTTTCTACAAATAGACATCCTAAATAGAAAAATATTGCAAATTTAGGAATTCTTGCCAAACATGAACTTGGACCAATTGTTGCTAATAAATTTATTCCAATCAAGACTGCCAATACTACGTACTTATTTATTTTATTAAACTTGAAATAATACAAAACAAAAAACAAAGTTAGAATAAACAAGTCAATCAAAAACCACAAATGCCACGTATAATCCAATGTTAGAAAACTTGTATAATAAAACCCAACAGATTTATCTAGCGGATTTATAAAACAAATCATCGGCAAAACATATAAAAATCCAGCCAAATAAAACGGTAAAAGTAACCTTTTAACACGCTTTAAAACATATTCCCAAGCATTTTGGATTTTATCTTTATTCAGATAAAACAGAAAACCAGACAAGAACATAAACAATGGCATATGGAATGAATAAATAAATTTGTCGATTATATCAAATGCAAAAATTGTTTGTGTTTTATGAAAATACCAACCACCATCGTGGTAAATCCTCAATGCGTGTCCTAAAAATACACACAAAATACCAAACGCCTGCAGAATTTCAATATGAAATAATCTTTTACTTTTTTCCATAAAACAATTATAAACCAAATCAAAATAAAAATATCATGGCAATTTTCACCGACAAAATGTTTTTATTAGATATAAGGGAAAATAATACTCGGAGTAAACTAAATGGATTTCAATCCACAAATCAGCTTCAAAGCAAGTCCTGAAGTATCTTCAACGAACTTGCTAGACAAATACAAACAAGTAGAAAAACAAGTTACAACAGATACCCAAAAAGATTCTGTTGTAATTCATCGTGATTTGATTGCTGATTTACAAATAAACAAAGAAAAAGCTTCAATTGGTACAATTGTTGAAGGACATGTTAATAAAAAGCCAGCAATATTCAAAGTTGTAACAAATAATGAAGAAGAAACATGGTTTGAAGGTTTACTCAACAAAAAATATTTATTAATGCACTGCAAAGATAAAGTATATGACGGAAAATACGACAATCAAGATTTTATTTTATCCGTAGATTTTAATGAACCATCCAAATTATCAAATTTCTTTAACGAAAAAATTTGCGGAAAAACATTCCGACCTGATTATTTCCACGTTAAAGGAAGAATTGGTAATAAAGCAATTGATATAACATTACCAAATACAAAAATCCCAAAAGATCCAATGTTAAAAGATTTACTAACAATGGTTCTTGAAGATAATGGTCTTAAGGCACAAATTATTGGCGATGAAATCAAGTCATTAAAATTCTCAGCTACTGCGGTTAAAAATATCAAGTACAAAGCTGAAAAACGTGAAAAAATGATTAATAACGACATTAAACCACTATTTATGCAAGCACTTAGCACAATTTCTGGTACTATTATCGGTGCAATGATGACTGCTTTAATGCTCAAATTAGGATTTAAACGCTAATTTTAATAAATTTTAATATTTTATAATTTTTAAGCAATTCTATTTTTTAGGGAACTTTATCTTATCGAAAGGTAGATAAGATGCAAAACATTAGTTTCCAAGGTAGAACAAATTTAGTATTTTCAAATATCCGATACGATCAATTAAACGAACAAACAACAACAGCTAGAAGAAAATGTTCAAATGGTATAAATCAGTTCTTAACTAAAAGAACTTTTGGTGTTGATATGGAAGATTGTCCATTAGTTGTTTTTATCAGAGGAGATAATGAAGGCGTTATCCAACGTTTCACCCCTGGAAGAAAAACAAGTGATTTATTATTTGAACTTGAAGAAAAAATCAATCAATTAAAAAAAGATGCACAAGAAAAAATGACAGCTTGGATTCTTGGTGGCAAAGCTCAGGATGAAAGAACAACAAGAACAGTTAATGAAATTGCAGATTTAATCTGTGACAGACCTGATATTGATGCATCTATCCTAACTGGTGATAAAATCAACACAACTGAAAGAATTTTGGTTAGAGGAAATTCTCAAGGAACAGAAATTATTTTCCCTATACTAAAAGGAATTAAAGATTCTTCTGATGTTGAAAATGTTTTTGAAATTGTGGAACTAAATAACACTCAAGTTTTATTTTAGAAGTGGATAATATGCAACAAGTATCATTTAGCGGAACATACATAAAACCAATAAAGATTAAAAAAATTACCACAAATGGCGAATTCGTGCCTCATGAAGTTTCACTTGTGCAATTTGATGCCGCAAACAAAGCCGATGTTGAAGCTATTCAACAAACATTTGAAGAATGGAGTATCTTTGATAATTGCTTCGTTGAATTAATCAGAGATATTGCAAACTGGCTTCATGGCTTGGCAAAACCACAAAAAGATCGCAAAATTTTCTTTTTAACTAACCAACAATATGGATTTGAAAAATTAAATCCAAGAGAAATTTTAGGGGAGTTTATGGTCTGGAAACCAAGACGCTCAAACAAGGTTGAAGTAGAAGTTCTTCAAGCTAACCCTTTTCATAACTACGATGCTGGTGAACATCGTCAATATACAAAAATCGGTCAAAGCATGTTAGACGAAATTAAAGAACAATACGCAGGTAAAATATTACAATTACGCTCTGACAAATATGCCACAGGATTTTATGAAAAAAATGGCTTTATCCCTGATGAACCTGGTTCACTAGATTATACTTATACCCCTTAATCTTTTGTAGATACTGAATAAATTAAATTATGAAGGCTATCAACTTTCACAACTTCTTTGTCTTGAATTACTTGTTGAAAGGTTTCAACCATTTTTTCGTTCTTATCAGCTATATCTTCCAACTCTCTCAAATGATGTGGCAATCTTCTTCTTGGAGTTTCAGGGGCTAGAAATATTTTCTTCAAAGCACCCCAAAAAGTTTCCTCACCTTTTAAAATTAAATCAAATTTCTCACAACATTCCTTAAGAAGATAAATATCTTTATTTGTAAAAATCCATGCATCTACAGTACTTGGATCAGGCAAACTTAAACCGTGATTTCTTGCATTTTGAACAAGCCATCCATAAGAATATTTTTCACACTCAGGAGTTGATTCAATAATAGTTTCTACCACCTTAGACTCTAAAGGATGACGTCCTGAAAACAAATATACGGGCTTTTTTGTAACATTTGCAAAAAAAGTCATATGCTCAGAAATATTTTCGACCATTTTGGCATCAACATTTGGGAACCTGTATATTCCTGTAAATTTAGGAGTGTTATTTATATTTCTTATTTCCATTATCTTTTCCTATCTGTAACTATTAAACCCCGTAAAAATAAAATTTGCGGAGAAAAAAGGGCGGAACTTTAAAAAAAGTTCCGCCCACTAACATTTTCTAATATTTTAGTAATTTTTTGGTTTCACAAAGAAATAAGATTGAGGATGTTTACACACTGGACATAATTCTGGAGCACCTTCACCAACATGAACATGACCACAATTCCCACATTCCCATGTATTTGGTTCAGATTTTACAAAAACTTCACCATTTTCGATATTTGCCAATAATTTTCTATATCTGTCTTCGTGTTCTTTTTCAATTTTTGCAACCATTTCAAACAAAGCGGCTAATTCATCAAAACCTTCTTCTTTAGCTTCTTTTGCAAAAGTTGCATACATATCAGTCCATTCGTAATTTTCACCATCTGCGGCATCTTTTAAATTTTCAATAGTTGAAGCAATTTTACCACCATGCAAATATTTAAACCATAATTTTGCATGTTCTTTTTCATTGTTAGCTGTTTCTTCAAAAATTTTACTAATTTGAACATAACCATCTTTTTTTGCTTGCGAAGCATAATAAGTATATTTATTTCTTGCTTGAGATTCACCAGCAAATGCGGTCATAAGATTTTGTTCTGTTTTTGATCCTTTTAATTCCATAACTTACTCTCCTTTTATATAATTACTACTTAACTTTTTTGAAGGGATTACCGCAATAATTGCAGGTTGCACAAATAAAATAAATAATGCAACTGCAAAAAACGTAATCATTGCAACTTGAGGATTTTTAATTAACTGACAAGCCGCCAACCCTTCTACATCAAACGTAAATAAAAACGCCAAAATAATCGCCCAAGGTAAATTCCCTAAAATATCTAACATTCTTTTTTTATAATTGAACAATATTAGAATTTTTATTAATAACAATGGCCACATAAAATATAGTGAATTGAAATTATTTTTATAAACAATGGCCATTAAAGTTATACCACCAATAATATAAATCGCCATCAACAAAACATAATAAATTATAAAAAATGATTGATTAATCGTGCCTCTTGGACTAAAGATATTTTTGTTCATACTCACTCCTTTTGTTGAGCCAATTATAGCATTATTTTATAAATAAGAAAAGACCGAACTTTAAATAAAGTTCGGTCTTTTAAATCTTTTCAACAATTAAACTAATTTAACTGTAACTGATTTTGGTTTTTGAGTGTAAGAAATTTTATCTTCTCTTGATAACCATCCTAGACCCATGTAAGTGAAATTATCATCTAAATCCATATCTTTTCTTAATTTGTTGATAGTAACTTCACCTTTGTCAGATAGGTAATTGTAGATTTTACCTGCTGATTCAATAATTTGTACTTGCATTTCTTTTTGTTCTTTTTTGCTAGATGTAAACATGTGTGTAACCTCCTTTTATCACAAAATTATAATACTACTTTTTTAAAATTAATGGAATAACTTTTTTTAGAAATATCCCGAAAGCCTTTACTACGTGGGGTTTCAATTCTTAACATTTCTAAACTATAATTAAATTATACTCAAAATAATAATAAAAAATTCATCAATTTGGTGGATTTTTTACCAAAAATGAACAAAATCAAGCGAAATTACATAAAATTTCGAAAAATATAGAAAAATTTTGTGATAATTTTCACAAAAAATAAATCCAAAAGCATTGCCACAAGCGATATCTAATAGGATATCCTCTTTAAAATTTTAGCAAAATTTTAAATCACGTACAATCTCCAAAATTTTTCAATAAAACATATTTTATAATTGCTATATAATATTAATATGGATATTAAAGTAATAATTTTTGATTTAGACGGAACATTATTGAATACTTTAGACGATTTGGCAGATAGTACAAATTTTGCACTGTCAGAATTTAATTATCCAACAAGAAGTAAAGAAGAAATCCGTACATTTGTTGGAAATGGCGTTGCAAAACTTATCGAACGAGCAATTCCTGATGGCAAACACAATCCCAATTTCAATAAATGTCTTGAAATCTTTAAACAACATTACTCTATTAATAAATATAATAAGACTGCACCTTATAATGATATAATTAATCTATTAACTGAACTGAAAGAAAAAAACTATAAAATTGCAGTTGTTTCAAACAAATTTGATTTAGCAGTAAAAGAATTATGCCAAAAATATTTTCCAAACCTAATCGATATTGCAATTGGAGAAAATGAAGCAGCAGGAATTAATAAAAAACCAGCACCTGATACAATAAATTTAGTATTAGAACAACTTGAACTTACATCAAACCAAGCTATATATGTTGGGGATTCAGACGTTGATATTTTAACTGCGAAGAATTCCAATATTCCTTGCATAAGTGTTACTTGGGGATTTAGAGATAAAGAATTTTTATTAGAAAATGACGCAAAAATAATCATAAATAATCCAAAAGAAATCATTGATTATTTAAAATAGATTTTTTATAATCAAATTAGAATACTTTATAAGAGGAAAATACAATGATTATAATTATGGAACGTGATGCGACGTTAGAAAACGTTCAGGCAGTCAGAGATTTATTACAAGAACATGGCTTTCAAGTTTTGGTAAAAGAAGGAGATGTTCACACAGTAATTGACGCTCTAGGCGATAAAACTACACTTTCACCAGGCAGAATTGATGCAATGGAGGGTGTAAAGCAGATTAAATTTATCCGTGAACCATTTAGACTTGCTTCACGAGATAGAAAATCTGAAGATACTGTAATTGAGTTTGAAAATGGTGTAAAAATTGGTGGCGCAAATCGACCAGTTGCAATGGTTGGACCATGTTCAGTTGAAGACGATTACGAAGGTTTAAGACAAGTTGCATTTGCAGCAAAAGAACTTGGTTGCCAATTCTTGCGTGGTGGAGCATTCAAACCAAGAACTTCCCCATATGATTTTGATGGTTTGGGAGAAAAAGGTTTGCAATATTTAGCACAAGCTAAAGAAGAAACAGGTCTTTTGGTTGTAACTGAATTAATGGACTCAACTGATTTAGAACTTGTGTGCAAATACGCTGATGTTATTCAAATCGGCGCAAGAAATATGCAAAATTTCAAACTATTAAAAGCTGTTGGTCAATGTGATAAACCAGTTATCCTAAAACGTGGAGCATCAAGTACAATTAGAGAATTTTTACTTGCAGCAGAACACATTATGTACAACGGAAACGAAAAAGTTATCCTTTGCGAACGTGGATTAAAAAGTTTTGATAGTGCATTTACTAGGAACTTACTTGATATTTCAGCCGTTCCAGTTATTAAAAAATACTCACATTTACCAATAATTGTTGACCCAAGCCATGGCACAGGTCAAAGATATTTAATTGAACCAATGGCAAAAGCGGGCTTAGTTGTTGGAGCAGACGGAGTTATGGTTGAAGTTCACCACAATCCATCAAAAGCTCTAAGTGATGGTAAGCAAAGTCTTTCAATCCCACAATTTAAAGAAGTTTTCACTAGGTTAAATTCATTAATTGAAACTCTACATCTAGAAAAAAGTACAACAGTTTCAAATGTTGAATAGCATATATTAATTTTTGTTAACAATTAGTAAAAGGCTTGATTTTATTTAATTTCAAGCCTTTTTTTCTATTCAAATTTCAACATCTAAGCAATTTTGAAATAAAAAAATACTTTATTAAAGTACACAGGGGAAAGATAGAAAGGGAAACTGTTATGGCAGTTGATAGTTTAAGCAGTTACGGCTATTCTCAGTATATAGCCAATAGTGGAACAACACAGGCAGAAAGAGCGAAACCAAAAAATGGTAATCTTTGCGTAGATCCAAAAAGCGCAAATATCGCTTGGTGGGATCCTAGTCTTTATGATCCAAATAGAAAAGTAAAAAAAGATAATACAAAAAGAAACATTATTGCAGCAGGCACCGCAGTAGCCACAGCAGCATTATTATTCTTAACAAGAGGTAAAATCAAGAATATACCATTTATAAAAAATGCAGGAACTTGGTTAAAAGGATTTTGGACAAATAAAATAAAACCTTTTGGACAAAAAATTGTAGATTGGTTCAAAAAACTATTTGGGAAAGGAAAAACACCAGGACCGAATGGTCCAGTTGGACCTAACGGACCAATAGGACCTAATGTACCAATTGGACCTAACAATCCAACACAATTGCAACTCCCTGCACCAAATGGAGGTAAACCTGTACTACAACTTCCAGCTCCAAACGGAGGCAAGCCAGTATTACAGCTACCAGCACCAAATGGAGGTAAACCACAATTGTTACTTCCAGCACCAACAACGAATACAACTTCGACAGTAGCAACTAACACTATTAAATCTGGAGGTTCAACTGCAGTCCGAACTAAAGTAACACCAGAAGAACTAAAAGGTATTGACCTTAAACATGTTCGAGATAGTCACAACAGACAAATGGTACAAAGATCTCTTGATGATGTTGTTACAGATGCAGAACAATTAGCGTACAATCGAGCTCATCGATACCAAGCACCAACAACAGAACAAGCTGCAGCAATTCGAAGAATTAATGCTGAGTCCAATCGAGCAAGTGCTATTTCAAGACAAATTCAAAATAATGTAGATGAATCATCACTAGCTGCATTGGAAAGAGCAAGATTAAATTTAACAGCATAACAATTATATCCCTTAGTTTATAGAACGGCGATTTATGTGTACATAAATCGCCGTTTCGCTTGTTAAATCAGTATTTATAAGAATGTTAACTTTTATTACAATTCCCACCAAACATGTCAATTCTGCCGAGGCACATGACTTTATATACATGTAGGTTAAAATTTTTTTATTTAAATTATTGATAAGGTTAGAAAGGAAAAGTGTATTATGACATTATTTGTAGCTCCAACAGGTTATGGTTATTCAACAGCTTATGCTCCAGCAGCAACATTTACAAGTGATAGAAAAATTAATCCTCATAAAGATGCAATTTTCATCGATCCAAAAACTGGTGAATTTACAACTATTAAACCTGGTATTTATGATCCAGAAAAACAAGAGAAAAAAGGTAAAGGCGGTTTGATTGCATTAGGTGCAACAGTTGCAGCAGCAGCTCTAGCATTTATCTTCCGTGGTAAAATCGCAAAAATTCCATTTGTAGCGAATAAAGTATTACCAGCTTTAAGAAATGTAGGAAATTGGATTTCAGGTAAATGGACAGCAGTTAAAAACTCTGGTGTAGTAAAAACTGTAACAGATGGTGTTAAAAATGGCTTCGAAGCAGTTAAAAAATTCGCAGGCAAAGCTTGGGACGCAGTTAAGAACTTCTTCACAAAAGCTCCAGCTACCCCAACTCCATAAGCTAAACTAAATTTATAAAAACATCGATTGGCGATTTGACTTAATCTCTTCTATCTGAGCAAGATAATCTGAGCTAGTTAAATCGCCAATTGATTTGTATAATTTTAACAAACTCATTTGGATATTATCTGCGTTCATCTGAACCATATCATTTGCCATTTCAGTATTAGACATAGCAAGTCTTGTCATGTCACGAAAACCTGATGCTGCAATTTCCAAAGCTAAATCATTATCTTTTGCAGTTTTAAAAATAGCTTGAGCAACAACCATAGGCATATGAGAAATCAATGCAACAGCCTCATCATGCTTTTCTGGAGTTGTAATTACAGGTTTTGCACCTAATTTTTCAATAATTCCTATAAGTTCAACTGATTCACCAAAAACAGGTGTAATCACCCATTTTGCACCCTTAAACAAACCCTCAAAAGAGTTTTCAAAACCTTTGTGTTCAGTCCCTGCCATTGGGTGAGATGGCACAAATCTATATAAACGATTCTTTTGACAAACAAACTGTTTCAAAGAGCAAACATCTGTAACAATCGTTTCTGGAGCTAAAATTTCTTCTAATTTATCTAAAATCTCAAGAGTCTTATTCATAGCAGAACAAACAAATACAAGATTACAATCTTTTAGAACTTCGTAATTTTTATAAATATTTTCACCATCTTGAGATTTAGAAACAGCAATAACCTCATATCCAAGAGCTTTTAAATCCTTGAATATCGACCCACCTATTAAACCTAAACCAACAACACCTATTTTCATTGAACCCTCTCTCAGCCCTCTCTTATGATTGGGAAAATATTAATTATGAAAGAATTTGGAACGGACATTTTGTACAATGAGCCTTTGGATGCAAAATAAGATTATCTTCCAAATCATACATCCTAGCAATTCTCGTATCTAATAAAGCTCCACATTTTGGACATTTTAAACCGCCAGCACCATTTAAGATAAGTTTTTTCAAACTCTCAATAATTTCTGGCGACACAATATCGTTCACTATATCTTTTTCTAAAACTTTTATCTCATCAGGCTCACATTTTAAAACTTTTGCTAAGGCTTGCCTTACCGTAACAGCCAAAAACAATTCTTTTCCAGCCTCAACTTCTTCCACAATAGATAATGGAACATTTGCCGCAATTGCAAGCCCCTTCTGGGTTAAGCCCAATTCTTCCCTTTTTAATTGTATAAATCTTGCCAATGTTTTCATAAAAATATCATAGCATAAACTATAAAACATCCTAATTGTTAAGAAATGTTACATAGCGTAAAACATAGATTTTAATTGAGTTTCAACCATCCCAAAAGCCGAAAAACCATGCTAAATCTGGTTGGACATGCAATTTTCCAAAGCGAAAATTTTTTATATAAGTACGGGGAATAAAAATTCAAAACGGGGAAAAGAATTATGGCAACTGATCCAGTATCAATAGCTAACGTTCCATATTGGCCTTGGCTTCCAATGGGAACAACAAATTTTGGCGGAGACAGACAAATCTTTACAATAGATCCACAATCATTCGCACCGATTGGTTGCGCACTGAATACTGGAGGTCAACTCGCAGTTAATGGTTGGTTTAACCAACCCATAGTTAATAACTGGGGGATAAACAATCCATATAGTTACAATATTGGTTTAGGATACGGATATTACTGCTAAAACAAACAGTAATAATATATTATAACGAGAACAATTTACACAACACGGGGAATATAATTATGACAATTGATCACATTTCACAAGCAAACGTACCATTTTATCCATACTTACCAATGGGCGTTACAAATTTCGGTGGCGACACTCAAATTTTCACAATAGATCCACAATCGACTGCACCAATCGGTTGTGCTCTAAATCCACAAGGATTAGCAGTACTAAATGGTGCTTACAATCAACCAATTCTTAACAACTGGGGTTACACTCCAAGCACAAATAACCCATTTATGACAGGTATGCAACAAACAGGTGAAAGAGTATCTGGTAACCTTGCTGCCCAAACAATCAATACAAACTTGCAAACAATTGCAATGGCTAAACAACGCCTAAATTCAATGTTATTAGATGACGGCTATACTAAACAACAACAACAAGTAATTAATAAACTTATTGATAGACTAACTGAAGAAGAAACAAAACTAAATGATCTATCAGCAGAAACAAACTTAAAACCATCTGATTTATACAAAAAAGCTGCGGCTATCGAGAAAAATATCCGAGCAATCATCGCTGATATCTCAAAAGTAGGTGCACCTGGTGAAGCTCCAAAAACAACAGGCGGAAAAACAGTTGACGAAAACGGAAATACAGTAGTTGAAAATGATGAAGATGGCGATGGTCTTGCAGACTATGCAACATTCTCAGATGAGGGCTTACTTATGGCTGAGCAATTCTACAATGCAGTAGAAGGCCCAGGTACAGACGATGCCGCATTCGAAGAAGTTTGTAAAAACATCACACCTGAAAATGTTATTGACGTAATGTTAGCATATAATGAAATGCACTCAGCAGAACACGGTGAAACATTTATGCACGCATTTATGTACGATGCAACTAGATCACAAAAACTAGAACTTGGTAAACATATTAAGAACGCCTTAATGATTAGAGCTAGAGAAGCTGGCGTACTTCATAAATGTAAAGAAGACTTCGCTGCGATCGATAGAGAACTAAATAGCTGGGTATATGTAAATAACGATGTATACAAAAACTATGACAACATCGTAAAAATCATAGCTGAAGCTGAAGGTCAACCATATGATACAGCAACAACAAAAGATGGCGGAAACAAAAAAGAATCAAAAGACCATACTGATAAAGTTGTATCAACAGCATCAGGTGCCGCAATCGGTGCAGCTATTGGCTCAGTAGTTCCAGGCGTAGGTACTGCAGTCGGTGCTGTTATCGGCGCAGGAGTAGGCTTTGTAAAAAGCTTAATCTGGGGTTAAACAACCAACAAGTCGATAAAAAAATTTAATAAACAATTCCTCAATATATATGTGAAAGATCAAAGTAGGTTAGAAAAGTAGTGTAGTAATCTTATAACCTCCGACCAAAGAGTCGGAGGTTTCTTTTGGAAATCATGTAAAGCATGATTACAAAAGGTTTCGGGATTATTACAACCCCCTTGATTTTTTGGCATGCTCATATTATTATTCATCTTGTAGAGTGCTTACGCCAATAATCACTCAACAAGAAAAGGAAAAACTAATATGTCAATTAACTTAAAAAACAAACAAGAACTTGTTAAAAAATTCGGCAAGAATGAAAAAGACACTGGTTCATCAGCAGTTCAAGTTGCTATGATGACTCAAAAAATCAGCGAACTTACAGAACACTTAAAATCTAACAAAAAAGATTTCGCTACAAAAAGAGGTCTTTTGATGATGGTAGGTAAAAGAAAAAGATTACTTGCTTACATCAAATCTCAAAACCTTGACGAATACAGAGAATTGATTAAAAAATTAGGTATCAGAGGTTAATCTGATAAAACTTTTGAAAGACCGACCTTACAAGGTCGGTCTTTTTCAATAAGAGGGTTATTATGAAATCACTAAAATCTATGCGTCTTCATATCGGTATTTTGGGGAAAACAAATGTTGGTAAGTCATCATTTTTAAATAGAATTACCAATCAAGATATTTCTATTGTGTCAGATATTGCAGGAACAACAACAGATGTTGTCGAAAAATCAATGGAACTTTTACCTATTGGACCTGTGACATTTTTAGATACAGCAGGAATTAATGACTTATCAGAACTCGGTAAAGATCGTGTAGAAAAAACTCTAAAAGTTTTGAACAGAACAGATGTTGCCGTAATTATCTGCGACTATAACGGCATAGATGATTTCGAAAAAGACTTAATCGAAAAATTTAATGAGTTAAAAATACCATTTATAATTGTAGTTAACAAAATAGATATCAAAAGGGTAAATGATAATACTTTAGCTGAATTAAACAATATTTGTCCTCATATTTTAATTACATCAGCAAAAACTGATGATAATTTAACTCATAGATTTAAAGAGGTTTTAGTAAAATTATTACCTGAAGAATTTGTAAATTCACCAAAGATTGCAGGTGATTTAATTCCAGAAAAAAGTACAGTAATTTTAGTTACACCAATCGATAAAGAAGCACCAAAAGGCAGACTTATTTTACCTCAAGTTCAGACAATCAGGGATTTGCTTGATTCAAACTGTATAACAATCGTAGTTAAAGAATCTGAATTACAAGATACACTGGGTAATCTTAAAAATCCACCGAGTCTTGTTATAACAGATTCTCAAGCGTTTAAAACAGTTGATGCAATTGTCCCAAAAGAAATTCCGCTAACATCTTTTTCAATTCTTTTTGCAAGATTAAAAGGTGATTTATCCGAGTTTGAAAAAGGTGCAAAAGCTATTGAAAACTTAAAAGACGGAGATAAAGTTCTTATCCTTGAGAGTTGCACACACCACGCAATCGAAGATGATATTGGAAAAGTTAAAATTCCACGACTTTTGAAACAAAAAACAGGAAAAGAGCTTGTCATTGAACATTATTCAGGACACGATTTCCCTGAAATTAGTCAATATAGTTTAATCATACACTGCGGAGCTTGTATGACAAACCGCAGAGAAATTCTTTCAAGAATTTTGATTTCATCACAAAAACAAGTTCCAATGACAAATTACGGAATCACCATCTCATATTGCTTAGGCATTTTAGATAGAGCATTAAACGTTTTTAGGAAATAACACTAAAAAAGCGGTTTTTAAGAAACCGCTTGATTCATTTTTTCCAATTCTTTTGGGTATAGCAAGAATGTTTTTGCCTGATAAATATTCGTCATTTTCTCAATCGGACCATATTTATCACCAACTGCTACGCATAGACCAATTTTATCTTTCAAATCATATTTTGCAGCCACATCTTTACCTAATAATTTTGGTAAATCATCATTACCTACAACCTGAATACCACAAGAACGAGTACCCAAACACTCATATCTTTTAACAAGGTAATCAATAACTTCTCTTAATTTTGGCATACTGAAACTTTCAAAAACTTCATCATTAACTTTTGCCAAACGTTGCAATACAACGTCCACTTCAAGCTTATTTAAACCACCTTGGAATGAAGGTTGAGAAACATTGTTTCTTTTCATATTATTACTTACTGAACAGTTATAATTTGGGGTAATCGCTGAAATTTGCATAGATAAATTCTCCTTTTCAAGGTTATAAAAGCCCCTAAAAAAGATTTTTGCCCATCTCAAGCCCAAAGTTTTACATATGGAAACAATTACACACCAGATTCTGGTATATCAATACGTTTAAGACGTTGTTCAATACGTCTGTACCATTTTAATTTTGGTTTAAATAAGAATTCATAATCCTCAACTTGCCCCTGTGAAATTTTCATAAATTGTTTATCACAAGTTTCAGTTAATTTTGCAGCCAAGAAATTAGTATATTCTTTTCTATCAATATCCGCTTCAACGTTTGTAACTTCAATACGTTCACCGAAATCTACAACAACTTCTGGTCTATTATCTCTGAAGAAACAAAAATCAATTGCAACAGGGATTAAATTCACTTTGCCATATTTTTTAGCTGCATTTTGTGCAATATAAGCCAAACCTGTTTGAAATTCGATTGGTCTATAATGAGGAGGTCTGATAATCCCTTGAGGGAAAATACATAGAACGTTTTTCAAATCACTCAACAAATCAACAGAGTATTTTAACGCTTTCATTGCAGATTGAGCAGATTTTTTATTAACTGAATAAGCACCACCACGTCTTAGGAGAGGAAATCTATTCAATTCTTCAACCATTAAACGAATTTCTTTCTTACAAATTCTGTGAGAAATATTGTATAAAACAATTCCATCCCACCAATTAGCATGTGGAGCAAAAAGAATTGTCGGATACTTATCATCACGATTTTTGTAGTTTTCTACACCAGTATAACGGAACGCATAGAAACGATTTTGAAGCATATTAAAGAAAAAGAAGTTAGCAACAGCGATCCAAAACGGACTTGTTTTTGCTGGTTTAAATTTCTCTTCTTTGTTTCTTAATTTTGTTGGTGGAACATCTGAATATAATTTTTCTTTAGTAACCATAACTCTACTACCCTAAATCAATGTATTTACGCGTTTAAGAAAACTACCCTTTTATAATACGATTTACATACCAAAAAAGCAAGCTATCATGGGGTTTATAGGTTTAGAATTGTAACATTTTTAGCAAATTTTTGGATTTAGTTGTTTTAATATGGGAAAGATTAGGAGGTCTGAATGGTAAGTGTTGCAAAGTGTGTTTCGATTATGGCAGGTGCAGGTTTAGTTGGTGGAGCAGGGTTATCTTATTATGCTCAATCAAAAGTTAATAAAGCTGCAATAGCTCAAGCAAATGCTATCGCAAAAAACGGAACTATCCCTATTGGTGGAAGAACTAAAGAGGGTGGTTTTTGGGATGGACAAATGACTGTTGCTGATTACGAAAAAAATCTTAAGAAAAAATCTGCAATCACCTCTTTAGTAATGGGTCTTGTATCTGCAGCTGGAATTGCTCTTGTTGCAGGATTAACTCTTCTTCTTAGAGGGAAAATTAAATAATAATAAATTTTTCTATATTTTTTAAAAATTTTGCTATAATGAGAATATGGATAACATTGAGCAAAATTACGAAGATTTTATTTCAACAGTGAGCCACGAATTAAGAACTCCTTTAACTTCTATTCGAGGGTTCTCTCAAACTATGCTTTCTTCTTGGGATAAATTAGATGATGAAAGCAAAAAAAAGTTCCTTAAAATCATCGAAGAACAATCCAATAGGCTTATTCACTTAGTTGAAAATATGCTTTCTGTAACTAAATTACAAGGGGTAAACAACCACTTTGTATTTAATGAACTTAGTACAAAATCTGCAATCGAACAAGTTATTTCGATAATCAAAACTCAATATCCAACACAAGTTTTTGAATTTGAGCACAATCCAAATGTCCCAAACATTTATGTTGATAAAGACAAGTTTCAACAAATTCTGACAAATCTAATCGAAAACAGTGCAAAATATTCCACTCAGATTTTCAAAACTCTAATCACAACAGGGATAAACAATAACAATGTTGAAATTAAAATTTCTAATATAGGAATCTCAATCGCACAAGAAGATTATGAAAAAATTTTCACAAAATTTGCAAGAATTGATAACCCTCTGACAAGAAAAGTCCAAGGAAGTGGACTAGGATTATACATTACAAAGAGCCTTGTTGAAAAAATGAGAGGCGAAATTTCTGTTGAATCTACACCACTAGAAAACAACAGTGAACTTGCTCAAATCACATTCACACTAAAATTCCCGATATTAAATATCGAAGAACAAGCGAGGATAAAATGCAATCAGTAACACTTATCATCGACAAAAGGTTAGAACTTTCTACAAAATATAAAAAACTTCTTGAATCTGAAACAAACAAAGTTATTATCTCAAAAGATTTGATAACTTCTATCAAACTTATTCAGGATAAAGAACCTGATTTGATAATCATTTCAGATAGTTTTGACGATGATTTGTCTGATTTTTGCAAACAGGTTCGTGCATTAACTTACAACATGCGACCAATTATTGTTGCAATGTCAAAATCCGCAGATTTTAATGATAGAATCAAAGTTCTTGAAAGCGGTGCGGATGATTTTCTATCAGAACCTGTAAATTCTGAAGAATTTAAAGTTAGAATGACCGCTCATCTTCGTCGTGAATACGAATCAAACTTAGATTCGAAACAAGAATTACCAAATAAAAATTATACAATGAGAGCTATCAAAAGAAAACTTTCTGAAGATAGCCAATGGGCGATGCTTTATATTAGTATCGAAAATTTTGAAAGCTATAAACAAGCATACACTCAACTAGCATCTGACAAACTATTGCAAACATACAGTGCCATTATTAAGGCTTCACTAAACGAAAACGATTACATTGGAGAAATCTCAGAAAACATTTTCTTTGTAATCACAGACACTCTAAAAGCTGAACGTTTAGCTAGATTTTTAATCTTCGCATTTGATTCTGTTGCAAATAAATTTTATGCAGAACACGACCTTGACAGAGGTTATATGATTTTACAAGGGGATGAATACGCAGGTCGCAGAGCAAATTTTGTTCACTCAACAATTAGTGTAATTACAAACGAATTTTCACAATACAAAGACACAACCCAAGTTCTAAATTCACTAATTCATATCCATACAATGGCAGATGTCCCTTGTCGTTCAAATTACCTAATGGAACGCCCTCAAATTGTTGGAGAAAATTCAATTTTCGAAAGAGAATACAATAACAAAATTATGATTTTTGAAACCGACGAAGCTCTAAGTACACTTCTTCATACAATCCTAAATCTTCAAGGTTACCAAACAAAAATTATAGACAAATACGCAATTCCAGAAGATGAAGAAATTCCAGCACTAATTGTTGTTGATGCTGGTGATTTAGAAAAGAAAAATGGATTAAATCTTTGCTACCAATTAAAACAACAAGAAAAGTTTAAATCTTCAAAAATCATTGCAACATCAATTATTCATGATAAAGAATTAGTTCTAAACACAGGTGCAGATTTGTACTTACCAAAGCCATACGAAATTCCACAATTAATCAAATGGGTAAACGAATTTATCAAAGAATTTAATATGTAACAAAATCGTTTCAAAACCCCAACATGGTTTGACGTAGAACCATGCTTAAATTACTATCATAACAAGAGGAAATGAAGTGAATATCTTCAACTGTCGCCGCAGCCGTAAAAGTCGGAACACTCAAAGAAAATGTCTCATCCACGTGCATTTTGGATAGAACGCAAAAATTTCTTGAAGTGTCCTCTAAGAATAGCTAGAGGATTTTTTAATGTCATTAGGATCAACAGCAGTACGTCCACATAGTGCAAAAGTTGGAACATGTCCACACGGACTTCCGCTTGGGGCTTGCCCAATCTGTAACGGAATGGCAGGAGGAAATTCTACTACTAAAAGGGACACACCAAGAAATGTAGGTGAAATGTCATACAACCAATGTGCTGCAATAGGAGCTATGCTAAGAGCACAAAAGCACGCTAGAGCACAAGCTCAACAAGCACAACAAAACCACCTACAAGCACTTGCTAACTTTCAAAAAAACATCGCAAATACGCACCAAAGACTTGTTGAATTTGCAACAATGATTAATAACACAATGCCTGCAATAATTGCAAAACCAGTAAACTTTGTGCTAACTCAGATTGTTGGTAGAGTTTTAACAGTAATCCAAAATCTTCCAACAACAATCGCAAACTTTACACAAATGGTTAGCCAAAAATTTGCAGAAATTTCAGATAAGTTAGCAGCAGTATATGGCGAATTAAAAGCCGCAGTAGAAGAAAAAGTATCTAAATTCTTCACTGAAACCAAAAAGAAACTAAAATCTCTCTTCTTTGTTTTCGGAACACAAGAAACCGATGACGAAGACAAAAAAATCGATGAAGCAAAAAGAACCTTTGAATTAAAAACCTTTATACACAAACTGTATAAAAAACTCAAAGGAGAAGACGAAAAGGACATAGAACAGGATGCACATTAATCCGTTAAACGATGCGGAAAACAGACGCCAACAACGCAACCTAACAAACTCTCAACGTAAAAACAGTGTTTCTACAAAAGAGGGTGTGTTAGTTAATAACCTTGTAAAAGATAAAGAATGTAAAGACTGCATCACATTATGCGACACAAAAGATTCTTATATGATTTCTGACGATGTACCAATGCCAACAGAATTGTATGAAGATAAAAAAATCATTGACAAAAAACTTGTACCACTAAGCGCAATCGCTCTTGGGGTAATGGGTGCAGTTGCTCTAATGACTGGCTTTGTAAATCGTAGTGCAAAGATTGCACGTAACTTAGCAGAAGAAAAATGGCTTCCTGCGGTAACCAGAAACGTTCAATTAAGCAATGAAACTTTCCAAGTAATTTATCAAATGATACAAAGCCCAGGAAGAAAAACATTCATTGCAGGAAGTGGGGTTCTAACTCTTTCTGCTATGGCATTTATGGGCAAAACTTTCTTTGATGGGTATAAAGACGTTTGGGTAAAACGTAAAGAAGCAAATATTCAAAAGAATTTACAAGAAAATCTTGTTGCAGTTGAAACTCAATCTTTCTCTGGAAAAATGCAAATTATTAGAAGTATGCTGTCAAAATACGCAACAGATTTTGAAAAATACATAACACCAGATGATGAACCAATTTTACCAAATTTTGGTAAAAACAAATTCTCAACAATCCCATTCACCTCAGATAAAAAACAACCAGATGAAAAGAAATTTAGCACAGGGAACATCATCTTAGGTATTGGTACAGTTATAGGAATTGTTGGACTTGGATTTTTATCTTTGAGAAATCTATCAAAAAGTAAACTAAATATCCAAGAAGGCTTGGAAGGTGCTAAAAACGCAATTAAAACCATTGTAAAAAATTCAACAACTGAAACAATGGAAACCGACAAATACAATCTTCAACATATGTTTGTCTCAACTGATGCTTCTGAAGATTTTGTCAGAGAACAAGTAGGACTTTTGAAATGGGGAACTGACGAAGAAAAAGAAATATTCATCAACAAAATTTTGAAAAAAATCCGCACATCAACAACAAAAGTAAACCCAAATATTGGTGGTGATGGAACTCCAAAACCTGCATTCAATTCATTTGTTGACGATTATCGTGCATTTTTCTACAACTGGCTACTTGATACTGCAAATCCTCAATTTAAACAACTGTTTTTAGGAATTACAGGCATCACTGCAATCAGTTATGGTGGAACTTTAGCAGGGGAAGCAATTAAAGAAGTTCAAGTGAAAAAGATTAACGCAGAAACTGAGTTAGACTTACAAAAACGATTAGTTTCAACCGAACTTCGCAACTTCAAATCTAAAAAAGATGCCGCTATTCAACCTCTTGTTGAAGAATTTTATAAACAAGTAGATAGCGGTCAAAAATCAAAAGCCGAACTTAAATCAATGGCTGAAAATGTTCTATTTGAAATCAAAAACGGACCTCCATTTGTATATTCATAAAATCAAAAGACAGGATTCACAAATGATACAACCTATTCAATACACACAACCACAACATCCGCAACTTGTTGCACCAAATCAACAAGTACCGTATTATGCGTGTACATCCTGCCAATTACCAACACCAGAGAGAAATTATTGTATCTATGATAAAAACGAAGTTGATTATTTCGTTAAACAAAAAGAAAATGCTCTGCCTTATTTGACAGACATTTTAGCCCATTCTAACAATGAAGCCCAAATCACAGAAACTCTTTATATTATGGATAGAATGATTGATGATGGAACAAAAGGAATTGACAAATTGTACCCCATTTTTGCAAGATTTAACAATACAACATCTCCTAATATTCAAACTTTTTTAGCTGGAATTTACAGAAAAATCCAAGTCCCAGACGCATTTGGGCCACTTGTAAAAATGCTTATTCAAAACTCAATGCAACCACATAATCCAAACCAATTATTTGACCCAAACGAAGAAATCGGCGGTGCAATTTTGAGTTATGTCAACGACAGATTTAGAGGTTAGTACATTTTTTTCATACGTTTTTGAAGCATAACAACTGCATTAGCTTCAATTGCAAGTTTTTGACCTACTGCATCTAGTTTTTCTTTTGTTTTTGCTTTAATTGATAAATCTTCTGGTTTTACATCTAAGATTCTACATAAAACTTCTTTCATTTTAGGAATATAAGGCATCATCTTTGGAGCCTGCGCAATGATATTACTATCAATATTTACTATTGCATAACCTTTATCTTGCACATATTCATAAACCTTTTTTAATAAAATCGTACTATCAATTCCCTTATATTGAGGATCTGTATCAGGGAAAAGTGTACCGATATCATCTAACGCTAATGCCCCAAGCATTGCATCAATCAATGCATGAATTAAAACATCAGCATCAGAATGACCCAAAAGTCCCATTTCGTGGGTAATTTTTACCCCGCCGATAATTAAATCTCTGCCTTCAATTAATTTATGAATATCGTATCCAATGCCAATTCTATACATTTTTTCAAACTCCGTTTTTTATATTATAACATATTTTTCAATATATGTTATAATCCCAATATGAAGATTGCAAATAACAACTTAAACGGCGTATTTGTCCAACGTAAAGTAGTAGAAACAGTAGAACAACCTACTCAATACGAAATGCCAGAAGGATTACCTTTTTATTACTATTTTAACCTACAATTTGCAATGACATTTATTATACTGGGGATAATTGCTCTTGTTGTCAGTTTTATCGGTTCAGGACTATTTTACTATTTCATATTTTTCAGGAAAAAATATAAATGTCCAAAATGCAGACACACATTCTATTATGATAAAAAGAAAGACCCAATTTGCCCTAAATGTGGTACAGAATTATTCCTCAGTTAGAACAAATTTCTCAACAGCTTTTACAAATCCATCATTTTCAACAGTATCAGTAATATAATCAGCACAAGCCTTCAATTCAGGTGTCCCATTACCCATAGAAACACCAATTCCACCAGCTTGAACTAAATCAATGTCATTATTCTGATCACCAATAGTCAAAATTTCTTCTTTTTTCAAACCCCACATTTTGCACAGATGTTCAACCCCTAATGATTTTTTAGCTTCTCCTGAGCAAATTTCACAAAAATACGGAGTTGATTTTACAATATACAAATCTGGATAAACTTTTTTAAGTTCATTTACCCAACCTGTAACCCTATCTGCATCTTTCAAATCAATCGCAAGGATTTTATTAACATCTTTTATTTCTAAGTCATCAAAATTGCAGACAGTATATGGAATATGTTTCCCATCTGTATAAAATTTTATAATCTCATTATCTTCTTCAACAAATAAATTATCATCCAAGTAAAGATTTATATGGACTTTATTTTCTCTCGCCCATTTAATGAGATTTTTGGCATAATCAACAGGTAAAGTTTTTTGGAATAATGTTTTGTTATCACAATCCTTAATTAACGCCCCTTGATATGAAATGACAGGGGTGCCAAGGTTAAGTTCATCTGCGGCATGCAATGCCGAACGATGCATCCTACCAGTAACCAAAACAACTTTCACACCAGCTTTTTTCAATCTTGCCATACAATCCATAACAGCGGGACTAAAACCTTTACCCCATTCAAAAATTGTTCCATCAATATCGGTTGCAATCATCTTAATCATAATTAAGCCCTCACCCTAGCCCTCTCCCATATATGGGCGAGGAGATATACAAAACGCTCTTGATAATGCACAAATCGTTTTTGCATCATTTATTTTACCAGACTGAATCATCTCAAAAACATCAGCTAATTTATATTCATAACATTTGATAATTTCACCCTCATCAGGATGTTCACCAACAAATTCCAAATCAGATGCCAAGTATAAATACAATTTTTCTGTACAAATCCCAGGTGTTGTATTAATATAACCCAAAGATTTCCACGTACTTGCTTTGTATCCCGTTTCTTCCTCAAGCTCTCTTTTGCAAGCCTCATCAGGATCTTCCCCAATTTCAAGTTTTCCCGCTGGAAGTTCTAATACAACCTCTTTCAATGGATAACGATATTGTTTAACAAGCAAAATGGTTTCAGCATCTTTCAATGCAACAACTACAACTCCGCCACTGTGCAATATCACTTCACGAAAAGATTTGTGACCATCAGCAACTTCAACATCATCTTTAATTACGGTAATAACCTTACCATCATAAACGACCTTAGAATTTAATGTTTTTTCTTCAAAATTCATATTCTGATGTTACCATAACACATCTAAAAACGGAAGTCACGTTCACCTTGTTCTATTTTTTCAAGGTTTTGTTCAACAATACATTCGATTTTTTTATTTTTTAGCATATGCAATTCTTTTTGGATAAGTTCTTCCCCAACTTTTTTGGTTTCAGGCGAAGCATAATCTTCTAAGTATTCTTTCAATGTCATAATTGCATTTGGATGACAGAAATTATGGATTTGTTGGTCTTTACAGATTTCCATAAATCTATCCCCCACTCTGCCTTCACGATAGCACGCAGTACAGAAACTAGGCACATACCCAAGTTCCATAAGCCATTTTAAAATTTCATCCAGAGTTCTTCTATCTTCAACTTCAAATTGAGCAGTGTCTTCTTCTGATTCTTCTTCTGGGTGAGCATAACCGCCAACACTTGTTTTTGAACCCCCACTAATTTGAGAAACACCAAGTTCTAAAACTCTTTCTCTACATTTTTTAGATTCACGAGTTGAGATAATCATGCCAGTATATGGAACAGAAATTCTAATACAAGCAACGATTTTTGCAAAAGTATCATCATCTATACCATTATCAAACTTACTTGGGTCAATATCATCCGCACGTCTAATACGAGGAACAGAAATTGTATGAGGCCCAACACCAAAAACTGCTTCTAAGTGTTCAGCATGCATTAAAAGTGCTGAAAATTCATATCTGTACAATTCTAAACCAAACAATACACCCAAACCAACATCATCAATACCACCTTGCATCGCTCTATCCATAGCTTCTGTATGGTATTTGTAATTATGTTTTGGTCCTGTTGGGTGAAGTCTTTCGTAAGTTTCTTTATTATAAGTTTCTTGGAATAAAATATAAGTTCCGATACCTGCTTCTTTTAATTTTCTATAATTTTCAACAGTAGTTGCTGCAATATTAACGTTTGCGCGTCTAATTGCACCATTTTTATGATGAATAGAATAAATAGTTTTTAATGACTCTAAAACGTATTCAATTGGATTGTTAACAGGGTCTTCGCCTGTTTCAATAGCCAAACGCTTATGTCCCATATCCTGAAGAGCTATAACTTCTTCTTTGATTTCTTCTTGGGTCATTTTTTTGCGTGGAATTGTTGTATTTGTCACATGATATGGGCAATATACACAACCATTCACACAGTAATTTGATAAATATAACGGAGCAAAAAGAACAATTCTGTTTCCGTAATAATCCTGTTTAATCTTTTTCGCAAGTTCAAAAATTTCTTGATTTTTTTCTTCAATTTCACAGTCTAGTAAAACCGCAGCTTCTCTATGAGATAAGCCTTTTCCCAATCTTGCTTTTTCTAAAATTTTATCGATTAATTCAACATTATTTTTATTGGCACTAGCGTATTCTAATGATGCCAAAACTTCTTCATGATTTATAAACTCTTCTGCTATCGACGATTTCGGATTATACATTTCTCTTAATCTCCCTTATTACTATGATAAACCTTGAAGAAAAAAAGTAAAGCATAAAAAAGGCGGTTATTTAAACCGCCTTAATTCTATTTTTCAGAAGTTTGTCTTTTTACCCAATTTTCCAAAACTTTCAATGGGGAACGAGTAATCGCTAAAGCCCACGCAGGAACTGTTTTTGTAATAACTCCACCAGCTCCAACATTTGCACCTTCTTGCAATTCCACAGGAGCAACAAGAACTGAATTAGAACCGATTTTTACATTATCACCAATAACTGTTTTTGATTTAGTTTTTGTTAGTGGATTGTAATTAGCAGTAATTGTTCCTGCCCCAATATTTACATTTTCACCTAACTCAGCATCGCCAATGTAAGATAAATGTCCAACATTTGTATTTGAAGATATTTTTGCCTTTTTAACTTCTACAAAATTACCAACTTTAACATTATCACAAACTTCAACGCCACCTCTTAAATGTGCGCAAGGTCCAATTTTACAGTTTTTACCAATTTTATTCTTACCCTCAATATAAGTTGCAGGATAAATTATTGTATCTTGACCAATTTCAGTATCTTCACTAATCCAAGTTGAATCAGGGTCAACAATTGTAACCCCTTCAACCATATATCTTTCTAAGTTACGGCGATTCATCATTTTTGTTGCTTCTGCCAGATTTAAACGTGAATTGATACCATAAATTTCATCACTGTTATCTAGAATATAAGCATTAACACTCAAACCTTGAGCCTTACCCCAAGAAATAATATCTGTTAAATAATACTCTCCTTGCGCATTGTTACTTTGCAACTGCCCAAAAGAAGATTTAAATTTTGCCCAATTTAAACAATAAATTCCAGCGTTAACTTCTTTTACGGCTTTTTGTTCTGTCGTTGCATCTTTTTCTTCAACAATACATTTTAGAGAATTATCATCTTCTCTGATAATTCTGCCGTAATTTGTTGGGTTATCGAAAATTGTACTCATTACTGTTAAATCAGAATTACTAGATTTGTGGTATTCAACAAATGCTTTCAATGTTTCTTCTCTAACTAAAGGAGTATCACCACATAAAATCAACACTAAACCATCAAAATTCTCTAAACTTGGACAAACCATAGAAACCGCATGCCCTGTTCCCAATTGTGGCGATTGTAAAACTGTTTTTGAGTTTTCGTAATTATTTTGCACAAACTTTTCAACAGCTTCAGCGTGATGCCCAACAATTACAAATTGTTCAGACACAAAATTCTTCACATTATCCATTACATACCCTAATAAAGTTTTACCCATAATTTCATGTAAAACCTTAGGCGTAGTTTCAGATTTCATCCTTGTACCCTTACCAGCTGCCAAAATTACGGCTTTAATATCCATATTATTACCCTCACTTGTTATTAACTTTGATACTAATATCCCAAAAATATAATAATTATTCAACTGACGTAATTAATTTACAATTTTTAGGACACTCAAACTCTTTTACTAAATCCACCACATCACTATCGCAAATCAGTTTTTTTACACAGAAATCACTTACCAAAACATCAGCAGATACACATGAAAGCATATAATCTTTTTCCAACTTAACAACAAACAACGATTTTATATCTTCATTCAATTTTACCTCTGCTTCATATAAGGTCCAAAATCTATAAAATTCTTCGCAAGTAGGATTTTCGACCTTTTCACCAAAACGTTCCATTATAGCTTTAAAATTTTTTCTTTCAGAGATATATTCAACATCTACCCCAATATTTTTGTTGTTAAATGCAACAAGAACAACATCCTTTGAATGAGAAATACTAAAACACACTTTCCCTTCTTTAAAAAATGGTTTATCATTCTTTCTCTCAATTTCTAAATCATAAATATTATAAAAATGTTTTGCTATATATTTTGTCAAAAACAAGCCTAATAGATGCTCTATATACTTATCGTCAGAAGCATAATTTCTATTATCAGAAAAATACTCTAAACTTTCTCTGTTAATAGCCTTTAAAAATTCACTTTTCTTTAAATAAAAGATATCCATATCCAGTAACTATCTTACCATATAGTTATAAATAATTTCAGATGCTTTTACAATAAATTCTTTTCCTGCAATAGAATTGTGAGGACGATTTGCAAGAATTACCACAATGTATTTCTTGCCATTTGGTGCAATTACAATACCTGCATCCCCTAACATTTTACCAATATCACCTGTTTTATGTAAAAATACTGCCCCAGGTCCTAAGCCAGCATGAATTAAACGATTGTTGTGAACATGCCCCATGTAATTTAAAATTTTTGCTCTTGATTCTTCTGTCAAGAACTTATCGTTCTCATCGATATTATAAAGCATAGTAGCCATATCACGAGCAGTAGTTTTGTTAGTACCAGTCAAATCAGGTAACCAGGTTTGAACATAAGTATCTTTCAAACCCCAATCTCTAATTGCTTGGTTAACATCAGTCATAGAACCCACTTTAGCCATCAACATATTTGTTGCAGAATTATCTGATTCTGTAATCATACGATTTGCCAATTCATCAATCGTATATTCAGAGTTATGAGCCTTAAATTGTAAACTTCCAGAACCTTCAGTTCTATAATACTCAGTCAATGGCATTGTATCTTCTAAAGACATCTGACCTGCCTCAATAGACTTGAATACATCAATTAAAACAGGAATTTTAATAATACTTGCAGTTGCATAAATCTCAGAAGCATTTATATCTACATAATTTTGAGTATCATAATCCCAAACAAAAACCGCAGGTTTAACTGTTTTGTAATTCTCCATCAAATTCATCAAAGATTGAGTTAAAACTGGCATTTTAACATTTTCTTTTAATGGAGTCATTTGAGCATGTTTTTCGTCCGCAGAATAACTAAAGCCCCTACGACCTAAAAACCAATTATTTGATAAATAATTATGCGTTGGGAAACCTATATCTTGCATATCAGCTTGAATTCCCTGATATGGAGTTGGGACAAACATCGCCTTAGTTATATTATTAAACGAAAAAGGTAAAGCACTTAAAAACACTAATGCCAACAAGCCCGAAACAATCAAAGGTTGAAGAATCCCTTTTTTCTTACGATTTTTTGGCTTTCTACGTCTAACAGGCTGTTGATTTATAGGATTGCCATAATAATCATAACGAATATCGGAACGCTCATAACGAGTATATCCGTAATTACTTGTTCTTGATGTATTAGACGAAACTCGGAAGTCAGAATAATATCTGTCATCATATTGTCTTGCTAATTTCGGCATTATATCCCGATTCCTCCCTACACAATTCTATAATACATTACATTTACACCCCTAGGCAACTATTTAACACAGATGTTTACATACAATTGTTAACAAATGTAACAAAAAACCCACTTATTGAAATTGACCTTTTTCAAAAAACTTTATATAGGTGAGAGATTTTTAAAAAATAAGGAGACGAGAACATGGCATTTTTAGCATTAGCAAGTCAAAAAAGTTTATTGACTTTACAAAAAAGTTTTTTACAATTCCAACACATTTCAATTCAAAATCAAATCAACTATGCAACATCACAAATGACAGCAATCGAAAGAGAATATGCTGCAACTGATGAAGATTGCACAGAAGATGCAAGTTTCATTTACTATGAAGATTTAAGTGAACAATTAGAAACAGAAAAAGATTCGCTTGATTCACAAATTACAGCAATTGAAAACGAAATTTCAGGCTTGAAAACAATGGTAAACAACAACATCAAGTCAAGCTGTACATTGAACTTATTAGGTTCATAGTAAATTACAATAGATTTCGTTCAAACAGTTCAACTGTGTTCAACATCAATGACGCAATTGTCATTGGTCCAACACCTCCAGGAACTGGTGAGATGTACGATGTAACTTGGGATGCACTTTCAAAGTTCACGTCTCCTCGAGTTTTCCCGTTCTCATCTTTGAAAATCCCAACATCTACAACTACTGAACCCAATTTTAACATTTCCCCTTCTATAATATTTTTTCCCACTGCTGAAATAACTACATCAGCAGTTTTTATTATGTCTAGGTTACTTTTACTATGACAAACTGTAACTGTTGCATTTCTATTTAATAACATTTGGGATAAAGGTCTTCCAACAATATTAGAACGACCTACAACAACAACGTGCTTACCTTCTAATTCAATACCATATTCATCTAATAGCAATAAAATTCCCTTTGGTGTGCATGGATAAACTGTTGGAATTTCACCAGAAAATAATTTTCCGAAGTTATATGGAGTGAAACCATCAACATCTTTTTCTGGAGCAATTGCATTTATCACATTCTCTTTTGAAATATGCTCAGGTAATGGCAACTGAACCAAAATTGCAGTTACATCCTTTTTGTTATTTAATTCCTCAATCTTTGCCAAAAGTTCTTCTTCTGAAATATTAGCTGGATAATTTATCACTTGCGAATTTATTCCAAGTTCTTCTGCGGTTTTTTTCTTGTTGTTCACATAAATTTTGCTTGCAGGGTTTTCTCCCACCAAAATCACAACAAGCGTAGGCTTTGTTTGAAACCTATCGATTTTCTGCTTCAAATCTGTCAAAAGTTTTTCTCTTAACTTTTTACCATCTAAAATCTGTGTCATTTATTCACCTACTGTTTTGCTTGTGGAAGATTTAGTCTAAAATAGAATTCCTTAATTGCATCTTGTATAACTTTTGAATCTCTTGAAATAGGGTTCTGTGCCAACTCTTCATCATAAGGAATCACACCCAAAATATCTAAATCATATTTTTTCAAAAGTTCATAAACAGATGACATGTCTTTATTATTAACCTTATTAATAACAACACCCAATTGATTACCAGCAGCATATTTTGAACTAAATTCTTCGATACGTTTTGCCAAATGAGCAGATTCTTCACTTGGATTTCCTACAATAATTGTTGAATCAATTTCAGTATCAACAAGTTGATTTAAATATTTCAAATCGAATTCACAATCAAAAATCACCAAATCATAGCGACTAATCAATTTAATTACAGCATCATTTATCAACTTAGTTACAGGGCAACGACAGTCTTTTGAACCCACAAACCAAGAAACAATAATATCAACATTATCATCAATTGATACTAAAATATCTTCCATTGCCCATTCAATATATTCCTGTTTAGACATATCTTCTGGAATACCAGTTTTGTACTCGTGTTTACCACTCCTAATACCATAAATTGTATTTCTAATATCTAAACCGAAACTGTGACCTAATTCACTTGCAAGATCATTATCAAAAAGCAAAATAGATTTTTCTGGAAACATTTCCCTAAAAATCTGCATAAAAGCCTTTACTATTGTAGTTTTTCCGCTTCCGCCCTTACCTGTGATTGCAAGTTTTACAGTCAAAATTAAAACCTCTTCCTTAACTCATTTGACAATTCACAAACCAAATCCATTGCCTTTTCAGCCATCTCAACACTCAATGATCCAGCACCGCAAGATGGTGTCACTAGCGAATTATCTATAATAAGTTTCTCATCAATACCTTTTTTAGTCAAATATTTAACGGAATTTTCAAAATTTTGAACCAATTCTTCAAGTGTAATCTTCTCTAACGCCACACTATCTAGTGTTGGAACTAAACCCCAAGCAATTTTCCCACCATTATTTAGATATTTCTCAATTATTTTTCTAAAAAGTGAAAAATGTTCTAAATAAGCATAAGCATCAAAGTTAATAATATCAACCCCGACTGCAATCGGTAAAACCCAATCACACTTCCCACAACAGTGAATTGCACTCATTGCGCCATTCTCTTTGATAATATCACTGATCTCTCTCAACATATCTGCTACTTCATAATCTCCAATTGTCAAATATGCAGAAGTCCCAAGTTGAGAAATCGATGGTTCATCCATAAAAATAATTGGCGTAGTATCTGGATTTGCATCTTTTATATGTTTAATTTGCCAAAGAGCCTTTAGAGTCAAAAGTTTAACAACTACTTCACGCAAAGTTTCGTCGTACAAGGCACTCTTGCCGTTTTTATCATTCAAAATAGATGCTAAAGTAAATGGTCCAATAATTTGTCCTTTAGCAAATTTTGGTTTAGTTTCCCTAATTATCTGTTCAAAAACAGGAAACGATGATGAAAACTGTTCACTAATTCCGTATTTTTCAAGTTTTTCTGAATTTATATCAGAAATAATTTCTTCATAGTCTATAAAAAATTCTTCTAATGCTTCAAAGAACTCATCGCTTTCTGAATCAATAGAAAAATTTTCTAGCTTAGAATACAAAAACGAAGGCAATCCTTCCAAAAATTGAAATGTCATGTCTTCGCTTTTGTTAATATTTGCAAGTTGTGGGAAAAATGGAATTTCTGAAAAATCCTTTTTAACCAACAACATAGCTTCTTCAACATTATCGTGAGGTAGTGAACCAATCGCAAGTGCTTGTAGTTTTAAATTAGAACTCTGATTCATCCACACTCCCTTTAATATCTATACTATTCAGCAGATTCTTCAACTACTTCTTCGATAGATTCTTTAACTACTTCAGAAGCTGAAACTGAAATTGCTAATTCGCATTTAACTTTAGAAGTTAATTTGATAAGCATTTTGTATTCGCCGATTTTGTTGATAGGAGCGTTTAGAGAAACTGATTTTCTATCAACTTCAATACCAGCTTGAGCTTGTAATTCTTCAGTTAATTTTTTAGTTGTAATTGTACCGAATAATTTACCAGATTCACCAGCTTTTGCTGACAATTCTAATTTACCGAATTTTTCGATAGCTTCAGCTTTAGCTAGAGCTTCTTGGTGTAATTTTTCTTGTTTAGCTTTAATTCTAGCGATATTTTTTTCTCTATTTTCTAAAGCACCAGCTGTTGCAACTTCAGCAGCACCTTGTGGTAACAAGAAGTTTCTTGCATAACCATCTTTAACATTTACTACATCGCCTACTTCGCCTAAGTTTTGAACTTCTTTCTTCAATATAACTTGCATTTTTATTCTCCTTTGTATTTATATTTCTGCATGTAGCCCTAACATACAACAAAAATACTTATTTGTCGATAGTTTTCGCTAAATTGTTAAAATTCAGTAATAGATTAACCTAATAGGATTAAACTTAACCAGATAAACAAAATACCAGAGATTATACCAATAATTGATAAGTGCCAATTGCCATACTCTTTAGCCAACGGCAACAAAGTATCAAATGAAATATATGTCATAATCCCCGCAACAGCAGCCATTAAAACGCCCACCATAATATGAGGAACAAATAATCCAAAAATTACCATCCCAACTAAAGCCCCAATAGGCTCAGTTATCCCAGATAATGCTGCATAAAGCATTGCATAACGCTTTTTGCCAGTCGCGTGATAAACAGGCAATGCAACCGCAATCCCTTCTGGAATATTGTGAATAGCTATCGCAAATGCAACAGACATACCCAAGGCTAAATCTTGAGTAGTAGTTAAAAACGTTGCCATACCTTCTGGGAAATTATGAATACAAATTGCAATAGCCGTCATAAAACCAGCTCTTTTCAATTTGTAATGGTTGTGAGAACTCATCTCTGGGCTATCTGGATTTAACAATTCTTCTGTATCAACGTGATCAGGCAAGAAATAGTCAATCAGAATTGAAACAACTAACCCAACAATAAAACCAATAAATACTAACCATTGATAAATATTTGGAAAGTTCGCTTTCAATAAGGTTTCACAACCTGGAATAATATCAACAAAGGATATGAAAATCATTACCCCAGCAGAAAACCCTAAACCCACTGATAGAGTTTTTAAATTATCTTTACGAGTAATAAACGCAATCGCACCACCAATAGCAGTTGTTAAACCTGCCAACATTGTTAAGCTAAATGCAATTCCAAAGTTATTTTGAATATTCATAAATACATCCTTTGCACATTTAATACTACCACAAAGAAACTTTTTCATGACCTATACGTCTAACAATATAAGAAGAGAGAAAGAGGGAAATATGGAATTATTTAAACATTTAATTTACGAATACAAAAAAGGGGTGAAAGATTTAGCATTATACACCTGCGAAAGCAGTGATAAACAAATACTTACAGAAATTTTGCAAAAAATGAAAATACAATATCATATAGATAATCTTGGAGAGGGGAAAATCAACATATACTTTGGTTCCAACCCATGCCTTAAAATAATACGAGGATTTTCAAGTAAAAATCTGGACAGATTAACGCCATATGAGGATTTTATATTAGGGATAATGCTGGGTTATTCTCGAAACGAGCAATATAACAGGCTTCTAGGGAAAATAACCCCACAAAAAACTTGCTGGTAACTTTTTGTAAAAATCATTCACTCAACCACTTTATTGATGTTTCGCTAGAAAATAGCATGCTCTTTAATAATAACAAGGCTTTAGACCCTACATCTTTTTTTGATTATTAAGATATGTAAACACACAAACCAAAACTTGAATACGGCTGAAATCATGTCAGCGACATGGTTTCAGCCATGTTTGTTTTTTGTAATTATTACAGCAAATAAATATTTTGGACATGCCGAAAAACTAAGGTACAATTAAATCATGCTCAGTTTGAGTAGTTTTCTTGTAGAGGTTAAATGATGTTTGAGACAATTAGTAGGAATCTTTTACAAATACAAGAAGAAATCGCACCTTCTAAACCCAGAATAATTGCAGTTACCAAGTATTTTGACGGAGAAGCGATAATTCAAGCATACAATGCTGGTTTGCGTGACTTCGGAGAATCAAGAGTAATTGAGGCTTCTGAAAAGATTCAGAATTTGCCACAAGAAGTAAGAGAAAACTCAACATTTCACCTTATTGGACATCTTCAGAGCAACAAAGTGAAATACGCAGTAAAAGTTTTTGATTACATTCATTCGGTAGATTCTGTAAAACTTGCTCAAAGCATCTCACAACACTCATCAGAAATCGGTAAAGTTCAAAAAGTGCTTATCCAAGTGAATAATGCTAATGAAGAACAAAAATTCGGATTTTCAGAAGATGAAGTGTTTGAGGCTTTTAATCAAATCAGACAGTTTGAAGCTCTTGAGATAGTTGGGATAATGAATATGGCTCCATTTGGAGCAGATGAAGAAGAGTTAGCTAAACTATTTTCGGAAATAGTAGAAATCCGAAATAAACTAGAGAAAAAATTTAATTGTGAACTGAAAGAAATTTCAATGGGTATGAGCCAAGATTACAAAATTGCGGCAGAACAAGGTTCGACAATGTTAAGGGTAGGTAGAAAGTTATTTAAATAATCGGAGGAAAAGTCAGTGGCAGCAATAACAGATAGCTTGAGAAAAGTTTATGATTTCGTAATGGATGGATTCCGTGGGGAAAATCCTTTTGTAGATATTAATGATGAAGAAGGTTATGATGATGAGTATGAATATGAAGAAGTTGGCAGTGCTTTAAGAGAAATTGCCCCAGCATATGCACAAGTTCCAGAAAAACATACTGAATCAAAAGTTTTAAATCACCCAAGCATTAACAGAGGTGGAAGTGAAGTTATTGTTGTTGAACCTCGCTCATTTGATGACGCTGCCACAATCGTTCAACACTTAAAAGACAGAAAAATCGTTATGCTTAACTTGTACTTATTAGACAAAGAACAATCACAAAGAACAATTGACTTTGTTTGTGGTGCATCTCAAGCATTAAACGGAACACCTAAAAAAGTTGGGGATTTGGTATTTGTATTTGCTCCAAGCAATGTAACATTATCAGCAGATACAGTTCCACAACAAAACAAATTTAACGATTCTTTGTGGAGAACATCTCTACAATAGAATAAAATTGGTATGAGAAGAGAGATAGTTTAGATAAAACAGGCAGCCTAAAAGCTGCCTTTTCTTTTTATCAAAATTACTTCAATTCCCCACGAATTTTCCACCATAGAAATAATACTATATAACTTCCGAACAAATCAAAAAATATCATACTTATTAATAAAAATATAAAATTGAAAATAACTATATCAAATATCCACGAAAGATGCATTAATGGTTTTATCTCATCCCACGTTATAAAAATTTCATATAATATTGACCCTAACATAAACATCAACAATGGTAATTCTATACAAAATAAAAATTTCCTTCTAAATTTATTATTGTTTTTCAATTTATATATAAACTCTTGCATAATCTCATTCTTAAATTTATGCTCACAAATATTATACATTACAGGTAGCCAATAAATCCTTAATAGTATAAAACCCAAAAGAATATAACAGATCAAAGAATCATGCTCTGAAAGCTCTTTTCCCAAAAATCCCGCAAAACACCAAAGAAGAGTAGGGAAAAAAATATGTGGCACTAAATTTGCAAGAAAAAGATTGACAAAAACAATTAATAGTATTTGCCAATTTATATATTTTTCCAATGTTTTTATCATATTATTTATTTTCAATAATAATTACCTTTTCTTTTTATCAAATCTACTTCAATTCTCCGCGAATTTTCCACCATAGAAATAATACTATATAACTTCCGAACAAATCGAAAAATATCATTAACATTAAAACCAAAATCAATAATTCACAAGAAATATTTAATAATTGATTCTTATAAAACATCCAATTTATTGTACTATAATCGGTATAATTAAAACCAGCACCGATTTGCCACCCATTTAAAACAACATTTATTAATTTAAATAAACAATAACAAATCAATGGAATTTCAACTATGCATAATGTTTTCCATCTAAACTTACTATTATTTTTCAAATTAGATATAAACTTTTGTACCAGTTCATTATTTGAATATTTTTCCATCCTAGCATATAAAATCGGAAGCCAAAATAATCTAACTACTGGTAAAAATAATGCAAAAGTAAACATCATTTTCTGAGTCAAAGTTCCACTTTCTTCAAATAAAAAAGGGGTTGCAAAATATACCGCAATAAAAAGACCATGAGGATATATATTTGCTAAAAATAAATTTACAAAAATTATTATTAAAATATCTTTTGACAGAACCTTTTTCATTTTTTGCACAGTATATACCCTTTCTATAGTTTCAAGTATTTTACCATTTAAATTTTACTGGTGCAATTGTATAATAATTTCGATTAGAACCTAAACCTAACAGTGCAAATAAATTGTTAGCTGCAGTTAGTTTAGGATTTGATGCATAGTCTTTCATAAAATCAAAATCATATTTATCATACAAGTATCCAGTAAAATACCCCTCAGAATCTATTTTAGGTTCAAGTATCGTACCATGTGCAATTGAACGATGTAAATTAGGATCTTGAGTGAAAGATATATCCAATTTATCCTTGGAAAATCTATTATTATAATTGTCGAATTGAGCCCTTATTTGATTTTGCATTTCTTGAGAATTTGATATGTTTTTTGACATTGAACTATTTCCATTATAAACAATACCTGGCCAATCTTTTGGAATACTCTTATTACCAGTTAAACTATACTTTCCATTCAAATGTTCAAAACCATAATTCGGAGCTATATAATTATATTCATTACTTTTTGGGACATTTTCTGGTTTTACTAAATAAATATTCGCCATTTCTTGAGCATTTGGGTAATTTTTGTTTTCATGCATATTAATATTAACAAGAGGATTAGATTTCAAAAAACTAGAAAAATCCGCTTGATAACTATTTTGAACTCCAGTTGCAAAGCCTGTTGGAGCATTATGTATTGGAGCAGGATTAGCAACAGAATCTGATTTTGCCCTGTAATGAGCTTTTACTTGTGTGCCATCAGCTCTAGTATAACCACTAACAAATTCCACATCATCATTATCTTGTAAATCTCTTCTATATGGTATCCCAAGAGTTCCTGTCTGATAATCAATTGCTTTTTCATTTTCACCAAATTCTTTAGAAGACATTTCACCAATATCTTCTGCCGTAAATATTCTGTTGTTTTTCAAAATTTGATTAAAGAAACCTCTTAATTTAGCCATTTTACACCTCATAAATTTCAAATATGTATCAACAAATTTTATTATGAGATATTTTTTACAACTTGGAAATCCGTATTTTTACTTAAGTAAAAATACGGACTAGACAAAGCTGAAAAAGTTCATCACATCTGGGTATTAGGCATTATAAAAAGTCGTTGTGTTTACAAAAATGTTACAAAAGAAATAGGAGGATTTTATATATTACCCCTTATCCTTATTTGAATTTACGCATCATTTTCATGGCTTGTACCATAGCTTGTTTTTCATTTTTCTTACCAAAGCCACCGAACATTTTTTGCATTTTATTCATTCCGCCCATCATCTGACGCATTTGTTCAAACTGTTTAACATAAACATTCACAGTGTGCATATCCATACCACAACCCTTTGCGATACGTTTTTTGCGAGATGTATTCATCAATTCTGGATGTTCACGCTCTTCAGGGGTCATACTTTGGATAAACACTTCTATCTTTTTGAATTCCGTATCTGTTGCGTGAGAAATCTTTTCTCTATCAGCTTGTTTCAAATTCACCCCAGGAAGCATACCCAAAATTTGATCCATAGAACCAAACATTTGCATTTGCTTTTTCATATTCAAAAAGTCATTGAATGAAAATTCAGCTTTTTGCATTTTTTCTTGCATTTTCAAGGCTTCTTTTTCGTCAAAAACTTCCTGAGCTCTTTCCACAAGTGAAACAATATCACCCATACCTAAGATACGAGTAACCATACGTTCTGGATAAAAATCTTCTAAAGCATTTAATTTTTCACCAGTACCCGTCAATTTGATAGGTTTTCCAGTACAGTGGACAACAGATAAAGCTGAACCACCACGAGAATCACCATCTAATTTCGTTAAAATTAAACCTGTCAAACCAATTTGTGCATCAAAGTTTTCTGCAACATGGACTGCCTCTTGACCTGTCATAGCATCGATTACAAGAAGTTTTTCGTGAGGTCTGAAAACTCTATCAATAATCAAAAGTTCAGCCATCATATCTGTATCGATTTGCAAACGACCAGCAGTATCAAGGATTACTACATTAAATCCATTTTCTTTTGCATAGTTAATCGCACATTGAACAATGTTTTGAACATCAGTTGAACCATCAATTGAGAAAACTTCACAACCAATCTCTTGACCTAAAGTTTTCAACTGAGTAATCGCAGCTGGACGATAAACGTCACACGCAACTAAAAGTGGATTTTTCCCTTCTTTTTTAAGTTTAACCGCAAGTTTAGCTGATGATGTAGTTTTACCAGAACCTTGCAAACCTAACATCATTATCAAACTTGGATGTCCTGATAAATCAAGTGGTTTTAACTCTTTACCCAGCAACTCAACCAACTCATCATGAACGATTTTAACCAACTGTTGAGATGGGTTAACACCTTGTAAAACATTTTCACCCTCAGCTTTATCTTTAATAGATGAAATAAAAGTTTTTACAACACGCAAGTTTACGTCAGCTTCTAATAATGCACGTCTAATTTCACGCAAAGCCTCTTGCATATTATCTTGTGTCAACTCTTGCGAATGAGTTCTTGATATAATTCCTTGTAATTTTTCACTTAAATTATCAAACATCTGAATATCCCTTTAAATATTATATAAGGCAATTTTACCATAAACAAATTCAGACTTTTAAAAAGCAGAAAAATATGATAAACTACCTATATAAAAAGGAGCTTTTATGAAAAAGAAAATTTTAATAATTTTAAGCATATGGTTAGTTATAAGTGTTGTATTTGGAATATGTTATAAAAATTTCAGTCATAAATATTCAAAACTTGTGACAATACAACCAATTTCAACAGGTTACAAAGCTGCAAAAGAACCATTTAAAACAATTGGTCTTGAAATTGCAAACATTACTCTAAATAGGACAGGACAAAATAGAAAACCATTTATCAATAAAATGCGTGAATTTGGTGCTAAAAAAATTGTTATAGACACCAGAACTTACCAACCAAAATTTGCAAAAACTCTTCCTCCAGTAATCATTGGTGGTAAAAAATACGAAAATAAATCTGTTTGTACAATAGTTTCTTATGAATACAAAGGTGAAATGTACGAAGTTGGCAATTGTAAATAAAAAGAGGAACATATGAAAAAATATATTCTATTATCAGTTATCTCAATTGGATTATGTACAAATGTTGCTCTCGCAACAGGAAATCCATCAGATAAATATAAAAAAGAAGTTACTTATCCTTCTGCACCGAGCTATACTCCAGTGAAAAGTCCAAGCACTCTTACAACAACCACCCAAATTCAAGTTCCAACCTCAAACAAAGCCAAAGTCGATGCTATTGCAAGAGCAATGTTGAAAGCTGCTGAACAACGTAATGATAATGAAATGCAAGCCCAATTCCGAAAACTCATGTCATTTGAAGAAGTAACAGGTCATTGCGACCCACAAATTGTAGAAAAAAGAACCCCACAATGCCCACCAATCAAAATCAAAGTAAATGGAAAAACTCTATCTGGAAGTAAATGTGCAATAATGTGTTATTTATATAATGATAAAAGAACCGACGTTGGTTGGTGTAAATAAGTTTAAATCAATAAAAATCCCGCCTCTGACAAGAAGCGGGATTTTCAAATTTGATTTAGGAAATTTACCAAGTTTCAAAGTCATTGGTAAACTACATTTACCCCTAGTCTTGAGCGTGACCAGCAGTACCTAATACATCTCTCATTTTGTGCATAACCATTTCTTTAACGGCAGTTCTACCTGGTCCCATGTATTCACGTGGATCGAATTTATCAGGATGTTCTATGAAGAATTCTCTGATAGTGGAAGTCATTGCAAGTCTTAAGTCTGTATCAATATTGATTTTTGCAACGCCGTGTTTTGAAGCATAGTTAAGCATATCTTCTGGAACACCTTGAGCGTTAGGTAATTTACCACCATATTGATTACATTTTGCAACAAATTCAGCAGGAACTGAAGATGAACCATGTAATACTAATGGGAAGTTAGGGAAACCAGCTTCAGCAAGAGCTGATTTGATTTCTTCTAAACGTTTGAAGTCTAATTTAGCTTCACCTGAGAATTTGTAAGCACCATGAGAAGTACCGATAGCAACTGCTAATGAGTCACAACCTGTTTCTTTAACGAATCTTACAGCTTCTTGAGGATCAGTGTAAGTAGAATCAGCTGCAGAAACTTTAACGTCATCTTCAACACCAGCTAATTTACCTAACTCAGCTTCAACTGAAACTCCTCTTTCGTGAGCATATTCAACAACTTTTTTAGTTAAAGCAATATTTTCTTCTAATGGGAATCTAGAACCATCAATCATAACTGATGAGAAACCGCCATCGATACAAGCTTTACAAATTTCGAAATCTGCACCATGGTCTAAGTGTAGAGCGATAGGTACAGTTGTTGTAGCCAATGCAGCTTCAACCAATTTAATTAAGTAAGTTTGGTTAGCATATTTTCTAGCACCTGCAGAAACTTGTAAAATAATAGGTGATTGAGTTTCTTCAGCTGCTTCAGCAATACCTTGTAAAATTTCCATGTTGTTAACGTTGTAAGCACCAATAGCGTATCCGCCTTCTAATGCTTTTTTGAACATTTCATTTGTTCCAACTAATTTTCTTTCACTCATTTGAGTCTCCTTCTTCTTGTATAATATATTACACATGCCTAATCTATAACAAACAAAACTAAACTTCAAGACAAATAAAAAGACCACATTTATTATAAAGTGGTCTTTTTAATTTTATGAAATTCTTCGCTTGCTCAGAATAATAACTTTATATATTTACCCCTACCCTTCTACAAGCATAGAAGCACCGATAACACCTGCACTATTACCAAGTTCAGCAGGAACAATTTCCACCGCTTCACGTTGAACTTTCATCGCTCTATCATTGATAGTTCTTCTGATTGGGTCAAGAAGTAACTCGCCACACTCAGCAACACCTCCACCGATAATAATTTTTTCAGGGTTAAGCAAATTGATAACACTTGTTAAGCCCATACCGATATAGTAACCCATTTTTTCAAAAATTCTTTTTGCAACAGGATCACCAGCTTCAGCAGCTTTTGCAACGATATATGGAGTAATTTCACCATCACCAGCAAGTTCTCTAAACTTAGCTGATTTTCCACCTTTTAAGTATTCTTGAGCCATAGCAACAATTGATGGACCAGAAGCAAACGCTTCTAAACATCCACTATCACCACAACCACAAAGAGGACCATCTTCCATTTGAAGTTTGATATGACCAATTTCACCAGCCGCATTAGCTGCACCACGAACAACTTTACCATTGATTACTAAACCAGAACCAATACCTGTACCAACAGTGATACATACAAAGTTTTCGCAACCACGACCTGCACCGAATTTTAATTCACCTAAAGCTGCACATCTTACATCGTTATCAATACGAGTTGGGATATGAAATTCGTCTTCTATCATTTGAGCAATTGGTACATTTACCCAACCTGGGATGTTTGGAGCATTTTTTACAACACCAGTTTTACAATCAACTTGTCCTGGGAAGTCAAAACCAATACCTTGAATATCTTTAGCTTCAGTATTTGTTTCTTTCATCAAGTCTTTAATTGCTTGTTTAATATTATTTACTGTGTATTCATAACCCATTTGAGCATATGTTGGAACACTATTAGAGTAAATAATTTTACCTTCGCCATCAACTAATGCGATTTTAACATTTGTACCACCAACATCAATACCAATTCTTTTTACCATATCTCTTCCTCTTCTTTATAAGTCTAGTCTTATACATTAATCATACATTAAATATCTAATTTATAAAACTGTAAACTTTTGTAACAAAAACTCCTCTATTTTTTAAAGTTTAATACCTAAAATGCCGTAATACTACATGAAAGGCACTAAAAGTTACGAAATCAAGAAAGGAAAGCAATGGGATTAGCAGCATCACAAGCTAGATTATTAACCATAACAGCCCGCAAAGCTGACTGCGAATTCTTGTCGATGAATTTATCGCACCAAAAGCTTGCACTTTCTCGTAGCATGGAAGATGTGTCTAGCGAATATCAAAAAGCATTAAACCAAACAAAACTTGTTTATGATTATTATGGATCTGGCGATAGCGATATGGCTTTAAATTATGGATTATTAATGACTCCATCAATTTATAATGATTATTATCCAAAATTAGTTACAGATAGTAAAAACAGAGTTGTTTTAAATTCAGCATATGCAGCAGCAGCAAGAGCTGCAGGTATCCCAGCTGAAGGCTTGTTGGGTACACCATCATCTGATGTACGTAACGCATTTGTTGAATCATTAGCTAATTATGGCGTTATTACACCAGCTCAAGCTGTTGGTATCCAAGGCGTTACTTATAATAACGGAATGGGTCTTGGCAGTGGAGCTTCAGCTTCAACTGGTTTAACAGATATTACTTATGATGAATTACTTGAATTAATTCAAGCAAATTGTACTGACACCGAATCTTATGGCATTATGTTATCTGATGCTTGGGGTGAAGGTGATTTAGGTGCAAGATATTTCAATACACTTAAAGAAGGTAAACTAACAAAAAATGACCGAAGTGGAAACGTTACTCTTGCTCAATTGTTAGATACAAACGTAGATTATTCTTTAGGCTATTTAACTGCAAAAGGTGAACAAACTCCTATCAGAGGTGCTCAATATTTACAAAACATACTCGCTGGTCAAGAAGGCGATGGCGGTTCCAACTTCCTAACTTGGATGTGTGATCAATTTGCAAGTATTCTTGGAGGTACTGGTGCAAGTGATACCGCTTTACAATACGCATATAACAATGTTTTCGACTTACTATATCCATCTGATAAAATTCAAATAGACTTAGACCCATTGAACGCTCTAGATGGTATGGGCGGTAGTGATGTTGCAAAAAGAACTGCATACAACAAAAATGGTAAAGACTATAAAAATGCAATGGACGAATTAGCTGCACATAATTACTATGTAGGTCGTAAACAACGTGAATATAAAGAAAGCTATGCTAAAGATGTACATAACTATGTTGGTTTCACATATTCATACAGTAAACGAGACTTCTGGACAACAGATAAAAAAGACCAAACTCAAATTGATATCAGTTTAAGCAACCTTGCTCAAGCGTTCTTAACTTCATATGTTCAATATATGGAAGGGATTAACACTTCTAAATTAGAATGGCAAAAAGGTAAATTGAGCGATTGCAATATGTATAATCCAGATAAGAGTGATTTTATGTTCACAATCGTTACTGAAACAGATGTTGATACAGGAGATTCACAACTTTACGCAAACTTCTATGACACATTATTCAACCAAATCTGTTTAAATGGTTGGACAGAAAATGCTCAAATCGATGACCAAGAATATATGGCAGAAATGCTTAAATCTGGTATGACATACATTTCTTCAATAAGTGATGATGGTTACTACTACCAAGGAAATTACACAACAGATAGAAATATCCTTGAAGTTGCTGATGAAGAAGCTATTGCAAAAGCTGAAGCTAAATACAATACAGAAAAAACTAAAATCGAAAACAAAGAACAAACCATCGATTTAAAAATGAAAAACTTAGATACTGAAATTTCTTCACTAACAACCGAATACGATACGACGAAAGGTATTATATCGAAAGCTATTGAAAAAGGATTTAAGCGATACGAAGCATAAAAAAGACCACACAAAGTGGTCTTTTTTTAATTTTATGAGATTCTTCGCTTCACTTAGAATGACTATATTTTATACTTTTTGGAATACGAAAATATATTCGTGAGTAAAAATACTAAAACCACCTGCTAAAGCTCTATAACGCCACAAGTTTGCAGTTCTTCCTTTTCCTCTTTCATTACCTTGAATATCTTTTACAATTGTCGATTTCAAGACAAAACCTAATTTTCTCATTCTATTCATACACTCAAAACCTAATGGCTGAACTTCTGAATTTTTGTAGCTATCACCAATGATTAGACAAGCAAAACGTCCTTTTTCAAGCATATCATAACCATTTTTAGCAACTTTTTCGAACATATCATAGAATTCTTCTGTTGATTCACAGTTAGATAAGTCTTCTTTCTTATCTGAAAACTTGATAATATCATCATAAGGTGGGTGTAACATCAAAAACTGAGCTTTCTTTTCACCCAAAATATCAAGACCTGCTTGAATTTTATCTTTAACGACTTCTGAAGATGAATCACCACAAATAATTCTCACATCAGTTACAAGTTGCTTTGGAGTAAATTTTTCAGAAACACTTTCTGCTAAATCTTCTTTCAATTCAACACCAATACAACGTCTTTCCATATTGATTGCTTCAATACCAGAAGTTCCTGAACCGAAGAATAAATCAAGAACTACATCACCTTTTTTAGTATATCTTTCATACATTTGTTGAGCAATTTGTGGAATATAGTTGCCATGATACTCGTTTGAGTGTCCGTGTTGTTTCAATCTTGATGGGAATTGCCACAAAGTTCCAGTCAAAATGTGAGCATAATCTTTCCATTTTTTCAAATTAATATCACTATATTTTGTAGTTTTAACCTCTGGTTGTTTTACTACTTGTAAATCAGCCTGTTTCTTTGGTTGTAATTTTAAATTTGTATTAGCTCTTCTCACCAAAATTGTCCCCTCGTCTGTATATACTTTTCTACACTCTTAGCTTACAAAAATGTTTCAAATTTGTAATCAAACATTTAGATGATTTTGTGTTTGGTGTAGATTGAGATAGAGGTTTAGGGGAAAGTTATGGCAAGAATAAAACAATTATCAAAACACTTAATTAATCAAATCGCAGCAGGCGAAGTTATCGAACGCCCAGCATCTGTTGTAAAAGAATTAACAGAAAACTCAATTGATGCTGGAGCAACAAAAGTTAGCGTAGAAATCAATAACGACTGTCGTGATATTCGAGTAGCAGACAATGGTTGTGGGATTCATCCTGACGATATTTTACTTGCTTTTTCCAAACACGCAACAAGCAAACTTCAAGAAGATGAAGATTTATTTGATATCAAAACCCTCGGCTTCCGTGGGGAAGCTCTTGCCAGCATAATCTCCATCTCTAAACTAACTTGTACAACAAGAACAAAAGATTTTGAAACTGGGACAAAAGTAAAATGTGAAAACTCTGAAGTTTCTCAAGTTGAAACAGGTTGTGCAGTTGGAACAATTATGGACATCAAAGATTTATTCTACAATGTTCCAGTTCGCTTAAAATTTTTGAAAAATTCAAATACAGAATTTTCATATATTCAAGAAATCATTCAATCGCTTGCGCTATCTCATCCAGAGGTTTCAATTGAGTTAAAAAAATTAG
The DNA here is from genome assembly GCA_017626055.1 of bacterium. Classification (GTDB taxonomy): domain Bacteria; phylum Cyanobacteriota; class Vampirovibrionia; order Gastranaerophilales; family Gastranaerophilaceae; genus Zag111. The sequence goes on along the minus strand of JAGAJM010000004.1, from coordinate 88,153 downwards.
GCAAAACTGTTCTAAAAACCACTGGTCAAGGTAATTTAACTCAAACAATTAAAGAAATTTATTCATCTGATGTAACAAACAACTTGAAAGAGGTTCTAAAGACAGACGAACTTTCTGGACTAAAAATGTCAGGGTTTGTAAGCACACCAGATTACACTCGTTCAAGTAAAAAGAGTTATCATTTGTACATCAATTCTCGTAGCGTAAAATGTCCAGTATTCCAAAAAGCAATTGATACTGTATATAGAAACCTTACTGCAAACAACAAATACCCGTTTGTTGTCTTAAATCTAGAAATCCCAACACACGATGTTGATGTAAACGTTCACCCAACAAAGAAAGAAGTACGTTACAAAAATCCAAACCAAATATTCAACTTTATTTACTCATCAGTTGAAGCTGGTTTATCAAACTATGTTGAAAAAAATTACACTCCTATATACTCTCAAAAACCAGAAGAATCATCAGTTGAAACACCTGCACCTGAGCAAAGTGTAATTCAATTCCCAACAGTACAAAAAGAATTTTATGTTGATAAAGACTCTGACACAATGTTTATCTCAGATAGTGCAATTGATAAGTTTGAAACACCAAATGTGTCAGACCCTGAGCAAAAACAAATTTTCACCCCTCAACAAGTTCAACCACAAGAACCTGAGGAAAAAATTATCGGTCAATACAACGACACTTACATCCTTATCGACACTGATGAAGGTTTAGAAATTGTGGACCAACATATTGCTGAAGAACGCTACATCTATGAAAAATTAAAATCAGAAAAAAATGTTATTTCACAAATGTTATTTGTTTCAGACGTCATTGAAATTTCATCTTCTGAAAGTGAATTAATCAAAGAAAATCTAGATAAATTCGAACGTTTTGGTTATGGAATAGAGTTTCTAAAAGATACTGAAATAATCTTCCGCAAAGTCCCACAGCTATTGGCTAAAGCTAATCCAAAAGACATCTTAGCAGACATCTTAGAAAATATTGATGGTGATATTGATAATTTGGAAGAAAAAATTCTAATTACAACCTCTTGCAAAGCATCAGTTAAGGCAAATACAAAATTATCAATCTGGCAAATGCAAGAAATCATCAAAAAATGGCGAACTACAAAAATGCCATACACTTGCCCACACGGACGTCCAATTTCAAGGATGATTCCACATAAAGAACTTGCGGGATTTTTCCAAAGGAATAAATAATAAAACAGCTAGAAAGATATGTTGCTAAGCCGATAAAAAACTAAAAAGAGAGGATGTTCTAAACATCCTCTCTTTTTATCTTCTTGATTATACTTTTATTCTCTAATTTTATTTTCGTTGCCATCAATAAGTCTTTTGATATTTTCTCTATGCAAATAGATTACATAAATTGCAGCAATAACCGCATAAGCAGTGTAAGCTGGAGGAGCACTTAATAATGCCATAAAAATTGGTGCCAATGCCAAAGCTACCATTGAACCAACTGAAACATATCTTGTAATCCAAGTTATTGATGCCCACATAACTGCAATTAACAAACCTGCTTGCCAACTAAGAGCCAACAATGTTCCAACCCCTGTTGCAACAGATTTTCCACCTGTAAAACCTAGAAAAATAGACTTGCTATGACCTAAAATAACACAAATTGAGGCTACAACTGACAACAAGCCAGAATGAGTAAGAACAGTACCATAATATCCTGCAAATAACACTGGTAAAATACCTTTAATTGCATCTAAAATCATTACAGTAAAGAACCATTTTTTGCCCATTACTCGTTTTACATTTGTTGCACCAGTAGAACCAGAACCAATCGTTCTAATATCTTGCCCAGTAAATAATTTCACAACAATATAACCAGTAGGAATTGAACCTACTAAGTATGCCACAGCCGCTACAATCGCCAACTGTTTAAAAATTTCAACGTAATCCATATCCTTAATTCTCCCTATCTTCTCTTATGGGGGTATTATAACATTTTGCCTATTTATTGGCAATTATTTTAAAATCATTTTAAAACTCAAATTCTCAACAACTGTTTGAAGATTCATCGCAGGAGTTAAAGAAATTTGACGTTTTGCATCTTCAACATAACCCAAATCTTCCATTAATCTATAATACAAATGTTTATTCTCTAAATTTGATTTGATTGTTGCGAGCATATAATTTTGAATTTGCGTCAAAATTTCTTTTGGTTCATTTTCAACAACAAGTTTCAATAAATTATTTTCAAAATCTAAGACATCGTTTCTAGCAATTGTCCAATAATTGTCTAACACACCTTCTACTAATGAATAATCTAAATCTTCTTCTAACACCCCAGAAACAAAAAATGCTTGAGCACGAGAAACAACAGTAGAAATCACATCAGATTTATCCTTTGTCAAAAAGATAAATGTTGTATTTTTTGGAGGCTCCTCAAAAGTTTTCAAAAGTGCATTTGATGTTGCTTCTGGGAAATTCATTTGATTTAGCGGTAAAAGATTTCCGTCTTCATCTCTATCACAGAAAATATACACTCTATGATAATCACTTGTTACCGCAAGTTCATTGATAATTGCTTTTGCTTGACCAATATTGATGTTTTTCTTACCTTTTGTAGAATCATCATCATCAGAACTTCCACCAGCCTCTTTAAAATCTAAACGGGTATAAATTTTCACCGCAGGATGAGTCTGTTCTTTCACCCAACGACAATTCAAACAATTACAATTTTGAGATTTATCCTCTGAACAATTCAAAAGTCTTGCAACTTCAAGAGCTAATTCGCATTGCGAAGTAATATCTGGTCCCCAAAACAATAAGCAGTGACTTATATTTTTATTCTCGTCTGTTATTCCTCCAGAAAAATATTCTAATAATTTTGGATATTTTTGAGAGATTTCATTATTGTAATATTGCATATTCAACCTCTCTTTCAACATCCATTGTTGCTTGCCCTGATTTAATCCTATATTCTGCGTTAGTTAAATTCTCTTTCAACTTAACAAGATTTTTTAATGAAACATTTTTCAATTTTTGCATCTCAAGTTTCACACGATAAGGGTGCATATTGATTATTTTTGCAATCTCGTCTGCCGAATACTTTGATGCATTAGCTTTAATTTGGATTTTACCATGTAATAATGTATGTAAAACAGAAAGAATTTCTAACGGATGTTTTTTAACCAACAATTTTTGAAATTCTTCCATTGCTTTTACTTTTTCATCACAAATCAAATAATCTGCAAACACAAACAAATCTTCATTTGTGACACAAATTTCTTTAACCATATCTTTTGTAATAGGCTTATCACCTGCATAAATTTTCAATTTTTCCAATTCAGAATCCAACATTCTCAAATTTGAACCAATTTGAATAAGAATTGTTGAAGCAATTTCATCAGTCAGTTTTAAATCCTTAGTTTTCGCTTGATTTTTAATCCACGCCTCTAATTCTGCAGTTTTATATGACGGAATTTGTACAAACTCTTGAGCATTAAATTTTGACAATAATTTAAAAAACTTTTTACGCTTATCAATTTTTTTCTGACTATCTGGCGGAATTTGAGCAACAAAGATTATATCAACATTTTCACTAGCACCCTCTAAAGCCTCTGTAATTTGAGCTAATTGTTTATCATCAAAACCCTTGTCTTCTGAAGTCTTTCCACTTAAATAAGAAAGACAATTGATTTCGATAAGCATTTTCCCAAACATCATTGGTTGAGATTTTATCGCAGCAACCAAATCTGGGAATTTTGGATTGTTGAAATACTTATAACTCATTTCAATAAAATCTTTATCAAGTTTGCTTCTAAACTTCTTGATTTCATTTGATATATTAAATTCTTCGTCCCCATAGAAAAAATAAATCATACTTATATGATATAAGAAAACTACTTTTTAGTAAACTTTTCTTTAAAGAAATTTACCATAAAAGAAAATATTGACCTCTTCTTAGGGTGTTTAATAGCCACTGGTGCATACATCATAACATTACCTGAATATTCCCAAGGAATTTGTTCACCTATAGAAATATAAAAATCCATAACATCATTTAAAAATGATGAATTTGTTTGAAATCCCAATTTACGATAAAAAAGGTGAGGCGGTCTTCTAGGGGAAAAGGTTCTACTAGCGACTAAATGAACTCTACCTTCACAGTAGGTATGCAAACTTTCACTTTTTGCTAAATTTATAAAATCTGTTCCATAGTTATAGCCACTATCTGCTGTTTCCAAATAAGAAATATAAAACGAATTATATGGAGTATCCATTGGATAAACTTTACAACGCTTATTTTTATAATTAACAGGACCAGCTTTCATCAATCCTACAACAGCTTTTGCTTTGGTGTCATACATTTTATATGTATAAACATATGTTTTACCGCCATTCACCCCATCATATGCCCTTAAAGTATTTGGACTTTTATAAATAAGTCTTTCTGGAAAATCCTTAATTGGTTTTGAAAATAATATCGACCTTGTCCTCATTATTTCCCTCCCAATCCAAGAAAATCTAAAAATATTTGCCAACCTGTTTTCGGTTTTTTAATAGGCGGATAAAACATATTTACATCAGAAAAATCGTAATAATCAGCATTTTTACCTTTTGCTATAAATTTATCCAGTCTGCGATTTATATTCGCATTTTCTGTATTCATCCCATACTTACGATAAAAAATATGTGGAATTCGAGTTGGGGTATAACTAGCACTTGCATAAAGGTGGAAATACCCCTTACATCCTTTTTTCTTACTATATGCTTGTACGAAATTTAAAAAATCTGTTCCTAAACCTAAACCTGAATCTGGGGACATCAAATATTTAACATAAACAGACGGAACATTTTTGACCCCATCTCTTTCAACAGTGGTTTTCATACATTCCATATAGGCTTTTACTTTCTCTTCACCTTTTTTGGTAGAAAACATAACAAATCTATCAATGATTTCGTCAGTGAGTTCATGCCTGTTTGTTGCTTGATGATAAATCAAATGTTCTGGGAGTGCTTTGGGTTTTATTGGTGGATATTTTAAACCGAGAATTCTCATAACTATATTTAATTCCAAACATGAAAAATTTTGCTCAAAACATTGTTAAAAAATAATAATATTAAAGACGAAAAGCTATTTTGGTATTATAATTAAGAAAGAAGTAGAGATTATAAATAGTAGGGATAAGATTTTGAAAAAGAAATATCATTTTATAGCAATTGGCGGAGTAGGGATGAGCGGACTAGCAAAATTCTTGTTACAAAAGGGTTTTGAAGTATCTGGCTCTGACATAAACGATAGTAAATATGTTCAAAAAGTTAAAAAATTAGGTGCAAAAGTTTTCATTGGACACGATGAGAATAATTTACCAGACGATTGTGTAGTTATTGCTAGTACAGCAATCCGTGACAACAACCCAGAAATTCAAAAAGCAAAACGTTTAGGCTTACCTATTTGGCACCGCTCAGATTTGTTGGCAGAAATTTCTGAAAACGAAGAATATTTTATTGGATATTCTGGAACTCATGGAAAAACAACAACCAGTGGCTTATGCTCATATGTTATGGAACTTGCAGGATTAAAACCATCTTACGTTGTTGGAGGTTTACTGCCAGAAATCGACACAAATGCAAACGCTACAAATGACAAATATTTTATCGCAGAACTTGACGAAAGTGACGGCACAATTGTTAAATATAGTGCAAATCTAGTTGTAGTAAACAACTTAGAACCTGACCACTTAGATTTCTATAAAAATGGTTTGGATTCTATTTTAGAAACTTTTGAAAAATTCTTATCAAATATTCGTCCAAACGGAATAATTTTAGCTAACACTGACAATGATGGTGTTAAAAGACTTGTGAAATACTACACAGAACATGAACTAGCTAACAACGCTCAGTTTGTAACTTATTCAATTGGTGGGAATACTGATTATTCAGCTAAAAACATCCACTATGGCGAAGATTTTACAACATTTGATATTGTTTATAAAGGTGAAGTTCAAACTAATTTAAAAATTTGCTTGAAAGGTGTTCATAACGTTTACAACTCACTTGCAGTATGGGCAAGTTTGCATATAGCAGGAATTGAAATGAGTTTAGTAAATCCACACTTTGCAACTTTTACAGGTATGGGAAGACGTTTCCAAAAAGTTGGGGAATTTGACGGAATCACAATCTATGACGATTACGCTCATCATCCAACAGAAATTAAAGCAACATTATCATCTTCAAAATCTTTCAAAGAAAGAAATGTTATTGCGGTTTTCCAACCACACAGATACACAAGATTATCAAATCTTTGGAATGAATTTATGGGTGCATTTGGCGACGTTGATAGAGTAATCGTAACTGATGTTTACGCAGCAAGCGAAGATCCAATTGAGGGTGTAAATTCTATTGCTTTCACAAACGAATTAAAAGAAAAAATCGAAATTCCTTGTGAACAATACTCTGGCAGTATTCAAGAAGTTGCTCAAAAACTTTATCCTACACTAAAATCTGGCGATATTGTTATCGGCTTAGGTGCAGGAACAATCACAAATTTAGGTAAAGAATTACTTATGCTAAACAAGGAGTAAACTTCATTGACAACAGCTTCTGAAAAAAACTTTGATATTAAAACACTAACTTCATTCAAAATGGGTGGGGTTATTAAAGAAGTATTTTTCCCTGAAAATATTGAAGAATTTGAACAAATTTTAAAAGAAAATAAAGGGATAAAAGTTTTTGGAAACCTTTCAAACACTTTGATTTCATCAGACGGCTACAACGGAAAAATCATTCTAACTACAAAAATGAATAATATCCAAATTGATGGAACAAAAGTCGTTGCAGATGCGGGTGTCAAAGGTCCAATGCTTGCACAAAAAGTTTGTAAAAGTGGGCTATCTGGATTTGAATTTATGATAGGCTTTCCAGGGTCAATTGGTGGCGAAGTTTGTATGAACGCATCAGCTAATTCTCAAGCTATTAGCGACACTTTGATCTCAGTAACTTGCTATTCTTCAGAAAATGGAATTATAAAATTATCAAAAGATGAGATGAATTTTGGTTATAGAACTTCTCGTTGCCAAAATGAAGATTTAATCGTTCTTCAAGCAGAATTTGAACTCACACAGAAAACAAAAGAAGAAGTCCAAGCAAAAATGGATGAATGTTTAAAATTTAGAAAATCACATCAGCCACTTCTTTCAATGCCAAATTGTGGAAGCATTTTCAAAAATCCTCAAGGAGATTCTGCAGGCAGAATGATAGAAGCCGTTGGAGCTAAGGGTTTAACTTTCGGTGGAGCTAAGATCTGGGAACATCACGCAAACTTTATTGTTAACTACAAAAGCGGAAATTCTTTAGATGTACTTGAATTGATGAATACAATGTACACTAAAGTAAAAGAAAGATATAATATAGAATTAGAACCAGAAATAAGATTTTTGGGCGGAAATAATAAAAGGGAAAACGAAATATGCAAAACGTTATACAAAAAATAGGAAAAGATGCAAAAATAGCAGTACTATCAGGAGGTTTATCTTCAGAAGCTGAAGTTTCAAGACGCTCTGGGAAAGGTTGCTATGAAGCGTTAAAAAGACTTGGTTACACAAATGTGGAACTAATCGAAGTTGATACAAATATTGCTCAAAAGTTAAAAGAAGGAAATTACGATTACGCATATAACGCACTTCACGGCAAATATGGTGAAGATGGTTGTATCCAAGGCATTTTAGAAACTCTACAAATTCCATACACAGGTTGTGGTGTTATGGCATCTGCGGTTTGTATGAACAAGGAATATACAAAACGTATTCTTTCAACTTGCCCAGATATCCCACTTATTAAATCTGCTTTTGTTAAAAAAGGGGAAGACGTTAAAGAAAAAACTAAAGATTTAAAATACCCACTTATCACAAAACCAGTTTCTGAGGGTTCTAGTTTTGGAATGACAAAGGTAAATACTCCTGATGAGTTAGAAAAAGCATACCAAGATGCAATTAAATATAATGATGATGTTTTAATCGAAGAATATTTAGTTGGGATTTGTGCAACTGTTGGTATTTTAGAAGGCGAAGATGGACTTTTTGCAACAGAAATTCTTGAACTTAGACCAAAAAATGAATGGTATGATTACGAAGCAAAATATACAAAAGGTATGACAGAATTTATTTTACCTGCTGAATTATCAGATAATATGACAAAACAAGTGAAAGAAATTGCCATTAAAGCTTTTGATATTGCTGGTTGTAAAGGGGTTTCAAGAGTAGATTTCTTAATTGTTAATGATATCCCATATGTTCTTGAAATCAATACATCTCCTGGGATGACAGAAACAAGTGATTTACCAGCTCAAGCAAATGCCATGGGTATAAATTACGACAACTTGGTACAAATTATCTTAAATGGAGCAGGATTAAACAAATAATGATGGCAGATAAATACCATAAAAAACATCACCATATTGAAGAAGAAGAAGAAAATCACGATGAATTTACATCGGTGAAACATACTGTAAAACGCAAACAAACAGAAAGAAAACTTAGAAAAAAACGTAAAAAAGTTAATCATCTAAAGACTTTCTTATCGTCTGCGTTACTTATTCTCCTTGTAATTGGAGGTTATGAGTTTTTCAAACTCCCACAGTGGTATTTACCAGAAGACACTTTTTCTAACCCAATGTCTGAAAGGGTTGATATAATAAATAACAAAATTGTACCAACATACGTTATCCAAAACGAACTAAAAGATTTGGAAGTTTCTAAGTTGCCTATATTTATGACAAGTGTAACCCCTGTCAAAAAAGAGCTTTATCAAATTCCAATGATGAAAAAGGTTTATGTTAGACGTTATGGATTTCCTGCAAGAATACAAATTATCGTTAGAGAAAGAGTTCCAATTGCAATTATAAAAACAGATATTAACGCAAAACAGCCTCTAGCATTTTATACAACAGACGGCGTTCTTGTAACAAACAAACGTTATATGAATATCTCTAGTGTAGAACCGAAGTTATTAAAAATTCTAACTTCTTCTAAAAACCTACAAAAAGATATTCCATTTGAAAAATATCAAGAAATCGAAAAAATTGTTCAAGCAGTTGAAACATATTCAGACGAACAAGTTGAATATATTGATATGAGAAAACCAAACGATGTATTTGTTAAAATTAAAACAACAAGCATCCGACTTGGAACACTAGACAACACTATTTACGAACGAATAAAAAGAATTTACACAATTCTACCTCAAATTTCAGAAGTAGATAATAAAATCAAATATATTGACTTAAGTTGGGATAGAGTAAATTACTTAAAACTACAAAAATCAAAATAATATGAATTTTAACGAAAGATACAACAGAATAAAAAATTTAGCACTGAGAGAATTGGCAACAATTGAAGAAAATATGGTTTCACAAATTAACATACGTGAACCATTGAAAATTTCTCTTAGAAAATTTTTATTAGCTCCTGCAAAAAGAATTCGACCACTTTTGGCAATTCTATACATTAAAGCTCTAGGTGAAGAACTTAACCAACAACAACTTGAACATTTAACAGTTGTCGAAATGGTTCACAACGCTTCTCTAATTCACGATGATATTATTGACGAAAGCAAAATAAGACGTGGTAAAGAAACAATCAACGCTGATTTTGACAACAAACTTGCGGTAATTTCTGGAGATTATATTCTTGCTCTTTCAATGGAAAAACTTTCTGAAGTTGGAAATATAGAACTTATCAAAGATTTTTCACAAACCATCCGACAAATGTGTATCGGTGAAATCAATCAGAATTTTGACAGATTTAAAATCGGTTCAATTGAAGATTATATCGAAAAAACAAAGAACAAAACCGCTCATTTATTTGAAATTGCGTTAACTGGTTGTGTTAGATTAAGCACTAATCAACATGATTTGCAAGAAATCAGTGAACTTGGCTTAAATATTGGAATAGCCTTCCAAATTCGAGATGACTTGATTAACATGACAAATTCTGATACATCAAAACCTTCAAACAACGATTTTGAGGATGGAATTTATACCGCACCAATTATCCTTGGAAATAAGTCTGATAACTACGCTTCAGGTATTGAAAAAACGAAAGTTTTATTGAATAATTATTTACAAAGTGCTAAACAACAAGTGACATCACTTCCTGATAATGAGTATAAAAAAGCACTTGAAGAGTTTTTGGAGCTATTAAACAATGTTTAAGATAAGAAAAAATTGGGAAAATTTTAAAGCTAGATTAAAAGAAAAACAAGATGCATCTTGGATGAACTTTAAATCTAAATTACCAGAAAACACTCAAAACTCTTTAGATAAATTTGAAGACTGGTACAAAGAATACAAAGAAACTGCCTTATGCGAAATTATTGAAACTATCGTATTTGTACTTGTTATGGTTATTATCATAAGATTTTATGTTGGTGAAATACGTTGGATTCCATCTGGTTCGATGAAACCAACTCTTGTTGAAGGTGACAGAATTATTGTTGAAAGATACTCAAGATTTTTCACAACTCCAAAACGAGGTGATATCATTGTATTCTACCCACCATCAACAAAATTATCAAGAAAACCTCTTCCACTTTTAGCAAGATTAACTGGTATCAAATGCAAAGATGTTGCATATATTAAGCGAGTAATTGGGCTCCCTGGGGATAAGCTTGAAATTAAATTCAATAAAGATAATTCAGCATATGTTTATATCAATGATGAAAAATACGAAGAAGAGTACGTAAAAAGCATTTACGAATTTTCACCTTGTTCTGACGAAAACACTATTAGTTTAATGCCAGAAAGCGCAGTAAAATGCGGGCCAATCACAATACCAGAAGATAGCTATTTTATGATGGGTGATAATCGTGGAAGTTCATACGATAGCCGTTATTGGGGTACAATAAAAAGCAAAGACATTGTTGGGCGTGCCGTTGCAGTATTTTGGCCAATAAAAAGAACCAAAACATTACCTCGATTGGAAAATAACACTGAAAATTAAAGCATATGATAATATTTCATATAATCTGCCATAATAACAGAACTTGTACCATTGGCAAGATTAGCTTTTACAACGTGTTCTTTATCTTGTGCTGTAACATTATTTACTTTTTGAGTTTCATCATTTTTAGGATTTTGCTCTTGATGTTTTTGTGCAGCTTGAGTTTCTTCAATAAACTGTGCAATTTTTTCCATCACTTGAGCATGAAGTTTAACATCACCATTGAATGTTCCAGTTGATTCAACACCAGCGGTTTCTAAATCCTCAAGGATTTGTTCCCATTGTTGATAATTGGTAATATTAGTTCCCTGGGCCTGTGCAGCAGCCTGTGCTTTGCGAAGCTCATCTATCGATTTAATATCTTCTACGTTATCAGCCATAGTTACTCTCCTTGTTAATCTCTCATATAAATATAAAAAGATTTTAATTGTTTGGATTTCAGAAAACTTTATTTTTGTAACATGAGTTTACATTCTACTCAGACAAATACACTTCTGCCAAAGCTAAATCTGATTTTGTTGTAACTTTTATATTGCGATAATCTCCCTCAACAATATAAACATCAACCCCACCTGCTTCCACCATTCCAGCATCATCAGTAAAATTTTCATCAACATATTTTTCGTGAACTGATTTTATCAAATTATACTCAAATGCTTGCGGGGTTTGGGTGTTATAAAGTTGAGATCTATCAATTGTGGTAATAATTTTGCCATTTTCATCAACTTTTTTTATTGTATCAACAGTTTTAGTCATAACAGAAATAGCCTTTTTAGATACAACTTCATCCATTGTTTTCTTGATAATTTCTGGAGTAATCATAGGCCTTGCACCATCATGGATTAAGACATAATCGCAACTTACTGCATTTAATCCATTGAAAACTGACTTTTGACGAGTAGAACCACCTTCAACAATTCGTACATTTTGATATGATTTAAAAATCTCTCTTAGAACATCCATTATTGATAAATTAGCACAAATCACAATGTCTTCAACATCAGCATTTACAAATGCATCAATAGTATATTTTATGATTTCTTTCCCATTGATTTTTTCTAACAATTTATTAGAATCACCAAATCTTGAAGATGTTCCACCAGCTGTAATTATTGCACTAAATTTCATTTTTACCCTCAAAATGATTATAAATTTTGTTTTCTACATCTTCTTTTGAATAGTGAGTAACATTCTGCCCAAATCTTAAATCAACACCTAAGCCTTTTTTTACTTCGCCAATTTCAACACCACCACATTCAAGGTCTTTTGGAACAACTGCAACAATACCATAATCCTCACCACCAAATAAAACTAAATCTTGAATATCTTCAAAATTTACAAGATGATAATCGTACGGAATTTTATCAAAATAAACTTCTAATAAAACTCCACTTTCATTGGCAATTGTTGATAATGCATCCATTAAACCATCTGAAGTGTCCATCATTGCATAATCTACTTGAATATTTTTACCTATGTTTTTGCCAAACTCAACTTGAGCAACAGGTTCTAAATGAGCTTTTGTAAAATTGTTTTCTGATTTATTGCCTGACAAAAGTTGTCTTAACCCAGCGGCACTAGAACCATGTAACCCTGCTACAACAACTTTATAACCAACTTTTGCATTTTTACGAGAGGCAATTTTTCTATATTCAGTTGCCCCAATCGCACTCACTGAAACATAAACCTTGTCAGCTCCTGTAATATCACCACCGACAATTTTAATTTCACGTCCACAAGCCTCTTGAGCCCCTTTATAGAACTCTTCAATGAAATTTTTATCAATATTTGTAGGCAAAGAAAGTGCAATAGTTAAATATTTAGGATTTGCACCACTTGAAGCAACATCCGAAAGGTTTACCATAACAGATTTATAACCCAATTGATAAGGTGTCATATAATCTAGCGAAAAATGAACTCCTTCAACCAAACTATCTTGAGTTACAACTATACCCAAATCAGGCAAATACGCACAATCATCTCCAATATAATTGGAGTTTAACATTGTTTTTATCGTTGATATAAATTCTTTTTCCCTCATACCTAAACTATATCATGCTCAATCAAGGAAATAAATTCATTAACTAAAGTATTATTCCATTTTTTACCAGCATCAGCTTTCACAATTTCCAAAGCATCACGTGTTGATAATTTTGCACGATATGGACGAGGTTCAATCAGTGCAAAATATTGATCTAAAATCAAAATAATTTGTGATGTTAGTGGAATTTCTTCCTTAGACATTTTATTCGGATAGCCCGAACCATCCCAGTTTTCATGGTGATGTTCGATAATTGGTAAAACATCTTGAACATAAGAAATTGGTTTTAAAATTTCTCGAGCAGCAATAACTGGGTGATTTTTGATTGTATCACGTTCATCATCAGTTAACGGAGTGGCTTTTTGCAACAACTCGTCTGGCAACATCAAATTACCAATATCATAAAGTAATACCGCAACTCTTAAATTATCAATCTCTTCTTTTGGTAAATCAAATCTCTTAGCCAGACTAACAGCCATTAGAACTTTATTTTTCACAACACCTGAAGTATGCATTGGATTATACAATTTAGTCAACATATCTGCAACCATATACAATGACTCTTTTGTACGTTCATCTTTATTTGCAGGGGCTTTTAGTTTCTTACATAACTCTTTAGATAAATGTTTTGCTTTTGGAATACGATTTTTAGAAAGAATATCTAAGAATGTATTAACTGCAATTTCTTGCCAATTAGTTTCAGAAATAGGTTTAGCAATAGTAACTCTGTTACGACCATCTCGTTTTGAAGTGTACATTGCTTGGTCAGTTAATTCTAAAAGTTCATCTACATTATCTGTATGTTCAAAATATGTTGCAACCCCCAAACTTCCAGTAATATGACCAATAGTGTCAATTTCGACAGCCTCTATTGACTTACGAATTCTTTCTGCCGCAACCATTGCACCATCAGTATTGATACCAGGTAATAATACGTTAAATTCTTCCCCACCCATTCGAGCTGCCACATCGACAGAACGAGCGTTAGATTTTAGTACTTCTGCAATAGTTTTAATCGCAATATCCCCAAAATTATGACCATATGTGTCATTAATCTTTTTAAGATAATCTAAATCGATACCTATAACAGAGAAAGGTTGTTTTTGACGTTTTGCACGTTGAACTTCTTTTTCCAAAGCCTCTTCAAAGTATCTTCTATTATAAAGCCCAGTTAAAGAATCGGTAACCGCTTGTTCTCTTACAGCTTGGAACAAATCGGCAATTGTAATTGCCATTTCAATTTGTTTTGCAAACAGACCCAAAAAGTCCATTTCAGCTCCAGCTAATTCTTCTCTAGCCGAAAATACACAGAACCAACCAAATTCTTTTTTCTGAGCAATCAATGGAACAACAATTATTGAACGAACAGGTTGATTTGAATTTACTTTATCTATAACCTCTTTTGGAACTTCTGGTAAAATCCCTGCTAATGATATATCAATTGAAGTAGATTGAATAATGGTTCTTTGTCGCATCGAATCTGCATAAATACTATCTTTTGAATAGTTTAAACGACGAGTTTGAATTCCTGGACCACCAATGATATTGTTTAACCTATCAATTAAATTATCATTTGATTGTGCAATAATTCTAAGAAATTCACCCTCTTCATCTTCATATTTTCTGATGATTGCACAGTGCATGTAACCCAATTCACCTTGAGTACTATTAACAATAGCTTCCAGAACATTTTCTAATGGAGTTGAGGAATTCATCATATCCCAGATATGTTGCAGAGTGAACATACGTTTATTTGCGTCATTCAACTCTTCAGTACGTTCAGCAATCTCTTTTTCCAGCTCAATATTGCGTTCATATATTTCTAAATAATCACGCTTTTCATGATAAATGTTGCTTTCGACCTCAGAGACCTTTCTGGTAATCTCCTTGAACTTGTCAAATAAACCCATTAACGACCTTTTTCTTATTCAGAGCTATGAAATTTCCTTACACTGCCTAGATAATCGACAGTAACAACCCATTATAACACTTATTTATAACAATTTCAAGCCCTGTACGACTTTTACAACATCATTTGGACAAGGAAAATCTGTACAAATATTTTTATTTCTACGTCGTGTACATTTTCTTCTAAAACATGGTTGACACGCTAACCCCTCTCCGCCAACTGCAATATACTTTTTCTTATCACCATAAGGAGCTAAAAGCCCCTTTGGAGTACAAGTGAAAATAGTTACAACTGCTGGGTTCCCAGATGCCCAAGCTAAATGTGCACTCCCACTATCTGGAGAAATTACAACTTTTGCCCTTGAAAATACTTCAACCAAATCCATCATATCAGTTTTACCAGCAAGACTAATATGTTTGCCATTTCTAATATAATCAACTAATTCCGCATCATTTGGACCACCAGTAAACACTATACTGTAATTATCCTCAATTTCATTTACAACATTTCTCCAATGATCTTTGTTCCAATGTTTCGCAACCCAAGTTGTCGCAGGAGCAATTACTGCCAAAGGTTTAGTTTTATCAACTTCTGCAAGCAGATTATCCACTTTTTTTACAACCATTTCACTTCTTGGGGGCAAAGAAACTTTGATATCTTTAGGGAAACAATCCAAATGGGTTGCAAATTTCAAATAATTCAAAACAATTGGCGTTTCTTTATCAAAGATTTTTTCAATCCACTCGTTACCACCAATTATTGACCCCTCACGAGCATCTTTTGCAATAATTCTACGCTTTGCACCACAAAACATTGTCCAAACCATACTTTTTAATATCATTTGGGAATCAATTGCAATATCAAATTTTTCTTCACGAAGTTGTTTGATAAGAGCAAAATATTCTTTAAAATTCTCTAATTTTAACCCTCTTTTTCTCCATTTTTGAACAGGAGCTAAAACAACTTTATCAACGCAAGGATTACCTTCAACTACTTGAATTCCACGTTCAGATACAAGCCAAGTAACCTCATACCCTGCATCTTTTAGAGCATTTGCTAATGGAATATTAAAAACTACATCACCTAATGATGATAATTTAATAAGTAAAACTTTTTTCTTTTCTGTATCTTCTTCATGCTGAACATTTTCAACTGATTCAGAAATTTCTACTTTTTCCATTTCTTCCATAAAATAGCTCCCGTATCTGACATTTGTAATTATACGCTAACATATAATAATAGTCTATATTGTTAAAAATTTACTTAACAGAGATAAATGTAATATATTTATCACCATATTTTTTCTGTTTTAATATGGTATATTTTGCCAAATCTAGCTCTATAACATGTTCTAATATAATAATTCCACCACAAATCTTTGTAGCAACTTCTAAACTTTGCTCATAAACCCCTGCAAAATAAGGTGGATCAATATAAACAATATCAGGACTATATGTATTTTCAAACTTTTCACAAACTTTCAGGCTATCACCCAAAATAAGTTTGATATCATTATCTTTTTCGTATTTTTTTAAATTCGATTTGATAACATTGAAAACCTTCTTATTTTTTTCAATCATTACAACTTTATCAAAGCCTCTAGACATCGCTTCTAGCCCCATAATTCCAGAGCCAGCAAACATATCTAAAAAGCTACTTCCCTCAAAATCAATCATTGCCTGCAAAGTATTAAACACACTCATCCTAACTTTTGATAAAGTTGGACGAGTAATATTTTCATCAGGTGCAATAATTTTTTGACCTTTGTATTTTCCAGCAGTAATATTCATAGAATTATTTTAACACGAATAAAGTGAACCTTATCCCTACCCCTCTCCTTAAGAGAGGGCAAATGAAAAAGAGCCCCATTTCTGAGACTCTTCTTTGGTAAACCATACTTTTACTTACTTAACTACTATGTTTACCAACTTTCCTGGAACTACAATTGTTTTAACAACTGTTTTTCCTTCGATTTGTGCTTTGATTTTTGGACTATCAAGAGCAACTTGTTTCATTTGTTCTTGATCCAAGCCTTCATCAACTTCAATTTTATCTTTAACTTTACCATTGATTTGAACAACTAAAGTAATTGAACTTGATTTAGCCAAATTTTCATCCCAAGCACACCAATCTTGTTCATGAATTGAACCAACACCACCTAATTCACTCCAAGCTTCTTCAGTTAAGTGAACTGCAACAGGTGACATCAATTTCATCAATGATACAACTGCAAAACTTAGAACTTGTTTGTCTTCATCGCTAAGTTCGGAGCCATCTTTACATTTACCCCCTTGCCAATCATAGATTGCGTTAGTCAATTCTCTGTATTTTGAAATTACTGTATTGAATTGGAAGTCATTTGAAATGTCATTTGTAATACCTTTGATTGCAATATGAACAGTTCTCACTAAATCATCATTTGATTTTTCTAATGGGAAGTTCAATTTATAATCTAAAGTGATATTATCAGCATTTGTTGAAATTAATCTCCAAACTCTGTTTAAGAATTTGTAGCAACCTTCAACCCCTGCATCTGACCAGTCAAAATCTCTTGCTGGAGGTGAATCTGAAAGAATAAATAATCTTGCAGTATCTGCACCATAATTTTCAAAAATTTCATCAGGATCAACAGTATTACCTTTAGATTTTGACATTTTAGCACCATCTTTTAATACCATACCTTGAGTAAGTAGGTTTTTGAATGGTTCATCAAAGTCTAACAAACCGCAATCTCTCAATGCTTTTGTAAAGAATCTTGAGTACAACAAGTGTAAAATTGCGTGTTCAATACCGCCAACATACTGATCTACAGGTAACCAGTGGTTTACTGTATCTCTATCGAAGCATTTGTCTGAATTATTTGCATCAGCATATCTTAAATAGTACCAGCTTGAGCAAACAAATGTATCCATTGTATCTGTTTCACGAGTAGCTTGTCCACCACAAACTGGACAAGTTGTATGCTTAAATGTTTCAGAAGTTGTAATTGGTGATTTACCAACAACTTTAAAGTCAACATCTTTTGGTAACAATACTGGAAGTTGATCTTCTGGAATTGGTTGAATACCGCATTTTTCGCAATAAACAACAGGAATTGGAGCTCCCCAATATCTTTGACGAGAAATTAACCAATCACGAAGTCTGTATTGAGTCTTGAATTCACCAAAACCTTTATCAACAGCCCATTTTGTAATTGCTTGTTTTGCTTGTTCATTTTTCATTCCGTTAAATTCACCAGAATTTACCAACACACCAGGGTCAGTGTAAGCTGCATCTTTACAATCTGATGGATTTTCAGGATTTTCGATAACAACTTTCATTGGCAATTCGTACTTTTTAGCGAAATCAAAGTCACGTGTATCGTGAGTTGGAACTGCCATAACTGCACCAGTACCATATTCAACTAAAGCATAATCTGCAGTCCATAATGGGAAAATTTCACCATTAAATGGGTTGCGACAGTGAGTTCCTAGAGGAACACCTGTTTTAACTCTATCAGTTGAAAGTCTTTCAATTTCAGACATTTTACGAGCATTTGCTCTATATTCTTCAACGGCTTGAGAATTTTCAGCAGTTGTAAGTTTTTCAATATCTTTGTATTCAGGTGCAACAACAAGATAAGTAATTCCAAATACTGTATCTGGTCTTGTTGTATAAACTGGAACATACATTTCTTCACCACTTGGAGCATCAATTACAGGGAATTTGAAAATTGCACCTTTTGATTTTCCAATCCAGTTAGCTTGCATTGTTTTAACGTTATCACCCCAACCTAGAAGTTTATCCAAATCTTCAAGTAATACATCAGCATATTCTGTAATTTTGATAAACCATTGAGATAAGTATTTTTTCTCAACAACATTATCACATCTCCAGCATTTGCCATCGATAACTTGTTCATTTGCAAGAACTGTGCCACATTCATTACACCAGTTTACGGCAGCTTCTTTTTTATAAACTAAGCCTTTTTTATAAAGTTGTAAGAACAACCATTGAGTCCATTTGTAATAATCAGGTTTGCAAGTTGTAACTTCTCTGTCCCAATCATAAGAAAGACCCAACATTTTTAATTGTTTTGTCATATATGCAATGTTTTCATCTGTCCAAGTTTCAGGATCAGCATTGTGTTTCATTGCAGCGTTTTCTGCAGGTAAACCAAAACTATCCCATCCGATTGGATGTAAAACATTAAATCCATTTGCCTTTTTAAATCTTGCAATTACGTCTGTAATTGTATAGTTTCTAACGTGTCCCATGTGAAGTTTTCCTGATGGATATGGGAACATAGAAAGTGCATAATATTTAGGTTTGTCAGATTCATCTAAAGTTTTGAATGCTTTAGTTTCTTCCCAAACTGCTTGCCATTTTTTTTCTATTTCTTGTGGAAAATAACTTTCTTTCATCTTATTTTTACTCCATTTATCCTCAAATTTACTATAACACAAAGGGGGGAAAATACAAATAAAATAGAGTGAACAAAATGCCCACTCTATTTATAAAAACTATACTTTAAAATTTTACTTATCAATTAAATCTATATCTTCACCAATATCATCTTCTATTAATTTAATGAATTCTGATAATTTCATATCACAAGCATTTGCTAATCTCCACAATGAAAACAATTTTGGTTCATTTGCACCATGTTCAAAACGGCTAATCATAGACTTTTGAAAATCATTCTCGAAAGCAAACATCCTTTGAGATTTCTCTAATTCTTTTCGCTTGTTAATAACAACATTACCTAATGCTGATAATATAAGTTGTTCTTTTTTAGAAAATTTTGGTTGCATATATAGAATTCTAATGATAAAATCCAAAATGGGTGTCCTACACATAGAACCT
Source organism: bacterium (assembly GCA_017626055.1). GTDB lineage: Bacteria > Cyanobacteriota > Vampirovibrionia > Gastranaerophilales > Gastranaerophilaceae > Zag111. The sequence goes on along the minus strand of JAGAJM010000004.1, from coordinate 68,395 downwards.
TAATAGTGCATTTTAATTGGAGGTAAAATGTTTTTAAGAATTGCAAAAGAACAAATGGAATACTATAAAGAGAATGTAACTTCTCTCATATACAAAGGAGATAGCATCATCGAATTCTGTGCAACCCCAATTTTTAATAAATCAATGAAAATATCAAATTACAAAAAACAAGAACTACAAAAGATTATACGAAAAACAGAAATCATAACAAAAACGTTAAGAGAATTAGTGGAAATTATTAAATAAAATAGAGTGAACAAAATGCCCACTCTATTTATAAAACTTTCAAATTTAGCCAAGAACTAAATTCTGTTTTTCCAAACTCCGCCTTTTCTATCAACTAATGCATCATAGAAAGACCAAAGTCTAAATACACCAGTCAAACCTAAAACTGCGTGAGTTACATTTTTTTCTTTAGTGTTTTTGTTAACAGCTTGTCCAATACCTGGCCATACTAATAATGATAAGCAAGCAGCCCCAACTGATCTACCTGATACATCACCATCAACACCATGTGTACCTGACGCAAATGCTGGAACACCCATTGATAACATTGATAAAACTAACAATGATGCAAATAATTTTTTCATACTTCCCTCCTGAATTTCATGCCCTAAAAAATATATTTCTATTATACACAAACAAAATTATTTTTTAAACGCTTCTGCAATTGATTTGTTATAATCTGGTCTTAAAATACCTTTCTCTGTAATTATACCCGCAATCAATTCGTGTGGAGTAACATCAAATCCTGGATTAATTATATTTACACCTTCTGCACAAATTGTTTTGCCGTTAATATGTGTAACTTCTTCACGAGATCTTTCTTCAATTACAATTTCATCCCCAGATTTAATACTTGTATCGATCGTAGAAAGTGGAGCCGCAACATAGAACGGAATATTATGATATTTTGCAGCAATCGCAACAGTATATGTTCCGATTTTGTTTGCAGCATCACCATTTGCAGCAATTCTATCTGCTCCAACACATACCATATCAATCATACCTTTTTTCATAAAATAGGAACACATACCATCAGTAATCAATGTTGTTGGAATTCCATCCATTGTAAGTTCAAGGGTAGTAATTCTTGCACCTTGTTGTCGTGGTCTTGTTTCATCAGCAAAAACTTGAACTGTATTATCTTTCGCAAAAGCTGAACGAACAACACCTAGCGCAGTACCATAACCAACAGTAGCCAAAGCCCCAGCATTACAATGAGTTAAAATTGTTGCACCTTTTGGAACAACTTCTGCACCATAATCACCAATTTTTTTATTGATTTCGATATCTTCGTTTTCTAACTTGATACCATTAACTTTTAATTCTTCAATCAAACCTTTAATATCAGATTTTGAATTTCTGATAACTTCAATTTGTTTCTCAACAGCCCACATCAAATTAACTGCAGTCGGGCGAGAAGTTTTCATATATTCAGCTTTTTCAATTAACCAATTTACAAATTCTTCTCTTGAATCAAATTTTTCAGCACCCTCTAATGCGTATAAAACAACACCATGAGCACCACCAATACCAATTGCTGGAGCACCACGAACAATCATTGTTCTAATTGCATCAAACATTTCATCCCCAGTTTTAATATCGATATATTCAAATTTTTCTGGGAATTTTGTTTGATCAACCATTCTTGAAACATTATCTACCCACTGAATTGTTCTGATTTTTGATGTAAATTCTGCCATTTTTATTATCCTTTTTTATTTATTTTTGTAGTGTAAAATCATCATCTTCCTTATTTTTAGGAAGTTGTTTTTCATACATATCACGAATAAAGTTTATAATATAGTACGTAACAAATCCACTAAATGAATTTGTTGTTGCACAAAGAACTCCAATGAAAATTATAAACACTCCCAATAACCAAATCGGAGAATTTACAATCATTGTAGTTAAAATAAAATTTGAACTGTAATTTATAAATTTAGCTAATATTGCCATCACTGAAGCATATGCAATTGAGAATGAAATATTAACAACAAATCCAACTATTGCACCAGTTATAATACTATCTTTTGTTGTTGTTAATTCAAGTCTATTATCCATAATTAAATAAAGCATAATTATCGGCGCAGATAATAATAACGCCACAAATAAGATAAATGTTCCAACATATGGAATTGGAGCTAATAATCCTAAAATTAAGCCCAACATCAAACTAAAAATTATTATATTTTTTACAACAAATTTATCCATATCTTTTGAGCATTTTAACATTCACACAAAGAAATTTCAAATTATTTCCAAGGATAATCTTTAGGTATTGTCCAACCTGCATTCTTTATTCTTTCAACACCAATTTTTAAACCTGGAAAGTCAAAAACATCATATTTACCACCAGCATCAGTTGGCACAACCGTATATTTTACTTGGTCAACATAAAACCAGAACAAATCTCTACCTAACCTATTAGGTGGAACATGACTACCATTGATATCAACAAATATTGTTGCTCGATCAGTATTATTAATAATTTTATCATTAAACCCAATACAAGAACCGTCTTGTAACATAATTGATGCAGTTTGTTTAGGCAAAAATGGTGTTTGAATATACCCAGAACTCAAACCTTTTTTATCAATAGAAGCATACTGAGAATCTTTAGTCTTTGCGCCTAAATAATAATTTTCAGGGTTCCAACACATAGTTTTTTTGTGATCTGAATTCGGTTTAAAATAGGTTGAACCTGCATAATGCGGCTGAATATATTGAGGAACAAAAACAGTAGCCTTTGCATCCAATACATCTAACCCTGGATCATCAGATATACGTAATAACACTTGATTCAATTGAGAATACTGTTTTTTTAACTGGGTAGCCGCAACATGTTTTTGGTATTTAGTAATTAATCCAGGAATTGTCATCGCTGCAACAATACCAATAATACCAAGAGTAATTAAAACCTCTGCTAATGTGAAACCTCGTTTCGCCCTTGTTTGAAAAATATTAAACATTTTTACTCGCCTCTAGTGATATATGACTCTACCCCGTCTTTTATATCAACTCTTTTAACAATTCCTTTTACAATTTGAATATATTTTAAAAATTCAACTATTGCAACCCTTCTGCACTCCTTGTATATGTAATCGCAATAGCAATTGAATCCACAGTATCATCAAGTTTTGGTAATTTATCAACACCTAAACTTACTTTTACCATCTGTTCAACTTCTTTTTTATCAGCCCTGCCATAACCTGTTAATGTTTGTTTTACTTGAATTGGGGTATATTCATAAATCGGTACACCAAATTTTTCCAACACAGTCATAATCACACCTCTCGCATGAGCAACTGGCATAACTGTTGTTGTATTTCTAAAGAAAAATAATTTTTCTATCGCACAAACATCAGGTTGATATTTTTCGACAATACAATTCATATCTTCAAAAATTTCTAAAAGCCTAGCGGACTCTCTTTCACCTTTTTTTGTTTGAATAGAACCTGAATGTAAAAGCTCGATGTTTTTTCCATCAAACTCTAAAATACTATAACCAACTATTGCCATTCCTGGGTCTATACCTAAAATCTTCATACCTATATATTAACATTAATAAATAAGGAAGTGAAGAAGCTATGCAGCTAAGAAGTTGGGCTTTTCACTTGCTTAATTACTCCAATTACTTAGCCGCATAGCTGCTTAGACACTTAAATTCCCCTAATCATCCATTTCGGTAGTCGGAATTGTAATTATATAAAAATGACCTTTAACTTCTTTTGTCATTTCCTTTAAATTTACATTATCACCGAACATATAACTTTGTTGAAATTCAGAAATCTGCTGATTTCTTTTTGATTTTTTAATAGATTGACCATTTATCGTTAGGATGTTTCCGTTTGAACCCACTTTTACATTGTTTTCATCATTATCAAACGCTCTTAAATCAATTAAAATTGTATAAGCATTTTTACCTTGCTCTAGATGAATAACATTAGAAGCACGTGCCGAAAATTCTCTTTCAGCCTTAAACATATTATCCATATCTCGCATTTGGTTTCTCATCATCCTATCAATTTTACCAATTGGTGGATGCATCATTCGTTTAAAATGCCAATCTGAAACAACATAAAAAGCACAAAATGCGCCCAAAAACGTCATCAACCCTATCAGAAATGCTTTCCAAAACGGATGCCTATCACAAGTTGAATAATGGTAATTTTCATTAATAGTTTTGTGTTCATTGTTTTGATTTTCTTCCATATTTGAACTCCTTTCTTCGATTTAATTTTATTTATTTAAGAAGTTTTAACAATATCGAACTAGACAAGCCAAATCAGGTAATTTCATCTTGATAAAAGAATATAGACATGCTATAATCATGTCAAAGAAAGGGTTAGTTATATGGCTAAAATTTTGGTTACCATGCCTGATGATTTTTTAAATAAGGTAGATGGTCTTGCAGATAAGGAAAGTTGTTCAAGAAGCGAATTAATCAGAGAAGCTTTAAGAAATTACATGCGTAGAATTTCAAAACAACAACTTCAAAACGCATCTAAAAATGCTGAAATTTTAGATGAAATTTTGAGCTAACTTTCTTATCGAATACGTCTTATTATCATTACCAAATCCCCACGTTTGACGATTTTGGCAAGTTCTTTTATGACTGAATTATCCATACGCATACAACCTTTTGATGCGTGTTTACCAATGCTTGATGCATTTCTGTTTCCATGGATAAATTCACCAGTAACTCCTTTTGCACCAGTGGTAGGATCTAATGTATCTAAAATTATACACCTTGGACCATAATCAGATGGGTTTTGACTACGTTTTGTATGAGATGGCGCAGTTTTATATGGATATGTTTCCACATGAGAAACAACTCTTAGCCCTTCATCTGTTTGATTTTCAGGATCTAGTTTGCCACTAGCAATTCTATAACCTTTAAGTGGATTTCCATTTTTGTCGTAATGATAAAGAATATTATTAGTAACATCAACAACAAAAGTCAGAGTTTTTTGTTGACCTTGAACTGTTACATATGGATCTGGAGCAAAAGCCAATATAGAATCTGCCGCACTTCCTTTTGGAGGAGGTAATGCAACTTCTTCAGAAAAACTTCTTATCGCCCATCTTTTTAATTTAGTTTTAAAATCTGGACTAGAGGTTTGCTTTTCATAAAAATATTCAAATTTGTCTTCTTGCAGGGTTTCTATTTTACTTTCGGCCTTTGTTGGAGCAGTTAGGGTAAGTGCACCTGCCACAATTGCTAATCCCAAGCCAGTTCTTAAACCCGAAATTCGTGGTATATTCATTAGATTTCCATAGTAACACAAACATTAGAAAAAATAAAAGCTCCTTTTTAGGAGCTCTCATTTTTAAATCTATTACTCAACGTATTCTTCTAAACGTTTTTTACGATTTGGATGACGTAATTTTCTCAAAGCTTTTGCTTCAATTTGTCTGATACGTTCACGAGTAACACCGAATAATTGACCTACTTCTTCTAATGTTCTTTGACGACCATCATCCATACCAAAACGCAATCTCAATACATCACGTTCTCTTGGTGATAATGTGCAAAGAACTTCAGCCAAGTCTTCTTTTAATAATTCAGAAGCAACCATTTTAACTGGAGCATCAGCTTCTTTATCTTCGATGAAATCACCTAGTCTAGAATCTTCTTCTTTACCAATCGGAGTTTCTAAAGAAAGAGGTTCTTGAGCAATTTTGATAATTTCACGAAGTTTTGGAATAGAAACGTTCATTTCTGCTGCCAATTCATCTTCGGTTGGTTTTCTTGACAAGTCTTGAGCCAATTTTCTTGTAACTTTTTTCAATTTGTTGATTGTTTCAACCATGTGAACAGGAATTCTGATTGTTCTAGCTTGGTCAGCAATTGCACGAGTAATTGCTTGTCTAATCCACCAAGTAGCATAAGTTGAGAATTTGAAACCTCTTTCGTGATCAAATTTTTCAGCTGCACGAATTAGACCTAAGTTACCTTCTTGGATAAGGTCTAAGAACAACATTCCACGTCCAACATATTTTTTAGCAATACTTACAACTAAACGTAAGTTAGCTTGAACAAGTTTTCTTTTAGCGATAGCACCAGGTGTACCACCTTCTAAAATTTTTCTTGCTAATTCAATTTCTTCATTGGCAGATAATAATTTAATTCTACCAATTTCACGCAAGTATAATCTTACAGGATCATCAATTGCAACATTTTTAGGCAATTCTAAATCATTTGGATCCGGTTCTTCATCCATGCTATGAAGCATGTAGATATCTTCCGGATTCACTTTATCACCCATTTTTGATGTTACAATGTCTTCAATATTATCTGTTGAAATATCAACATTCATATAATTAATCGCATCATGTTCAGAGTCTAAAACTGAATCCTCGCTAATATCTTGTAAATCTAGTGCATCATCATCCATTACACTGATTACTGAGGAGCTTGATTGTCTTTTCTTTGTCATCTAAAATTTCTCCGATTTTTGTCTTAGTTTCTTTATTTTATCTCTTAGTTGTATTTGAAGCTTTAATGCTTCAGGATCGTCATCGCTAATCCCTTTATACAAATTCTTAATGTGTTCGGTTTCCTTCACTTGTCTGCAATGATTAATCTTGTTTAAAGTTTCTTTAATAACGTTTACAAAATCTTCTTCTTCCAGACCTCTATATACTTCTGAGATTGCTATCAACTCTGGCAAAACAGCCTGAGCATCAGGGTTATCAACAAATTCTGTATATAAGTGTTCGATTAATTCTTTCACATTATTTACGCTACATATCAATTTGTCAATTGTAGATTTTACATTTATTAATATTTGATCATCGAATGCAACGTCGGCAATCATTTCATTTATTTGAGTAAATGTTAATGGACTGTCAGGAACTAGAAAAACGCTCAATAAATTTTTTTGCGCTTTTTGTAGTACAGAAGAACTTTTTGTTACATTCTTAACAATTCTTTCTTCTTGTGGATGATTTGCACGTTCAAAAATTCGCATTTCAGTACGAATTGCATTAGCATCAATTGACAATGATTGAGCAACCATATCAATATATTCAGAACGTATAATTCTATTTTTAATTTCTGCTAAAATCGGAATAATCTGTTTTACATATTGTGCTTTTTCTTGTGGGGATTTGAAATTGTGCTTCTGTTTTAAGATATTATCCAACTGAAAATCAATGAATAATGGAGCATTTTCCATATACATTTTGTATGCATCTGCACCAACTGAGCGAACAAATTCATCTGGATCTTTTCCTTCAGGCGGTGCAATTACACGAATTTCACAAGCATATTTATCTTTATCAGAAGCAACATAGCTTTCGTCAAATTGTTTGATATCACCTAAACCTGCAAAAACATCTCTAATAATTTCAGCTCCACGAGCAGTAGCTTTTTGCCCTGCTGAATCTGTATCAAAAGACAAATAAATTCTTCTTGATTTTGTATAACGTGATAAAAGTTTCACGTGATCGGCAGTTAATGAAGTACCGCAAGATGCAACGCAATTTTCAATACCGTGAGCTTGAGATGAAATTACATCAAAATAACCTTCCATCAAAACAACCGCATCTTCTTTTTTTATTGCATCTTTAGCAGTATAAAGTCCATACAATAAACGGCTCTTATTATATATTAATGAATCTGATGAATTTAGGTACTTAGGATTTTGGTCAGCTTCTAATGCTCTTGCACCGAAAGCGACAAATTCACCATTTTCATTTTGAATAGGAATAATTACACGATTTCTAAATCTATCAATGTAACCACCTTTATCACTTTTCAAAATCAAACCAGCTTTTTCTAAAATCTCATTAGAAAAATCTTTTCTTAGTTCGTCATATAATGCAGAATACGCTTTTGGAGCAACTCCAATATGAAATTTTTTGATAATATCTGTTCCAATACCACGTTTTGTAAGGTATTTCAAAGCAACTTCAGCATTTGCATCTTTCTCTCTTAATAACAAATCATGATAATATTCAGCCGCAACCATTGTTGCTGCAAGCATTTGTTCTTTAACTTCCTTAGTTGACGTTCCATCTGATTTGTGAGTTTTTGGAAGCTCAAAACCAAACTTATCCGCCAATTCAACAATTAAATCTTTAAACTCCATATTACGAGTTTTCATGATGAATTTTAAAGCATCACCAGCCTCACCGCAGCTGAAACACTTGTAAATCCCTAAATGTGGAGTAACACAAAACGACGGATTTTTATCCTTGTGAAACGGACACAATCCCCAAAAGTTGTTTCCTCTTTTTTTCAAAACAACTTGCTCCGATATAACTTCCACAATATCCAAGCGTTCTTTTATTTGTTGTACTAATTCATCCCACGTGCTAGCCATGATAAAATTGTAACATCAACATGATTTTTAAGAGAGATTTTAAAACAAATTTCATATTTTTAGTTTACAAATAATGATATTCAGTAGAAAAAAGCTCTGAACAAGAATTCAAAATCCTTTGTGTAATCAAATACATGAAAACAAAAAATCTAATATGTCATCCTGAACTTGTTTCAGGATCTTACCACTTTTCAGATAAATCAATCATCTGTGGATTATTTTCTTTGATTAAATTTATTTTCCACTCTCTATGCCAACGTTTTAATTGCTTTTCTCTTGAAATTGCAGATTCAATAGAACTTGTTAATTCATAATATACTAATTTGTTCAAATTATATTTATCTGTATAACCTTTAACTACATGATTTTTATGTTCCCAAATTCTACGTTCTAAATTAGAAGTTACACCAATATAAAAACTTGATTCTGAATAATTTGTTAGTATATAAACTGCATATTTTTCATTCATATAACTATTATATCATAGCCCAACTGCCAGATCCTGAAACAAGTTCAGGATGACAGAATATGTGTTTGAGACAACAACAAGGGTTTTGGACAGATTGTCCAAAACCCTTGTTAATCAAATATTTATTCAAAAAGAATTATGAAAGAAAAGATATCGCTGGCTTTGTTTCTTGTGGATAAAGAAGAGCTATCGCAGGTTTAATCTCGGTTGGATTAACAAGACTAATAGCAGGTCTAACATGATCCTTAACCCATTTTGCTTCAGTTCTTAATACAACATCAATTGCTTCATTTGATAATCTGGCAGATTCTAAACCCCATTTTCCTGTACCATATAATAAAATTTTCTTAGCTTCTTCATAAGTCATCTCTGATTTACCAGAATCATTATTAGAAACAAATGTATCACCTTTATTTGCATATTTTTCTTTAAATTTTAATAAACCAGCCTTATCCGTAACAAAAGCACCTATGTTACCATTTGTTAAAGATACAGCATAATTACCATTTGGCATTTCAACAATCTTGTAGTTTCCTACGTATTCAACATTCAATGACATAATAAATTTTCCTTTCTTACTTTCTAAAATACCCATATGCATTTAAAAAGAATCTTTAACAAAGAAAATTGCCATGACCCACCACATCATATCATATAGTACATTATAGTTGGGTTTGAGGCAAATTAAAATTCAACTTTACATTCTGTAATATTCAACAAATTTATACCAAATCAAAAAGCTGATTTTAAAAAATCAGCTTAAAAGTGTGAGTAAGTAAGTATATTTATAAGTCTTATGCAAATAATTCTGCGAATGGGCCGTTAGGGTCTTGAATATGAGCAGCAACAGCACCATCCTCTGCTAATTTCAAACCAGGTTCAACCACTGTTTTAACGCCGTTAGCAACACTTGCTACTTGAGCTGCTGTTACTTTGTAGTTATAGCCCAAGCTTGCTAAAATAGCGTTGGTTTGATCAGCTAAATCTTTGTCTGCAGCAGTAAATTTGCCTAATTGAACACCATATAAATTTTGTGCGTTTCTTGTTAAAAGGTCTGTTTCATTTTCTAAACCTTTGAATTGGTTAGCACTTACTGCTTCTTGTTTTGTTTCTTCTGCCTTCTTTACTTCTTCCTTTGATACACCGGCAGCAATACCTAAGTTATAATTATTATAACCTTTGAATTTGTTAAACTCGATTGCCATATCGGGACTCCTTATCTTTTACTCACATGTTACTTATCGGCATGTTTTTAATTATCTTTAATATTTTGGCTAAATTTCTTTCGTTTTTGTAACATTTGTTAACATGTAAAAACACAATAAAAAAGGCTCACCTTTTAGTAAGCCTTTTTATATGTATGTGAGTGAAAATTCGATTTTATTAAGATACTGCCATATCTAATTGTTCTAAGAAGTTTGCAAAACCACCATCTTGAAGATGTTTTTCTGCTAATGCTCTGTTTGTATGACCATCAACATATTTGTTTAAGCCATCTTCTGTACGAGCTTGTAATGCAAAATTCAAATCTGCTAAATCATAATTTGCACTAACTGTATCAGTTAAAGTATAGTTACCTGTAAATTGTGCAAATTCAGGAGCTGCTTTTGCTGCAATCTCAACTGGATCTTTAGCAGTCGCTGAAATATTAACACCCATCGCTGCATATGGACTTATGTTATCCAAATCAGCTCTTGTTGTAGTGTCTGAACTTGTTATTTGAATAGGGGTAGCAACTTCATTTGCCTTACCAGTATTCGCTGCTTTGTTTGTGTTTCCTGTTGTAATTGGGTTAAAGAAATTAAATCCGCTTCCGCCAATTCTTCCGTCACATGTCATTTTTCGAATCTCCTTTTGTACTCACATACTCTTAACTAGAGTGTTAACATTTTCTTTTTCTTTATAATCAATCCTATTAGATTTTCATCTCGTATATATATAAAGTATTTCACTTTTAAATAATTGCGTTAAGCAAACAAAATGTTACAATTTCTTAACATGTCAAAATACATGCTACGACCATGTTTCTGCGATATAAAAGGGTTTTCTATGGTAACACCGATATTTATTTTGTAATAATTACACAGGCAAACTTATTAGTCTTCATCAAGACTAAGCACCGCCATAAACGCTTCTTGTGGAACTTCTACACTACCAACAGACTTCATACGTTTTTTACCTTTTTTCTGTTTTTCAAGAAGTTTACGTTTACGAGAAATGTCCCCACCATAACATTTAGCAAGTACGTTTTTACGCATAGCTTTAATAGTAGTTCTCGCAATTACTCTACCACCAACTGCTGCTTGAACAGGAACTTCAAATAATTGACGAGGAATAATATCTTTTAATTTAACTGTTAATTTTTGACCAATATAAAATGCACTATCTTCGTGACAAATTACTGATAACGCATCGACAATTTCACCTGCCAACATAACATCTAATTTAACAAGTTTTGAACGTTTATATTCGCTAAATTCATAATCTAAACTTGCATAACCTTTTGTACGTGATTTTAATTGATCATAAAAGTCTGTAATAACTTCACTCAATGGAATTTCATACGCCAAATCAACACGAACCTTGTCAAGATATGTCATATTTAAGAAAATACCACGTTTAGTTTGAGCTAAATCCATCAAAGTTCCAACATATTCATTTGGAGTAATAATTTGAACTTTTACATAAGGCTCTTCAATGTAATCTCTATATTGAGCAGCTGGTAAATTCGCAGGGTTATCGATTTCTACAATTTCACCATTTGTCTTGTGAACCTTATAAACTACTGACGGAGCAGTTGTTACAAGTGATAAATCATATTCACGCTCCAAACGCTCTTGGGCAATTTCCATGTGTAACATACCCAAAAAACCACAACGGAAACCAAATCCTAAGGCACTTGATGTTTCAGGTTCAAAAGTAATACTACTATCGTTAAGTTTTAGTTTTTCTAACGCTTCTTTTAAATCACCATAATCTTCGTTATCAACAGGATACAAACCAGAAAATACCATTGGCAATGCTTCTTTATAACCTGGTAATGGTTCTGTTGCAGGGCGTTCAACGTTTGTAATTGTATCCCCAACAAAACGAGTTAATTCTTTAATTGAACCTGCAAAATAACCTACATCACCACAAGTAAGTTTTTTAACAGGTTTTCTGGCTGGAGTTTGATAACCTAATTCAACAACTTCACATTCTTTGCCAGAAGCCATAAAACGAACCTTATCACCAATATTAATTGAACCATCAACAACTTTAAAGTAACAAACGGTTCCTAAATATTGATCATATACGCTATCAAAAACCATCGCTCTTAATGGTTTGTCTGAATTATCATCTGGAGCAGGAATATAATTTACAACCGCTTCTAAAATATCTTCAATTCCCTCCCCAGTTTTTGCACTAACAGGAATTGCCATAGAAGCGTCTATACCTAAAATTTCTTCGATTTCTTGTCTTACACGTTCAACATCAGCTGAAGGCAAGTCAATTTTATTGATTACAGGAATAATTTCCAAATCTTGTTCGATAGCCAAATAAACATTTGCAAGAGTTTGAGCCTCAACCCCTTGAGTTGCGTCAACAATTAAAAGTGCACCTTCACAAGCTGCTAAAGAACGAGAAACTTCGTAAGAAAAATCAACGTGCCCAGGAGTATCGATTAAGTTTAATTCATAATCTTTACCATCTTGAGATGTATAATTCATTCTAGCAGCATTTAATTTGATAGTAATACCACGTTCACGTTCAATATCCATAGAATCTAGCAATTGCTCTTGCATATCACGTTGAGCAACAGTACCTGTTTTTTCTAATAATCGGTCTGCTAGTGTGGATTTGCCATGGTCAATGTGGGCAATAATACAAAAATTTCTTACATTATCTCTTGTTTTCATAATTTTGATTATATATAAAAAAAATCTATTGTAAAATCCCTAGGGGTAAATAGTATTAAAAACCCTAATAACACTTGACAAAATTACAACAAACTGCTACAACCACAGCAATGAGTGGTGGAATTTATGGTTTTGGTGAAGGTATTGCTGAAAATAAAAATCCTCTGCATAACTCTGCTCAAAGAGCAACCGAAGGTTTACTTGCTAGTGGGGTTATAGGTAATATCACTGGAAATATACATAAAGTAGCTTTTGGAAATAAATTACAAACATATGGTAATATTGATAATTTGAACCAAGAAACTAGAAAAAATTATAATAAAGAAGCAAGGAAGTTTTATCAAGATTACGTTCAAGGTTTATCCCTAAATAAGGATGGCAATATTGATTTTACTAGAGTTGGTATCCAAGAAAATCTTCGTTGGAATCCTCATCAAGCTCAAAATCTATCTAGTTTAATAGATGACATTAAAAAAGCACAGAAATTGCCAAATGAACCTAATTTAAAACCTCATCAAAAACCAGATGTTAGCCATTATGAAGTTTATAGGGGTGAGCTAGGTGATCACTATATAGAAAATTTGAAAAGAGAGCAACGTCGTTATTACATAACGAAGGACACTCCCGATCACAGTATCCCGACTGCAAGTCGGGGTGCTATCGAGAGTGCCAATAATATTATACCTAGTTTTTTATCAGATTTCAACCTACCCAAGTGGCTAAATCCACAAACTGCAACATTAGGTCAAACAATAAACAGTAATATTCAAGATAATATCCCAAATTTTGACTTCAATACCGCAGTAACAACTCGTGGGAATAGTCAACAAACTCAAAAATATGACAAGATTTTTACACCAGAAGATATTGGTCAAATGACACCAGAAGAATTTTCAAAGAATGAAAAAACAATCAATGAGCAACTTCAACAAGGCTTGATAGCTCCAACAACCCAGAGAAAACAAAATTATTCAGGATATCGAAATCCAGTATCTGGAGATAACAGGATATTTTCTCAAGAAGATATTGGAGATTTTTCTGGGGAAGAATTTACCAAGCACGAAAAAGAAATTCGAGGACAATGGGGAAGTATAGGAATTCCTACAAATAATGAGCTCCAAACTTCAGGTGCAATTTATATTGCACCATATATAAGAAGTGATGGGGTGCAAGTGAAAGGTCATTATCGTTCAAGATAAACGTAAAAAACGGAAGGGCAGCTCCTTTTAACGTTAAAAGAGCCAGTCTTTTGGACTGGCTCTTTTTATTCTGTCTTTGTGTTTACATCAAACCCAACACTTTTTTATACCAAGAGAATGATTCTAGCTCAGTACCATTAAATGTTGTTTTTGCACATTGGTTTTTTAAATAGTTTTCGAACTCATCAGTGAATTTAGATTTCACTTTCTTGATTTCTTTTTCAGAGATTGTTGTTGACATAGAACCTACTCCTTTTACACTTTAAGTTGAGAACCTTGTTTTATTATATCATGTTTTACATGTTATTACTAGCCTAAAACCATGAAATTCTATTTTTTTGTTATTATATAAGGGTTTTCATTGTAAATTTTTGTTAAGAATGTTTGTTTATTTAATAATTTGTTCATTAAAACGAAATTTTGTGAAAATTTTGGCATTTTTATGATAATATTTTTGTATGATTATAATTGGAGAAAACATACATATAATTTCAGCTTCCGTCAGAGAAGCTTTAGAAAAAAAAGACGAAAATTTTGTCAAAAATTTGATAAAAATTCAGCAAAATGTTGACTGTATTGACCTCAATGTTGGACCAGCAAAGAATAAACTTGACAAGATTTTTGAATGGTTAATTCCACTTGTTGAGAACCAAAATATTTCACTTGATTCTACAAATTCTGATGCCATTGAACAAGGATTAAAACTAATAAAAAATCCACAAAGTTGTTTTATCAATAGCACCTCAAAAGATTCTGAAAAACTTGAAAAACTAACCGATTTAACTTCAGAATATGGTTGTAACCTTGTTGCATTAGCTCTTTCAAAAGAAACAGGAATTCCAAAAACCGCTGATGGACGACTTGAAATTATATTTGAAATCTATGAAAAATGTATGGAAAAAGGAATTGAAAGCGACAAAATTTTCTTTGACCCATTAGTTTTGCCAATTTGTGCAGATCAATCACAAGCTATTGAAGCATTAAATACTATTCAAATGGTTAAAGAAAGTTTTGAACCAAAAGTTAACACAATTATTGGGTTATCAAATATCTCAAATGGTTGCCCAAAAGATTTGCGACCATTAATCAACAGAGTATTTGGGGTTTTAGCGTGTGGTGCGGGATTAGACGCAGTTATTCTTGATGCGAAAGACATTGAACTTGTTAGAATATTTAAAATGCTAAAGAACAATCAACCCACTTCTTCCGTTGATAAGTTGTACCTTGATTTAGCAAATATGATTGCAAAC
This sequence comes from bacterium, assembly GCA_017626055.1. Classification (GTDB taxonomy): domain Bacteria; phylum Cyanobacteriota; class Vampirovibrionia; order Gastranaerophilales; family Gastranaerophilaceae; genus Zag111. The sequence goes on along the minus strand of JAGAJM010000004.1, from coordinate 53,242 downwards.
TTCCAAGAATTAGAAGAAATCGAATATGATTTAAACGACACAGAACAATGCAATATCATCAAAACCGCAACTATTCTGCTAAACAAAAAGATATACTCTGATAGCTTTACACAAGTATAATTTTTGTGATAAAATTTTGATAGAAATTGAGGGTTTATGAATATCAAAAAGTCTTTATTAACAAGTATTTTAGTTTCAACATTAGTATTTAATATAACACCAGCTTTAGCACTAACTCCTGAAGCAAGTTTGTTATACCAAGAAGCTTGCAGTGCGGAACATCAACAAGACTTAAAAGGAGCTATTGCAAAGCTTGAACAAGCAATCCAAGTTTCTGGTGGTGACGCAATGTTGTACACAAAACTCGCTGGGTTATACACTGAAACAGATAATACAGAAAAGGCTTTAGCAACTTATAGAAAAGTTATTGAACTTAAACCAGATGATGCATTTGTACACATCAGTATCGGTAGTATTTATGAAACTCAAGGAAAATACAAAGAAGCTCTTCAATCATATGAAAAAGCCTTAGATATTTTCCCTGAATACAAATACAACTACTACAACATCGCAAACGCACAATATCAATTACGAGATTATAAAAATGCTATCAGAAATTATAATATCTTTTTAGATACATATTCTCAACACTCAGAATCACGTGAGAATTTAGCATCATCATATTTAGCTGTGAAAGATTATCAGAATTCTGCTAGACAATTCAAAAGAATCTATGACAGAAACCCTGATTCATTCAGGAATTTTGCAGATTATGGAATTGCTTTATTGAACATCAACGAACCAGAAAAAGCTTCCGAAATGTTAGAAAAAGCTCTTGTAATAGACCCTGATAACAATTCTGCACACTTAGGGTTAGCTCAAGCATATCAAGATTTGGGACGAAACGAAATGTCTTATGAACAATACCAAATCGTTCTGGCAAAAGTTCCTAATCTTAACACTGTAAGATTAGATTATGCTGATTTACTTGCTGATATGAACAAAAATACTGAAGCAATTACTCAATATAGTATGTACATCAAGGCATACCCTAACGATATCAAAGGTTACAAAAATATTGCAAGAGTCTATAAAAACTTAAACAATTTCGATAAAGCATTAGAAAATTACATCATCGCAGAAGGCAAGGATTCAAAAGATCTAGGAATTAAAAAAGAGATTGCTTTGTGCTTCCACAGTAAAAAAGATTACACAAATGCAATCAAGTACTACGATGTAATCTTATCTGTTGAGCCAGAAGACTATACTGCAAAATACAATAAAGCATTAGCTCTTCACGCTACAAATAAATTTGAAGATGCAATCGGCTTATACAGAGAAGTTTTAACACTTAAAAATGATAAAACAATCAAAGAAAATTTAAACAGTGCATTAGTTTCTCGTGGTCATCAACTTCTTGAAATTGAGGACTATGATAATGCTATGACTAACTTCAAAACCGCAATCAAAGATGGTTTCACAGATGGTTCTGCTTATTTTGGAATGGCAAAAGTTTACAGAGCGCAAGGCGAAAACACAAAAGCATCTGAAAATTATGAAAAAGCTATTTCGCTTGACCCAGATAAAACTCAATATTCAGCAGAATATAGCGAATTTATCTCGTCACTTTACAAACCAAAAACAACAACCCCAACATCTTCAACGGAAGAAATTACTGTGCCTTCAATAAGCATTGAAGTTGAAGAACAAAAAAATCCAGTTACCGCAGAAACACCAAAAACAGAAACCAAACCTCAACCAGTGGTTAAAGCATCACCAATTACAATAAAACAAAATGAAGAATTCATTGCAGAAGGCGATAAAAACTTCAAAAGTAATAATTTTGATGCTGCTGTAAAATACTACCAAGATGCACTTCAACTTGTTCCGAATGATGAAATCACACTTCTCAAAATCGGTAACATTTACAAGATGAAAGAAGATAACACAAAAGCTATAAATTATTACCAAAAAGCTATCATCGTAAACCCTGATTACACTGATGGTTGGTTTAATTTGGGTCTTGCTTATGCAAATGAAAATAATTTCATAGAATCACAAAAGAGTTTTGAAAGAGTAATTTCACTTGATCATGATTATAACCTTGGATATGCATACTATGCTTTAGGTAGAGCACTAGAACTTCAAGGCAAAACAAATGAAGCTATTAAAAACTACAAATTATTCACCAAATACAACAACGACAAGGAAATGATTAACACTGTTCAAGACCAAATTAAACAGTTACAACAATTATGAAGAAACTCTTTTTAGTAATAACTACAATTCTTATTGCATTTTTTACTTGTGCTTGCGACAAGGAAACTTCTGTTATTCTTTTTAACAAGCATCGTTTCACCCCAGAAACAATAAATTCCCCAAGTAATACAAACGTTTTTCAGCAAAATGAAAGAATTTATTATCTGATAACTTTACCAAAACAAGTTGAATCAAAATTATTACTAATTCAGATTTATAAACTTGATGGCGACAAAGACGAAAGACTTGGTTATGACCTTGTTTGGGGTAAAAGAGTAAAACTTAGAGATGAACAAAAGCATTATTTTACAGATTACGTAGTTATGAATGGTAAAGGAAACTATGTTATGAAAGTTTATTCACGTGATAACCCAACCAAGATTTTGACAAGTGGTCATTTTTATGTGAAAAACTAAGAAAAAGGGATTATAAGTATGATAAAAGATAAAGCATTAGATTATTTTAAAAATGGATATTCTTGTTCAGAAAGCATAATTCAAGCATATATTGATGCTGGATTATGTCCTGAAGAGTTGTTACCTTGTGCAACAACATTTTCTGGAGGAATGTCTTCTGGATGTCTATGTGGAGCAATTGCAGCTGGACAAATAATTTTAGGCTACCATTTTGGACGAAAAAATAAATTCAATAATGAAGTTTCCGCAAGAGTTAACGCAGCAAAACTTATTGAAGAATTTAAGAAAAGAAATAAAGTAACTTGTTGTAGAGTATTATCAGCAGGATTAGACGGAAGCGCAAGAAAGGAACATTGTTCAAAACTTGTTGCTGACGTTTGCGAAATTTTAGATGAAATGATTAAGGTAAAAGTGTAATGCAAAATTTTTATAAAGTTGATAAATTAAATTTCCTAACTGCGGGTATGCCACTATCTACTGGTAAAGGTGGGTATCCAAGAGCATTTGAAATTATTGAAGAACTGGGATTAGATGGAATGGAAGTCGAGTTTGTTCATGGCGTTAGAATGTCTGACGAAACTCGTGCACTTCTAAAGAAAACCACACAAGAAAAAAATCTTATTTTCACCGCACATGGACCATTTTATATAAACTTAAATTCAAAAGAAGAAGAAAAAATTGAAGCAAGTGTTCAAAGAATTATCGAAACTGCCCAAGCAGCTTCTGATTTTGGTGGTTATAGTATAACCTATCATGCTGCATTTTATATGGGAGCAGATAAGGAAACTGTTTATCAACAAGTGAAAACTCAAACACAGAAAATTATTGAAACTCTTGAAAAACACAATATCAAAATGTGGATTCGCCCAGAAACAACAGGGAAAGAAACTCAATGGGGTGACTATGAAGAAATAATCAGGCTTTCAAAAGAATTTGAACAAGTTCTTCCTTGTATTGATTTTTCTCACATACACGCAAGAACAGCTGGTGAATATAATACTTATGATGAATTTTGCAAAGTTTTAGATAGAATTGGTACAGAACTTGGAGATTTTGCATTAAACAATTTCCACGCACACCTTGCAGGAATTGAATACACCAAAAAAGGTGAGAAAAAACACCTTATCCTTGAAGAATCTGATATGAACTATAAAGATTTATTGAAAGCTCTTAAAGAATTTGGGGTAAAAGGTGCATTAGTTTGCGAAAGTCCAAATATTGAAACTGATACAAAAATTTTAAAAGATTACTATATGAGCTTATAAGTCCACTATATAGTTGAAGTATTAAAGTTTTTATAGATTTTGCCGATACAAATAGCAACAAGTTACTAACAAGTGAGGCATCATATGTTTAATTCTGTAAATAATCCATTCGGTCAAAGAATTGAATCAGCGGTTTCAACAGGTCAAGAAAAACAACGTCAGCAACAAAATCAACAAAAAGATGAAGAAAAACGATATCTTGAAAACGATGAAAAAGATGAGGTTAAAATCGGCGGATTACCAGTTTTAACAGAAGATGACGTGCTTTATTTGACTCAAAATTATATTGCTCGATTAAAAGACGAAAATCAAGATAAGCCGAAAGCTATTGAAAAATTAGATAAATATTTGGCAAAATTTGACGTGAAAAAATTTATGAAACAGAACCCTAATATGACAAGTGCTGATTTTCATATGATTATGTACAACGAAACTGCAAATCTTATAAATTAATCTCTAGTAATAATACCAGCAGAGTCTTTCATCATTCTTGAAGTGGTTCTACCAGAGTCATTATTAACATATGTACAAGATGTTTCATCCGGTGGTAGAATACCAACGGCTTTAACGAAAACTCTGCCTTGAACAGTTTTTGTTTCTGTATATTTTATAGAAAATGGGAAGATATCTTGTCCCCATTTGTTAGGTCCCTTACGACCGTTAACGTCCATTGCAAATAATTTCATACCATTTGATTTTTTGTCTGTAATTAAAATCATACTGTTATCAAAAACATAAGCTCTTGACTTTGTATAATTTTCAAAACAACCATCAGCAATAGGATAATTTGCAGGAACACAACCTTCAGATATTGCGTTATTCATACAGAAACGAGTAGCACCCATTGCCCTTACAAATGCGTGTTCCAAATCATCACAACCAGCAGTACTTGTATCACTAGCATTGCCATTAATAGTCAAACCAAATTCATTAACTTCTGCATTTGTTGGTTTAACAAAACACGCATAAATTTTTGCAGTATCAACTGTAACATTCTTAAGTGCGGTTGACATTTTAGAATATGCAGTTCTGAATTCTGCTAATCTAGTTCTTTGTTGAATTGAAGATCCAACTGTTGAAAGTGTTAATGTTGCCAAAAAACCAATCAATGCAAGTGTAATTAAAACTTCTGACAGTGTATAACCAAATTTTTTATCAAATATACTCATTCTTAATAACCCATACCGAAATAAACTATATACTAATTTTAACACATTTGCTCCAAGTAGTCAATTGAAGTAGGCTGAAACTACGCTCTAGGGTGGGTTTCATCATATACTTCTTTCATATGCTGCATAGAAATATGTGTATAAATTTGAGTATTAGAAATACTTGCGTGACCCAAAAGCTCTTGAACAACCCTCAAATCTGCACCATTTTCAATCAAATGAGTTGCAAAACTATGCCTAAACATGTGTGGAGTAACTTTTTTGGGCAACTCTATCTTGTCAACAATATCATTGATAACATTTCTAATCATTTTAGTTTGTAATCTATACCCCGTTTTATTGATAAACACAGGAGTATCATCTGATATTGGAGGAAGCGTATAGCCCTTAGCAATCAATGGACGAGCAAAATCAATATAACCTTGCAAATAAGATTTTGCTCTATCAGTAACAAGAATAATTCTTTCTTTTGCACCTTTACCAAAAACAGTAATCTCATTATTATCAAGGTTCAAATTGCCAAAATTTAACCCACTTAATTCAGATACACGCATACCACTTGCCCATAAAAGTTCAAGGATTGCACGATTACGATAACCAGCAGGAGTATCGATGTTAATATTACTTAAAATTTGCTCAACTTCATCTGTTGTTAAAAACTTAGGCAACGACTTTGGTCGCTTTGGTGAAATCAAACTTTCAGCAGGGTTACTCTCAACTTTTCTTTCTCTATGCAAATACTTGTAAAAAGTACGAATAGAGGCAATTTTGCGAGCAACAGTAGTTTTTTTGTAGTTGAAAATCTGCATAAAATGTAGGTATTCTCTCACCTTTGAAAAGCTAACATCCTCACACTGATTATCTCCTAGCCATATTAAGTACGCTAAAATATCCGCATAGTAAGCCTTTGCAGTGTGTTGGGAAAAGTTTTTTTCTACCAAAATATATGATTTAAAATCCTCTAAATCCTTTTTCGAGTTTGCGTTTAATACCATTTGTTAACCTTGTTGCTTTTTTATGATTACTATTATACAATATTTTTAAAAGATTTAGAATAGTTATAAAGGAAAAAAGTAGGTAAAAACATGAATTGTAAAAAATTATTAGTTACTTCAATGATTTTAACATCTTGCATTCTTTGTGCACCTAACGTGTTTGCTGCTCAACCTATAAAAGCTCAAGTATCCAAAAGTTACGTTGATATTAGCAGATTAATCGAATATAACAATTATTCAGACGCTGACCAACGTCTTAAAGAAATTTTAAAGAAAAATCCAAATGACTTGGACGCTAAATGCTTACAATTAATTTCTCAAGCTAAACAATGGAAATTAGCACCTACACAAGCAGAATTAGATAGATTATTGAAAAAATATCCAAACAAACCTGAATTACATTACGCTCAAGGTTTAGTTTACTTGATGAGAGAAACTTCATCAGACGTTGAATACATCAAAAATATTTCAAACCTATCAAATGCAGCTATCAAATCATTTGTTCAAGCTGTAAATCTTGATAGCACATATTATCAAGCATATAACGCTATGGGTGTTGCAACATTAAAACTTGGCAACAAAAAAGATGCTGCTGAATTATTCAAAGTTGCAATTAAAAACAACCCAAGTTACGCTCCAGCTTATGATAATTTAGGTAATATTGCAATGTTAGATGGCGACTTAGATGAAGCTGAAAAATACTACTTATTATCAATCAAGCACAATTCACACAACCCAACATCTATGTACCATATGGGTCAAGTGGAAGCTAGACGTGGCGATTATACAAAAGCATTAACTTGGTTGAACCACTCATTACACATCAACCCAAATTCATCTCCAGGATGGAATTTGCAAGGTGAATTATACTTGAAACAAGGTAACCAACCTGCTGCTATCAATTCTTTCAAAAAAGCAATTTACGTAAAACCTGAAAATTCACGCCCTTACATCAATTTAGCTGGTGTTTATGAAAGACGTGCAGACCACGAATTTGCTATGGAAGAATTAAAAACTGCAATTATTTTGAATCCTAACTACAAAGAAGGTATTTACAGAGTTGCTAATATGTCATTAGAAACTAAAAAATATCAACAAGCTCTTGAATACTATTCAAGATTGTTAGGTGATGCTACATACAACAACAATGCTATCATTGGTCTTGCTAATACATACTACGAAATGGCTAAAGACACTGCAGATAGTCGTAGCTTTACAACAAATAAAGATGTTTACCTAGCGTATGACTATGTTAATGAAGCAATTCAAAGAACTCCAAACGATTTGAAACTTCACTTAGCAAAAATCAAACTTGGTAAACTTACTCACCAAATGGAATTAACAAAAGATAACCTAAATTACATCGTTCAATCAGCTAGCAATAGCTTGATGGATACAGTAATCAAAGGGGAAGCATATCTTTCTCTAGGTCGTGAAAGAGATGCAGTTTATACATTCGAAAATGCAATCAATTTCGCAAACAGTGTTGAAGATGAATTGTACTTAGCTGAAATTCTTGTTCAACACAAACAATTCAGAACTGCTAGAAAAGCACTTCAAAAAGTATTGATGGTTGACCCTAACAACAGAATTGCTGGTAATGGTCTTCACTATATCAACTTATGCGAAATGAAATCAAATGAATTCTTTGAAATTGCACTTCGTCAATACAAAGAAGGCAACTATGCGTCAGCTATCGAATACTGCAACAGAGCAATCGACTTCTATCACAATGCTCCATCAATTGCTAAGTTGAAAGCTCAATCTTATGAAGCTGAAGGAAACTACCAAGGCGCAGTTAAATACTATACTCAGTACTTAGCACTTGCTCCTAACGCTTCTGACAAGGCTGCAGTTGAACAAAGAATTCAAGTATTCAGCCAAAAAATCTAAGGGATGAATAACATCACCAATCTTGGTAATACCCAAAGATTAAATATAAAGACAGATGAAAAAATTCGATATAAGAAAAACATTTGAAACTTTTTTGAGAGAGCCTCTTAGTATTTTAACTGAGGGGCTGTTTCAAATAGTAAATATCGAGGCAAACATTTTTAATCAACAATCTTCATTTAGCGTTGATTTTATGAAAAATAGAACACAATTAACTGTTGTAAATAATGAGAAAATGTGTAATCTACTACAAACAGTTTTATATAAACAGAAACTTAAAGAAGTAAAAGAAAAAGCGATAAGTACAAAATGAAACCATACATGAATGCAAAATTTTTAATAAGTGCAGAAAAATTAAGTCAGTGCCCAGAATACACACTGCCTGAATTTCCTCTTCTTGGGCGTTCAAATGTTGGTAAATCTTCATTTATCAATGGACTTGCAAATAACAAAAAACTTGCAAAAACATCTAACGTTCCTGGCAAAACCAGACTTATCAACTTTTTCAATTTTTCTGATGAATTTATGATTGCGGATTTACCTGGATATGGTTACGCTAAAGTTTCTCACGAAGCTCGTAACAAATGGCAGAAATACTTAGAAGAATACTTGCTTAAACGTGAACAAATTAAATGCTTGGTTCAGTTAATTGATGCACGCCACGAAATTCAGAAAAACGATTACCAAATGAGAGAGTGGGTTATGGCATACGATTTGCCAATTATCACAGTTGTAACCAAAATGGATTGTATCTCAAAAAATAAAGTCCAAAGTGCTCTAGCACACGTTCGTAAAGAATTTGGTGGAGAAATATTCCCATTCAGTGCAATTGATAACCGCTATAATGAAAAAATATTAGAATTCTTTACCAAAATAGAAAATTAAGATTGCACCTTAAGACAGCAAAATAAATTGCCTGAGCTTTTTCATACATCACAGGCAAAAAAATAATTTGTTAAGTTCTCTTTTTCATACATTTTTGCACTATACTTATATTATAAAGTTTGTGCTATATCTCTAAAACTATGTCATTTATATCTAGTTCCAGTGTTTATAGCATAATCAACAAGAGAGGTAATTTCTATTACCCACATGGATATTTATAAACATTTACAAAAGTGGTAATAATTATCATTTTATGTTATAATTAAAGAAAACAGGAGAAAAGAAGTCATGTATAACGTAAAAAAAATAACAGAAAATCTTTTTTGGGTAGGTGCAAACGATAGGAGAATTGCACTTTTTGAAGGTGTTTACCACGCCCCACAAGGGGTTTCATATAACTCATACATTTTACTAGACGATAAAACCGTTTTATTAGATACAGTAGATAAAGCCGTTACTCACCAGTTTATGGAAAACGTGGCACACGTATTAAATGGAAGAACACTTGATTATCTAATTATTAACCATATGGAACCTGATCATTGCGCAGAAATTCCAACAATTTTGGCAAAATATCCAGAAGTAAAAATTGTTTGCAACGCAAAAATCAAGACAATGATGGAACAGTTTTTTGATTTTGAAATCTCAGAAGAACAATTCCAAATTGTTAATGAAGGAGATGTTTTAAATACAGGTAAACACAATCTTACATTCTTGATGGCTCAAATGGTTCACTGGCCAGAAGTTATGGTAACTTATGACACAACTGACAAAATTCTTTTCTCAGCTGATGCATTTGGTTCATTTGGTGCAATTGATGGTAACATTTTTGCTGATGAAGTTAACTGGGAAAATAGATATCTAAATGAGGCAAGACGTTATTATACAAATATTGTTGGTAAATATGGTCCACAAGTTCAAATGTTACTTAAAAAAGTTTCTAGCATTGAAATCGATATGATTTGCCCACTTCATGGTTATGTATGGAGAAAAGATTTGGGTAAATTTATCGACCTATATCAAAAATGGTCAACTTATACACCAGAAATTAATTCTGTAATGATAGCATACGCATCAGTCTATGGTGGAACTCAAAACGCAGCAGAAATTTTGGCAGGCGAATTAGCAGAATTAGGCGTAAAGGATATTAAAATGTTTGACGTTTCAGTAACACATTCCTCTTACGTTGTATCAGATATGTTTAAATACTCTCACATTGTATTTGCATCAACTACATACAACAACGGAATTTTCGTTGAGATGGAAAACTTAATCCACGATATTGTTGCTCACAACATTCAAAATCGCAAAGTTGCAGTTATTGAGAATGGTTCTTGGGCACCACAAGCAGGCAGACTTATGACAGAACTTCTATCTCAAATTAAAAATACTGAATTTATATCTAGTGGCGTTTCTATCAAATCTGCGGTAAAATCAGAAAAGAGAGAAGAATTGAAAAATCTAGCAAAAGCAATCGTTGAAAGCATGTAAAAAAGGAGGCATATTATGTTAGATAAAAAATTAGAAGCAGCATTTAATGATCAAATCAATAAAGAATTGTACTCAGAATATTTATACTTAGGTATGAAAGCAATTTTTGCGGATATGAACTTGCCAGGTTTTGTAAACTGGTTCGATGTTCAAGTTCAAGAAGAAAGAGCTCACGCTATGGGTATGTTTGATTACGTACATGAACGCAACGCTCAAGTAACTCTAGAAGCTATCGACAAACCTGAAATCAAAGGTTCTACTCCATTAGAAATCTTTGAACAAGTTCTTGAACACGAAGAATATGTAACTTCAAGAATTAACGCACTAATGGACGTTGCTGAAGAAGTTCGTGACAGAGCAGCATTATCTTTCTTGGACTGGTACGTGAAAGAACAAGTTGAAGAAGAAGCAAATGTTGGCGGCGTTTTAGCTACATTGAAATTAATCGGTGAAGATAAAAAAGCCTTATTGTTACTTGATAAAGATCTTGCAACAAGAACTTTTGTAGCTCCAGTTATTGGTTAATCAAAAAATACAATAAGGGCGGGTTGGAATATCCAACCCGCCCAACTTTTTACCTTACCTTAAATACCATAACAATACTTGAGTGTATTAAAATTTTTCCAAATACACTTAATTTTATCTTTTACAGAGAGAGTTTTAAACAATTTTTTCACAATATTTTGTTCTATACCTAAATCACCAAGTCGCATTTCATCATATTCTAATTTTGTTGCCAAATATGATACAGTGATTAAGTTATATTTGTATTTTTCTTTTTTGTTGCTCTTTTTCAAGTATTCATAAACATCTTCAAATGTATAATTGATATTCTCGTTTGCCAAAATCGATAAAATTACATCAACAGTTGTTGTACCATTGTCTTTTTCGTAATATTTCAAACTATCGGCTAACAGCGTTTCTAAAGATGGCTGATTAGTAATACCTAGAGCTTTCATCGCTTCATAAGGGGGGCTAAGTTTAGTTGTTTTGTTTTCAAAAACATCCCAAACTTCTTTACACTTTTTGTTCAAAAAGTCTTTTGCTTTAACAAATTCTTTTTTATCTTGATACTGTTGCTTAAGTTCTTTTATTTTTGCAACGTCGTTTTTATCAATGGCATTTGCAAGTTCAGTTACGATTTTGAGGGTCAATTTATCTGACAAGTCGTCATTTATTGATACCGCACCTACACAAATACTAGAAATACCTGTTCTATATGTATTTGCTCTATTTAAGTAACTAATATGAGAAGATAAAGTCTTTGGTTTTGTAGTTTTTTTACAAGACAAATCAGCAAGACTATCTGCCACGTTTTTCTTTACAGAAAACACGCCATCAAGAACTTCAGTGCCAATTTGACCTTTAAGAACTTTATCCATGTGTTTATTATTCCCCTATATATTTATAAAGGATTTTTCCACAAGAAAATTGCCTCATTGTTAATAAAAATATTAATTCAAAGCTCTACAAGTTCCAACAGCTTTAGCCGACCTAACACCAAAAATCGGATTGTCATAAGTAATTTGAGAAGTTGAAGTATATTCACCAGTTTGACGATTAATAGTAGCATTTGTTATTGAAATATAATCATCAGTCATTGATTGAAGCCTAAATTCAATCTTATCTGCCTCGTAATATGAAACATTATCAATTGGTTCACGTCTTAAATAAATGCGTTTATATTCTTCTTCCAAACTGTAAATTCTAAACAAATCACTTTGCGAAACTTCACTACCATCTTGATTGTAGATAGTTTCCACAAACTCACAACGAAGAACCTTCATAGCATCGAAATCAGGAACAAACTCATCAGAATTTGCCACACAAACACCAAACGCTAATAATAAAATTATTGCAAAAATTTTCTTCATATCAATATGATACAACATGACCAAATCTAGGTAAATAATTTAATATTTTAACTAAATCACATTCATACCACAAAAATCTTGATATGGGCAATATTTACAAGCACTTTCTTTTAAAGTAGGTTCAAATTTGTGAGCCTTGATATCTGCTACCGCATTTTTAAATTTTTCAACAGCATCCGCAATTTCTTCATCTGTATAATTTACACCATTATTTTTAGATTGAAAATCTTCTGGATAAAGGAATTTAGTAATAGAAACCTTTTTCCCTGTTGATTTTTCATAAATATACTTGTACCAAGCCATTTGATTGTAGTAATCTTCGTGATCTCCATCTATTTTGATAGCAGAATTTTTGTTATTCCCTGTTTTATAATCATAGATTGCAATTGTTCCATCTTCACAAACATCTATTCTATCTATAATTCCATAGAATTCAGTGCCATCCTCAAAAACATAACTTATTGGTTCTTCTTGTGCAACCAGTTGAGATGGAACAGTATTTAAGATTTGGCAATAGTATTCATCAAGAGCTTTTTCGCCTCGACCAATAAAAATCTGACGTTGCTCGTAGGATTCCATTGGTAACGTCGCTAGTTCATCTTTAAACCATTTTATAAACTGAGCTTTATCTGGATGAGTTTTATTTTTCATCAAAAATTCCATCGCATTTTCACAAGCCTTATGCACCGCACTACCATAGCTTGCAAAATTTGGATTACCATCTTTTACTTTTAAGCCTAAAATCTTTTCATACAAGTATTGTCGTGGACATTTTAGATATGTATTTATGGCAGATGGTGAGAATTTACGATCTTTCAATTTTGCATCAATCATTTCGCAAAATTCTTTTTTATAATCATATTCACTTTTCAAGATAAGTTCATTCACCTGCATCCAATATGAATTTTCATCATATTCAAACGCTTCTGGCTCTTTTTCAAGCATATCTTGAATTGCCACAATATATTTTGTCGGTTTTTTAGGACTTGTACCACTTTTTTCAGGATAAGACATTCTTAATGTATGTTTTGCACGAGTCATTGCAACATACAAAAGTTTTGTCATATCTGATGGTTTAACCTCATTTTTTAATTCCTCATCAGTTTTGTATTCTGATTCATCAAGCGGTATTTCGGCTCTGACTGATTTTGAACTACTTTCCCATTTTTTGGTTTCAAGAGTTGGAAGATATACATATTCAAATTCACGACCTTTTGAACCATGATAAGTACATAATTGAACCGCATTTAGCGTAACTGGAGCTTTATCTGTACAAATCTTTTCATCATCATCCAAAATGGATTGTAAATACTCAAAGAAAATCTCAATAAATCCAGTCTTAAAGATTTCTGAAAATCCAACGGCTTCATCAATAAACTTTTTGATCCCTGCAATATTTTCTGTACGATTAATACTTGTGTTCAAATAATAATCAAAAATTCCTGTTTTTGAACCGATTTCAAGAATTGTATTTTTAATATTTTCTTTTGTCTTGTATTCAGATAAATAATCATAAGTAGCTAAAAAGTTCTCAAATTTTTCAGGCTCAATAAATCTATTTTTGTCTATATTTCTCAGAACTTCAATAAAAGTTTTGCCTTTAGACACTTCTTCATACAATACTTGATAATCTTTTGGATGAACATCAAATGGTTTTGATACAAGAAGTTCAAAAATACGATGCGAATACATTTCAGGATTTATCAAGAATTGAGCGTAGAAATACAACATATTAACCGCAGGGATTGTAAAAATGTCTTTCCCTTCTTTCAACTCATATGGGATATTTCTTAGTTTTAATAATTCTGCATAAGCTTCTGCTTCTGCATTTGAGCGAGTAAGTATTGCAATTTCAGAATACTTTTTCTCACCAGTATCTTTATCTTTTGGACAATCCTCAGAGTTTACAAGAGCTTCTATTTCTTTGACAATTTCCAATTGCTCCATCATCATATCCGCATATTTGTAAAATCTTACAGGTTTTTCTTTGTCGATAACTTCTTTATTCATTGCCGTTAGATTTTTATTAATCGGATTACCCTCATCATCCACAAAACTATGAGAATTAACTAAACTCAATGGATCTTGAGCAATAACACCTCTTGCAGCATCAAGAATACTTTGAGTTGAACGCATATTTTCTGTCAGACAAATGATTTTTGTCTTAGGAAACTCTTTCAAATATTTTTCAATAGTATCAAGTTTTGCCCCCTGAAAACGATAAATAATCTGATCATCATCCCCTACAACAAAAACATTTTCTGTTTCTGAGGCGTGAGAAAGTGCAAAAACAATTTCGTTTTGAGATTTGTTTGTATCTTGGTATTCATCAACCATAATATATTCATAACGATTTGCAATATCGTGTAAAAATGATTGATTTGCCTCAAATCTTTCTAATACCATATTAATCATATCGTTAAAATCAAGGTATCTTTGAGCATTTAATTTGCTTTGATAAAGTTCATAGAATGTCCAAAGTTCTTTTGCTTGTTCAACTTTTTTCAAAGCATCATCACGCTTGTCATATGGTGGTTTTTTATATCTCTTGTTTCTGCCTTGCTCAACATCATCAATTATTTCTTCAATTCTTTTAACTTCAGGCATCCAATCCTTGTTTCTTTCTAAATTCAAGAAGAAATCTTTTTTACTTAGTCGATTTTGTTTAATCGCACTGATTCTATGTTTAATTTTATTGATATAAAAATAAGGGTCGTTTTTATCTGTTCTAAAATAAACGGGATTAATTTCGTCAATACATTCTTTAACAAAGGCTTTTGAAATTGGGTCAGTAATGATTTTGTAATTTGATGGGATTTCAAAATCATCAGGAAATTCTTCGATAAGGCTACAACAAAAACCGTGATAAGTGAAAATTTGTACTCCACAAGAAACAACATTTAACTCTTTTTCGATACGTTTTTTCATCTCTGTTGCTGCAGCATCGGTAAAGGTTAAGCATAGGATTTTTTCAGGCTCAACACCTTTAGACAAAATATTTTTAATACGTTCGATAATCGTAAATGTTTTACCTGTTCCAGGACCTGCCAATAGCATTACAGGACCATTTAATAAATCTATCGCCTTTTGCTGTTGTCTGTTTGGCTTAATTTCCATTCCCAACTCCTTTGAATAACCTTATTAATCTTCGATTTCTTTTATTACAAAATCACCTTTGACATTGCGTCCATATTCGATTTTTCTATCACCAATATATTTAGGAACAAAATCTCCTACGGCATTACGTCCATATTCAATTTTTTCATCACCAATATATTTAGGGACAAAATCTCCTACAACATTATACCCATATTCAACTTTTTTATCACCTATGTATTTTGGAACAATATCACCTTTGATATTTCTTCCATATTCAACTTTTTGACCACCAACATATTTTGGAGCAAAATCACCTTTAAGATCTCGTCCATATTCTATATTTTTATCACCAACAGATTCTACAGTATAATCACCCACCACATTATATCCATAATCACATTTTCCAGAATTAACCAGATATGCAGCGTTAACTTTTGGGTTTTTTCTACTTTTAGTTGTTGTTGCTGGTCTATAATGAGAATGAGCCTGACCAATACAAAAGAATTTTGCAAGAGTTGTTTTTACTAATTCTACCAATATGTACTTTAAAATCTGTTTCACAAAATGCCTGCTTTCTGTTTTTATTGTACCAAAATTTGATTAAAATTACAGTGTTATTTAATTTTCACAGCGGTAATTCCAACCCCGCCCCCATTAGTTCCTTCTATAACAAAAAGTCTATAAACACCTTCTTCTGTTGTAACAGTAGTAGTATTAACAAAATTCCTTTCAGTAAGAACAACTTTCATAGGAGTTGCTTTTAGAAAATCATGTGCAACACAACATGATGAACATACCAAGCCAATTCCTATTACGATACCTAAAAATAATTGTTTCATTTTGCCTCCTTTATCTGTTACGCTGCCATTGCACAATTTGCAAGTTTGTTGATTAGTTTTTCAAGAAGATTGAAATCATTTGCTTCTGGTAACACTGTTTTAACAAATGATACGTTGTAATCAGTTACCACTTTTAAATATCTATTATTGTATCTTACATAAAAAATTCTTGAATATTTTTCCAAATTTTCTTCCACTTGAATACAACGATCATCTAAAATTTCTTTCATTACTTTTAGTGGATTGAATTCACTTAAACCATATCTTTGTTCTGCTCTAATTTGAGAATGTGTTGCCATAATGTTTTATCCTTTCGTTATTTTGGTTCCCTTATGTTTTCATAATAAAATGTTATAGTGTCAAAAACGGACACACTTGATTTCAATTGCAATGACTCGAATTACGTGCTAATATTGAGGTATAAGAATAGCAGTTATATTCGGAGTATTATTATGTCTTGTCAAACACCATTAGAAAAAGTAATAGAATTAATTGATGCGGGAAAAAATATTTTCATCACTGGTGGTGGTGGTGTTGGAAAATCCTATATTCTTAACAAACTAAAAGAACATTATGGTGATACTCTTGATATTACAAGTACAACAGGTGTTTCGGCAATTAATGTTGGCGGACAAACTATTCATTCTTGGGCTGGTATTGGACTTGCTAGAAAGTCTGTTAATTATGTAGTTAATTATAAAATTCGTAAAAACAAATCATTAGAAAGACAGATAAAAGAATGTAAACTCTTAGCAATTGACGAAGTGTCAATTATGAGCGACAAATTAATAAAATATCTTGATGATGTCTTACAGCAAGTTAGAGAATGTCCGTTGCCATTTGGTGGTTTACAAGTTATTTTAATAGGTGATTTTTTCCAATTACCACCAACAAAAAATAAAGAAAATCTAGACGCAGATTACTGTTTCAATTCTTTTACTTGGCAAAAATTGAACTTATCAACTATATACCTAAAAGAAGTAAAACGCCAAAGTGACAAACCATACATCGATGCATTAAATAACATCAGAACGGGAGTATTTAACAAAAAAGATATTCAAATATTTGAAAACAGAAACTTTCCGTCAAGCACCAGAATTGATAAAAACATATTGCAATTATTCCCAACAAATAAAGAGGCAAGTACATACAATAACAACTGCCTTGAAGAATTATCAACAAACCCAGTATCATATAATGCCACAGATACATTTTATCGATATGATTTGGATAATAACAAGTGTAACGAAGCCTTAGATATTGTTTATCCACAAAATTGTACTAAAGAATCTTTAGAAATAACAGACTTATCAAACGATTTTGATAACACTGAAAAATATTTGATAATGACATTTAATAATCAATGTAACGCACCTCAAACATTAACCTTAAAAGAAGGTTGTCGAGTAATGCTACTTAAAAATTTGAATTTTGAAAAGCATTTGGTTAATGGAAGTTGCGGACAAGTAACAAAACTAACAAAATATGATATTGAAGTACTATTTGATAACGGAACAAAAACAAAAATCGAACCTGTAAAATTTGAATATGTCCTTGAAGGTAAAATAAAAGTTAAACGACTACAATATCCTTTAATGTTGGCTTACGCTATTACAAATCACAAATCTCAAGGGATGACCTTTGACAAATTAGTTGTCAATTTCCAAAAGATTTTTGGAGATGGAATGGGTTATGTTGTACTAAGTAGAACCCGTAGTTTGGAAGGCTTGTATCTAAAAGGTTTCGATTGCAAAAAAATTCAAACAAGTCAAAAAGTTATTCAGTTTTATAGAGATTTAGAAAATAGCCCAAATTGTTATATATTTGGAGATACAGGCTACAAAAAACCTGAAATCCCTATTGAAGAAAATCCTATTCCAGAAAACAATTTCGTTGAAGAAGAACCAGAAAGTTTTGAACCTGAAATAGAAGAAATTAGAACAGAATTAGATGAAGATCCAGAAGATTTAGAAGAAAATAAACAAGATTCTGATAGAATTGCAGCATTAGAAGCCCAAGTTCTTGAACTTAAAACAATGCTTGAAAGATTAACAAAATCTCAAACTAAAGAAATAAATATCAATAATGAAGCAACTGAAAAATATATTGACACTTTAGACAAAGATACAAATTATTTTGTAAAAGGGTTTGGTGCATATAATCAGCAAAATTACGATGAAGCATTGAATTTATTTGAAAAATGTATCCAAAATGAACCAAACAATAGTAATGCATATTTCTACATTGGTTGCATTTGGGAAATTAAAGAAAACTACGAAAAAGCTATTGAAAATTATTATGCAGCTTTAAAAATAGAACCTAAAAATATTACATATTTAAGCAGATTAGCAGATGCTCATTTCGAAATAGATGAAAACGAAAAAGCTCTTGAAGAATGGGCTCAATTAGCTGAATTGGACCCAGAATATGAAATTGATTATTTTAGAAAAGCGTTAGCTGAATGGGATAAAAAAGATCCTAATTACGTACAGGCAATTGTTGACTGTAATATATTTATGAACAAAAAACCAGATAATTATAACTGTTCTTTTGTTTATTCACTTAGAGGAAATTGTAAATATTATCTTGAAAGATATGAAGACGCCCTTGAAGATTATAATAAAGCAATTGAAATGGGTGAAGAAGAAAGTGCTTCAGATTACAATTGTAGAGCAAGAGTATATTATCAACTTGATGAATACGAAAATGCTATTAGCGATTGGAATAAAGCTCTAGAGATTGATCCTGAATGTAATGTTGACTATTTTGAAAAAGCTCGATCTGAGTTTAAATTAGAAAGATATGCAGAATCTATTGATGATTATACAAAATACTTGTCTGAATACCCAGATGATCCTGCAGCATATAACAATAGAGGCAGAAATAAGTTTAATCTAGAAGATTATAAAGGTTCTATTGAAGACTTAAATAAAGCAGTTGAATTATGTCCTGAGAAAGTTTTATATTTGAAAAATAGAGCAGAAGCATTTTATTGGAATGATGAATATGAAAAAGCTCTTGATGATTGGAACAAGGTTTTAGAATTAGATCCCGAACACCTTAGTCATGAATACTTTTACATGGCATATTCAAAAAATGAATTAGGCGAATATGAAGATGCTCTTTCATTAGTAGAAAAATACTTAGACGCATATCCAGATAGTGAAAATGCCCAAGCTTTAAAAAATACTATTAACGAAAATCTTGAACAAGAGGAAGATGCCATTGAAGAAGATGAGCAACTTTCCGAATATTTAGAAAAAGCAATAAAACATTACGAAAACGAAGAATATCAAGAAGCTATTGATACTTGGAATGAAATTCTAGAAATAGACCCAGAATATGATATTGATTATTTTGATAAAGCAAGAGCAGAATATCAAATAGAGCAATATTCAGAATCTATTGACGATTATACAAAATACATTTCAATGTATCCCGATAACGAAAGTGCATATAATAATCGTGGATTATGTAAATATAATCTAGAAAATTATGCTGAAGCAATTAAAGATTATACTAAAGCGATTGAACTCGTACCTAGCAAAACTCTTTATTTAAGCAATCGTGCAGAAGCTTATTATTGGAATGATGAATATGAAAAAGCTCTTGATGATTGGAATAAAGTTTTAGAAATTGATCCAGAATATGATATTGATTATTATTATAAAGCTTATTCAGAAAACGAATTAGGATTATATGAAGATGCACTTTCTTCAATTGAAAAATACTTAATTGAAAATCCAGATAGTGAAAATGCACTTGATTTAAAAGATACTATTGTGGAAAACCTTGAAAAAGATCAAACTAACCAACTTATCTCTGAATATATAGAGCAAGCAAAAACATACTTGGAAGATGGTCATTATGTGAATGCGTATAATTGTTGTAAAAAAATATTAGAAATTGATAAATATAACGAATACGCTCATTTATATTTAGGAGTATATTATTACTACCAAAAAGATTATTCTGCAGCTGAAAAAGAGTACCAACAAGCAATTAAAATTAATGAAAAATTTGCAAAAGCATATAGCAATTTGGGTATTTTAATGCACGAACAAGGTGCATTTAAATCTGCCATAAAATATTATGAACTTGCAAAACAATATGAACCATCATTGCCAGATATCAGAAAACGAATAAGAGAAGCTAAAAAAGATTTAGAAATGTTTTTAAAAAATTTTGATAATGATCTATAATCAAAGTTACATCTGATTTAAGACTTCATTTAGTAATTCTATATACCTTTCTTTTAATGCTTGTGGTTCAATAATTTGAACGTCTTTTCCCCAACGGAAAAGGAACCAACAGATTTCACGTTCACCACCAGCCTCAAATGTCACTGTTGTTGTGCCGTCTGAATTTGGAGTTATCACTTGATTTGGGTGTAAATTATAATTTTCGATAATATCTTTCACATTTTCAGAGAAAAGTAATTTTATTTTCATAGGTTCTTTATCCTGAAATACCCCAAATGATTTTAATAAATGCTTTTGCAAGTCAAAAGTTTCATCTTTTTCAAAATATTCATTTGCAACACGAGTATTTTGCATTTTATAAAGAAGAAAATGTTTATAAACACTATCCCCTTCGCCTTTTGCAACAAGATATGTATATTCTGCATAAATAATTGCATATGGGGCAACTTTGCGAAGTTTTTCTTCCCCTTTTTTGTTTTTATATCTAAATGTCAAATATTTTTGAGCCAAAAGAGCTTCAGATATCTTTGATATTGTTTCAGAATCTACCTTAATCTTTGGAGCTTGGTGTACCGCATAACCTTGAACTTCTAACAAATCCGAAACATCATCATTAATAGCCATCGAATTTGTAGTAAATTTCATTTTTTTAATAATATCAGGCAATAAACTGCATCGACTTGTATAATTTTGGTTCTTCATATAAGCCTGACAATCTTCTAATGTCGCAATTTCATCTGCTGAAAATGCCAAAATTCTATCTAAAGTCCCTCTTTTTAATCTCCATTTTTTTATTTTTGAATCAGGATTTGGAACTTCTTCCATTTCAAAAACATCAGAAATAATATTTTTAATACGCATGGCTGTTCTGCGAGAAACCTCACATTCGTCTTGAATCATTTGAATTGAATAACCTTGAACACTATCTCTCATATTCTTTGCAAGATAAAGAATATTTTTTATATCATCGCCTCTAGCCATAACAAACTCCTTTTTTTAACATATTTTATAACATAAAAAATTATATGTGTCCATTTATGACACATATGTATTTTATGATAATATTATAATCAAAAAGGAGAACAAATTATGACAAGTACAAATGACAAAACAAAATTTAATGTTGGGGACATTATTGAAGTATCAATGAAAATTGAATACCAAATTCCAGAAGAAGATGAAACAAAACCTGTAATTGATTTATCTGATTATCCTACAACATATGAAATTGATTATTCTTATCCTAAAGAAAAAGGCTTTAGGAATATTGATTTTACATTCGATGCTAGCTGCAGTGCATGCTTCAATGATGATATAAAACAATATTTGGAAGAATATTTAAAAGAAGATATGAAAGAAATTGCAGAATATGAACTTTTTGATATTGATAATGAAGGTGAATACCAAACTGCAAAAATAAAGATTACAAAATTAGCTTAACTTTATAACTCTCTACAAACTAAAAGATTTAGGTCCCTATGTCCTAAATCTTTTTCTTTATTGGGATAAGTACCAACAAACCCATCAAAACGTAGATTGCTGTTGTACCTACTGCCAATACCACAAATTTTGAAATCGCATCCTCAATAGGCATTTCATACATTTTATTATAGATTACAATTCCACCAAATAAGTTAAATAAAACAAGTACCACGTCAAAACCATACAAAGATAACATTGTAATAAGTGATTTACGACACTTATACACAACAACAGTTACAACAATCAAATACAAAATCATCAAGAATACTAAACTAGATATTCCTAAAAAACTATTACCTGCACTTAAAAATGAGCCAATAGCATTAACTAAAAATCCAGCATCACCTTTGGCTATAACTGAATACGAAATAAATAATGATAATAAAATCTTTGCAATTATAAAAACTTTTTCTAATTTATCCATAAGATTTTCCTTATTTAGCTCGTAGGTTGGGTGAAACCCAACATTATTAAAATGGTGTCGTAAGGGGGACTTTGCCTGAGCGTTGGCGAGAGTATGGAACTCGAGCCGTACTGCGAAGGTATGTCTTTTGACTGAACCAATGAATTTTTCTCAACATGAAAAATTCATGTTCAAGCCCCCTGACTGTTTAAAAAAGATTTGAACTACTGTTCTAAATCTTTTTTATATCTGTCGTAGGGGGGACTTGAACCCCCACAGATCTCTCCACACGCCCCTCAAGCGTGCGCGTCTACCATTCCGCCACTACGACCTATTTAATTTTCAAACGCCTAATTTGTACTAGGCGGATGTTGTGTCTAGCACAACCCTCTCGAAAAACTTGACATTTAGTCAACTTTTTCTGCGGCACAGTGCCACTACGACTTGCCTATTTTATTCTATCACAATCTTACAATAATTTCATAAAATTAGAAACTACAACAATAAAAAATAAATACATTGGCAATATGTTCAAACAAACACCCGTTACAAAAAGTACCGAATAAAATTTTTCATTATTTGCAAACAATCTCAAACCATATTCGCCTTTTTCGTTATAATAATTGTTCTCATACACAGACGCCAACAACATTACACCTACTAAAAATAATTGAAATCTATACATCCCAATATAAGGTTGTGCCAAATGTTTTACAATGTAGTTATAAAAATATTCACTTACATCAGCACTAACTCCAACACCAGATGATGCAATCGAAAACATAAACATAAAAATAATGCCCAAAATTACTCCAACATAACCCAATACAGAAATTATGTTCCAAGTAATAAATTTCCTACATCTGTTTATTCTCAAATCCATAATATTATAGTCTATTTACCGATTTCTAATGCTCTTTGAGCCATTGCTTTTGAAATGTTAACAACCGCCAAGTTAGCTTCATAAGCACGTTGAGCAACTAAAGCATCAGCAATATCCACCATTGCGTTTACGTTTGAGGCTCTTACATAACCATTTTCATCAGCGTCTGGGTGCCCTGGTTTGTAGATTTTATGACCTAAAGTTGGATCTTCAACAACTCCAGAGAAATTAACCCCACCTTGCAAGTAAGGTAAAGTTCCAACACCAAAAACATCTTCTTTCATAGAGTTCATTAACCCATGGAAAGAAATATCATCAACTGCGTTTAACACAGGAATTTTTCTAATGTAATTAGGCGTATCCAAGTTCGCAATGTTTTTTGCGTGGATATCTATTCTCTTCCCGTGTACTTGAAGAGCCTTTGCACCTATATCAATTGTATCCATTATACCCATTTGAACTCACCGCCTTATTTATTATTTACCAACGTTAATTACTGTTTTCATTTCTGTTACAATGTTTGTCATTCTTCTTGTAGCCATAGAATAAAGAATTGAGTTTTCTTGCAATTGCAAAAGTTCATTTGCAGCATTCACTGGTTCTTCTGTCCTATCCATAGCAATTGCTGATGGTCCAAGTTTTTCAGAAAGTCTTGTTTCTAAAGGACTATTCATTGTGCTCAAATATTGCCCAAACTCGATATCCTGTCTGATATAACCTGGAGTATTCACGTTCGCAACGTTAGAACCCAAAGCCCTTTGTCTTTGAGAAATCAAGTCCATCATTAATGAAACTTTGCCCATACTGTCTAGTGAAGTGTACATTGTATTAAAAACCTTTCGTTAATTATTAAGCTTCTCTGATATTAATAGCTTTGTTATACATTGAATCTGCAAGTTTAATCATCTGCATACTTGCAAGCATTGAAGCATTTAACCTCAACAAATCTGTTGCTGAACGATAAATACTTACATTTGATTGTTCTAAATTATTTTGCTTGATACAATCGTGATTTTTTACAAGCCTAGCTTCGCCTGCATCATCTGTTGGTTTCAAACGATTCATATCTGTTGTTTCCATACCAGCAGGATTGTCAAATCTTACAAGTGGAATTGTACCAACTTTTCTTGCTTTATCACCTCTAGCATCATACGCTAGAACATCACCATTTTTCTTGATTTCAAATTTAAAACAATTTGATGGGATTTGAATACCTTCACCAACAATCCAGCCATCACGAGTAGTTAAATAGCCGTCTTTACCTTGGCGAAAAGCACCATCTCTTGTATATTGAACTTCGCCAGATGGAGAAACTACTGGAATATATCCAGCACCATCAATTGCAACATCATAAGGATTACTTGTAATTCTAATAGAACCTTGGGTGTAATTTGTTCTAACAGAACCAGTCAAATAACCATCTTCTTTCAAAACTTGTTCGAAAGTCACATCCTTGTAGCCAACTGTTTGGAAGTTAGACAAGTTATTAGCGATTTGTCCAAATTTTTCGAATTGGACTAATGCGTTATTTGTACCTTTTGAAATAATTCCTTGTAAATTGTTCATTTATAAACCTCTTTTATTATTGACTTAATTGAGAAATTGTCTTGCCTAACACTGAGTTTTGAAGCATAAACATTTGTCTGTTCGCATCAAAGTTTTTAATTACTGGCATAATTTGTAAAAACTCAGATTGTAATGAAACGTTTGAAAATTCATTAAAACCTTGTTTGATGTTTGGATCCATAACCACTACACCATTATGGTCAACTACACCAATTTGACCGATTAAAGTCAATTTGTGAGTATCTGGATTAAACATTGTGATTTTACCAGAATTATCAACTTTGATTTGTTTCAAATCTTGTGGAATAAATGGAAACTTAATCGGAACACCTGCATTAGAAAGAACTTTAGCGTTTTCTAGAGTTAATAAAGTTCCGTCTTTGCCAATTTGGAAACGTCCATCACGAGAAAGTTTGATACCATTTTCTGATTGAACTTGGAAATAACCTTTGTTTGCAATCGCAATATCTAAAGGTTTTTCAGAAACCATAATACGTCCAACCTTATCATCACGAGTAGTTGATAGAGCATGAACACCAAGATATTCGGCAAAAGAAGTTACGATAGCCTCTTTTCTTTGGTAACCAATTTTGTCAAATCCGCCAATATTTTCATTACTAATAGCAATTAACTCACTATCAAGGTGCATCGCCCTGATTGAAGCGGTTAAACCACTATCATTAAATTGTATTCCACTATTTAAACGCATAGCTCTACCTCTACATGTAATATTATTAATATTGTCGGACATTTGACGAAATTCCTCAACAAATTTGGGAAAAATCATCTATTTGTAGGACATTTTGCATGGTTATAATGATAATTTTTCAAAAGTCAAAGGGGACAAATATATTAAAAACGACTTATTATTTTTATCTAACAAGTCGTTTTATGAATTTCTTAAATCTATCAAAGTTGATATAGTATGTTTAATTAGTTTTAATTCTTTAGGTTTTAATTTATTTATATTAAATTTTATATTTTGAACAATTTTTTCTTCTTCACTCACATCATAAGCAAATAAATCATATACATTAACTTCAAGAACTTCTGCAAGTTTTAGTAAATTTTTCAAAGAGGGGAAGTGGTTACCATTTTCCATCTTGCAAAAATGTTGAGTATCAAGCCAGACTAATTCTGCAAGTTGTTCTTGTGTAAGATTTTTTGCCTTTCGAAGCTCTCTTATTCTTAACCCAAAAAATTTTTTAAATTCTTTTTCGTCCATATCCACCTCTTATAATATTGTACTGTATTAAAGAGTATAGACTTAATGTTATTTATTGACATTATTTTATTGACTTTTATGTTGTTTCATGACATGTATATATGGTAAATTTTAACTTATTTTATGGAATTTAGAGCAAATGAATATTCTAGAAAACATATTTTCATTCATTTATAAAAGTGAAAAAGCTGATGCAATGCATGACAGAATTACCCTGTTTAATCTTATTAAATTAAATTATTTAAACGATGTTGCTAAAAACTTAAGTAAAGAAAACAATTTTATACAATATAAAAAGAAAAATATTGATATTAGAACTGTGCCAAAAGCAAAAGGTCAATTACGTAAAATTCAATTAGCTAATCTTGCATTGTTATTAGAACTAGATAAAGTGTGCAAAGCAAATGGTTTTCGTTATTGGCTTGATTTCGGTAATGCAATCGGAGCTATTAGACATAAAGGTTTTATTCCTTGGGATGACGACATCGATGTTGGAATGTTAAGGGAAGATTATAACAAGCTCATCCAAGCCTTTGAAAAGACCTCTCAAGATTCTCAAATATTTGCAGGATATTATCGTCATAAACAACAATGCTTCATAAAAATTCAACACAAAGATAACCCTAACTTATTCGTAGATGTTTTCCCATATGATTTATATGAAAAAAAACTTACACTAGAAAAGAAAAAAGAGAAAAATAAACTCATTATTAATCTCCGTAATTATATTGCTAGAAACTACAATAAAAATAGTACCAATGAAGAACATTTGAAATGGATTCATAACTTGCAAAATGAAAAGATATTAAAAAATGGCTCTGAAAAAGAAGACCAACATCCCGATATTTTTTGGGGATTGGACTATCCTCATCCATATTCGACATGGTTTTTTGATTACGAAACATTTTTCCCACTTAAAAACATTGAATATGAAGGTTATCAATTACCTGTAATTAATAAGCTCGATACATATTTAAATAGTCTTTTTGGAGACTTTATGTCGTATCCTAGCCTAAAAGATATGAAACATAAGCATAGTATGTTTGCCAAAATGACAGAAAATGAATTAGAAGTGTTAGATTTCTTAGCGAATTCTATAAGTAAAAATGAAGAAAGGTATGTTAAATGAAACTCTTTACGTGTGGCCCAGTACAAATGTACCCAAGTACAACAATTGTAAGAAGCAAAGGATTTATTCATTTTAGAACAAATGAATATGGTGACCTTGTGAATAAAACATTAAAAAGATTATCAAATTTATTAGGAAATAATAATGACAATTCTTTAATATATATAGCTGCTTCCGGAACAGCATCAATGGAAGCTACTATAGAAAATTGTGTTACTAAAGAAGATAAGGTTTTAGTTATTAACGGAGGAGGTTTTGGTAAAAGATTTTGTGAATTATTGGACTATCACAACAAATCTTTTGATTCAGTAAACATAAACTGGAACGAAACGTTAGCTGAGAAACACTTAAAACCATTTGAAAATAAAGGTTTTACAATGCTATTTGTAAACCTACATGAAACAACTTCTGGACAACTTTATGATATCCAGTTGCTTAGTGATTTTGCAAAGAAAAATAATATGATGTTCGTCGTAGATGCCATTAGTACCTTCTTATGTGATGATTATAATATGGACAAATATGGTATCGACTTAACAATTATAAGTTCACAAAAAGGCTTATGCTGTTCACCTGGGATGTCTTTAGTTTCTTTTAGCCAAAGAATGATTGACAAGATAAATAACAACCAATTGGCTGCATCAAAATATTTTGATTTTAAAGATTATTTAATAAATATTCCAAGAGGACAAACACCATACACTCCCCCAGTATTGGTAATGTATGAAATAGAAGATATGCTAAATATTATAGATACTGAAGGCGGCAAAGAAGCTCGATTAAAAACCATTGAAGAGAAGTGTAGATATTTTAGAGAAAAAATTAAATCCATTGGCTTAAAAATACCAACATATCCACTTTCGAATATGTTGACACCTGTATTATTTGAAGATGTTAACGCTTATGATGTAATTCAAGTTTTGAAAGACAAGTATAGAATTTATGTTAACCCATGTGGTGGAGAATTAGCTACAAAACTTCTTCGGGTTTCACATATTGGGAATACAACAATTGCAGATATTGATGATTTAGTAGAAAAAATACAAAAATCCGTTAATATCGTAAGAGAGGAAAATTAAAATGATAGGTAATAAAACAGTTGTTTATACATCTGGAACATTCGATATGCTTCATATTAATCATTTAAAGATGGTTGAATATGCTAGAGCACTAGGTGATATTTTGATTGTAGGTGTGAACACAGATGAATTAGTAGCAACATATAAATCTACACCAATAATTCCTTTTGAAGAGCGAATTGCTCTTATGAAAGCAATTAAAGGTCCTGATATTGTAATACCTCAACGCTCTTTAGATCATACTGATAAAGTTAAAAAGTTAAACTTTGACATCTTTGTTGTGGGTGATGATTGGGCTGGAAAATATGATTATTTAGAAGAACAAGGTGTTCAAGTAGTTTACTTCCCTTATGGTGAAGGTATTAGTTCTTCTAGTTTAAAGAAGAGAATTTATGATAATTACAAAAAGTTACAGGAAAAGGTAGATAATCATCTACCAGCAGATACTAATGTCCGTGCATAAGAAAGCGAAAAAAATGTTCAAAAGAATAAAAATTTCAAAATTGATGAAAAAATTTTTTATAAAAAGTAACATAAAAGGCTCTAACAACAAAATAGAAGCTTTTTATGATGGTAAATGGCATCAATTAAGGATCAAAAATGCTAATTCAAATTTTTGGATAAAAGGAAACAACAACGTTATAAAATTCCATTTGGATACAAAAACGCTGCCTAAAAATTTTAACCTTACAATTAATGGTTCTAATAATTATATTGAAATTATAGGACCTATTAAATTTAACAACACCACAATTGAAATAGAGGGAAATGAAAATATTTTCAAAATTAAAAAACCTGCTAGAGTTGTAAAAAATTGTTATTTTTGCTTAGAAGGATTAGCAGAAGTAAATATTGATGAAGATTGTGGTTTAAATATGGGTTTATATGCAATTATTAACAATAATTTTAAAAACAAACATAAATTAACCATAGGTAAAGGTGTATTTATTGGTAAAGATGTTATAATACGAACTTCTGATGGACACGCAATTATTGACCCAGAAACAGGATTGGCCATAAATGAACCTCAAGATATTGAGATTGGTGATAATGTTTGGATTGGTGCGAGAAATATGATTCTAAAAGGCACAAAAATTCCAAGTGGTTCAATTGTTGGTGCACAGTCAGTTGTCAATAAAAAATTTGAAACTACAAATGTTTTAATAGCAGGTAATCCAGCTAAAATCATTAGAAATAATGTATTTTGGGATGTTCGAGATTTTGGTCGATATATGAAAGAAACAACAAAGGAGTAAAAAATGAAACGATCTTTAGGACAAAAACTTATTGATATTATAAGATGTAAAGAATTAAAAAAAGAATTAAAAGACATGAATCAAATTCTCGATTTACTAGAAAAGAGTGATTTAGTTGAAAATAAAGAACCCTTAAAGAAAATTAGAAAACATATTGAAAAAAAATCTTATCGTTCTATAAAAGCAGATAAAAAAATATTAACAGATATCTTAGATAAAATTGATGCAACTAAAATTCCACCTGCAAATGGAGAACTAAGGAAATATCAATTAAAATTAGCAAATTTCGCAAAAGAATTAATTTCAAAAATGGAGCAAGACGGATTTAAACCTTGTATAATAGGAGGTTCATTATTAGGTGCTGTTCGTCATAAAGGATTTATACCTTGGGATGATGATTTCGACTTCGATCTAATGAGAGAAGAATATGATAGACTACCTTCATATGCTCAAGAAAATTTTATATTTTACGATGCATATAATTGTTATTCATATACTGAACATCGTAGTATTATTGATATTTTATTAAAAAATAATCCTAACAAAATTATATTTTCTAAAAAACCTTCTTGTACAAGTGCATATATTGGAACATCACTAGAAGATTGTTTAACTATAGATTTTTTCCCTAGAGAATATATTAACCCTAAATTATCAGAAGATGATTATAAGAAATATCATGATGATGCAATGAGCAAATATAAAATAACATTAAAAAAACATTGGGGAGTACGTTTTGACTTCTCTAGAAATGAACTTATGAACCAAGAAATCTATGTAAAAGATAGTAATAATACGGCATATGGTTGGGAACATCTAGACTTTTATACTCTCGGGCACACCTTCTTTTTGACAAAAGAAGATATTTTCCCATACAAACGTATCAATTTTGAAGGAACAGAATATTATACAGTAAATAATATTCATAAGTATCTTTGTAATGCTTACAGTAAAAACTATATGAAAATTCCTTTTAAATTAGAAGTTGCAAAATACATTGAAACCTATTCTGAATGGTTACAACAAAGAGGAAGAAATTATTATATAAGTTTAGATACAATCCACAAAGAATATTTAAAGAAATAAACATAATTTACATATAAGGAATAAAGAAATATCTAACACAGACTTAATTCTGAAAAACGTAAGTTAACTTACATCTTGCCACCTAACTAACTTCCGAACTGGAACATGGGTGGCTTTTTCTTTTAAAATTTTTGTCAAGCATTATCTGACTTCCATAATTTTTACCAACAAAAAACCGACCCATCAGAGTCGGTTTTTTATATTTTTTAGAACTTGTTTTTTAAAAAAGGCGACACCCAGATTCGAACTGGGGGATAAAAGCTTTGCAGGCTTCTGCCTTACCACTTGGCCATGTCGCCACCCGTATATATACTATACGCAAGACATAATTCGATGTCAAGGTTATGGATCATTTGAACTTATCATTTGTTCCATCATTGTTTTCGCTGCTTCCATTTGAATATCTTTTTTATCCAAAATATTTTCTGCAGATAACGGCAAATTCACATCAGGATTTATTCCAAGTTTATTGATATCTTTGCCTTTTGGTGTCAAATATTTGGCAATAGTCAAATTCAGCCCTGTTTCGTTTGGCATTGGAATAATTTTTTGTACCATTCCTTTACCATAAGTCTTTGTTCCAACTAATTTTGCTCTGCGGTAATCTTTCATTGCCCCAGAAAAAATTTCACTGGCACTGGCACTTGCTCCATCAACCAAAATTATCACTGGCTTTTCAATATTAACATTGTTATCCTGTGCCATAATATCTTTATGAAATCCATTTCTACCAACAATACTAACAATTTTGCCTCTAGGAATGAATAAATTGGTTACAAATACCGCATTTGGCAAAAGCCCACCAGTATTTCCACGAATATCAATAATCAAACCCTCTGTTTTATCAGTATTTTCCAACGCTTCCAAAAACTCATGCGGCGTTGATGTACTAATAAAACTCAAAATTTGAATATAACCAATGTTTTTATCAACCGAACTTTTTACAGTCTTTATCGAGATTTCTTTTCTAATAATTTTCTTTTTGATAAGTTCCCCATCTCGCAAAACATCAATACTTACAAATGTATTCACAGGACCTTTTACAAGACTTGAAACTTGTCCGAGCGATAAACCACTAACTTTTTTGTCATCAATCGCCATAATAACATCATTAACTTTCAAATCCGCAAACTGCGCTGGAGTATTTTCAATAACGCTTATGATACGAATTTTCCCCGAATCATTGACAATATTTACTCCAATTCCAGAAATTTTTGATGTGATATTGATGTTTTGTTGTTCGAATTCTTCTTGGTTTAAATATCTTGAATATGGGTCATCTAAACTTGCAAGCATTGACTCTATCGCAACTTTAGCATCATCCAAAGTTTTGATTTTTCCTCGATAATGGTTTTTCCATCTTAACCAATACTGATTATTGAAGTTTGGGTCATAGTATTCATTTTTTACAACCTGCCAAGAATGGTCAAAAAGTCTTTGTGGACAAACTTGAGTAGTGTTAACCCTCTGTTCTTCCACGTCTAATAATGGGTTATGGTGGTTTAAGAAAAAAGCGTAAATCGCAAACAATGTTAGCACTGTTGCAAAAAATACTATAACGGATTTTGACTTTCTTCTCATAGTTTTATTTAACATCAAGGATTTTTTATAATCAATATACATCCTCGTTAAGGAAAAGAATTATTCAAAAATCTTTATAAATTTTATAACCTATCAAATCCAGGTGAATATGATGGCAAATGTTTATAACCAGAATTTTGCATTACCGCTTTTTTAATGTAGCGATTTGTATAATTACCTTTTTCTAATAATCTTTTCAGTTTATTTTCCCTATCTACAAGCGGATGAGATTGGTCACTTTCTGGATAAATTTTCAAAATATCATCCCAAACAAAAGCTTCCATAGTCCAAGCGTAAGTTTCTTCAGCTAATGAATTAAACTCATCTTGATGCAAAGCCTCGTGAGCTAACAATGCTGCTAAAGCTCCAGCTGGTGCATCCTTATGACGATTGCTTATAAATATGTATAATTTTTTACCTTTTTTCCAACCCAAAGCATCAAATGTTGTGTAATCTTTATTAATTTGACCTAAATCTCTAAATTCAATTTTTACTGGTTTTCTAGATAAATTATTACCTAAAATCGCGTTCCGAGAAAACATTCCCTCTGTATCTTTTAACATATCTAGGGCAACATAAAAAACCTCATCTTTCCCTACATCTTCATAGGTAGGTTTGATTTGTTTTATGTATTCTGGGGTATATTTTTCAGGATATTGATTTGGCACAGTAACTTCTGGAACTTTTGCAGCAAAAACATTTCCCGTAGTTACCAGCAATATGGCTAAAATTGTTAATATTTTATTGAAAATTTTTCTTACTTCCATCTTTCTTTCTCCGATTATGTTCTTATAATCGTATTATATTTATATTTTTTTTAAAGACAAAAATTTATAAACGAAACTTATAAATTATTTACTTTTTCTATTCAACTTCACAAGTTCTGAATAAAGAATTTTGTACTCGTTTGAATCATCAATACTTTCTGCTTCTGCAATGTATTCTAATGCTGTTTTATAATCTTTTTTAGATTTATAAAATTCGCTCATTTTTGTATAATATCTTGGATTATTCAAATCGTACAAAATTGCACGTTTCATACATTCAATCGCTTCTTCTAAATCTTCAGTTTTTTCACGTACCAATGCAAGATAATAATAACCTTCTGCACAGTTTATATCTAGCGAAATTGCTTCTTGTGCATAACCTTTTGCCAAATCATAATCTTCTTTTAGTATTGCAGTTTTTGCACCTAAAAGATTACCTAAGATATAATTTGGATTAATTTCCAAAATTTTATCAGCAAGTTCAATTGCTTTATCATAATTCTTTTCTCTGATGTGAATTTCTGCCAAATCACTCAAATAATTAAGGTTTTCAGGATTTTGTTCGATAATCTCATTAACAAGTTCTTCTGCTTTGTTATAAATATTTAATTCTGTATAAATTCTACTAAGAGCACTTTTTGTAAAATTATCATTGAAACCTTTTTTGATATTATCTTCCAATATTTTTTGCGCACCAATAAAATCTTTATCATTTGCCAGCAACAAAGCTCTTAGAACTCTAGCTTGAGAATGATCCGAATTAACATCCAAAATAGCATCAGTTTCTTTTTTAGCTTTTGCAAAATCTTTTTTGTCAAAGAATAAATAAGCCAAAGAATATCTATAATCAGTATTATCTGGACTTATATATAATGCCTTTTGATAAGCCTTTTGAGCTTCTTCAATCCATCCATTATAGAAATATGCATTTCCTAAGTTATAATAATAAATTGAATTAGATTTGTCCAAATTTGCAGCTTTTGAAAAGTTTTTAATTGCTTCGATAAAATTCATATTTTCTAAATCAAACAAACCTAAATAGTTAAGAATTTCTGGATTTTGAGAATTTTTACCAATTCTAGAAAAAATCTCTTTTGCACCTTCAAAATCATTTTCATCAAACTTAATTCTGCCATTCAATAACAGAGCTTTTTCATCAGACAAATCACATTCTGATAATAATTCTTTTGCTTTTTCTTGTTCACCATTTGAATAAAATGCCGTTGCACATTCAATTTTCACATCTGAATTAAAAAATTCTGAAGATTTATAATTTTCAATTTCGCAAAATAATTTTAACTTAACAAGAATTTTGATTAAGTCTTTTAAATTATCGACACTAGGGTATTCTTCAAATAATCGATTTGAAATAGTTAGCGCACCATCCAAATCACCTTGACGTTCTTTTATTGTACGAGTTAGTTTCAAAGTACTTGAGTGAACAGGATTTAACATAGAAGATTTTTCCAAATATTGCATTGCTCTTGAATAATTATTCAAAAGAAAATACAACTCGCCAATTTGGAATAAAATTTCTACATTATCATTTTCAATTTCCAACGCCTTATAAAGCATTTCAATTGCAGGTTTGTAATTCTTTGACTCTTTCAATTCGAATGCTTGTTTTATATAATCAATTACTTGAGTATCTTCCATAATCCTACCTATAACTTATTCTTCAATTACTTCTTGTGGTATATAAATTTCACCTAATGGTTGTTCTTCTTTTTGTTTCTCTTTTTTCTTGAACCATTTAATTTCAAATTTTTTCTTTTCTTTTTTAGGTTCTTCAACTTTTTTGTTAATAATAATTAGAACTTCATCTTCACTAGCCATTTTCAAATTATTTCTAGCAATACCTTCCAAGCTATTATCAGAAGTTACAACCTTTTTCTCTGTTTTCAAGTCCTCATTACGAGCTTGAGCTTTTTTAAGAAGGTTTTCCAAAGTAAGCATCTTGCCTTGGTATGAAATGATTTTACCAATGTTTAACATTGCACCATAACCAATTTGAATTAAACAGAAAATTAAAACAATAGTAAAAAAAGAATAATGAAAACCAGTTTTTGTGATATTTCTTCTCTTTTTTCTATTTTCCTTTCTTTGTTTTTTCTTTTCTGATTCAGACTGTTCTGCCATTAACCTAAAACCCTCTTTTCCCAATTATAAACAAATTCCCGCTACCAGACAAACTGTTTACAATTTAAATTTTGTTGTGATTTTAAACCTATTTTTTACTAAAGAGTTATTCTGGTCAAAAATTGAACTTGTACCCATTTCAATATTCCACCTGTCGATATCTTTATTTCCAAAAGGGTTTATAGATATGTAGAATTCTGCAATTTTAATATGTTTAGCAAAATTAGCAGAAACAGTTTCCTTTAAAGATAAATATTGCCCTAATTTAATTTCTGGAGTGAATGAGAAATAATCATTAAAATCACCATTTGTACTATTTACAGTTTTTGAAAATTCTGTTGTTAGTGCATAATGCTTGGCATCATATTTTGAATAAATACTAGAAACTTGTCTTAATTCAGCATAGTCAATTTTTTGCTCAAAAGCTGTACCAGCAGTTATTTTACCAAACTGTTCAGCTTCACCATATTTAACTTGGTTGATTGTATATTCCATATTATTAAATTTTGAATAAGCAGATTTTTGTCCTAATTTTTTACCTGCATAATATTTACCACCTTTATAGTTATAAGGTCTTTGAATTTGAATTGCTTGGAATTCGTCTAAGGAATCTTCTAAAACAACAGTGTCCTCTTCCTCATCATATGCAGCATAACCATATAAAACATCAGAGTACATATCGTTAATTTGATATATAGACTCGTCCATTTCATAAACAATTTCTTCTTCTTGAATTGGCTCTTCTTCAACAATGCCAGAAGTATCAGCGGTAACATCATCTGATATTATATCAACCTTTACAACAGGGATGTTTTCGCTAATTTCGTCTGACAAAACACCTTTTGACTCTTGTATCGCTTCAACTTCATCTGGAATATGGTAAACGAATATTTTTGTATTATTCGTTTCTTCAATCTTTTCAGAAGACGATGTTTTTGCGTTACAGGGTAAAAAGCTCAACATCAATAATATTATAAGTAAGCCTACTTTCTTCATAATTTTATTTTACACTATTTTTTGAAATTCAGCAATGGGCAAATTTGTAGCATATTTTAAAAAAAGTTCAAGACTTGACAATGAAATTTTTATATGGTAATATGTGTGTGGGGTAAATGTATATTTATAAGTCTTATCAATTCGATGAGACTTTCTTTTTTATGTATAGTTTTTTATTTTTCTTGAATTACCATAAATGATTTTAACATTCTGCCTGTGCCATCATCTTTTGACACAACCTCTATTTTCTTTTTATAGTTCATAGAAGTAGAAGCACCACCATCAAAAGCCATTGCTCTATCTAGTTTCAAATCAATGCACAATTGTTTAACTTCATACATATCCATTGGATTTTCATCTGTAATTATTAAAATATGGCACTCGTCAGTCCCTTTTATCCCAATAATCGTTCTTGGAGCTTTATGCAAAACAGATGCAGATTCTCTAATTACTTCACCTTCTTTATTTTTTACAATAAAACCTTCTTCTTCTAAACGTAATTCAGGAAGAATTAATGGACCACCTTGAGCGGAAGTTAATAAAGCACAACCAAATGGAACTTCTGATTTGTGCCCAACTATTGCATATTCATATCTATTTCTATCACAATGCATTATTCTAAATTCAGATCTATCTAAAATTTTTGCCATATTTCTTCTGAAAAAAGGATTAGACAACAATGCTCGGTTGAACATTGGATCTGCTGAAATCATTCTATCAGTAACTACATAAGAAATTGTTTGCCCATTTTTTGGATCAAAAAACCCAGCATTAATTGTTAATGTTGATGCTGCTTTTTGGTGTGCCTCTCTGTTTGTTATTAAATCCTCAGAAACCACAAACTTCATTTTCTTCTTGATTTTTTCACCTTTTAAAACAATGTGATAAACCCCATTATCTTTATCAATAGTGATATCACCCGCCATCGCAGGTACAGTACAAAACATAAACAATAATACAGTTAAGAACAATTTCAATAATTTCATATTATAAATCCTTTGACTTGTAAAATGCCCAAATTGCCGCAATAAAAGCAATTATAGGAAGTGTTGCCGTAATATATGGTGATAATACTTGTTTTTCTGCTAACAAGTCGAAAAATGGTAGCGTGATGTAATATGCAAAAATAAAACCAATTGCAATAATAAACCCAACCATTCTTTGTTCTCTAGGCTTGCTAAATCCTAGCAAACATCCAAGAATTGCCAACAAAATACAAACTAACGGATGGAAAAATCTTTGCAAATATTTGTTTAAGGTTCCATTATATTCTTCATCCAAACCTTCTTTTTTCAATAGATTTACATACGATTTCAAATCCTTATTTGTAATATCACGTTCTTTCAAAGTTGAATAATTCATCAACGTAAGTGCGTTATTAGCAACTTCACCTTCCAAAATATTCATCTTATCAATATGTTGAATATCAAAATATATACCATCATTTGATATTTTGTAATTAGAAATATCTTTCAATTCCCATCTATCATCATATGCATAACCTGTTTTAGCAGAATAAATATTCTGAAGTTGATGAACATCTTGATAATAATGGTTTTCAAAATCCAACACAATCACATTACTCAAATCCCTATTACTAGATTTAGAAACAATAACTGCCACCAAAGGATGCCCTTTTTCATCTTTTTGAGTATAAATATATTGAGTTGATAGAACTTTTCCTTTTATAGCTCTTGTTTTTTCAGCAGCGTAAGGAATTCCAATATCACCAGTTAAAAAACAGAAATAAGTTAAAATTAAACTCAAAACAACAACTGGTGCAATAATTCGTTGGAAAGACATCCCAACGGCTCTAAATATAGTTAATTCAGACTCTTTACTAAGTTTATCAAAAGTGAACAATGTTCCTAATAATAAACCTACTGGAAATGCTTTATCCAAAACTTTTGGAAGTTCATAAAGCAATAATAATGTCGCCGTTTTGATTGAATAATCACCACTTAATGCCCCTTTGATTGTATTTAACAAAGTTTCAGGCGCAATCCAAACAATAGTAAATAACAAAATCGCTGCAAATGTAGCCATTGTTACTTGTTTGAACATATATCTATCATAGATAGTTATTTTAGGAAACTTCAATCCCATTATAAAGTGAAATCCTTTCCTAAATAAAATTCTTTTGCAACTGGGTTAACTGCAACTTCTTCGCTCTTACCTTGAATTTTGATTTTTCCATCAAAAATTACATAAGCTCTGTCTGTAATTGATAAAGTAGCTTTTGGGTTGTGGTCCGTAATTAGAACCCCCAAACCTTTATCTTCAGACAATTTTCTAATATTATCTTTAATTTCACCAATAGCAATTGGGTCAATACCAGTAAAAGGTTCATCCAGAAGAATAAAATCTGGACTTGCTGCTAAAGCTCTAGCCAATTCAACACGACGTCTTTCACCACCAGATAATGAAATAGAAGCCGCTTTACGTAATTTCGCAACACCAAATTCGTCTAATAATTCTTCTAATTTTTTAGTTTTCTCACACTCTGTCAATTTGTCGTTCATTTCAAGAACTAACTTAATGTTATCTTCAACAGACAAACTTCTAAAACTTGATGCTTCTTGAGGCAAATACCCAATACCAGCTCTTGCTCTCATATGCATTGGCCAAGACGAAATTTCCTGACCATCAAGAGTAATACTTCCGCCATTTGGTTTTACCAAACCTACAACCATATAAAATGTAGTCGTTTTACCTGCACCATTTGGACCAAGCAAACAAACAACTTCACCTTTATTTATGCTAAAAGAAACATCGTTTACGACCCTTCTATCACCATAGATTTTTATTAAATTCTTAGCCTCAATTCTCATTTTATCCCCTTTTGTCTATCCTTATTTTACTGAAAAAATATCCTAAATGCAAATTATAAAACTCAGATTTTTATGAAAATTTTGTATAAAAAAAGAAAAAATCATACAAACGCTTTATTATTATTTTTATTTAGTTTGCTATAATTATCCTATGTTTGATATATCATCTCCAGCAACATATATTCCAACAATATTTTTGACGCTTGTGGCAATCTTTGTTTCCATCTTGTACAAAGATGCAAAAAAGAATGTTCGTGAACATACAAAAGATTTGCCATATTACCAAGAAATATCTGTTTCTATGAATTATATTAATCGCAATATTTTGGAAGATGGTAGATTTCAATATAGAAAAAACATTGACCCCGAAATAACTTACGAAAACGATATTTATAATGCATTAAGACATGCTGGTGTCTTATATTCTATGTATTTATATGAAAAATTAGGGTTAGAAACCAGATACAAAGACTCTCGTATTAAATCATCAAAATATTTTATAGACAGATATATCAAAAAACTAGACGAAAATAGATATGCAGTAATTTCTATCCCAGAAGAAGAACAAATCAAATTCCCAATTGCCAAATCTGGAGCTTCTGGTGTTGCTCTTTGTG
Organism: bacterium; assembly: GCA_017626055.1. Taxonomy (GTDB): domain Bacteria; phylum Cyanobacteriota; class Vampirovibrionia; order Gastranaerophilales; family Gastranaerophilaceae; genus Zag111. The sequence goes on along the minus strand of JAGAJM010000004.1, from coordinate 13,815 downwards.
CTTTAGCTAACTTGTATAAAGAAGGCGAAATTGAACTAGAAATCTTACAAGGTTTGGGTGAATTTTTACTTTCTCTTCAAAACGAAGATGGAAATGTATATGCGTATTATGATGTAGAAAAAAACATCGTAAACAAATTAGCAGAAGCTGTATTTTATCCCGCAGAAGCTGCCATTGGCTGGATTTATTTGTACCAAGTTGACCCTCAAGAAAAATGGTTAACTGCTGCAAAGAAAACTCTTAATTATCTTGTAAAATCAAGAAAATCTATGGAATTAGATATTCCATTTGATCATTGGTCAGTTCTTGCAATTGAAGAACTATTCAAAAACAATCTTGTTACCCCAGAAGAAAGAAATACATATAAAATGTATGCTGAACAAATGGCTATTCCAACATTATCAGACCAAATCACAAACAAAAATAATAGTTATTGCGGAGCTTTCAAAGACAATATCAGACCTTGTAGTTTAGGTACAATTATGGAAGGTTTGGCAGCAATTTATTTTTGTACTGATAGTGAAAGTCTTAAAAAAGTTATTTTCAAATCACTTTCTATTGGAAATATTTTCTTAAGTAAAGTTCAAGTAAAAACAGGTGAGCAAGCAGGTGGATTACCAAACTCTGCAAACTGGGTAAAACCAGGAGTTACACCAAATGCAAGTATCATCAGAATTGACAACGTTCAACACGTTGTTTCTGGTTGGTTAAAATTCCAAAACATTCTAAAAATTACTGGAAATTACTAAGAACTGTTTTATTTCTACCAGAATTTTTAGCCTCATACAACGCTTCATCAGTTTTCTGTAAAAACTCTTCTTTTGTAGCCATTTCAGAAGTTAACTGGCAAGCTCCAATACTTACAGTAATATTTACTTCTTGACCTTGATAATTCAAGCCGAGAGTTTGTACAGTTTTTCTAAATCTTTCAAGCGGAATAATTGATTGATTAATATCTGTTTCAGTTAAAATAACTGCAAATTCTTCCCCACCATAGCGAAAAACTGTATCAGTTTTTCTAAATGTTTGTAATGCCGCATTTGCAACTTGTTTTAAAATAAAATCACCGCACTGATGACCATATGTATCATTTACAGATTTAAAATGGTCAATATCAAACATCACTAAAGTAAGTTTATTACTATATCTTGATGCTCTTAAAAACTCTTTTTCAAAAGTTGTATCAAAACATCTTCTATTTGACAAACCTGTTAATTCATCTGTGATAGATAAATATTTTGTTCTTGTGTAAATGTAGTTAATTTGTTTTATTACTTCGTTTTTATTTTCCTCTGGAACATCAAAATCTCTAATAATATTTTGAATATTTTGTTGAATTTCGTCCAACAATCCGTCTGGAATATCAAAAGCTACTTCTTCTAAATTGTCAACCATAAAGCTCCTCTTATAGTTAATTTTAGCATAAAAATTTACTCTCTATCACAAAAGTATAATCGACCATTTTAGAGAAAACTTTAATGGTTTATAAAATTTGTTACAATGTTTAAAATTTCCCAATAAAAATAGCCGCATAACGGCTTGTTTCTTAAAAGGTTAGTGTGTAGGAGAAAATAAAGAAAAAGAAAATGGTTTGTGTACATATAATATGTACCCATAATTAGGGCAAAAGTAACATAAAATCAGCACAAGTTTTACATTCCTTAATGTTTTTCTAAAAATATGTTTTTTATCGCCTTTTAAAAAAGACCCCTTTTGAAAGAGGTCTTTTTTGTTCATCTTTATTTTTTATTTCTCTTTTTGAATTCTTCTTTAACTTTACTTGCTTGACCGCCAGTTGCATCATCAACTTGTCTTGTCAATTTCTTTTGAATAACTTCTGGATTGTATCTTTCATCCATATATTCAATTTTTGCTTTTTTCTTAGCTGCTGCAGTTAAATCATCAAGAGCTTTGATTTGTTTTTCAGTTGTTAAATAATCTCTAATACCATTTTGAGCTTTATCGTATGGTGTAACGCCTGCGGCACGTCTATCTTGAACATAGATAATGTGGTAACCAAATTGAGTTTTTACAACATCTGAAACTGTATCTGGTTTAGATTCAAACGCAACTTTTGTAAATTCTGGAACCATAGCTTCTTTTGGGAAGAAACCTAAATCTCCACCTTGTTTAGCTGTACCTGGGTCATCAGAATATTTTTGAGCATATTCTGCAAATTTTGTTTTATCAGCTTTTAATTCTTTAGCTAATTTTTCAGCTTGAGCTTTTTTGTCAGCCATTTTAGCTTCTACCTGAGCTTTTAATTCAGCTTCTTCCATTTTTCTTTTACCATCAAGAGTTAAATCTTGTTGGATTTGCCAAGCATTTGCAGAAACTAAAATGTGTGATGCTCTTACCATTTCTGGATTTTGGAATTTATCTGGGTTTTCTTTGTAGAATTTTTCACATTCTTTATCTGAAACTTCAATTTTTCCAGCTGAGTTTGCTAATTTTTGCATTTTAACTTGGTTTTTCAAATCTTTTTTGAAATCAGCAACACTAATGTTGTTAAGTTTTAGAACTTCAATTAAACGATCTTTTCCACCCATCTGATCCATTGATTTTTTCAAAGCTTCGTCAACGTCTTTGCCAGTAACTTTGATTCCTCTATCTTTTGCTTCTTGCTCTAACAATTCTGTAATAATCAATTGATTGATAACATTTTGTTCCATCATCAAATACAAGAAACCATCTTTATTACCTTTCAAATCACCCATTTTACCAAATGGAGATTGACTAATACTTCTATCCATTAATTTATCATATTCAGCTTGAGTAATAGCTTGGTCGTTAATTTTAATAATTGCATTTTGACTTTTGATACCACAACCAGTGAATAAAACTGCTGATAACGCTAAAGTTACCAATAATTTCGATGCTCTCATTAATTTCTCTCTTTCTTTTTAATATTCGTGACTAACTTTGTATATATAATAAAACAAATCAGTTAAAATGTTAAATACTTCATCAAAATTTACATACGAAGTGTCTAAAATCAAGATAGACACCCCTTCTTGACAAGTTTTTGGTGCTAAAGTGAATTTAATTTTTTTAGCCAAATTATGTGGTAGTGTTCTTTGTATTATATTCCACTCAGGTTTTGAATATGGGGTATAAATTCTTATACAATCTTGAACCTCTCGAATTGCAGAAATTCTAACCTCTGTTGCTGAAAGTCTTAGCCTAATTAACTTAATCAAGTTTTCAACACTTTCTGGCGGTTTTGCAAATCTATCTACCCACTCTTCAACAATATAATCTAATTCAACAGATGATTTTACATCAGCCAAACGTTTATATTCAATCATTTTTTGTTCAGCAGAACCAACCCATTCATCTGGGATATAAGCAGTTACATTTATATCAACAATTGTTGGAGTTGTTTTATTAACCTTTTCACCTTGAAGCTCTTGAACAGTTTCTTCTAATAATTCGCAATAAGTATCAAAGCCAACATTTATCATATGCCCATGTTGTTTTGTTCCCAAAATATTACCAACACCACGAATTTCAACGTCCCTAAGTGCAATTTGATAGCCACTACCAAGCGTTGTAAATTCTTTAATTGCTTTCAAGCGATTAACCGCATCTGTGGTGATTTCCTTACATTTTTTATAGAAACAGTAACAATATGCCTGACGCTGAGAACGACCAACACGCCCTCTTAATTGATACAACTGAGCCAAACCGAACCTATCTGCATCATGGATAATCATTGTATTTGCATTTGGAATATCAATACCATTTTCAATAATTGTTGTTGCTAATAGAATATCGTATTCTTGGTTTGAAAAATCTACAATTACTTCTTCTAAAGTCTTTTCATCCATTTGCCCATGCCCGATAGCTATTCTTGCATTTGGCACAATCTTTTGTAATTGATTTTTGAATTCTTGAATAGTTTCTACTCTATTATACAAATAGAAAACCTGCCCTTCTCTATCAAGTTCGTGGATTATGGCATTTTTAACCATATTTTCATTCCACTCACCAACATATGTTTTAATAGGTAATCTATTTTTTGGTGGGGTGTTAATTACTGACATATCTTTAATTCCAGATAAGGACATATACAAAGTTCTTGGAATTGGAGTGGCTGACATTGAAAGAATATCAATATTTTCTCGAAGTTGTTTCAATTTTTCCTTATGTCGAACCCCAAATCTATGTTCTTCATCAATAACTAAAAGACCTAAATCTTTAAAAACAATTCCATCTTGTAATAATCTATGTGTTCCAACAACCACATCACAAGTACCTATTGCAAGATTTTTGATAGTTTGTGTTTGCTCTTTTTTAGTTCTAAATCTTGATAACAATTCAACCCCAACCCCAAAAGGCTTAAACCTTTCAGAAATCGTCTGATAATGTTGGAGAGCTAAAATCGTTGTTGGAACAACTACCGCAACTTGTTTTCCTGAAGTTACAGCTTTAAAAATAGCTCTCATTGCAACTTCTGTTTTACCAAATCCAACATCTCCACAAATCAACCTATCCATAGGTTGTTCAGATTCCATATCGTATTTTACTTGAGAAATTGCTTTTAATTGATCTGGTGTTTCCACAAACTCAAAAGCCTCTTCCATCTCAATTTGCCAATTTGTATCAGGTAAGAATTGAATACCTTGTTGCATTTTGCGTCTTGCGTAAAGTCTTAACAAGTCATAAGCAACAACTTCAACTTCCTTTTTAACCTTAGCTTTTGTGTTTTCCCAATCTTTTCCACCCATTCTTGAAAGTTTTGGTTTTATTGTCCCAGAACCTCTGTATCTGCACAACAAGTTAATTTGTTCAGCTGGAATATGTAATCTGTCTTTGTTTGCGTATTCAATAGTCAAGTAATCTTTTAATTGACCATCAATTTCTTGTTTTGATAATCCTTTATAAACTCCTAACCCATGAATTGTATGTACAACAAACTCCCCTGATTTGATGTCATTTATGTTTTCAATATATTCTGGCTTTTCTTTGAAATAAGATTTTTTACTTGCTGTAACTTCTTTTGAGCGTTTATTAAACAACTCTCTATCAGTCATAATAATCGTTTTAAAATCTTCTAAAATACACCCGCCCAAAACTGTGCTTTCAGAAAACTCGGGGTGGAATATTCCTTTTTCTTTTAATATTTCTTTCACTCTTTCTGGATAATCTGTGGCAATAAGAATTTTATAATCTTTATGTTCTTCTATAAAATCCGCAATTGTATCAATATTCGCTTCAAAATTTCTTAATGGCTGAGAATCAAATTCTATCAAGTCTCCAATTTGACTATCTACAAAATTATTAAAACCTATTTTTGTAAAGTAAGAAGTTCCTCTCAAAAATTCTTCGTAAGTAAAGTGGTTTTTACCTTTTAATTCTTTGATATAACTTAATTTTAGATTTTCCTCTAATTGTTTTTCAAAATTTTCATTCACAAATTCGTATTTCGAATAAATTTCACTTGTTTCATCAAAAACTAAAACATAATCTTCAAAATAATCTAAAAGACTAACTAATTTATCGTTAAAATAGTTTTGGTAAACCTCAATTCCGTCAAAATAACTTTCATCTGGAACTTCATCTTCACTTTGTTGTAAATCTCTTACTAAATCTTCTTTACCATCTACTAAAAACTTATAAATAGGAAGTATTTTGACTTCTTTAATTTTTTCAATAGACTTTTGAGTTTCGTTATTAAAATATCTTATATCGACAACTTCATCTCCCCAAAGTTCAATTCTAATAGGGTTGTCATCTAGTGAAAAAATATCTACGATATCTCCTCTAATACTAAATTCTGAAACATCATTTACCATTGTTGATTTTTTATAGCCAAGTTTTACAAGACTTTGGGCTAATTCTTTTAAATCCAAACTATCCCCAACTTTGATTTTTAAACTATTTTTTTTAAAAAAATCACTTTGAGGAAATTTTTCCAATAAAGATTTAACTGGACACAAAACAATATCTGGTTTTGATTGTAGTATTTTGATTTGTTGAGCATAATCGTACAAGTTTGGGCTAACTGTTTCATACATTGAAATATTTTGAAACGGCATAACTTGAGATTTTACATTGAATGCTGATAATAAATCACTTTGATATTTTAGAGCATTTTGTTCGGTTGATGTTATAAACAGGACTTTTTTCTTTGAATATGCTTTGATTTTTGATAGTAGATAAATTCTTAAAATTGATGTCAGACCAGTTACGGCAAAAGAAACATCCTTTTTAACCTTTGCACGAAAATCCTCATAATTTCTTGAAATATCATCTTCATTTATCATTAACATATCTTACATTATATAATACTTATCAATATTTTTAACCTATTTACAATATTTAACATAAAGGCAATTAATTTTTATTTTAAGTTTTTGTGATAATAGTGTAGTATGTAAAATTTAAAGGTAGGGAAAATGATAAATCCGGTTAATTTAAGTCCAATGGTACAAAATACGACAATGATGGCACCCCAACAAGTTGCAACTCAACCTCGTCAAATTTATGCACCAATGGATAATCCTAATATGGATGGTTTAAAAGCTCTTGCTGCTTATAATCAACCAATTGCAAATAGTGCTCCAGCTGCACCAAAAACAATTACACCACTAACTCCAACTATTATAACTCCAGAAATGGTACACTCAATGGAAGGTGAAAGAATCACTTCAGCTGACGGAACATTAAGTGCTATTGTTAGACGTTTTAATGATACAACAACTGTTTATAAAACTGATATTATGGCTCCAAATGATGCAATCAGAAAAATTGAAACATATGACAACTCAACTGGCAAACTAATCTCAGTTCAAGAAAACTTTAATAAGATAGAAAATGGTAAAGTTGAGGTGTTAAAATACCAACTTCAAACTCTTGATGAACAAGGTAGATCCGTTCAAAACTCAGGATATGGCGGCAATGGTGAATTATTCTATGCTACAACCACTGAATATGGACCAAATGGTTTTGAAAAACGTTATATTGCACGTGAAGATGGTTCTACTGCTATTTTAGAAGATTGCAAATTGACTAAATCTTCAAGATCTATTGACTATGATAAAAATGGTCAAATAAGAGAACTTGAAATTATTGATCGCAAAAATTACACTGTTAAAACAGAAAAATACGTAAATGGTAAATTGGCAAGTGTTGAAAACAAAAAACAAGAACCAATTCCTAATACAACAGGTAAAAACCCTCAAGCAGATACTCAACTTGTTCCTGCACAACCTTATGTTTTAGGTTATGACCCAAAACAAGTTGAAGGACAAAAACAATTCTACTCAAATGGTGAAATTGAAAGAATTACAACTCAAACTGCAACAGGTTCTATTACCCACACATTTGATGTAAATGGTACATTAACAGGTATTGAAGATGCTCAAGATCCTAACAATGTTAAATACATCGTTTACCACGATTATGGAAAAAGCTATACTGTTGAAGAAAAAATTGGCGAAAATACGTTCAAAACAACAAACTTTGTTGACAATGGCTCAGTTGAAGTTTCTGTTATGAATGACAATACAAAACAAGAAAAAATCGCCGTTTATGAACCAAATGGAAAACTTACAACATATATCGAACATAATTCCCCAGAAGATCAAATATTGATGGGCTTCAATGAAAGTAGTGAATTAATCAAAGTGTTATAATTAAACCTAAAAAATAAAACTAAAAGAACTCTCGGTAATCTGAGAGTTCTTTTTTCTACTACTACACTAATCTTCTACTATTACGAAAAATTTTATTATGTCATTCAGAGGGCTTTAGCCCGTAGAATCTCATAACTTTATATTTGTACGTTTTGGCTTTCGTACTCAATACCCATTTCTCTAAGTGTTTTAATGAAGTTTTGAGCACAAATTCTTTGAGCTTCTGGTGGAACAATTCTCAAGATTTCAACTGTTCTTGAAATCACTGGATCCTTATCGTACCAACGATTGTTAGCATTAACAGGTTTCACCATAGCATAAAATTTATCAATAGTTTCTTTTGAAACTTTTTCTTCGATTTTTTGCAAAAATATCTCTGCTTGAGCTCTTAGTTCTGTTTGATAATTTCTCAAAAGCTCAATTACTTCTAATAATAATGGGTCATGATCGTACCAACGTTTATAAGTAGGACTCATTATGTATTCCCTCCGTTAGGTTTGTTGGGGACTCTTCGACTCTACGTTCTATTTTCCCTCCTAACAATCTTATCTTATTTTCAAAATTTTCGTATCCTCTATCTATATGATGTAGTTTTTCAACAACAGAATTTCCTTCTGCCATTAACGCTGCAACAACTAAAGAAGCACCTGCTCTCAAATCACTTGCAGTTAATGTCGCACCAGAAAGTTTTTTCACACCTTTAATGATTGCGTGATTTCTGTCTTGATGAATATCAGCACCCATTCTGTTTAAGTCAGGCACTTGCATAAATCTGTTTTCATACAAACTTTCTGTGATAATACCAACACCATTTGCGGTTGTTAAAAGTGTCATCGCCATAGATTGCAAGTCTGTTGGAAAACCTGGATATGGCTGAGTTACGTAATTGATTGAATTTAATCTATTTTTACAACTTACTTCCATTGAAGTAGGGTCAATAAGTTTAATATTCGCACCCATTTTCAATAATTTATCTGTAAAGAATGTCAAATGTGCTGGATAAATATTTCTGATAATACCTTTACCTTTTGTCGCAACAATAGCTGTCATAAAGGTTCCAGCCTCAATTCTATCTGGAATTGTTGTGTATTCAATTGGATGTAAGTCAGCTTGCTTTACGCCATTGATAATAATTTCAGATGTCCCTGCACCATTAACATCTGCACCCATAGCATTTAAGAAATTCGCTAAATCAACAATTTCAGGCTCTTGTGCTGCGTTCTGAATTTTTGTAGAACCTTCAGCCAGAACGGATGCAAGCATTATATTTTCTGTTGCACCAACTGATGGAATATCTAAATAAATGTCAGCACCAACAAGTTTGTTAGTTTTTGCATGAACATATCCGTTTTCGATTTTGATTTTAGCACCCAAAGATTCCAAACCACGAATATGGAAGTCAACTCGTCTTTCACCAATAGCACAACCGCCAGGTAATGCAACTCTAGCTTCTTTACAACGGGAAACTAAAGCACCTAATACAATAAAAGATGCTCTCATTTTACTTACTAATTCATAACTTGCAGTGATATTTGTAATATCTGTTGCATCAATTGTTAATGATTTTTCTTCTTTGTTATAACTTGTTTTTGCACCTAATTGAGCAATTACACTCAGCATAATCTCAACGTCTGTTAAATCAGGTACATTATAAATTTTTGATTCACCTTTTGCCAAAATAGCTGCTGCCATTAACTTTAAAACAGAGTTTTTAGCACCACCTATACAAACTTCGCCCTTTAATGGGGTTCCACCTTTTATATAAAATCTTTCTACCAATTTAGCCTCCGAAAGAATGGTTTTATGTCTATTCTTACATAATAATACAATTCTAGCGGTTTTATGTAAATAAATTACAATTTGTAAATATTATTTTTTAATCTTAGGCAATTTTTAAATCCGAAAATACTTTATATAAATATAAGGAATATTTATGGGGAATTATTATGGGAATAGATAGTTTGGGAAAAAATTATGAAGCTTTTGCCACTCGTACAGGTGCCGCAGGTAGATCTGCTTACCAAGAACAATTCGTAGTTCTTCCTGATAGTTGGCGAGAACTTGTTAAAAAACCAAACAAAACTCAAGCTGATATTGATCGTATTGATTCTGAATATAAAAAAGGATTTATAAATTTTGGTCAATCATACATTGAACATTTAGATAAAACTTATGGTAATGATAATGGAGAATTAACAATAGATGAATTTGTAAAATCTCAAATGGCACCTTTATCTGATGAATACAAAAACGATGCTGAATTTATTCAAGCTGCTAAAAATTCATTCCATAATATTAACGTTGATGGCGGTAAAACTTTAAATGCTAAAGAAATAACTGCATTATTATCAATGTTTGATATGGATGTAGAAAAAGGTGGTGGTATAAATGGAAAAATTAAAGTTTATGATACCTTATCTTTTTCTTTAAATCTAATAGAATCACCTAATAGTGAATCAGGTAAGATTATAAAAGAAAGAATTTCTGAAAGATATCAATCAATATTCTCAAAATAATATCCAATTAAATAGGGAACTGAAAATCAGTTCCCTTTCTTTTTACCAAACAACTTTTTCAATAAGTTCAACTTCATAACCATCTGGATCATTTACAAAAGCAATTCTTGTTCCTTTTCCGTTTAAATCAAATGGTTCATATAAGTATTTGTAACCTAAATCGTTCATTTTTTCTGTGAATTTGTCTAAAGATTCAACAGAAAATGCCAAATGACCAAACCCTGAACCTAAATTATAACCACCTTCAGGGGTTTCATCATTGTAAGTTAATTCAAGTTGAGTTGTACCATCTTCATCTGTCAAAAAGTACAACCAACAATCATCAAGCCTTTTCTTTTTATCCAACTTCATATTCAAAAGTTCAGTATAAAACTTCAAACTTGCTTCAGCATCTTTCACTCTAATCATCGTATGTAATAGTTTCATAAAACCCCCTCTTTTTATCAAGTATAACACAAAATTGACATCTCTGTTTGAAATAATATAATTGATTTATGGCTAATATATTAAAAGTTTTAAAAGGAACAAAAGACATTTTGCCACAAGAAATTGAGATGTGGCATTTTATAGAACAAAAAGCAGATGAAGTTTTTTCAAAATACGGATTTAAAGAAATTAGAACCCCTATTATTGAAGTTACAGAACTTTTTTCTCGTGGTGTTGGTGATACAACTGACATAGTAAATAAAGAAATGTACACTTTTGAAAAAAGTGATCGCTCAATTACTCTAAGACCAGAAAATACTGCTGGTGTGGTTCGTTCTTATATTGAAAATGGTATGTCTAGACTTTCTGCCCCTGTAAAACTTTGGTATAAAGGTCCAATGTTTAGATATGAAAGACCTCAAGCTGGTCGCCAAAGACAATTCCACCAAGTTGGTGTTGAAATGTTTGGGATAAAACAAGCAACTGCTGATGCTGAAGTTATTTTGATGGCAGTTAATTACCTAAAAGCCCTTGGTCTTAATGATTTGGAAGTTGAATTAAACTCTCTTGGTTGTCCAACTTGTCGTGATGAGTTTAAAAATAAACTTAAAGCAGTTTTAAAACCTTATTTTGAAGAACTTTGCGAAGATTGTCAAAATAGATATGAAAAAAATCCACTAAGACTTTTGGATTGTAAAGTTGAGTCTTGTAAAAAGATTTTTGAAAAACCAGAAGTTCAAGAAGTAATCAATTCTGATTTCATTTGCGAAGAGTGTGCAGAGCATTATACAGAATTGAAATTGTATTTAGATAGAATGAATGTTAAATACAACGAAAATAAACTTCTTGTAAGAGGTTTGGATTACTATAACAGAACTGTTTTTGAAATTAAATCAAACAATTTAGGTTCTCAAAATGCCGTTTGTGGTGGTGGAAGATATGATGCTTTAGTTGGTCAACTTGGTGGAGAACCAACTCCTGCGGTTGGTTTTGCTATGGGTATGGAAAGATTGATTTCTCTTTTACCAGAAAAAAAATCTAAAAAATTAGATGGTTTTATTGTTTCAAATTTTCCAACTGATGCATTTTTACTTGCTGAAGAATTGAGAAATGATGGTTTGAATGTTGAATTTGACCTTTCTAATAAAAAATTCACAAAACAATTAGAAAAAGCCGCAAAAGTTGCAAAATACGCATTTATTTTAGGTGAAGATGAAATTTTAAATAATCAAGTTTCTATCAAAAATCTTGAAACTGGTTCTCAAATAAAAGTTGATAGAAAAATGATAATGAAAATGATTGATTTATAATTTTTTAATTATTCAACTATACAAATTTCGTAATCCATAATTTTTAATTTGTGCGTTATTTTTTCGTTTTTTAAAAGCGGATAATTTGTATTGTTTACTTTTTTTCTTCTGTGAAAACGAACAATTTGTTTTTGACCCAACTTAAACATATTTTTTCTGGAATAACCATCCACCCAAGAACCATTGTAATGATGAATAGAATAATTTACCTTTCCATCTTTTTGGGTACAAAAATAATATACTGGATAAATTATTGAATTTTCTTCTAATAAAAATTCCTCATCTGATTTATTTTTTGAAGTATAGTTAAACTTCTTTTCAAAATATTTCGTAATTCGTGTTACATTGGTTGTGGTATCCATTTTGCCATTTTTTATAAAATCAATATCATCATATTCTGATAAAAGATCAGAAATTATTTTACTATCTTTTTTAGCCCCCATTAAAGCCGTTATTGGCGCTACTTTTCCGTTAAACTCTTCAAAACCAGTTACAAAATCTTTATCTAAAAATTCATCCAAACTATTTGTTATTTCTAAATCTGTGTCAAAATAAAATCCACCAAAATTTTTAAGAGCATACAATCTTAAATAATCAGAAACAAATGCCCATTTTTTACATTCGAACGCTTGGGAAACATATTTATTATCTATTTCTTTTAATGAGTCATTATTCCATTCTATTATTTCAAAATCTGGACAATATTTTTTCCACGACTCTATACATTTTAAAACAATTTCAGGTTTTTCATTATTTCCAACCCAAACATAATGAATTATCTTTGGTATCATTTTTTCTTTTCCTTATTTTAAATAATTTTATTTTTCCAAAAAGATAAATTACATCAGATTTTGTACTTTCCTTTATTGAATATAAAAGTTTTCCAAATAAATAAAATCTATCTCTTTCGTACTTATACAAGCCATCTGGAACATCAATATTATTTTTTATAATAAATTCAACTGTTTGTTTTCTTACCAAATGATAATGTTCTATTTTTTTCTCATTCATTGTTGTTTGAACAATTGATACTGGGTTTACAAAATAGTTATAATAAGTATTTGGAACAGTAACCAATTTGTCTGAATAAAATAAAGAACGAGCAGTAAAATCTCTATCTTCATAATACATTCCAGGCACAAATTTTAAATTAATTTTATCTAACAAACTTTTTCTATAAATTTTATTCCAAACACAACCCTCTCTAAAAGTTCTACAAATCATATATTTGTCTTCTGGAGTTGAATAAACTTTTTCTTCTTTTATATGTAAGCGTTTTTTATCTTTTTTAGGGTGTTTTCTCAAAAAGTCTGCAACTGCAATATCGCAATCATTATTTTTGGCAGCATTATAAAGTTTTTCATAAAAATCAACATCTACCCAATCATCAGAATCAACAAAACCTATATATTCACCAACTGCAACTTCCATGCCAGTATTTCTCGCAACAGATAAACCACCATTTTGCTGGTTTATAATTTTTATTCTTTCATCTTGTTTTGAATAATTTTCTAATATTTCTAATGAATTATCTGTTGAGCCATCATTTACACAGACAATTTCAATATCTGAAAGAGTTTGATTGATTAGATTATCCAAACATCTTTTAAGATACTTTTCTACATTATAGACAGGCACTATAACAGAAACTTTAATAATCTTTTCCATAATTTTTTATATTAATCCATAAAATAAGTAATTAAATTAGACAATAGTCTATATTTTACACAGACAATATTACTTATAATCTAGAATTTTGTCAATATTTATTACCTGATTTATGGTTTGATTTTTTTATACGATATTCTAAACTCCTAAAAGGAGGCATTATGACTGTCAAACAATTGTTAGGGCTCCGCATTAAGGAATTAAGAACTAAAATAAAATTAACCCAAGCCCAACTTGCAGAAAAAGTTGGGATAG